>JAFDGC010000017.1 GCA_019309485.1 Deltaproteobacteria bacterium | reverse complement strand
CGAATCAATGGGATCCCCGGAGCGGGAAAACAGCGGCGTTACTTTTTCCAGGGAACAGTGCAGCTCATGGTCTTCCACCAATTCCCATAATTTGTCCATGGAGTAAAGCAGGTCCCTTCGAGAAAGCCGGTTCCGGGTGTAAAGGGATTCGAGGGCTTCCGGCCGCCGGCAGTCCAAAACCCGGCATTCCAAGGGACGATCCGCGTAGAGGGTGCAGGCCTTACTTAAGGCATCGAAAAAGACACACGCCCAGGTTCCTTTTTTCCCCTTGATCTTGATGATGTCGGCTGTGGACCGGGTAAGACGATGTTGCACGTTGTCCCGGACGTTTTCCCCGGGCCGGATGGTAAAAAGGTATTTGAGCGGTATCCGCCCGGATTCCACGAGATTTCGATCCGCCGTGTGGAGCGCAGGACCGCCGTTTTCGCAGCAGGTACCGCATCGCTGACATGTGGAATCGGCCATGTTCCGGGTGATGCCTTTTGAAAGGGTCCTCCTTTAAATCGAAACGGCTCTTTTCCTTTTTTCCCCAAGAGGGCGAAAATTTCAAGATCAAATACAGAAAACACCAACGCCTGTTTTTCAAGATATTTTTGCCTGCCCTTGAACGGCGGGACTTGGGGCGGGCATTCGGTTCAGCCTATGGGAGGATTCTCGAGAGGGCGCTCCGACGGAAAAGCAAAAAAGAGGAAGTTTTCGTGAAGACCGCCGTATTGGCGGTCTTCACGATAATGTTTTAACAACTGCAATCGGGCGAGCAGCCGGCAGGGGCGCTGCACCCGTTCTGGGGCTGGACAGGGGTGTCGTTGATGCCCACCACCGTTACCTCGAAGGTAAGGGATTGGCCCGCCAGGGGATGATTCAAATCCAATGTAATCTTTTCGTCATCCACCTGCCGGATGTGGGCCGGGACCTGTTGGCCCTGATCGGACTGGAGGACGACGGTTTGACCCACTTCCGGGTGCATGTCCGGCGGCACATTGGCCCGGGGAAACGACCGCATGAGGTTTTCGTCCCGGTCACCGTAGGCCTCTTCCGGTGTCACAGTAAATGTCTTGGATTCATTGAGCGCCATGCCGCGAACGGCGTTTTCAAAGCCCTGAATCATATCCCCTTTGCCCATTTCAAATTCCAATGGTTGGCGGTCCTGGCTGGTATCAAAGACATCGCCGTTGTCGAGCGTGCCGGTGTAGTGGACACTCACAAATTTTCCATTTTCCGCTTTTTGCATGAAACCTCCTTTTACTTCGTTTTAGTAGGATGGCGAATAGCGCCTCTTTTTGGGTTTTCGCTTGCCCCCCGGATCCGCGGGGTTCACCTTGATATTTCGCTCACCCATACGCTTTCCGTTCAACGCCTTGATTGCCTGATCCGCCTCGGAATTGCTGGGCATTTCCACGAAACCGAATCCCTTGGACTGTCCTGAAAATCGATCTTTGATGATTTTTACCGTTTCGACCTCTCCGAATTCGTCAAACATGGATTTCAACTCTTCTTCCCGAACGTCATATGAAAGATTCCCCACATAAATGTTCATGAAAATTCCTTTCTTTATTTTCATCAATCCTTGTACGGCAACGCCGTGCCGATCCTCTTAAAGGGCGCCTCGCCCCGCAAAGGAACCGATTCCGTGTCAATACCGCTTTTATTTTAGACCGGATCCGCTGAGGACTGCCATCGGTTGCAATCGTATCGCGGCCAAGCCAAGACAGATTCAAAAGACGTGACAAAAAGGCGGGAAATTAAAAAACGATCACGAATCCATCGAATGATGTCTGCGGCAGTCTATTCTTTGTTTAATAAGATAAGGCAATCGAGACCTTTTTGCAATGGAAAAATAATCGGAACGCTTCCCGAAAGCACTGCCTTTTAAGGCGGGGTCGAGGGACGCTGTAATCATAAAGCCTAAAGCGTCGGGAGTTGCATTTATACGCCATGTCCGATACGGTATCAGTGAATGGGCAACGTCAGGTTTTCATCGATCAACGTACTCTCCGTCTTTATTGAAGCCTCCCCGCAGCAAGGTGCGGGGAATGCGCTTGCTGTTGCGGTTCAAAAAAAATGTCGTATCCCCAAGCGGGTGCACGCCGTCAAAATCGGAAGCGAGTCATTGCACCCATTGTCCCGGCGGGGTGGAGACCGGCCCGGACCGCCGGGAAACCCGGGGCATCACCCTGTAACCCGGTGAACCCCGGGCACGAGGAGGTATCATGCCCATGATCATCGTTGGTGAAAAAATCAATACCAGCCGCAAGTTCATCGCCCAGGCCGTGGAACGAAAAGACGCCAGGGCCATACAGGGGGTGGCCCGGGCCCAGGCCGACGCCGGCGCCCATTACATAGATGTCAATGCCGGTACCTTTTTGGGAAAGGAAGCGGAATATCTGTCCTGGCTGGTGGAAACCGTTCAGGCTGCCGTGGACCGCCCCCTTTGCCTCGACAGTCCCGATCCCCGGGCCATTGAAAACGCCCTTGACGTCCATAAGGGCGAGGCCATGATCAACTCCATCTCACTTGAAAAAGAACGGTATGACGCACTCCTGCCCGTGGTGGCCGGACGGCCCTGCAAGGTGGTGGCCCTTTGCATGGCCCGGACGTCCATGCCCACCAGTGCCCAGGAGCGTATCGATGTGGCCGCCGAACTCATCGAAGGCCTGACCGGTGCCGGTGTAAAACCCGACAATATTTTCGTGGATCCGCTGGTTCAGCCCGTGTCGGTGGATGTGCGTATGGGACCCGCCATCCTCGATGCCATTGCCGGTGTGATGACCCGATTTCCCGGGGTGCAAACCATTTGCGGACTTTCCAATATTTCCTTCGGACTTCCCCTCAGGCGGCAGATTAACCGTCATTTCCTTGTGTTGGCCATGGCCCGGGGACTCAGCGCCGCTATTCTGGATCCCACCGATTCGGAACTGATGGCCAGCCTGTTAACGGCGGAGATGCTCCTCGGACAAGACGAATATTGCTCCGCGTTCATTGAGGCGTATGAACAGGGGCTTCTGGCGATAAACCGTTGAACGCGCCGGGACTCAACCCACGCCGGAAACTGCAAGGAGGAAGATCATCATGACCATCGACCTGAATCCGCTCTCGGAAGCTGTGATCAAGGGGAACATACAAGCCGCAACGCAGGAGACGCAGAAGGCCCTCGATGGGGGGGGCGATCCCCAGACCATCCTGGATCAGGGGCTGATCGCCGCCATGGACATCGTGGGGCAGCGGTTTGCCGCAGGCGCCATGTTCGTTCCCCAGATGCTCCGCTCCGCCAAGACCATGCAAGCGTGCGTGGCGTTGCTGAAACCGGCCTTCCAGGCCGGGACCGTGTCGAGCAAGGGGACCGTGGTGATGGGGACCGTCAAGGCCGATCTCCACGACATCGGAAAAAACCTGGTGGCGATGATGCTCGAAGGCGCTGGCTTCACCATCATCGATATGGGCGTGGATGTGCTTCCCGAAGCCTTCGTGCAGACGGTTTCCGAAAAAAGCCCTGAGATTCTCGGCATGTCGGCCCTGCTGTCCACCACCATGCCGGCAATGAAGGCGACGATTGATGCTTTGAAGGACGCCGGACTGCGCGACAAGGTGAAAGTGATGATCGGCGGGGCGCCGGTGACGGCCAAATTCGCAGGGGAGATCGGTGCCGATCGGTACGCGCCGGATGCCGGATCCGCGGTGGCGGCGGCCAAAGAACTCCTGCAGACTTCCTGAGCCCGGGTTCTGGCGGCCCGAAACCCCTGCGGCGCAACGTGGCGCATCCCTGAAAAGGAACGCAAAGGAGGTGTTATGGACAACTTACCGATTCCCACGTTTCAACCCCGCCTGAAAGTGCTGGAGCACCGGCAGGCCCTGGCCATACATACGGCAGCCCTGGAAATTTTGGAAAAGACCGGGATCAAAATGGAAAATGACCGGGCCCGGAAGCTTTTGGTGGACGCCGGGGCCAAACCCTTCGATACGGACTGGCTCCGGATTCCCGCCTTTTTGGCGGAGGAGGCCTTAGGTTCCGCCCCCCGCCAGATCCTTTTATATGATCAGAACGGCGACAAGGCCATGGCGTTGCGGGACGACCATTTCTTTTTCGGAACCGGTTCGGACACCACCTTCACCCTTGACCTGGAAAGCGGCCAGCGCAGGGGATGCGTCCTCAACGACACGGGACGTTTCGCGCGGCTGGTGGATGCCCTGCCCCGTTTTTCCTTTGCCATGTCCATGAGCAATCCCCAGGACATCCCCAAGATCGAATTCATCTACGTGTACACCTTTGCCGAAATGCTTCGCAACACGAACAAACCCATCGTCTTCATCGCCGATCGCCTGGAGGACATGCAGCACATTCATGATCTGGCCTGCATGGTGGCCGGCGGCGATGCGGCCCTGCGGCAAAAGCCTTTTATCCTCAATTATTCGGAAGCCATCAGCCCCTTGCGGTTTCCGGCCCATGTGGTGGATCGTTTGATGTTTTGCGCCGAAAAGGAAATCCCCATCTGCCTCCCGTCGGGAAGCAATGCCGGTGGCGGCGCCCCCATAACGCTGGCCGGCGCCCTGGCTCTGGGAATCGCCGAAAACCTGGCGGGATTGATCATCCACCAGTTGACTCGTCGCGGGGCGCCTTTTTTGTTCGGCCCCAATGTGAGCGTCCTCGACATGAAATCCACCGTGGTTTCCTACGGGTGTCCCGAATGGAGCCTGACCCAGGCCGCCCTGGCCGACATGCGGGATGAAATTTACGGCCTGCCGATCTGGTCTTTCGGCGGGGCCACGGACGCAAAGGTGGTGGACGCCCAGGCCGGCGCCGAAGCCATGTTTTCCATCGTCACGGCCATGCTCTCCCGCTGCAACCTGATCCACGACGTGGGGTACCTGGAATATGGGAGCACTTCTTCCCTGGAGATGGTGACCCTCGCCGACGAACTCATCGCCATGGCCCGGCATTTCACGAAAGGCATTCCCGTGAACCGGGAGACCCTTGCCCTGGATGCCCTGGATCGGGTCAAATCCGCCGGGACCAGGGGCATTTTTCTCACCGATGATCATACCTTCGAGCATTTCGAAGAAGCGTTGTTTCTGCCCGAGCTCTTGGACCGCAGCCGATATGATGCATGGATGGCCGAGGGCGGGCAGGATTTGTACCGCCGCAGCAACGCCAAAGCCCGCAGCCTTTTGGAAACGCATCGGCTCGAACCGGAGATGGATGCCGGACTCAATGATGAAATCGAGGCGCTGCTGCAACGGATTTGAACCCCCGAAGGTTTCCCATCCGGAGAAGGGACGCAGGTATGCAATTGATCTCGGAAGCGCAGCTGAGCGCCATCGATAAAACCGCACAAAGGATCCTGGAGCGGGTGGGCGTGAAAATCCTGGACCCGGATGTCCGGGACCGGCTCCATGCTGCCGGCAACCCCCTGGATACGGCCAAAGGCGTCGTGCGCTTCGATCCAAGCTGGTTGGAGGATCACCTGGCCCGGGCCCCTTCCCGGTTCATCCTCTACGGTCGAAATCGGCGCCACGACCTGGAGATGGGCAGCGGGCGTGTCTATTTCGGCAACGGCGGTCGCGTCTTTCAGATCCACGAGATGACCGAGAGCCGGGTACGCCCCACCCTGCTGAAAGATGTGGCCCATACGGCGGCCCTGGTGGATGCCCTCGATCATATCCGGTTTTATATCATCGCCTGCCAGGCCTACGATCTCGCGCCGGCGCATTACCATCTGAACGATTTTTACCAGTCCTTTGGGCATACCACCAAGCATGTCATGGGGGGAGTGGATACCCTCAAAGGGATGCGCCAGATGGTGGCGTTGGCCGCGGCGATCGCCGGCGGCCCCCAGGCGCTGCGGGATCGCCCCTTTGTTTCGGTGATGGCCAATCCCATCAGTCCTCTGACCTTGGATGCCGAAACCCTGCGCATCATGGCCTTCGGGGCCCAAAACGGCATCCCCCTGGCGGTGGCACCAGCGCCCATCGCCGGGGCCACGGCCCCGGCTTCCCTGGCGGGGACCCTGGCGCAACTGCATGCAGAAACCCTTGCCGGTGTCGCCCTGGTGCAATTCATGACCCCGGGGGCGCCGGTGATGTACGGCGCCGTGGCTTCCACCATGGACCTTAGGGGAATGGATCTGGCCATGGGATCGGTGGAGTCGGCCATGATCAACACGGCGTGCGTGGCCTTGGCCCGGCGGTACCATCTTCCCATATACGCCACGGCCGGTTTGAGCGACGCCAAGATCACGGACATCCAGGCCGGATTCGAAAAAGGGGTTTCCAATCTGCTGCTGGGCAGGGCCGGCGCCGATTTCATCCACCTGGCCGCCGGGATGCTCGATTCGGGAAACGCCATCGCCTATGAACAGTATGTCATCGACAACGAATTGCTGGGGATGATCGAACGCATCCTGCGCGGGATCGAGGTCAATGAAAAGACCCTCGGATTCGATACCATTGCTCAGGTGGGTCCGGGAGGGAATTATATCCTGGCGGACCACACTGTGGACCACATGCTCAGTGAGTTTTTCTACCCCCGGCTGGCTGTCCGGGAGCAATTCGATCGATGGGTCGACCTCGGCCGGCCGACCCCCCTGACCAAGGCCAAGGCCCTGGTGGATCAACATCTGAAGGAACCGCCGTTTCGGCTGGATCCCGATACAGTGGACAGGTTGCGCAAGCAGTTTCCGCAGATCGTGGATCCATGACTGCACCGAAAACCCCTTTGGAATCCCGTGATGCCCCCGTGTCTGATCGCCTGTGAGATCTTCCGCAGCGCCCTGATTGTTTTGAAGATCCAAAAACGCTATCCGGAGCTTAAGATCCACTTTCTTCCGGGACACCTGCACCTGCAGCCCCAGGAATTGAAAAAGCGTATCCTGGCCGAGATCAAAAAATTGCGGGGAAAAGGGTACCAGGTGGGATGTCTATATGGGCATTGCTTTGAAGACATCGATGAGGTATTGGAGGAAGCGGCGGTGCCGCGCATCCGCATGCACCACTGCTTCGAAATACTGGTGGGCAGCGAACGCTTTCAACAAATGATCCAGGATCAGGCCGGGACCTTTTTTATGGAAAAGGAACTCGTCGAGAACTTCGATGCGTATTGCTGGAAACCCCTGGAGTTGTATGATCCCCAGATGCGGCGCTGGTATTTTGAGCACTACCGGCAAGTCACGTATATCCGCCAGCCCCTGGATCCCGATTTGAGCGCCCAAGTGCGGCGGATCGCCGAGGCGTTGGAGTTGCGGCTGCAGGTGGTGAAGGCGGATTATCAGGAACTGGATTCCGCTTTGACCCGGCTGATCGACACACTGTATGCAGCATGAAACACCCCCGGAACAATAAAAACAAAAAGAAATGGAAGAAAAGACCCTACCAGGTGCATCCCCAGGCACGGGACCGCAAAACGACAAGGCTCAACATCCTCCCGGCGGATCGCTGGATTAAAGTCAAACGGGGGGTGATTCTCCTGGAGGCCCTCCAAAAGGCCGGCATTGATCTGGAGAGCGAATGCGGAGGATTGGGGACCTGCGGCAAGTGCAAGGTGCGCATCATCACCGCCATCGGCCCGCCGGATGAACAGGAAAAGGCGCTCTTGTCCCCGGAGGCGCTGGAGCATGGGGAGCGTCTGGCGTGCCGGATACGCATCAAAAAGAGCATGGTGGTGTACACGGATCTGGCTCCCAGCGAACTTGAAATGGTCCAGATTCTCAAGTACGGCCAGACCCCCGAAGTGGATCTCGACCCCCTCATCGAAAAGTACCCGGTTCAGGTGACACCCCCCAGCATCGAGCACGCGGAATCGGATTTCTATCGGCTCCGGGCCGCAATGGGGGCGCCCTATTCACAGATGCGGATTACGACCCGTTGCTTAAGATCCCTCTACCGGAAGCTGCGCCGGAACGATTTCAAGGGCGACGCCGTGATTCACAGGAATTGCCTCCTGGCCTTGGAGCCGCCCGGGAGTATCCGGGGACGTTACGGCATCGTCTTCGACATCGGCACCACCACGCTGGTGGGCAAACTCATCGATATATCCGAAGGCGTCGAGATCAGCGTCATCTCCCGGCTCAATTCCCAGTTCCGTTACGGCAGTAACGTGATCAACCGCATCCAGTATGTGCGTGAAAAAAAGCAAGGTCAAAAGCGCATGCGGGAAATCCTCATCCGGGACCTGAACCTGATCACGCGCCGGTTGCTGGAGGCCAACGGTCTCACCCCGGATGATGTCTTTATCGCGGTGGCGGCCGGGAACACCACCATGCAGCACTTCCTTTTGGGATTGGACCCCAGCGGGATTGCCGAGGCGCCTTTTTCTCCCGTCATCACCGAAGGCGTGACCTTCCGCACGGCGGAGCTCGGCCTGGAGTTTCATCCCGACGCCATGCTCTACGTGATGCCTGCACGCTCCGGATACATCGGCGGGGACTTGATCAGTTTCATCCTTGCGTCCGGCGCCGCCGAAGAAAACGAAAAAATGATCCTGGGGCTGGATTTCGGCACCAACGGCGAAATTTTTCTCGGCAACCGGCACCGGATGCTCACTTGCTCGGCCGCCGCCGGCCCGGCACTGGAAGGGGCCCGCATCTCACGGGGCATGATTGCCCGGGCCGGTGCCATCGAGAGCGTGCGGGTAGAAGACAATCATCTGCAATACCGGGTCATCGGAAACATCAAGGCCAAGGGGTTGTGCGGGAGCGGCCTGGTGGACCTGGTGGCTGTCCTGTTGCATTACGGGGTGATCGACAGGGAAGGGTTTTTGGGCCCGGATCAAATCCAGGAAGAAGGGGATCTCTTCCACTCCCGGGTCCGCCCCCGGAGGGATGCCCCGGTCTACGATTTCGTGGTGGCCGAACCCGGGGAGAGCCTAGATGGTCAGCCGATCCTGTTGACCCAAAAAGACGTGCGCGAGCTCCAGCTGGCCAAGGGAGCCATCGCCGCCGGTGTAAAGATTCTGATGCAGCAAATGGGGGTGACCGCGGAGGATGTGGATATCCTGTACCTGGCCGGTGCCCTGGGGAATTACGTCAATCCGTACAGTGCCATGCGCATCGGACTCCTTCCCATCACCGCCGCCGAGAAGATCATTTCTTTGGGGAATGCGGCTTCGGCCGGTGCCCGGATGGCCCTTTTGTCCAAGAGCCACTGGACAAAAGCCGTGGCCCTGGCCGAACAGATCGAGCATTTCGAACTCTCTGTGCAACCGGAATTCGAGGAGGCCTTTGTCGAGTCCATGGATTTTCCTTCCCGAAACCTCTGGTAAGACCGGCAGGGCATCCCGGTTTCCCGCGGCCTTTTGGCGCTGCTGCCTTAAAGGGCAACCCACTGGCCGACGGTTTTGACCGCATTTCCGGTCCCGAAATGGGACGTAAAAATATTAAAGTAATAACATTCCTCTTTGCTTCGGACCATCGGAAACCGGGATCGGACCTTTTCGAATTCCGCATCCGGGACGGTTTCTTCGAAATACCGCGGCAATACATCGGCCGAGCCCGAACCCTGTGAGAATTCCTGTTTCAGTCTCCACACGATCGCATCCGGAAGGTCGGCTTCAAAGGCTTTTCTAAAAATCCACTTTTCAATGCGATCCCCCGCTTCGGGCTTTTGCTTCAATTCCGGGGCGAGTTTCAGGGCATAATCGAGGAGGGGGCCTGAAATCAAGGGAGTGACCACCCGCACGCCGTTGCACTGGTTCATTCGATCCAGGCGGAGGGACGCGTTGTTGTGCAAAAATTTCAGGCAGGCGATCTGGTTTGTATACAGTTCATCAAAGGGAAGCGACTTTAGGTAGGCATAACCGCAGAATACCTCGTCGCCCCCTTCCCCGGACAACAGCACCTGTATGCCCTTTTGCCGGGCATGGCGGGAAATCATGAAGTTGGAGACGGCGCTGCGTACCAGGGAGGGGTCAAAGGATTCCAGATGGTAGATCACTTCGGGCAATACCTCCAGGATCTGTTTCAAATCGACCACCTCTTCATGGTGATCGGAACCGATGTGACGGGCAACCTTCCGGGCGTTGAGGATATCCTGGCTTTCATTCACGCCGAAGGCAAATGTTTTCAGGCGCTTCTTTCCTCCGGTGTTCTGTTGAAAGGCCTGGGCCGCCAGAACGGCGATGGCGCTGCTGTCGATGCCCCCGGACAGGAGACTCCCGGTCTCGAAGACGAAATCGACGCGGTGTGAAAAGCTTTCTTCGATGAGCCGTCGAATCTCTTTGACGGCGGCCTGGGCGTCTGTTTCCCATTGCGCCGGCGGGATTTCGGGGTATTCGGTAAAAGGAACCAGTTTGCCGTCGGCCTGCATGAAATGCCCGGGGGGAAACTCGTAAACGTCATTGGTGACCGCGATGATGCTTTTCAGTTCCGAGGCCAGGTAGAGACGGTCATTGCCGTATCCGTAAAAGAGCGTCTTTATCCCCAGAAGGTCCCGTGCAGCCAGAAAGCCGTCTTTATTGACGATTACAAAAGCAAAGACTGCATCGGTCAACCGGCGGAGCATGTCGACGCCATCGGTATTGTAAAGCGCCAGCAAAAGCCTTTCTTCCCGCAAGGCGCCGTCGGTGACCTTCAGGGACGCCGCCAGGTCTTTCCAGTTCCCCATGTGTCCGTCATACCCCACGATATGGGGGCCCTCCGCCAGGGGCACGGGAATTTCCGTCCCTGAAGGCCCCACATCCGCGTGCAAATAATGCTGTATCAGATGTCCCCTCGGAAATACGTGCGCACCGACCCGGTCCGAGCCCCGGTGCCGGATCCGGTTGCTCATGATGTTCATCTCCTCCGGTGTCACGGCACCTGTCCCCATTACAAATCCAGCCATTTTGCCACCTTTTTTATGATTACCGCGATCCTTTGCCGGACAAGGTGTTTTTCGATTATCATCCCGTCAAGCCTTTAATTTTCAATGTGTCGCAGCGTAGCAGCTTTGAAATGAAATAACAGACGAATCTCCTCCAGAACCGCGGCCAGCGCATCTCGGGCAGGACTTCCCGCACCACCCGGGAGGTGTACGCGGAGGTGACAAGGGTTTGTTTTATGCGGTTTTTCCCACCGGCAACTCTTTGTCTTGGGCTTCTTCACAGATGGACATGGGGTCCGCCAGTCGCTTCAGGTGCTCGTAGTGTTCGAGGATTTCCTGCTCCAGCCGGTCGTGAAGGCGTTTCGCCTCTTCGGGAAACGTCTTTTCCAGGGCGGCATAGCGGACTTCACCTCGTAAAAACTCTCTAAGAGTTCCGTCCGGCGCCTTGGAATCGAGGATGAAGGGGTTTTTCCCTTCGGCCTTCAAGGCCGGGTTATACCGGTAGAGGGGCCAGTATCCCGACGCTACCGCCAGGCGGGTTTCTTCCTGGCTTTTCCCCATTCCAGCCTTGATCCCATGGTTGATGCAGGGGGAATAGGCCATGATCAGGGAAGGCCCGTTATAGTTTTCGGCCTCGGTGAGGGCCTTGATGAGCTGTTGCTTGCTGGCGCCCATGCCCACGCTGGCCACGTAAACATACCCGTAGCTCATCATCATGGCGCCCATGTCTTTTTTCGCCGTCTTTTTTCCGGAAGCGGCGAACTTGGCGATGGAGCCCGTTGGGGTGGCCTTGGAGGACTGACCGCCCGTGTTGGAATACACCTCTGTGTCATAGACCATGACATTGATGTCCTCACCGGAGGCCATGACGTGGTCGATGCCGCCGAAGGAGATGTCGTAGGCGCTGCCGTCGCCGGCAAACACCCAGTACGATTTCTTGGTGAAGAGCTTGGCGTCTTTCAGGATTTCGGCAATCCGCGGGTTTTGGGAATGCCCGGGAAGGAGCGCCTTGAGCCGATCACCGAAGACCCGCGATTGCACGGGATCGTTTTTGTTTTCCAGCCATCCGGCCATGGCCTCCTTGAGATCCGCCGGAAGGTTGCTGTCCAGGGCTTCCTTTACCCGCTCGGCCAGCTTCCGGCGCTGCTGGAGGGCCCCCAAAAACATGCCGTAGGTGAATTCCGCGGGATCTTCGAACAGGGAGTTCCCCCAAGTGGGGCCGAAGCCGTCCCGGTTGACGCAATAGGGGATGGTGGGCGCACTCCCCCCCCAGATGGAGGTACATCCCGTGGCGTTTCCGATGACCATTCGTTCCCCGAAGAGCTGGGTGATGAGCTTGGCGTAAGGCGTTTCGCCGCACCCGGCACAAGCCCCGGAAAACTCCAGAAGGGGTTGAACGAACTGGCTTCCTTTGACCGAGTTCCGGTTGGTCAAATGATCCCGCACGGGCAGGGATATGGCATACCGATGGTTGGGGACCTGCGCATCCACCTGGGTTTCCAGGGGCCGCATGACCAGAGCCGGTTTTTTGGCCGGGCAAATGTCCGCGCAGTTGCCGCACCCGAGGCAGTCGAGGACATTCACCTGGATCCGGAAGAAAAAGCCGGACAATTCCTTGCCCAGCGCCTTTTTCGCCTCAAATCCGCTGGGAGCCTTTGCCAGTTCCTCTTCGGTGAGCAGGTGGGGCCGGATGGCCGCATGGGGACAGACCATGGAGCACTGGTTGCACTGGATGCAGTTTTCCATGATCCATTCGGGCACCTGGATGGCCACCCCCCGCTTTTCATACTGCGTGGTCGCAACCGGGAAAATGCCGTCGGGTGAAAAGGCGGAAACCGGGAGTTTGTCTCCTTGCTGGGCCAGGATGGGACGGATCACATTCTTGACGAAATCCGGTTCGGCGGTTTCGGCCCGGTCTTTTTCTCCGGCATTGGCCCAGGAAGCCGGGTAACGGATTTCCACGAGATTTTCGAGGGTGCGGTCCACCGCATCCTGGTTCATCTTGACCACCGACTCCCCTTTCTTTCCGAACATCTTGACGATGTCTTCTTTCAGGTGAGCGATGGCCTCGTCCACGGGGAGAACGTTGGCCAACTTGAAAAAGGCGGTCTGCATGATCATGTTGATGCGGCCCCCCAACCCCACTTCCTGGGCGATCTTGACCGCGTCGATGTTGTAAAACCTCAGCTTTTTCCGAGCGATGGTTTGGCGCAGGGCCGCCGGAAGCTTTTGCTCCATCTCTTTTTCGGTCCAGTTGGAGTTTAAGACAAAGGTCCCCCCCTTCTTGATCCCTTCCAAAATGTCGTAAATGTGCACGTAGCTTGATTTGTGACAGGCGATGTAATCGGCCGAATCGATCTGGTAGGTGCTCTGGATCGGTTTTTTCCCGAAGCGCAGGTGGGAAATGGTCACCCCGCCGGATTTCTTGGAATCGTAGGCAAAATAAGCCTGGGCGAAAAGGTCCGTGTTGTCCCCGATGATCTTGATGGCGCTCTTGTTGGCGCCGACGGTGCCGTCCGCACCGATCCCCCAGAATTTGCATTCCACGGTCCCTTCGGGGACGACGCTCAAGCCGCCTTTGACCGGAAGGGAGGTGTGGGTGACATCGTCGATGATCCCTACGGTGAAATGATTCTTGGGATTTCTCGACTTCATATTGTCGAAGACCGCCTTGACCATGCTGGGATTGAATTCCTTGGAGCCCAGCCCGTACCGCCCTCCCAGGATCACCGGCGTTTTTTTCCGTTCCATGAAAGCCGTGCAGACGTCCTGATAAAGGGGTTCTCCCAGGGCCCCGGGTTCCTTGGTGCGGTCCAGGACCGTAATCTTACGCACGGACGGCGGCAGCACGGCGAAAAGGAATTCGGGAACAAAAGGCCGGTAGAGGCGCACCTTCACCAGGCCTGTTTTTTCCCCCTTGGCCGTCAGATAATTGACGGTCTCTTCGATGGTTTCGCAGGAAGAGCCCATGGAGATGATGATCCGGGTGGCCTCGGGGTGCCCCACGTAGTCGAAGGGGTTGTATGCCCGGCCGGTGACGGATTCCACCTTTTTCATGGATTGCACCACTATTTCGGGAACCTTCAGGTAATAGGGATTCACCGCTTCCCGTCCCTGGAAATAGATGTCCGGGTTCTGGGCGGTTCCCCGCAATTCCGGCCGCTCCGGGTTGGCGCCCCGGGCCCTGAATTTGGCGACGGCCTCTTGGTCGACGAGTTTGGCCATATCCGCATAGTCGATGACCGCCACCTTTTGAATCTCATGGGAGGTCCGGAACCCGTCGAAAAAATGCAGAAACGGGATGCTCGATTCGATGGCGGCCAGGTGCGCCACCAGCCCCAGGTCCATGACCTCCTGGACCGATGCCGAGGCCATAAGGGCGAAGCCGGTCTGGCGCACCGCCATGACGTCCTGGTGGTCGCCGAAGATGGACAGGGCATGGGCGGCGACGGCCCGGGCGGTGACGTGGATGACGCCGGGCAGCACCTCCCCGCTTATCTTATACATGTTGGGGATCATCAACAGGAGCCCCTGGGATGCCGTGAAGGTGGTGGTCAGGGCGCCGGCGGCCAGGGAGCCGTGCACCGAAGCGGCGGCGCCGGCTTCGGACTGGAGCTGCCGGACGATCATGGCCTGACCGAAGATATTTTTCCGTCCTTGGGCGGCCCATTCGTCGGCGATCTCCCCGATGGGGGAAGACGGAGTGATGGGATAGATGGTCGCCACATCACTCATCGCATAGGCCACGTGGGCGGCGGCGGTGTTTCCGTCGATGGTTTTCATTTTTGCTGCCATGAATACTCTCCTTTATGCGTGGAATAAACGCTCATCAAATCCGCGGCAGGATAAGGGGATAATATTTAAAAAGTTCAGCATATTCGAATTCAATGAGTTTGTAAATATTTAAAGCGGAAATTTTCCATCTTCAGGAGGCAAGCGGCGGGTTCGTCAGCGGAAAAAGAGCGCCGGCCTTTTTTACGAGTCCGTTGTTATCCCAAAAGCTTTTCGAAAAAGTCGTTCCCCTTGTCGTCCACGATGATAAAGGCCGGAAAATCCTTTACCGTGATCTCGAAGACGGCTTCCATGCCGAGTTCTTCGAAGGCCAGGATTTTGACGGCGGTGATGCACTCTTTGGCCAGCCGGGCTGCGGGGCCGCCGATGGAGCCCAGGTAAAAGCCCCCGTATTTTTTACACGATTCGGCGACCGCTTTGGAGCGGTTTCCTTTTGCGAGCATGACCAGGGACGCGCCCTGTTCCTGGAATTTGGGCACATAGGCATCCATACGTCCGGCGGTGGTGGGCCCGAAGGATCCGGAGGGGTAGCCTTTGGGGGTCTTGGCGGGCCCGGCGTAGTAGATGATGTGATCCTTGAAAAACGCCGGGAGCCCTTCCCCGCTTTTAAGGCGTTCGTTCAACCGGGCGTGGGCGATGTCCCGGGCCACCACGAGTTTTCCGGAAAGCCGGAGCCGGGTGCCGATGGGATGGCGGGTCAGCACCTGCCGGATTTCGTCCATGGGACGGTCTAGATCCACGGAGACCGCATCCTCCTGAACCGCATCCGGTTCGGGGAGATATTTGGCCGGGTCGGCCTCCAGCTGTTCCAGGAAGAGACCCTCTGCGGTGATTTTGCCTTTGATATTTCGATCCGCGCTGCAGCTCACCCCCAGCCCCACGGGGCAGGAGGCCCCGTGTCTAGGAAGCCGGATGATCCTCACGTCGTGACAAAAATACTTTCCCCCGAACTGGGCCCCGATGCCCGATTCCCGGGATTTTTCCAGGATCTTTTTCTCAAAATCCGTATCCCGGAAGGCGCACCCGGCGGCGTTTCCCCGGGTGGGAAGCCCGTCCAGGTATCCCGCCGTGGCCAGCTTGACGGTCTTGAGGGTCATTTCCGCGGAAAGCCCCCCCACCACGAAAGCCAGATGATACGGGGGACACGCCGCCGTTCCCAGGGTTTTCATTTTTTCCGTCATGAAGTCAAGGAGCCTTTGGGGAGTCAACAGGGTCTTGGTTTCCTGGAACAAAAACGTCTTGTTGGCCGATCCGCCCCCTTTGGCGATGCACAAAAATTCGTAAGTATCCCCTTCCACGGCGTATAGCTCGATCTGGGCCGGGAGGTTGCAGCCCGTGTTTTTCTCTTCGAAAAGGGTCAGCGGTGCGTTCTGGGAATAGCGCAGGTTGTTTCGGGTATAGGCGTTGAAAACCCCTTCCGAGATGGCGGCTTCGTCGGAAAACCCGGTCCAGACCCGTTGCCCCTTTTTTCCGATGACGATGGCGGTGCCGGTGTCCTGGCACATGGGAAATTCCATCTCGGCGGAAATTACCGCGTTTTTGAGCATTTCCAGGGCCACGAACCGGTCGTTGGCCGAACATTCCGGATCTTTCAGGATCGCTGCAAGCTGCTGCAAGTGGGATGGCCGGTACAGATGGGAGACATCCTTGAAGGCCGCTTCGACGAGAAGTGACAACCCTTCACGAGCCACCTTTAAAACAGGGGTTCCTTCAAAATCGCCTTGGGTTACATATTTGCGGGAAAGACACCGGTAGGGCGAAAGGTCATCCAGATGTCCGAACAACGGCTCAAAGGAAAACGCAACCATCGGAACCTCCTCTTCCCATGATAAGAATTGTTCCCCCGGGGGGCGTGGAGAGTCTTTTTGTAAGAGGATGTTCTTCCCATGTCAAGGGAAAGGGGGGCACCGACATTCCAGGATGACCGGAACGCTTCCGTCAAGCCCTGCCTTTCAAGGTGAGGTCAAGGGAAGCAATCTTAAAATGGGTATTTTCCTTGCCGGAGCGCTCCGCCCTTCAGGACAAGCAGGCTTCACTCCGGGGGACACGGATCGACGTTTTTCGGCTTGACTTTTACCGTGTCCCTGATTAGGGGGGGAACATCGGGGATGGAGTCCCCTTGTTAGCCGCCCGGGCTGGGCTGATGACTCCTATCGGCAGCAATGTTCGGTGGGATTTTGATGGAGAGGCCCGCAGGCGGTTTTTTACTATCTGAATGCGCCAACGGCCTCTCTGGATGTGAGCATTCAAAATGAATGCTTCAACTACAACAAGGAGGTTATCAATGAGGCAAGCAGCACCTTCGCCATTTTGCCCCCAAACTCCTCAGCTTTCTGATTTACTTGTTAAAACAGCCGGCATAATTTCGGGCCTCGGCCCGCAATTCCTTCATTATAGTCAAAAGTTGAACGATTTGGCATCCCGCTACTCCGAGGGCCGATTTCACTTGGCGGTTCTCGGCCAATTCAAGCGTGGCAAGAGCACCCTGCTCAACGCCCTGACGGACTGGTCCGGCGCAACGTGGAAAATATCGGTTGGTCCATGCTGAAAAATCTGAACATCTCCTTTGCCGGTTTCGCCCGCAAAACGCAGGAACGCCTGTATGAAACCGTGGGGACCACCAAAGGCGCCATGGAAGCGGCCCACAGCCGTCGACAGGCCGATGGTGGAAAAATCGAAACGGAAGTGAAGCGTATGAGCGACCGCATCGCAGCTTTGAAAGCTGCCAAGGCCGATATCGCCATGCTCCAGTCGAGCTTGTCTCCGGCGGATGAATCGAATGCGGGTGACTAAGTTGCGCCCGGAGGCCGACTCTTCCCGCAGGGTTTCAGAATTTTGCCTGGCTTTTTTTCTGCCAGAGCATTGGCGCGGCTGTGGATTTGACGTTCGAGCCGCTGCGGTTCGAAGCGGCGCCGATTTGATGGCAGTCCGCAGATGAGAAAGGAGAACGCCGCATGGAACATATATTAACCATCTCCGCCCTGTTCTCGGTCTGGCCGTCATCTCGGCGATCATCACCTATCACATGAAGGTTTTCATATCGTAACCCGGCAGCAGCACTCGTTTCTGGCGGCGATGGTCATTGCCATGACCGTGGTGTCGACCTTGATTGCCGGAATTTTCTTTTTGCCCCGCCATTTGTTGCCCAAAACGGAGACGCCTGATAAATCAGAAACGCAGCCAGACGGTCTGGAAAAGGAGGATTGAATGTTCTTTCAAACCGCAGGCATCGAAGTCGCGCCTTGGATCCCACCCCTGGTGGCGTTCGTGGTGTCCTTTTTCACTTCCATGGGAGGGGTTTCCGGCGCTTTTTTGTTGCTGCCGTTCCAGATGTCGTTTCTCGGGTACACCAACCCTTCGGTGAGCGCCACCAACCAGGTGTTCAATATCGTGGCCATCCCGAGCGGTGTATACCGTTACTGGCGCGAGGGGCGGATGGTATGGCCTTTGACCTGGGTCGTGATAGCCGGCACGCTGCCGGGTGTTTTCATCGGAGCTGTCGTGCGGGTGGCCTACCTGCCCGATCCAAAGCATTTCAAGCTGTTTGCCGCTGGCGTTCTTCTTTATATCGGGCTTAAAATGATACGCGACCTGTTGAAGAAAAATGCGGAGAAAGACAACAAAGCGAACAGCGAAAAGCGGTTTCAGGAACTGGTGAGAAGCTACCGTTCGAAAACCGGCGGTGCGGCAACCGACGCGGAAAAGCGCTTCAAACCCGCGACGGTCACCCATTTCAACCTGAAGCGGCTGGGCTACACGTTCTATGATGAGTCCTTCGACGTTTCCTTTTGGGGAATTTTCACCCTCAGCTTCATCGTGGGAATTGTTGGCGGCGTTTACGGTATCGGGGGCGGGTCCATCATCGCACCGTTTTTTGTAACCTTTTTCGGTTTGCCGGTTTATACCGTGGCCGGCGCGGCCCTGATGGGCACCTTCGTCACCTCCGTGGCCGGTGTCGCTTTTTATCAGGCCATCGCGCCGCTGTACCCGAATCTATCGGTGGCTCCCGATTGGCTCTTGGGTGCCTTGTTCGGAGTGGGCGGTATGGCCGGCATGTACCTCGGCGCGCGCTGCCAGAAATTTGTTCCCGCCAAGGCCATCAAATGGATGCTGGCCGGCATCATCGTTTTTACAGCGCTCAAATACGTGGCCGCGTTTTTTGGGTACTGAACCTGAGTTGAGCGATTTTCGAGTTTGCCGCAGATACAAGGTGAAACAAGACCCGCCGAGAAATAAATCCGCTTTCGAAAAAGGCTTCTCGTCGCGTTTGCCGAAAACGATCAAAGACTCCGGTCAAAGACCTTCCGGTCCTTGAATTCTTCCTGTTTGGCGTCGTTCCACTGGGCCACGGGGCGCAGGTATCCCACCACCCGGCTGTAGACTTCACAGGGTTGATAATGGCCCAGGGCGGGGTCCTTTTGGAAGCAGGTGTTACATTTCAGGAAAAACCGCTCCGGTTCCGGCTCATAAATACCGCCCCCTTCGACGTGGATCCCGTCTTCCCGGGGAACGGCCCGGACGGTCACCGGCGCCCGGCAGTCATGGCACTGCCCGATCCATTCCAGGGCGTTTTTGTCGGCGTGCATGTCAAAAAGCTCGAAGAGCCGTTCACAGGTCATCGTGGCCATGGGAGTCTCCTTCATACGAATTTGTGGAGCCTTCCGCCCTAAAAGGCGGTGCTATCGGGAAGCGTTCCGGCCAAAACCTTAAAACAGCCCATGTAGTATGTCAAGAGAGAAAAGACACAACATCTTGTGGCTGCATGCCCGCATCAGGGCGATAGGGGGCAAAGATAAGAAAAAAGGGTGTCCAGGTCAAGGTCTTCCCGGATCCCGAAACGGGTCAGGACGAAATCATAACGGACCGGGTCCCGGGGACAGATTTCGGCAAACCGCCGAGTCACCTCCAAGGCCGTGGCCATACCGGTGTTTTTCCGGAGCGTGAACCCCAGGTGGAGGGAAATGGCGTGGAGATGGGTGTCGAGGGGGACGATGAGGAGGGAAGTCGGGATCCCTTCCCATCCGCCGGGATCCACGGCGTCCCGGCGCACCATCCACCTAAGGAACAAGTTGAAGCGCTTGCAGGCGCTTTTCCGGTCCGGAAGCGGGACCAGGTGCCCGGTACCGCCGGACGCGGCGTCGAGGATGTGGTGCAAAAACGCGTTCAATGCCTTTTCAACCGTGGGCCTATTTATCGAAAAGCCTTTTAGAAACAGACGATTAAGCGACCCGTGGCGCCTTTGAAGCGTCCTGATGGCGACCAGCAGAAAAGACAGGTGACGCCCGGTGGCGAATCGGTGCACGAATCCATCAAAGGTTTGAAAAATGGCCCTTGGACTCGATTGATGTAAAAATGCCGACGGGGAGGGGTTCATTTTCGCCAAAACCCATGAAACGCTTTTGAGTATTTGTCGGACACGCCCGTACGCCAGACATGACGCGATCATTCCGACGATTTCCCGGTCTAAAGGGTCCGGGTAGGCGTATAAAAATCCCACGGGATCCGGATGTACGAAATCCCTGGAGTGATACGCCGCATAAAGGGCTTCCAGGCAGCCTTTCAACGGTGGATCCCCCATGGAATTTGCCGCCTGCAAAAGGTATCCGTTCGGTTTTTTATCCATCGAAACGACTTTACACCAATAAAATTCTAAAGTATAGATGGAGCGCTTTAAAGGGATAAAACCGCAAAACCCCGAAAGGTTTCATGGAACCACCCCATATTTTGGTGCTTGCCACCACAAATCCCGGCAAAATCGCCGAAATCCGGGGCCTGCTGAAAGGGTTTCCGGTACAGATTAAAAGCATCTCAGAGTTCGGGCCGATCCCCAAAGTCGAAGAAGACGGCCGGGATTTCGAGGAAAACGCCTACAAGAAAGCCCGTCATACGGCCCGGATCCTTGGCTTTCCGGCCCTGGCGGACGATTCGGGCCTTCTCGTGGACGCCCTGAGAGGAAGGCCGGGGGTGCATTCGGCCCGGTACGCCGGACCCGAGGCGTCGGATCAGACCCGCTGCACCCGCCTCTTGGAAGAAATGAAAGGGATTCCCGACCGGTCCGCCGCTTTTGAGTGCGTCCTTTCCCTGGCGGTGCCCACCGGCGCCGCCCTGACCTATGTGGGCCGGTGTGAAGGGCGGATCACCGAAGCTCCCAAGGGATCCAGCGGGTTCGGTTATGATCCGATCTTTTATTACCCGCCGTTGGAAAAGACCTTTGCCGAAATGACCCGAGAGGAAAAGAGCCGGGTGAGTCACCGGGGAAAGGCCTTGCAGGAGCTGAAAAATGAATTCGATAAGGTTTTGATATGGATTCAACAAAACATGCCGATACAGGAAAAATGGATATGTCATGGAGGTCAACATGATCGCTGATTTGGTTCGTAAAAACAGGAGTTGCCGGCGGTTTTACCAGAACCATGCAGTTGAGAACGAGACCCTCATGGATCTGGTCAATCTCGCCCGGTTGTCGGCGTCCGCCGCCAATCTCCAGCCCCTGCGCTACATCCTTTCCAGCACCCCACAGCACAATGAAAGGATCTTTGCCTGCCTGGCATGGGCGGGTTACCTGAAGGATTGGCCGGGTCCCAAGGAAGGGGAACGCCCCTCGGCGTATATCATCGTCCTGGGGGACACCACCAAGGCCAAGGATTTCGACTGCGACCACGGCATCGCCGCCCAGAGCATCCTCCTGGGTGCCCGAGAAGCGGGCCTTGCCGGATGCATGATCGCTTCCATCAAC
Organism: Deltaproteobacteria bacterium; assembly: GCA_019309485.1. Classification (GTDB taxonomy): domain Bacteria; phylum Desulfobacterota; class Desulfobacteria; order Desulfobacterales; family UBA2156. The sequence goes on along the minus strand of JAFDGC010000017.1, from coordinate 24,257 downwards.
CGGGAGAAGCTCCGGGAAGTGTTTGATATCTCGGAAGATTTAAAAATCCTTCTGGTGATCGCGCTGGGGAAACCCAAAGAGCAGGTGGTCATCGAGGAGGTGGGGTCTGACGGGAGCATCCGGTACTGGAGGGACGAACAAGGGGTGCATCACGTTCCCAAAAGAACACTGGCCGATATCATCGTCGCCACGTACTAGCGCTTTTCAGCACAAAATGGGTGGGTTCGTGCGACCACGGAATCTCCAACGGGTTTCAGAAAGGAACGCGACGGATGTTTGAAAAGAAGAAGGGAGAGGATATCGTTCAAGAGATCGGCGGGATCCGGTCCATGGAAGAAGCTGTTGAGGTCTTTGAAAAGAGGATGCCTTCCGAACATTACCGGCGGATCCGGGCCCTCCGGAACCCGGAGGTGGCCGTCAAGATCGCCAATGCCATCGTCATGTGTGATCCGGACACGATCTACGTCAATACGGGATCCGAAGCGGACCGGACGTTCATCCGGGAATTGGCCCTGAAAAAGGGGGAAGAGAGACCCCTCCCCATGGAAGGGCATACCATCCATTTCGATCTCAAGGAGGAGCAGGGAAGGATCATCGATCGCACCTTTTATATCAAGAATCCGGGAGAGACCGTCAGTTCGCTGGCCTTAAGCAAAGACCGCCGGGACGCCATTTCCGATATCCGGGAAAAAATGTTGGGGATCATGCGCGGCCATACCATGATCATCGGTTTTTACATGCGCGGTCCCGCCGGTGCGCCGGTTTCCAACCCGGCCCTGGAGATTACCAGCTCGGCGTATGTGGCCCACAGCGCAGAGCTGTTGTATCGGAACGCCTACGACGTGTTTGACCGTGAAGTGGAGCGCTTGCATCATTTCTATGCCAACATCCACAGTGAGGGACTGAACCGGCCCGAAGACCTTCCCAACGCCCGGGTCTACATGGATCGAAGCCATCAGACCACCTATTCCATGCACTGCACCTATGCCGGAAACACCCTACTCCTGAAAAAAGGGAACCACCGGTTTTCCGTGGACAGATCCGTCTACGAAAAGCGCGGATCCGAACTGGCGGAGCACATGTTTATCACCGGGATGGAAGGCGACGGGGGGCGGGTGACCTGGTTCACCGGGGCGGCCCCTTCGGGTTGTGGGAAGACCACCACCGCCATGGCCGGGGATTTTTTTGTGGGTGACGACCTGGCCCAGATGTGGATCGCTAAAGACGGCACCATCCGGTCCGTCAATCCGGAATGCGGCATTTTCGGGATCGTCGAAGATGTAAACTGGGAGGGAGATCCCAAACTTATGGCCTGCCTCCGGAACCCCGGGACCGAGGTCATCTGGTCCAATGTCCTCATCGATGACAAGGGGATTCCCCACTGGACCGGAAACGGGGAGCCCGCACCCGAAAAAGGGATCAACTTCCAGGGACCCTGGCACAAAGGGATGACGGATGCCGGCGGGAAGCCGGTCCCCATGTCACACCCCAACGCCCGGTGCACCCTCCGGTCTTCGGCGCTGGTCAATTATTCCGAAGCGGCGGAGGATCCCGAGGGAGTGATCACCCGGGTCATCACCTACTCCGGACGGGACAGCGATACCATGCCCCCGGTATGGATGGCCAAGACTCCCCGTGACGGGATTATTATCGGGGCCTGCATCGTCTCGGCAGCCACCGCCACCGAGGTGGGCGCCACGGGTGTGAAAAGGGCGCCCTGGGCCAACGCCCCCTTCACCCCCGGTTCCCTGGGGGATTATATGCAGGCCCAGTTTGATTTTTTTGAAAGCCCGCGGATTGCACCGGAGTATCAGCCTGTCATGGCGGGATTGAATTATTTTTTAACCCATGAAGCCCGGGGGGGAGCGTCCAAGGGGCTTTTGGGGGAAAAAAAAGACGTAAAAGTCTGGCTCTCCTGGCTCGAAAAATGCGCCTACAAGGAGATGGAGGCCATTTCCACCCCCATCGGCTTGATCCCCAAGTTCGAGGATCTGGCGGTTCTTTTTCGAAAAAGGATCGACAAGGCCTATCCCGAAGATCTTTATATTAAACAGTTTTCTCTTTACACGGACAACATCCTGGCCCGCATCGACCTGCAGCTGGAGGCGTACGGAAAGGAATCCGGCGTGCCCCAAGCCTTCTTTGAAGGACTCCATGAACAGCGGCAGGGATTGACGGCACTGAAAGAAACGTATGGCCCCATCGTCACCCCCCGGCAGGCGGCGGCCTTTTCCGAGGGGCGCCGGCCGTAATTTCTTGAGGTCCATAGCAACATCCAGCAGGCGGATCCGAAAAAGGCCGGGGCGGCTTGCCCCTTCGATGCAACCGGGTCTGGTCGATACGCTTCACCGCCCTTTGATTTGAGGACAAGATCGTAAAAAGGCTTGTGCGGCGTGAATAAAACGGCCTTTTTACGATTTCGTCACTTGAAGACGCTCCCATAAAGGGTACGCCCGAATTCCATGAGATTGGCCGGTATCGATTGGTTTATCATCGTTTTGTATCTTGCCGTCACCGCGGGCATCGGCCTGATGCTTTCCAAACGCTCCCAAAAAAGCGTCGACGATTATTTCGTCTCGGGCCGATCCCTCCCCTGGTGGTTGGCCGGCATGTCCATGATTGCTTCCGCCTTTGCCATCGATACCCCCCTGGGGATCACCGGCCTGGTGGCCAAGGACGGCATCTCGGGGGTGTGGTATGCGTGGTCCTTTGTCCTGGGGGGCGCCGGGGCATTGGGCGCGTTCATCTTCGCTCCCTTGTTACGGCGTTCCCGGATTATCACCACGGCGGAACTGATCGAACTCCGGTATGACGGCCGGCCCGCCGCGTTTTTAAGGGGGTTCAAGGGGCTGTATTTCGGCATCTTCGCCAACGCCATCACCCTGGGCTGGATTCTGAAAGCGGTGTGGACGGTGGCGGAGGTGGTCCTCCCCGAATATGACCCGGATGCCGTTCTCCTCGGGATCCTGGTCTTTACGGGGGCGTACACCGCCCTGTCTGGATTGTGGGGGATTGCCGTCACCGATCTTTTACAATTCGGGATCGGTTCGGCGGGGTCCTTGCTGCTGGCCGTTTTCGCCTTGAAACGCATCGGCGGCATCGATGCACTCCTTATCGGGCTTGTCCAACGTTTTGGAGAAGGGCGGGCCGAATCCGTTTTGTCCTTTTTTCCAGACACGGCTTCTCCGTTTTTTTTGACCTTTCTCGTTTTTATCTCCCTGAAATGGTGGGGGAATCCCCCGCCGGCCATTACCCAACGCATCATCGCCTCCAAAGACGAGCGCCATGCCTCCTGGGCCACGATCCTTTTTGCCGCGGTGGCGTTCGGGTTCAACTACTGGCCCATGATCCTGGCGGCGCTGGTTTCACTGGTGATCTATCCCGATCTTCCCATGGCCGAATCGGGATATGTCCTGCTCATCGTGGACCTGTTTCCCAAAGGCCTGTTGGGCATCATGCTGGCCTCCCTTTTGGCGGCGTTCATGTCCACGGTGGATACCCATATCAACTTCGGGGCCGCCTACATGGTCAACGATCTCTATCGCCGGTTTCTGGTGAAAAACGCCTCGGACAAACACTACGTCCGGGCATCCCAGGCCGGGACGATCCTCATGCTGGGCCTGGCGGTTTTCGTGGCCTACCATCTTGAATCGGTGAGCAGCGCCTGGTATTATATTTCAACGATCACGGCCGGCTACGGGATCCTCATCGTGGTGCGTTGGTTCTGGTGGCGGGTCAATGCCTGGGCGGAGATCGCCTCCCTGGCCGTGTCGGGGATCTTGAGCACGTTTTTGGCGCCGGGAGTCGCCGAAGCCCTGGGATACGGCGCATGGTTTTCCACGTGGGAATGGTCCCATCGTTTCCTTGCGGTGGTTTTTTTCACCACGGCGGCCTGGATTCTGGTCTGCTTTTTGACCCCGCCCGTGCATGAGGCCCACCTGGCGGCGTTTTGTCGAAAGGTCAAACCCTTTCCCGCGTTCTGGGGGCCGGTGGTGCGAACTCATCCGGAAATCGAATGGAATCCCCGGTTTAAACGGGCCTTGTTCCAGTGGGCCTTCGGGGCGTTGGCCGTTTATCTGTTTTGTTTCGGGATCGGCACGATCCTTTTGAAAAGCCTTTTTGGGGGGGTGCTCCTCGTCACGGCATCTGTCGTGACCGGGGGGATTCTCCTGATGACGTTGAAGGAAACCTAGATGAACGATGACCTTCTTGCCGATGACACTACCGAAAAGCAACTCAAGCGGCTCTATGAGGAACGTTCGGCGATTTTACATCTTCCTCCGGAAGACGCCGTGAAACGGATACTCGACGCCGAGCATCCGGCCCCCCTGGTGCATTCCTTTTCCGATGAGGACTTTTATCTGTTGGTGCAAGAGATCGGGCCCGACGATGCCGTGGAGCTTTTGTCCCTGGCCGCGGATCGACAATGGGAATTCCTCTTGGACATGGAAACCTGGCAATGGGAACGATTGGACAGCCCTGCTGTCACGCGGTGGCTGGATCGATTTCTCCAGGCCGATGCCCGTCGCCTCTCCCGGTGGGTGCTGGAGGAAAAGGCTGATTTTTTCAAGCTGTACCTTTTCAAGAACATGGAGTTGAGGGTCCGGGAACACGACGAAGATCCTTCCATTTTCGGAAACGATTTTATGACCCTTGACGATGTCCTCTATGTCCGGTGGATCGATTATCCCTTTGATCCCCCCCCTTCCGCCGAGGACAAAAACAGGCGGGAGGCCGTTCTGACCGCCCTGTTGAAAAGCCTGGCGGAATACGATTTTCCGAAATACCATTTTTTCATGCTGGAATCGACCCGGGTGATCCCGGCCGAGTCCGAAGAGGAGATGTTCCGCCTGCGCAATGTCCGGTTGGCGGAAAAAGGGTTTTTCCCCTACCACGACGCATTGGGCATCTACCAGGCCTTATCCCCGGATCGCTTGAAAAAAACAGGGGGTAAATTTGTTCCCCGAAGAATCGGCGAGCTGATGCTTCCGGTGCCGATCAGTTTCTCCCATGTTCTTTCCCGGGACAACCTTTTCGCCCGGGCATTGGAAAGCCTCCAACCGGAAGTAATGCTTCTTCAGATTCAAACCGAGTTTGCAACACTTTGCAATCGGATCATTTCCGCGGACCAGAAAATGATCCGGGACCGGGAGACCCTGAAAGACGTGGCCCGGAAAGCCTGCGGTTATCTCAGCATGGGAATCGAGCGCGTATCGTCGGAGGACGCACCGCCGTCGCCCAATCGTGCTGCCGCCCTCCTGGTTCACCATCCCCTGGAAGATCTGTTCCGGGTGGGCTACGGTGCAGCCCAGACCTTGAAATGGCGGGCGGAAAAGTGGCGAAAGAGCGCATGGTTCGCCAACCAGGCGCTTTCCCTGTCCTTCTGGGGGGAAGAGGGTCTGGGCGTGTTGGGCGGGTTGTTGATCAAACGCCCCCTTTATTTCGACAACTACCGGACCGGGGTGGTCTACCGGGAATTTGCCGCCATGAAAGACGTTGAAAAAACCGAGTGCGCCCTGGACGGCATCATCGCCCTGGATCGCCTTTTTGCCCGGTTGCACATCGACGTCAGGGAACATGCCCATCGCCCTTTTTTCAATTATAAAAACTGTTTATTAACCCTCTGGGCAGGACATGGACTCGGCTTGGACAGGAAGCCAAAGGAGGATCCTCTTCGGGTCATCCCTTTGCATCTGGAGGATTTCAAAGGCTTTTTTTCAGGGCTCTGGGAAGGCAAAAAGAAAAACCGCCGGATCCGGCGGGCGGAAAAAGCCGATTTTTTAAAATGGCTTTGCGGCCGGTCCGGCCTTTCCGCGGAGGCCATCCGGGCACAAATGGGACACGTCCTGGAAGATCTTTTCAAAGACCTTGAAAGCGAGTACCGGGACGTCACCCCCGAGAACCTGGATCCTCGCTACATTCATCTGTTTTTGATCCGAAAGCCCGAATACTAATCATTTCAACCGTAGAGCCAGGAACAGGCGAGAACGGCGAAAAGAATTCCCGCCGCATCCGCGGTGAGGGCCGCCGCCAGGGCATACCGCATCCTTTTTACCGCAACGGCCCCGAAATAGACCGCGATAACGTAAAACGTGGTCTCCGTGGAGCCCTGAAGTGTGGACACCAGGTACCCCACATAGCTGTCCGGGCCCACGGCCGGATCCTGGATGGTGGAGGCCAGTACGGCATAGGCGCCGGAACCGGACAAGGGGCGCAGGAGGGCCATGGGGAGGGCCTGGGCCGGCAGACCCATTTTCTCGGTGATCCCGCCGATTCCCCCCACGATGGCCTCCATGGCCCCGCTGGCCCGGAAGAGTCCCACGGCCACGAGAATCGCCACCAGATAGGGAATGATGCGCACCGCCACCTGGAATCCTTCCTTGGCGCCCTCCACGAACGTTTCATAGATGGGCACCTTCCGAATCACGCCGAAGGCCAAAAATCCGGCCATCAGCCCGGGGAGGATCCACGGAGAAACGGCTTTCCCGTAGAAAACGGTGACCGGGATGAAGGCCAGCAATGCGGACAAGGCGATCCCGCTGACCCATGCCGGGTAGGGCGGCGGAGCGGTGGGTGTTTCCGGATCTGCCGAAAGGGATCTTTGGGCCGCGATTTCCGGGTCCGCCGGAAGGGGTTTCCGGAATCGGGAAAGCCGGGCGTAGAGCTTGGCGGAAAGGATGGCCACCAGGGTCGATCCGGCTGTGGCAAAGAGCGTGGTGGGGAGGATTCCGGCGGGATCCGCCGATCCGGCGGCGGCCCGCAATGCAATGACGCCGGTGGGCAGAAGCGTGACCGAAGAGGTGTTGATGGCCAGAAACAACGCCATGGCATCCGTGGCGGTGCCGCGCTTCGGGTTGAGTGTGTCCAGTTCCTGCATGGCCCGGATCCCGAAAGGCGTGGCGGCGTTCCCGAGCCCCAGGGCATTGGCGGACAGGTTCAGGATCATGGCTCCCATGGCCGGATGCTCCGGCGGCACTTCCGGAAAAAGGCGCACCATCATGGGGCGGATGAGGCGCGCCAAAAGGGTAAGCATCCCCCCGGCCTCGGCCACCTTCATCAGACCCAAAAACAGCGTCATGACCCCCACAAGCCCGATGGCCAGGTCCACGGATCCGGCGGCCGATTCCACCATTGCCTTGGACAGGGCTTCCATGGGGGAGACTTCCCCGGCTGTGGGTGTCCAGAGGATTTGACGGACGGCCCCGAAGCAAAAGGCCGTCATGACGATGAAAAAAAAGACAAGATTCATGATGCCCCCTCCGGGGGTGCAGACGCAAGAGGGTGGGGGGACGATGGGATCGTCACCGAGGGAAACCGGGAAATATCGGTGTGCGGGATAAACTTGGCCGCGCTGAACCGATTCATGAAATCCGGATTCACGTTGAGTTCCAGGTAGGTGGTTCGGTCCCGGATGGCCGCGACCCGGCCGGTGCCCTCCCGGGAAAAAAGCACCCGAACCGCGCCGCCGATGGCGCTGTTCCCGAGGACATGGAACCGGTCCCGGGGCAGGTCGGGGAGCATGCCGAGGGTGATGGCGGATTCGGGGTCGATGACGGATCCGAAGGTTCCGGCCACGTAAAAGGCGTCGATCTCCTCGAAGGAAACTCCTGCCGCCCGGGTCAAGGTTTCAAGGATGGTGTACATTGCGGCCTTGGAGCGCATGAGGCTGTCCAGGTCGGCCTGGGTCAGGGTAAGATCGCCGCCGCCGGCCGTTTCCCGGGCCGGCACCAGCACAAAACGCCATTCCCCGTCTTGCTCCACCAGGCGCTTTCCGCACGCCGCCGGGATCCATTTGCCCTGGATGTCGATCATCCCGGCACGGAAGAGCTGGGCCGCTAGGTCAATGAGTCCGGATCCGCAGATTCCTTTCGGCGGATGATTCCCGATGGTGCGCACGCTCACGCGGCGGGCCTTGGAATCAATGGTGACCTTGTCGATGACCCCCGGTCCGGCCGGCATCCCCATCCGGGTGACGCCGCCTTCCAGCGCCGGTCCGGCGGCCCCGGCGCAGGCCATGAGCCACTCCCGGGTCCCCAGGACCACCTCCGCATTCGTCCCCACGTCCACCAGTAAGGAAAGGGAATCCTTTTCATGCAATCCCGAAAAAAAGATGCCCGCAAAGAGGTCCCCTCCGAAGTAACTGCCGATATTGGGAAAGACATAGACCCGGGTCTCCGGGTGGAGCCCCAGCCCCAAGTTCCCGGCGAAAAGCAAAGGGATGCGGTTGACCGCCGGAATGTAAGGCTCCCGGATCAGGTGGCGGGGACAAAGGCCCAGGAAAAGATGGGTCATGGCGGTATTTCCGGCAACAGAGACCAAAAAAATCCGGTGGGTTTCAATACCGCACTGCGCGCAAAGGTCATTGATGTGCCGGTTGAGGGTTTCCATCAACAGCCGGTTCAGTTCAAAAAGCCCTTCATCCGTTTCCGCGTAAAGGATCCGGGTCAACACATCCGGTCCGATGCGGCCCTGGGGGTTGGAAAAGGCGATCTCGCGAAGGAGGGTTTGGGCCTCAAGATCTACGAGGCGCATGAAAATGGTGGTGGTTCCGATGTCCAGGGCCAAACCGGCAACCGGCATGGGATCTTCCGGGTCCAGAACGGCGGTGAGGACGGTTTCGTTTAGCCCTTTGAAAACTACGCATCGAACCCGGAAGTGGTGTTTCCTGAGCTTTTGGGGAAGGGCGCGAATCAGGGGCAGATCCATGCAGACGGCGTCCGCGGGAAGCGCCTGCTTCAACGCGTCTGCCAGACGGTCGGCATCTGCCGTGTTGTTGTTCAGGGACGGGGGAGGGAGATCCACGGTGAGCACCCATCCCGGCCCGACCGCTTTTCCCCCCATGATCCTCTAGAGCAACGCGTCGAGTTCCGCGAGAATGGCGGAAAGGGTTTCCCCGGCGTTGCCCTGAATCAGGTAATCGCTGATGCTCCCGGTCAGCGGCGTGATTTCCGGGTTGATTTCGATGACTTTGGCGCCAGCCTGCTTGGCGATGACGGGCATGAGGGCGGCGGGCTGTACCACCGCCGAAGTTCCCACCACCAGCATCAGGTCACATTTGGACGCCGCCTGCCTTGAGCGCCACAGGGCCTGGGTGGGAATCATTTCACCGAAGAAGACCACCTCGGGCCGGAAGATGCCTCCGCAGGCGCACCGGGGGGGGATCCGGGAGATATCCACGTCACCGGTCTTCAAGCGGGTTTTGCATAACAGGCAGTAATGCCATGCAAAGTTACCGTGGAACTCGATGACATCCGTGTTCCCTGCCAACTGGTGCAGCCCGTCCACGTTCTGCGTAATCACCGTTTTGAGTTTGCCCAAGGCCTCCAGGCGGGCGAGTCCCAAATGCCCCGGGTTGGGCTCGGCCCGGTCCATGACTTCTTTCATGTCCTTGAGCAGGGTGTTCCAGACCTTGGCCGGATCGTTCATGAAGGCGTCGATGTGGGCGTATTCCATGGGATCGAACTTTTCCCAGATCCCCCCTTTTCCGCGGAAGGGGGGGATATTGCTTTCCACCGAGATTCCGGCTCCGGTGAGCGCCACCGCTTCTTTGCAGGCTGCCAGGTCCTTTGCCGCTTGTTTGATGAGTGCTTCCATAAATGACCGTAACGCTTCCCGCAAGCCCCGCCCTTTAAGTCGGGGTTGAGGGAAGCTATCCAAAACAGGTAATTTCTTTACCGGGGAGCCCCGCGCTTCAGAGCGGGGGGCTTCACAAAGCCGTTAAAGTGTAAATTCCATGTCCGTGGCCACAGCCACACACTCCATATCCGAGCCGCTTTTGGCGATTTGGTTTCTGCAATCCTCCACGATGCGGTCCATGTCGGCATCGGAGCGGTCCTGGTTCAAATGAAAGAGTCCGAGCGTGCCGACCCCGGCCTCCAGCGCCATTTGAAGGACCTCACGGTAAGAGGAATGCCCCCAGCGTATGGTGGTTTCGTATTCCTCGGGGGTGAACTCCGCATCATGAAAGAGAATGTCCGCACCCTCCGAAAACCGCCGGTAATCCGGATAGGACAATCCGTGAGGATGTACGTGGCCCAGTTCATTGTCCGTGAGAAACACGAACGTCTTTCCGTCTTCTTCCAGTTTGTAGCCGAATCCCGTATTCGGATGGCTCAAAGGGATGGGGGTCAGCGTCACGGAACCGATTTCGAAAGGACCCGGGAGATTTTTTTTAAAAATAATCGTTGCGTCGATGTCCGAGGATTTCAGCGGGAAGTTGGGGGGATACATGATCCGGGAAAGGATGTGCTTGGCGTAATTTTTATGAAAAGAACCGTTATGGACAATCAAGCGGGCCTGGGAGAACAGGGTGGGCTTGAAAAAGGGAAAGCCCATGATGTGGTCCCAGTGGCAGTGGGTGAAGACGAGGTGGTACTCCAGTCGATTTTCCTGGATCAGGCGCTGGCCCAGCCTCCGAATCCCGGTGCCGGCGTCGATGATGAGGATGTCATCGCTTCGCGTTCGGATTTCCAGGCAGGTGGTGTCCCCCCCGTACTTGATGTACTCGGGTCCGGAAACCGGAATGGAACCGCGGGAACCCCAGCACTTGATCCGCATCTTTCACCCCCGAGGATTCATCGAGAAAGGATCCAAGGAGTCAAGGGTCCGAGGGTTCAAAGGAAAATCCTGCAGTCCCTGGCAAAGCCACTTAACCCATGGACCTCTTGGCCTCTCGAATCCTTGCTTTTATGTGGAGCCCTCCCGCCCTGAAGCGCGGGGCTCCCCGGTCAAGGGAGGGCATACGGTTTTTCGCAAGATACGAAAACCATATCCCCTTGTGGTTTCGGGATTCCACCACATCAAACCCCCGGGCAGGCAATGCATCGGCAACCGTGCGGGCGTCACTGCGCATCAATCCGGAAACCAGCACCCATCGTTTTTGATTCAATCCTGCTGCATTCAGCAGGTGTCGAAGGGCATCGTAATGGATATTGGCTATCACGAGATCGGCCGGCCCGTCAATAAAATCCTTTGCATCCCCTTGAATAGCAAGGATTTTACTTTCCATCCCATTGCGCCGGATGTTTTTTTGGGCTGTGGCCGCCGCAAGGGGATTGAGATCCACGGCAACGGCGCACCGGCATCCCAGTTTTACGGCAGCTATGGCCAGGATGCCGGTGCCGCTTCCCAGGTCCATGACGGTATGGAACTGCTCCTGCGCCAAGAGGGAAACCAAGAGCTTCAGACAATCCAGGGTGGTGGGATGCGCCCCTGAACCGAAAACCAGCCCCGGATCCAGGACCAGAGTCTGCGGAGCGTCCATGGGGGTTTCCGGGGCGTCTTTATGAAACCAATAGGGTACCACCCGTAAAGGGCCGATTTGGAACGGGGCGAGATCGGTCCCCTGCCAATGGGTGTAATCGAGGTAAAAGTGATCGATCAGACGCAGATCCGGCCGCTTTGCCAACAATGCGTCCACAGTCTTTTGCGCCGGCCGGGAAAAGAACAAGAAAGAGGCCTTATCCTCTTTCCAGTTGCCCAGAAAGGTCTTGTCCGAAGCAGGAATCTCGTCCCGGACGATTCCGTCGAAGTAATAAATGTAGAGGGGACCGTAAGGGCAGGCACCCTTTTTAAAAAAAGATCCCGGGACTGCGGGCGCCTTATCTTTCATCCGTAGGGAGCTGATCAATATACCATTCCAGGGGATCCAGGAGCGTGAAGCCAAGATCGGCCAGCTTTTTTTTGACGCGGCTCACGTTTTGGGTCAGCAAATAGGGAAAAACGGCTCGCTTTCCCTTTTCCCAATAACGAGCCACCAGGATGCTCCCGAAGGAGATGCCTTCTTCCGTGATGGCGTCCACGATCCGTTTCATGGTCCCGATCTTGTCTTCCACCAGGATACACAAAAGGGTACCGGGTTCTCCGATTCCCAAGACGTTGACAAAGGCCCGGAGCAGGTCCCGGACACCGATGATCCCCTTGAGCCGCCCTGTGTCGTCGACAACGGGGAGCGCACCCAACCGGTGGGATTGCACCAGGAGGAGGGCGTCCTGGATGGTGTGGGTGGGATGGACGCAGATCGGGTTGGCCGTCATGACGTCTTTGACCTTGATTTTGGCGAGTTTGTCGCGTTCTTCACGGCTGTCGTAATCCTGAAAAATAATGGACGGCATGGCGCTGCGGATATCCCGGTCCGTGATAATCCCCACCACGCGGTCTTCTGCGTCCACCACGGGAAGATGCCGGATTTTAGCGGCTTTCATCTTTTCCCGGGCGGTCAGGATGCCGGATTCCGGATCTATGGTGATGACCTTTGAAGCCATCGATTTTTTAATGAACATCGATTCCTCCATTCAACAAGATGGTGACGTGATTTCTGGCCAATTCCCCCAGCCGTTGCAGGGCGTATCCCCCCTCCAGGACGGAGAGCAGTCGTCCCCCGGTGTGTTTTTCCGCCAGGGCCGTAATGTGTGTCATGATCCAGGAAAAGCATTCCGTTGTCAGGCGGATGTCGGACATGTCATCGTCCATGTGGGCGTCGAACCCCGTCGAAACGATGATCATCTCGGGCTTGAACTGTTCCATGGCCGGGATGAGGTCCCTTTGAAGATAGAGCCGGTACGTGTCATCCCCCTGGCCGGGGAGCACCGGCGAATTCTTGGTGAATCCGACGCCTTTTCCGACCCCCTGTTCGAAATCCCGGCCCGTCCCCGGATAGGCGAAGGAAGGATGCTGGTGAATGGAGTAATAAAAAACGGTGGGATCCTCGTCGAAGATGTGCTGGGTGCCGTTCCCGTGATGGACGTCGAAATCGATGATGGCCACTCGTTTCATTCCCCCTTGGATTTGAAAATAACGGGCGGCGATGGCCACGTTGTTGAAATAACAAAACCCCATGGCGTTGGATCTCTCGGCGTGGTGCCCCGGCGGCCGGACCGCACAAAAGGCGTTATCGATGCCGCCTTTCAGAATCATGTCGGCGGCCTTGAGGACCCCGCCCACGGCCAGCATGGCGATCTCGAAGGTCATGCCGCACATCTGGTTATCGGGGCAGTCGAAGACCCGGACCCCTGAAATACACGCATCGTTGAACCGGTCCACGTAATTTTTGTCATGCACCGTTTCGATCCATCGCATGTTGGCCCGGAATGCTTTGATGGGAACCAGATCCGGAAGCAGCCCGGCTTTCTCGATGCCCTGGTGGATCACTTTCAATCGTTCCGGTACTTCCGGATGCCAGGAACTGGTTTCGTGCAAAAGGAAGCTTTCTTCGTAAAGATACCCGGTTTTTTTCATGGGCCTTTTCGATTTCAATCTGAAGGTTAGTTGATGATTTGATCGAACATGTCAAAGGCGGCCTTCACGGCCGGGTTCTCGTCGGGCAGGGTGATGGTGGGCCGCCCGTGAAGGTCATATTCATAAACGGTCTCGTCTTCGGGAATCGTGCCCAGCAGTTCGACGCCGTCTTCCTTGATAAAGTCCATGAGACTCGACACATTTTCTCCCTTGGTCTGGTTGATGACCAGAAAGCTCTTCCCCACGCCGATGTTCAACTCCTTGGCAAGGGTGTTGATCCGGGCGGCGGCCGTTAAACCCCGCCGGGACGTATCCGAGACAATGAGCAGAATGTCCACGTTTTTGGTAGTCAGGCGGCTGATGTGCTCCATGCCGGCCTCGTTGTCCATGACGATGTACGGGTAGTTGTTGGTGAGCTTTTCCAGGAATCCGGTCAAAAGGGAGTTGGCGGCGCAATAGCAGCCGGGTCCTTCGGGTTGGCCCATGACGATGAGGTCGAATCCATCGGCTTCCACCACGGCCTCTTCGAGCTTCATGGATATGAAGATGTCCTTGGTCATTCCGGAGGGGACCTGGCCTTTTTTCATCTGCTCCCGGGCGTCCCCCAATGTTTCGGCCACGTTCACGCCTAACACTTCGTTGAAGTTGGCGTTGGCATCGGCATCCACGGCCAAGACAGGGGCCTTGTCATGACTGACGAGATATTTCACGGCCAGTCCCGCCAGGGTGGTTTTTCCGGTGCCGCCTTTTCCGGCCAAAGCAATGGTAAACGACATGAGAAATACTCCTTTAAAATGAACCGCAACAGCAAACGCATTCCCCGCAGCTTGCAGCTGGAAGGTTTCAATTAAAAGATCAGCATATCAGATCCGGTGCCTTTTGAAAACCAATAAAATTTTCAAAAAACCCCATAGGATGTTTTTCCCGGGAGCCCCGGGCAGGGGACCGGCAAACGCCTTGAATTCCCGTGGGGTCTGTGGTAGCGTTCAAAAACGCAAAAAGAAAAACACGGCTCGGAAACATCCACACGGCACAAGGGGGCGTTGATCATGAATTTTGAGCTGACGAAATCGCACCGAGAGATCCAAAAGGCGGCCTATGAATTTGCCAAAGGGGAATTCGACAAGGAACTGGCACTGGAACTGGACAGGACGCATGAATTTCCGAAAAAAATCTGGGAAAAGGCCGCGGACTTGGGATTCATCGGAATCCACTTCCCGGAGGCGTATTCCGGCCAGGGACTGGGTGTTTTGGAGAACGTCCTTGTCGCCGAAGAATTCTGCCGCCGGGATTCGGGCATCGGAAGTGCGGTGATCCTGGCCAGTTTTGCCTCCGAATGCATTCTGCGGTTCGGCACCGACGCCCAGAAGGAACAATACCTTCCCCCCGTGGCGGAAGGAAAGGCTCTCTCCGGCGGCGCCTTCACCGAACCCGGCCATGGATCCGACATCACCTTCATGGACACCAGCGCCGTCAAGGACGGGGACGTCTGGGTGATCAACGGCACCAAGACATTCATCACCAACGGCGGCCTGGCCGCTTTTTTCACGGTGCTTTGCCAGACCGACGCCGACGCCTCGCCGTCTTATCGCGGCATCAGCATGATCCTCGTGGAAGGGGACCGGGAAGGGGTCACCACCGCCGATGTGGGGGACAAGATGGGGATCCACATGATGGCCACCGCCGAGGTCAACTTCAAGGACGTCCGCGTCCCTCTGGACCATCTGGTGGGAAAAGAGGGGAATGGATTTTACCAGGTCCTGGAGTTTTTCGACGAAAGCCGCATCCTGATAGCGGCCCAAGGCCTGGGGATCGCCCAGGGCGCTTTCGACCGGGCCCTCGATTACGTGAAGCAAAGGGAGCAGTTCGGGAAAAAGATTGCCCAGTTCCAAGTGACCCAGCACAAACTTGCCGACATGGCCACCAAGATCGAGCTGGCCCGCCTGGTCACCTACAAGGCGGCCTGGAACTTCGACCAGGGAAGGATCGATCCCAAGCTCACCTCCATGGCCAAGATGGTCGCGGGGCGCACCGCCGTGGAAGTGGCGGACGAGGCCATCCAGGAATACGAAGTGGAGCGCTTTTACCGGGACGCCCGGATCACCGAGATCTACGAAGGGACCCGGGAAATCCAGAAAAACACCATCGCAGGCGCCATCCTCGGGAAAATCAAATAGCGCCGTTGCATGAACGCCGTTTAAAATACCACCCTACAGGTCATATCCCATGAGCGATCGAAGACGATTCCTCAGATGCGTTGATACAGGTGTGCTTACCATTTTTCTGATGGGCTCCCTGATCCCGGTGGCTTTCGGGAAGGTTTTTGCCGCCGTCAAAAAGATTGTTTTGCCCAGGGAGACGACCCGGGAAAGTCTTGTCAACCGGAACCCTGCGAATCTGGATGCCGCCCATGTGGAAATTACGCCGCTGAAGGACTTCGGGGTGATGGGCTTATCCGATCATGCGGTCGCCCCGGCATCCTGGAAGCTTACCCTTTCCGGTGCCGGCGGAACGGCCGTGGACTTTTTCCCGGATACTTGAAATGCCCGCTTTTGAAAGAAAAGTCCTCATGATCTGCCCGGGGGTCTTTGCCAACATCGGGTTATGGAAAGGGATCTCCATCCGGACCTTGATCAATGCGGCCGGGTTCAAGGAAAAGGCCGCCGCCGCGATCCTTTCCGGACCCAAGGGATCGTATGCCAAAACCCAGCGGTTCCCCATGGAAGACATCCGTTCCGATCGGGTTTTTCTGGCCTACCATGTCAACGGAAAGGCGTTGCCCCAAAAACACGGTTCCCCCTTGAGGGCGGTGGCCGAAGGATACTACGGATACGACTGGGTCAAGTACGTGGACCGCATCGAGATCCAGGAAATATGATGACAGTCCTTCTCCGGGTGGCGGGCGGTGTCGAATTTCCATGGTCCGGCGCCCGGCTTTTTATCCCGTTGCTTTTCTCATGGCATCAGCTTTTTTATTTTTAAACGCCGTGGCGGCGGATGCCGGCGGCCGCATCTTCGAGCTTGACGGATACCGGGCGGTGGGCATGTCCGGGTCCATATTCCTGCCGTTAACGGTTGAAAATTCCATTCCTGTCCCCCACGGCACCGAATTCATGTACCTTCCCGATCGATACCCAGTGGTGTTCGATCCGGGTTCGGGCCGCATCCGGATATTGAAGGAAAACCCCCATGCCCCGGGGGAGCCCATCTATCCCGTGGCCCTTTTCAATTCGCCGGGGCATATGATCACCGCCCTGTGCGCCTACCGGCAAAGATCCGGGGCAAAGCCGCTGCCCTTATTTTCCTACGGGGCGGCGGGGTGGCACCGGCGTGGATTTCGTTCCGCGGCCCTTTGCGTGGATACCGAACCCCGCCAGGATCTGCGCCGGATGAACCCCGAGGCCGTTGCCCGGGGGATTGAAGCCCTTCGGAAACGCTTGACGAAAAACCGCCTGGTGCGGCACCTGGAACATTGCGCCTTGGTATATGGATGCCCTGCCGGGAAAAATTTTTTCCTGGGTCGTTACGAAGCCCCGCTTCCCACCGCCACAAGATGCAACGCCCGGTGTTTGGGATGCATTTCCCTTCAGAAGAAAAGCGATATTCCCTGCAGTCAGGAACGGATCGCCTTCACGCCCTCTCCCCGGGAGATTGCCGAGGTGGCCCTTCATCATATTCGCCGGGTGAAAAAGGCCGTGGTCAGCTTCGGCCAGGGGTGCGAAGGGGAACCCCTCACCGCGGCCCGGGTCATCGAGCCGGCCATCCGAAAAATCAGGACCGAGACCGGCGGCGGAACCCTCAATCTCAACACCAACGGAAGCCTCCCGGCCGTGGTTAAACGCCTTTTTGCCGCCGGTCTCGATTCCATCCGGATCAGCATGAACAGCGTTCGGAAGGACTGTTACCACGCGTATTTCCGGCCGAAAGGATATACCTTTTCGGATGTGATGCAAACGGTGGAAACCGGGATCGAGATGAAAAAATTCATTTCCATCAATTACTTGAACCTTCCCGGATTTACCGACACCCCCGAAGAAGCCCGGGCCTTGTTCCGTTTTCTAAAAACCTATCCCGTCCACATGATCCAGTGGCGGAATCTCAATATGGACCCGCTGGCCTACCTAAAGGCCATGAAGCGTGTCGCCCCTCTGGGAACGCCCATGGGGGTTGCGTCCTTGCTTGATGAAGTCCGGAAGCGCTTTCCAAGGGTCCGCATCGGATATTTCAACCCGTATATTCCCCCACGAAACGACAGATGATGGTTTTGAGGAAAAGGCAAGAGTTGCCATTCGCCTTTGGGATGGATAAAGTAAAGGGAGTTTTTCAAGACAAAACGGAAAGGATTTAGACCCATGAAAAGAGTATCCCTGTTGTGTGTAATCTTGATGGTGGTTTCGGTGATTTCGTGCGCGCCGGGGAATCGGGGCGGAGAAACCGTGGGAACGCTCACGGGGATTTTGGCCGGGGCGATCCTCGGGCACCAGGTGGGCGGAGACAGCTCGGCCCGGGCTCTGGGCGCCGGTATCGGCATGGTGGTGGGCGGTCTGGTGGGAAACCAGCTAGGCCGCATGTGGGATCAGCTGAACGCCGAAGAACAGCGGGTTCACTCTTCCATCGTCAGGGAATCCATCGAGACGTCCCGGGTGGGGGAAGGCCACCAGTGGTACAACCCGGAAACCGGACACTCCGGACGTGTCATCATCACCAAGGAAGAGGAGTATTGCCGGGAATACCAGCAGACCGTCATCATCGGCGGGAAAGAGGAACAGGCTTACGGCACCGCGTGTCGCCAGCCTGACGGATCCTGGAAGATCAAGAACTGATGGCTTTGCAAAAAGTCCATCTGCGGCGTTGCGCTGCATTCTTCGGCGTTGCGGTGTACATATAAGCACACCTCATCCTGAAGAATTTGTGAGCCTTGCATCTGGATCTTTTTGCTTTGTCGTATCATAATTTGGCTTTTACGTTTTCATTGAAACGCTCAGCTTGGATTCCAGTAATAGGCGAACAATGCGGCAAAGACCAGGGCCGGGACCATGTTCCCGACGCGGATGCGCGCCTGGGTCAATAAATTGAAGGCGATGGCCACGATGAGAAGACCGCCCGTGGAGGTGACGGCCTCCAGGACGCCGGGGACCTGAAGGAAGGTCAATTTTGACGCCAGCAGGGTGATGGACCCCTGGACCGCCAAAACCGAGAGCCCGGAAAAGGCCA
This sequence comes from Deltaproteobacteria bacterium, assembly GCA_019309485.1. Classification (GTDB taxonomy): domain Bacteria; phylum Desulfobacterota; class Desulfobacteria; order Desulfobacterales; family UBA2156. The sequence goes on along the minus strand of JAFDGC010000017.1, from coordinate 5,807 downwards.
CCCCGATGCCGAAGGTGGAGGCCAGGGCGATGGATGCCATGCCGTCCAGAAGTGATTTCACCAGAAGCGTGGAGGGATCGCCCAGGGTTCCGTCCTGGATGGACCCCACGATTACCATGGCCCCCGTACAATAGAGCACGGATGCGGTGACGAAGCCTTCCACGAACGTGGAGGAGTTGGAGCGGGCGCGTCTTTTGAACCATTCCCCCAGCCGCTCCACGGCGCCCTCGATGTTCACGGCTTCCCCCACCACGGCGCCTGCCAGGAGGCACCCCACCGTGAGGAGGAGCCGCTTTCCGGAAAGGGCCATCTGGAATCCGATCAAGAGGGTGGAAAGCCCCAGTCCGTGCATGACGATGGTTTTGAAGCGTTCGGGCAGACGCTTGCTGATGGCCACCCCGATGAGCCCCCCGGCAATGACGGTCCCCGTATTCACCCATGTGCCGATCATGAAAATCCCTCCCCGAGCGCCTCTTTCAAGGCCGCCCGGGCCAAAAGCCGCGTCGAGTCCAGGATCGGCAGGGGGCAGTCGCCGGGATCCACCAGCAACGGGATCTCGGTGCACCCCAGGATCACCGCATCGCATCCGGCTTCCTTCATTTTTTCGACGACGCCGTTGAAGTACTGCCGCGAGTCCTCCGTGATGATGCCGTTGACGAGTTCCTTGAAGATGACGGTGTCGATGCGCTCGCGGTCGGCGGCTTCCGGAATCCGCCATCCCATGCCGAACCTGGCCAGCGTATCGGGATAGACCGGGCCGGTCATCAGGTATTTGGTGCCCGTGATCCCCAGGATTTGGTACCCGCTTTCCTTTGCTTTCCTGGCCACGGATTCGGCGATGTGCAGCCACGGGATGGGGGACCCGGCCGCCACCCGGTCAAAGGCCTGGTGGATCGTGTTGTCCGGGCACACGGCGAATGCTGCGCCGATGGACGCAAGCTTTTTCGCCGAAGACAGCATCAATTCGGCTACCTGCGCCCAATCTCCGGCACGGATATGGATCATGTATTCGGCCAGGGGGTGGGTGTGCATGGAGACTTCCGGGTGCATGTGTTCGCCCATGACAGCGGGGGCTTCGGCGCAAAGGGTGCGGTAACACAGGGCCGCGCCTTCGGCGCTGCAGGCCACGATTCCGATATGTTTTGCCATCTGATTGACCTCCGAGATTCTGCTTGATGGATAAAAACCCTTAAGAAAATACCCCAAAAACGATCAGGCGGCATAACGTTTCTGCATCAGGCATCGCCAGGCTCGGGGCGGATTGGGATGATTGGAGCCGAAATGGGTGGATATCAGGGAAAGGATCATGAAATAAGGCTCCACCGCCGAAATGATCTCCCCCGCGGTACGCTGAGGCGGCCCGGGACCCCGGCGGTCTTCATCTGCGTTCCCGGCGAGGGTGAGCCACAGGCCGTCTTCTTCCAAATGGGCAGCGACATTTTGGGCAAACCGTCTCCGATCCTTTTCAGAAGCGAATGAGTGAAAACAGCCCCTGTCGAAAACGAAACCGAAAGGCGCCCCTTTGACGGGATTCTCAAGAAAATCAACGATCCTGAAATCGCATTTCACGCCGGCTCGGCTCGCTTTTTCTTTTGCCTTCTGTATCGCAATTTCCGAAGTATCGGTGCCGATCACCTGAAAGCCGTTTTGGGCAAGCCATATGGAATTGTCGCCGGTGCCACATCCGATGTCCAGAGCGCTGCAGGCTAGGATCGGGTGTTTGGTGACCCCCTCGACGAGATTGAAGTCCGGCTTTCCGATGTCCCAGGGAGTGTCGCCTGTTTTGTATCTTTTTTTGTACCCTTTTTGGACCGTCATCTTTTTTCCTCCCACCGATCCAATAATAAAACAGTGTCTTTCAGCAGGGGTGGATGGTTGCCGTCATTTCACTTCCCTGCAGATGGGGGGGATGTGGCCCGCCCAGGGCTTTGCCTGTTCGAGCTGACCGGCCAGACGGAATAAAGTGGCCTCGTCGCCGTAACGGCCGACAAAATGGATGCCGATGGGCAGTCCCGCATCGTTCCAATGCAGCGGAATCGACATGGCCGGCTGGCCGGTGGCGTTGAACAGGGGGGTGTAAGGGATGAAACCAAGGATTTTATCGACAATCGCATCGATGCCTCCGAACCTCTTGAGCAGGCCGCCGGCGTGAAGACTTCCCAGCAGTTTCATGGAAAAGGCCTCAAGACCCCGGGGCTGCAGTGCACCGATCTCCACGGGCGGACCGGCCAGGGTGGGGGTCATCAACACATCGTAGTCTTCGAAGAACTGCCCGAACAGGCGGCCGCTGCTTTGGAGCAACCGGTTGGCTCTGGAAAACTCCGGGGCCCGGATTTGTTTGCCGATCAAAGCGCTGGCCCAGGTTCCGGGCTCAAAGTCCTTAAACGTGGCCTTACGGCCGAAAAGGGTTTCGGATTCTTCAATGTCGGCTCGGGTTTCGACGCATACCATCGTCAAAAACGCTCTGGCAAATGCTTCTCCGTCCACTTCCGGAGCCGCTTCCACCACTTCGTGGCCGAGGTCCTGGCACAGCTTGACGGTTGCTTCCAGACCCTGGACGCAGTCCTTGTGCACAGCACCGGGCAAAAAGGATTTTGAAGTAAAGGCGATATGTAGCGTTCCCGGATCTGTCCCCACTTCTTCACGGAAAAGACGGGAAGGCGGTGGAGGGAAATAAAGGGCCCCCACGTCCGGACCGGCGGTGGCATCGAGCATTGCCGCACTGTCGCGCACGGACCGGGTCAGGACATGGTTACAGACCAGGCCCTGCCAGGCCTCTCCCCGGTCAGGGCCGAGGGGTGTCCGACCTCGGGTGGGCTTGAGGCCGAACACACCGCAGCAGGAAGCCGGAATGCGGATGGACCCGCCCCCATCGTTGCCATGGGAGAAAGGCGTCATACGCGCGGCGACGGCGGCGGCGGAACCCCCGCTAGAGCCCCCCGTCGTGCGGGCCGGGTCCCAGGGGTTACGGGAGGGGCCGAAGAGTTCCGGTTCAGTCACCGGAAGCAACCCATATTCGGGAGTGTTAGTCTTGCCGAGAACGATGACCCCGGCAGCCTTATACCGTCTGACGATTTCGCAGTCTCCGTCGGGCACGAAATCCTTATAAAACCGGCTGCCCCTGCGCGTGGGGACACCGGCATAGTCGGCAAGAAGATCTTTCAGAAGAAACGGAACGCCTTTAAAGGGACCGTCGGGCAGGTTCCCTTCAGCTGTTTTCCGGGCCAGGTCGTACATTTTATGGATCACGGCGTTGAGTTGAGGGTTAAGGTCTTCAATTCGATGGATCGCGGCGGTGATCAACTCTTTTGGGTGGACCTCTTTTTTTCTCACCAACTCAGCTAAACCGAGTCCATCATATTGGGCATAGTCGTGGAAACCGGTCATGATTTCTCCATTTCTCGTGCCCGGCGAATGGGCGTTCCAAGCGCCTCGATGATGAGGCGCTGCAATCGCCGCGGCCTTTCCGGTGTATTTATGGCACCGCTCATATGCTGTGCAGTCGTGGAAGGCGATTGAACCTGCAGGGGTGACGCGTTCGCGCCCTTAAGAAGAGCTTCTTTTCTCTCTTGAAAGGAAGCACGCGATTAAAAGCCCGGTTCCAATTCCGATCAAAATGGACGCCATAAAGTACAGGACGGAAGTTTTGAGAAATATGAATCCGACACCGATTCCGATAAGCGTTGTTCCCCCGACGGCCCACGCACTCTTATCCTTTTCGTTGCCCACGTCGCGCTCCTCATCGATTCATTGGCCCGCATAAGGCCTTAATCGGCAATGCAATTTTCACCTGATGACGCCGCCTCTCGGCGAAGGTATCGGATAACCTCCCTGTCCAGCGGGAATTGGCCCGGCCATCGTCGGATTTTCTTCGGTTTTTTGGTGAGCTCTCCGCGTGGTACCACCACGCGGAGGCCGTAGGGGGTCGCCATCTCGCAGGCATCGGCTTCGGCCACCACATGGGATCCGTCCAACTTTAAGGCGGCGGTGCCCGAATTGATGATCAGCTTTCGGTTGGCAAGCCGTTCTTCCCGGCGGGGTGCACAGACGCTGCGGCAGAACCCGCATACCGTGTAGTAAAACCATTCAGGATCAAAGACCGCCTGTCGATAGTTGCTGAAGCTGTTATCGGGGCCCTGCATCTGGGGATCGGCCTTCTGGAGGCGGATGCACAGGGCGTCCAACGCTTCCTTTTCACCGGGCAGCGGGCGACCGAGGCGGTAGGGACTCCAGTTGGACCAGGTCCCCGAAGGCGCCAGCCCTTCATATCCGGTGCAGCCAATCCAGCAGCGGGTGTTGGACTGTTTTCGGGACAGGGTTTCCGTGATGCCGGCGACGGTCACCTGCATCGAGGCCTTGGGGTGGATCATCTCCACGGGACAAACGCGGCTGCACATTTTGCACTTGTCGCATGGATGGTCCTCATCCGGTATGGACGCGTCGGGCGTCAGGGCCGCGGAAGTCAGAACGCTACCCAATTCGACCCGCGCGCCGTATTCCCGGGTCAGCAGATTGCCGCTCCAACCCAAACGTCCTATCCCCGCGGCAAGAGCCCCGTAGCGGTGGGAAAAATCCGGATGAAACTCGGTCATCTCCGTCAGGTCGGCGGCGGATTCTTCAGGGCGGTAGTTATTATTGAGATCGACATTGACGGCGTCGTACCCGTCGGCACGAAGCGTTTCGGCAAGCGCATCGCCGATCGTGTAAAGCCTCTTGGCGATGGCTTTTCGGTCGTGGCAGTGGGGCTCCCACGATTTTTTACAGATGAAGTCCTGTAAGCTGTCTTTGTCCAGCGAGACCGCCAAGGAGATGACCGAGTTGGCGGAAGGCAAAAGATAGCGCGGATCGGCCGACGGCGGCCCGTCGGCGAGAATGTCGCGTGTGGTGATGCCCACCAGGTCTGCGCCGAGGCGCAATGCCAGTGATTTCAGCTTTGTTTCCTCGGACCGCATCGGTGTCTTCCCTGGTGCTTTTCCAGTCGAGGCGAATACGCGCCGGCTGCATTTGGATGGGCGTGCCTTGCCAGCCTTTTCCCCGTTTGAAGGAAATAATTCATGGATTTTTCCCAAAAGAGAACATCTTCCAGGAAGGCTTCTTCGCTGAATCCGTCGATAAAGTCATTTCCTTTCGGTGCGATGGCGGTGTACGTATAAGCAATATCCACAAAGGACTGATGGCCTCCTTTAGATATCACGGAAATATCCAGCACACAAGTCCTGGAATCCGGGGTGAAACGGACAAACTGGATTTCTTTGCTGGCGGCATCGTGTTTGGTGACGATCCAGATCGTATCTGCCTCCCCTTTTTTCGACGTACGGAATACGGCGCCTTCTTCGATGACTCCGGACAGGGAATAAATCATGTGAGCACACCAGCCGTCGAGCCATTCCGCTTCCCGCACCGGGCACAAAAGGGGAAAGACGGTTTCCGGTCGGGCATTGATCGTCTGGCGGTATTTTCGGATCACTCGGCGGGATTGAAATACGGTATTTTCCATCAATATTCTCCACTTCCATTTAATTGTACAGCGGTCTGGACCTGCCGCGCGTCATTTGTTGCCGGCGGCCTCCGTCGGGTTGGGCCAAAAGCGGTCCAGGCCGGGGAAGCCTTTTCTCACTGCATTGAGATTCACATCCCGAACGCTTCCTGCAGAAACGCCACGGCGCGCCTGCGGCTGTCATGGGTTGCTTCGGCATTCCATTGAAGGATGGCGGTCTGATTTTGTGCAAGGGGCGCGTAGCCTTTCCAGGCGGAATTGGATACGAGGGCTCGGATCTCTTTACGATTTTTTATCTTTTGATACGCCT
>JAFDGC010000067.1 GCA_019309485.1 Deltaproteobacteria bacterium | reverse complement strand
CATGAAAAAAATCGAAGCCATCATCAAGCCGTTCAAACTGGATGACGTCAAAGAAGCCTTAAACGAGATCGGCATCAAGGGAATGACCATCTCGGAGGTCAAAGGCTACGGAAGACAGAAAGGCCACAAGGAGATCTACCGGGGTGCGGAGTATGTCGTCGATTTCATCCCCAAGATCAAGATCGAAATCGTCGTGGACGACCAGGTGGCCGGTCAGGTGGTGGACAAGATCCGGGAGGCGGCCAACACCGGCAAGATCGGAGACGGAAAGATATTCGTCTATGCCGTGGAGGAAGCCATCCGGGTCCGCACCGGCGAACGGGGAACGGACGCCGTGTAACGCGGTTTCGGCACGGCACAGCACGGCATGGAAACATGGTTTCATCCAAGATGAAAAGACGTTTTACCATTAACCCCCGAAATAGGGGGAAACCAAAGGAGGCATTTGAATGATGACACCCAAGGACGTATTGAAAATGGCCAAGGAAACGGGCGCCAAGGTGGTGGATCTCCGGTTCATGGACTACCCGGGATTGTGGCAACACTTCACGGTTCCCATCCGCGAACTGGAGGAATCCAGCTTCGAAGACGGATACGGATTCGACGGGTCCAGCATCCGGGGCTGGCAGCCCATCAACGCCAGCGACATGCTGGTGGTCCCGGATGCCCGGACCGCCAAGATGGATCCTTTTTATGAAGTCCCCACGCTGGTCCTCATCTGCAACATCGTGGACCCGGTGACCCGGGAGGACTATACGCGGGACCCGCGTTACATCGCCCGGAAAGCCGAAGCCTATCTCAAGAGCACCGGCATCGGGGATACGGCCTATTTCGGGCCCGAGGCCGAATTTTTCATCTTCGACGACATTCGGTTCGAATCTTCCCGGCACCGGGCGTTCTATGAAATCGATTCCATGGAAGGCATCTGGAACAGCGGCCGTGAAGAAGGCCCCAACCTGGGCTATAAGCCCAGGCACAAGGAAGGCTATTTCCCTGTCCCGCCCATGGACAAGTTCCAGGACCTGCGCACGGAAATGCTGTTGACCCTGGAGAAGCTCGGGATTGAAGTGGAGGCCCAGCACCACGAGGTGGCCACGGCGGGCCAGGCGGAGATCGACATGCGGTTCAAGCCCCTGGTGGAAATGGCCGACCAGCTCATGTGGTTCAAGTACGTGCTGAAAAACGTGGCGGCGAAAAACGGGCACACGGTGACCTTCATGCCCAAGCCGCTGTTCGAAGACAACGGCTCCGGGATGCACATCCACATCAGCATCTGGAAGGAAGGGGTTCCCCTTTTCGCCGGAGACAAGTACGCGGGCGTGTCTCAGGAAGCCCTATGGGCCATCGGCGGCATCCTGAAGCATTGCAAGGCCCTGTGCGCCTTTACCAATCCCACAACCAACTCCTACAAGCGATTGGTTCCGGGCTTCGAAGCCCCCGTCAACCTGGCGTACTCCAGCCGAAACCGGAGCGCGGCCATCCGACTCCCCGTGTATTCGGCCTCCCCCAAGGCCAAGCGCATCGAGTTCCGGACGCCGGATCCCTCCTGCAACGGCTACATGGCCTTTTCCGCCATGCTCATGGCCGTCATCGACGGCATCGAGAACAAGATCGATCCCGGGGACCCGCTGGATAAAAACATCTATGACCTGCCCCCTGAGGAACTAGCCGAGATCGATTCTGCGCCGGGGTCCCTGGACGAGGCCCTGGCGTCCCTGAAGGCGGACACCGATTTTCTGCTCAAAGGAGACGTTTTTACCCAGGATGCCATTGACATGTGGACCGACTACAAGTTCCGCAGCGAGGTGAACCCGGTCCGGCTGCGGCCCCATCCCCACGAGTTTTTCCTTTACTTCGACATTTAAACCTTTGATCTGTCCCGGCATTCGGGGCAGGTCAGGGGGTCGAACGCATCGATTTTCTTAATCCGGTACGAACCGGTTTCTCCGAATGGAATATGGGTTGTTTCCGATTGAAGAAGGGAAGGACGGGCCTATCGACTCCGGCTTCTGCCGGTTGCGATCCATCCCTCCCATTGATAAAAGCGGCGTTTTATATTGGGAAAGATCTTGATTCAAAATGATAATTTGTTATTTTATCCTGTTATCTGCGGATCGCTTTCCTTTCCGGCGCTTTAGAACCGCTTCTCGATGAGATACACCTGTTTTCGAATGAATCGTGATGTCCGTATGGAGAATGTCTTGACCCGGAAAAACGGGATTTATTTGACAGCATCGGTTCTTGTAACCGTTTTGGTCATGGGTCTGCTGTTTCGGATCGTCTCCCTCGGGGAAGTGGTGGCTCTGATTCGAAACATCACCGTGGCCCCGGCGGTGGGTTTCGTTCTCCTGTCCCTCGCCCAAACCGGGATTCAGGCGTGGCGCTATTCTCTCCTGTTGGGGGCATGCAGGGTGCACCTTTCCATGCCGGTCCTTTTTTTGGTGACAACGGCTCGGAATCTGTTTTCCGATCTGTTACCGGCAAGGGTCGGGACCCTGTCGTATGTACTCATTCTCACCGGGAGGCTCGATGTCCGCATAGACAAGGCGCTTTCCGGATTTGCCCTGGCCTTTGTCTTCGATATTCTTGTCATCTTTCCGATGGTGGCCCTGGCCTTGCTGGCTTCCCGGCAGCTGCTTTTTACCGAACTGCGCATCCTTTTCCCCGCAGTCCTTTTTTTTATTTTGTTTTTCTGGATTCTTCTTCGGTATCTTTCCAGCCTGTTCCGGGTGTCGGCGGTCGGTCTTCGATACATTGGACCATTGAAAAACGTGGCCGACGCTTTCGAGGACACCGCACGGCAAGTCGAGAATATCCGTGAAAAAGGAGTATACGGCCCCGTTTTTCTCCTTTCCCTTGTGGGTCGGATTTTAAAATACGGAAAGCTCTTTTTCCTGCTTTTGGCCCTTTTGAGCAGCCAGGGGTATGGATGGCGGGATATCGGCCTGGCGCGTTTCTTCTTGGGTGTCAGCAGCGCGGAATTCGCGGCAAGCCTTCCCATCAGCGGCATCGCCGCCTTCGGCGCCTACGAGGGGGCGTGGGCCTTGGTCTTCAGCTTGCTGGGTTTTCCAAAGGCGTTGGCCGTGAGCACCGGTATCAGCCATCACCTGATCACGCAGGTTTACGGCTATTCCCTCGGGGTACTGGCCCTTTTGCTGCTGATGATTCCGGGAATCGGCAAGGCGTCCCGTGTGACCGAAAGGCCGGTATCCCGGACGGGCTTTTTCATGCAGCTGGCCCTTTTCCTGGCCTTAATCGGGGGGCTTGCTTTTCTCCCGCTGTCCCTGCACAACCGAACCACTCCGGGAAGCCCCCCGGGACTTCCTGCGCCTCCGGAATCGATCCAGGATCCATTCGAGGGGCCTTCTCCCCTCTTGGAACAGGAAAAAAGGGCCATCGCCGAACTCACCGGACTCATCCGGGGCCGCATCCTGTACAGCCGGTCCGGAAGGATCTTGAAGCAAAAAATCGGAGACTGGACGCCCCAGGACCTGGGAGAAGGCGAATACGCACGTTGGAGCCCTTCGGGAAAACAAATCGCCGTCTACCATCAAGGAAGCATTTTCGTGATGAAAGCGGACGGGACCCAAAGGCGAAAATTGTTGGATATTCCGCATAAGGCCGCCAACTGCCCTATTGAATTCCACTCCAACGGAAAAGAAATCCTTTTCATAAACCCGGGCAAAGGCCTCTGGGTGGTCCGGATCGACGACGGAAAAACCCGACCCCTTCAAACATCCGTCAAATTCGACGGAGAACCGGGCATATCGTCAGAGGGAAACCGCATCGCCGTGCGCCAGGGGAATCGGCTCTTTGCCGTGGACCTGGAGACGCAGGAGGTGCGCCAGTACGGCCGGGGATGCTCGCCGGGCATTTCCCCGGACGGAACCCGACTGATGCAAAATCTCCACGGTCATCGCAAAATGTTGATCCGCGATTTTAAGGGCAACGGGGCGTTTGGATTGAGCGCCGCCACCTGTCTTCCGGATGGGAAATGGGATAACCATCACTGGTCCAATCATGCGGATTTTATTGCGGCGCAAGGTAACGGAGACCTCAAGGAGGTCTATGTGATCTCGGTTTCCCAAAACCGCTGTTACCGAGTTACCTGGATCGGGGCCACCGGATACCCGGATCTTTTCGTGGAGCCGCCTTCCCAATCCTGAAAACGCTCCATTGTTTCTCTCCATTGCCGTCCGCCGCCGTCCTTTTCGTCACGAGGCCCCTTCGGATTTGCATCTTTATCCCGAATTGGGTAAATGACACCTAAGCTGAGCGATTTTCGAGTTTGCCGCAGATACAAGGAAAATGTCGTTGCGCTATAGTGCACTATGCGCAACGGCATTTGGCGCCGCAGATGCGGTAAAATCGGAAATCCCGAAGGGTTTCAAATTTTTTTAAAGATCAAATTGGCAGAATTCCTTAAAGGTATTAGCAATTTAACTGTTTCAAAAATTTGAAACGCCCAGCTTGGGTGACAGTCTTACGCCGCTCCTTTGAAGGGAAAGCGCCTTTCCCTTCGACAAACAGCGGCGAATGTACTCCCTGACCGCTTCTAATCTCCGGCAATGAATCGGCGCAGTACCAATCGAGGCATCCAAACGACCCATGGAATGGAATCCTTTTCATCTTCTGACGGCTTTCGGAAAAAAACAGGACCGCATTCTTTATTCCATCGATTCCGCCAATAACCGGACCGTGACCGGATGGTGTTTCGATTTGAAGCGCCCTGAAAAAGCCGTCCATCTCCGCTTCTTCCTGGACGACCGGGAAATCGGCGGAACGGAGGCGGTTCATTTTCGGGAAGACGTCCGATCCTACAACCTCCATCCCACCGGGCGCTGCGGCTTTACCTTTTTGATGCCTCCGGAACCACCGATCCGAAACCATCGTTTCCTGAAAATATGCGCCGCCCCCTCTTCCAAACCGTTTCATCTGATACCGACCCGCCAGCTTCCCATCGTCCTGGAGGGACTTTTGCCGAAGCTCTTTTTCATGCATATCCCGAAAACAGCCGGGACGTCTTTCAATGCATTTTGCCGTCTGCATTTTCCTGACGACAGGGTAGCCGTCCACCTCGAGTCCGTTCCACCCTCCGAATACCCGGCCCTGTTGAAAGAGAAAAATTATCTTTCCGGGCATTTGACCTTGATGCACATGAAAGACAGGATGGATGTTTCCGAATTCGATCTGTTGAGCCTGGTACGGGAACCTTTTCGTCATCTGCATTCCCATCTCGGATGGGTCAGAAGCATCGCCTCCGACCCGGAAAGCGGTTTCTTTGCAAAGCACCACCCGGCGGTGCAGGAAACGGCGCTGAAATTGCGGGGCATCGATTTTTCGAATCAAAAACAGCTGGAGGTTCTCGCGGAAACCATCAGCGGCATTGAAGTCGATTTTTTCGACAATCTGCAGACGCGGTATTTTTTGGACTATCGACCGGAAAGGGTGACCCGGCAGGATCTGGATCGGGCCATCCGAAATCTGGATCGGTTTCGACTTATCGGCATCACCGAGCAATATGATCATTTCATCGACCGGGTATGCCGGGAATACGGGATGGAAAGAATCCTGCCGCCGGTATTCAACAAAGCACAGGTGGACCGGTTGTTTTTCCATGAGGCCGTCGAAGTGCGACGGGCGCTAAGACCCCTGGTGGAATGTGATCTTTTCCTTTATGACTGGATTCAGCAATCGATGCATCGCAAGAAGTGATGCGAATCTTATTCACTGAAACCGCTTTTTGGGATGAAAATAGAGCGCGGGACCGAATGGTGTTTTGCCCCGACCGGACGGAAAAAGCCGTATCGTTTTTCAACCCGATCTTCATAAATGCCTTGGAAGGCCTCGAAATGATCCTCCACGCACTGGTAATAGGGAGAATTCTGCGGTCTTTGCGGGCGGTAAACGGGAGCGGGCACAGGCAGGTCCCTTCGATTTCGAATTCAGAAATCTCGGCCGCAACATCCGTGCCGATTCCATATGTTGGGCTGAGGCTTCGGCTGAACCCGATTGCAGCGGTCTGCTGCAACAAGGCGACCTTAAATCGATGTGGAGAATATTTATCGACATTCCACGACATGTGCCAGGCCGGGGAAACCATAACCACCTTTCACCAAATCTGCAGTCCCAAGAACAACTGCGATGCCGATGCCCTGGAGCACACCATCCAGCTGGCGGTCGAAATCGTACGGGAAGGACGGGAGGGGCGAAAAATCGGCACCCTTTTCGTGGTTTCAAAAGAAGAACAGGTAGCGGATCTTCGCATCGTGTCGGTAAGCCCCGATGAATCGTGAAGCTCCCGGCAGGGGAATCTGCGATGTGCAACAACCACATGGAAAAGGTTCGATCCTCCATATTTCATCTTCAATGCGACCGCTTGTGCTAATACGTTACCTTGCGTTACCTTGCGTTACTTATCCCTGAAAAATTAACTCTTTCTCTTCTGCAAGCCGAACATATCCAACCACGAACGCCCTGAAACATCTTCTGCCTGAATTTATTTAATTATGATTTCAAGTCATTACAGACCTATCGCCCGGCCTGAACATGATCTCACTCAATTTGGCACCAAATATGCTTTTCACTTAATCAGTCGGACGAAATTATATGTATCTAAAAAATCACTCCCCTATCACCCTGATATGAATGAAAGGAGGCATCATGAAAGCCAGAAACTGCTGCAAAACCATGGAGGCCGAACTCACCGCCTGGAAGGCGAACGTTTACGACATCGTGCGTAATATGGAAAAGCTTCCCGGCGGGGAAAAGACAAAGATCTTGTCCAATATCGAAGATCTTCACATGCTCATTGCCGAAATGGATGATCGGCTTGAGCAGATCCGGGAAAACTGTACCCCAGAAACCGGCATCGAGGATATCCGGACCGAACGTGAAAAGTTTAACAAGTCCCTGACGACGCTTCGCGTAACCGCGGAGGAAGCCATGATCGGCCTGGGAGGTGGTGATTTCGGCGGTTAGCCCGTGACCAACACGATCGAAAAAAAAGTGTCGGCAGGAATCTGCCGGCGCTTTTTACCCCATGATGGATCTTTGTGGAAAGGAAATCGACATCGAAAAAGTGGATAGACTGATCATAGTCAACACCGACCGGTGGGATCGGCTGGACTGCCTGGATGCACTAAAGCATACACGGCCGCTCGTCTCGTCAGAGAATCATCGCTGAGGCAGGGGCCGGGCTTACTTGCACCGCCATCATGGATCGCCGTTGCAATTCGGTGCTCCTGGAAAAAAATCGATCAAGTCGAGTTATCCTGTCTCCTTGACCACCAGGCTGCCGGGTGCGCATCCAATGTGCCGGGCAATGACCCGGCATTTGACTTTAAGAATGAAAAAAATTTTCTTGTCGACATCGGAAAGGGTTTCGTAGTTGCCCTGCCCCTTGGAAATCACCAGGTCGGCCGCATCGAAGCAACGCCTGAAACGATCCGAGCACTCTGAAAGAACGATTCCCGGCGCGTCCGATCCGCTGTCCATCACTGTGACCAGATTGGTGATTCCCGCTGCGACAGCATCCGCCAGGGTTGCATCGTTGATGACCGGGGCCCCCCGAACCACAAAAACCACCCGCTCCAGGGGCAGCTGTTCGATCAACAGGCGGTCAAAGACGATTTCACCGGCGTTGTCGCCCAGATAAAGGATTTTTTTCGCCGACCCGGCGACCTGCTGGAATGCTTCCGCATGTCCGAAAAGCGTTTCGGACATTGCCTGCTCGATAAATACGGGGCTGTCCGGCTGTTCGACCTCTGCGACGGCGCCGAAATCGATGGCATTGGCGGCAGCAGCGAATCGAAGGGCGGTTTCAAAAGGAGCGTTGGATTGTCCGACCGCCTTTTTGCAGTCCGGATACAGCCGGAGCGCGTATTCGGTAAAATGGGTTTTGAGCTCCTTGTAGGGATCGTCGCTGCCGGAAAGGCTTTTGATGATCCGGTGGATGCGTTGCCCCATGACCGGCGGGGATTGATCGAAATTCATTTCCGCGGCCGCCGAGAGAACCCCCTGGAGCACGCGCCAGTGGATCTTTTCATCCGCAGTGGCCATCCGGGCCGCATCCAGGGCCTGACGGACAAAACATGGAAGGCAATCAAGATTGGTTTTCAACCCATGTTCCCCATGGCTTAAAAAAATTTCTGTTTCTTGACCTATATCGAGGAATAGCATTCTAAGACAATGTAAACATTAATTTAAGCCTTAGTTGAGCGATTTTCGAGTTTGCCGCAGATACAAGGAACATGTCGTTGCGCTATAGTGCGCTATGCGCAATGGCATTTGACGCCGTAGATGCGGTAAAATCGAAAATTACGAAGGGTTTCAAATTTTTTAAACTAAAATTGGCAGAATTCCTTAAAATTATTACCAATTTAACTGTTTCAAATTTTTGAAACACTCAGCTTAGGTTAAAATAAGCGTAAAACTTCACCCACATGTAATGAATCACCGATAACCAAAAGGAGGAAAACCATGTTCTGTTTTCAATGTCAGGAAACCGCCAAAAACATCGGGTGCACCGTCAAGGGTGTTTGCGGCAAGCCGGAAGAGACAGCCAACCTACAGGATCTTTTGATCTATGTGTTGAGAGGCATCGCCGTCTACAGCGAAAAAGCCAAGGATCTCGGGATAGACTGCCGGGAAAACGGCCTGTTCGTCGCCCAGGCCCTTTTTACCACCATCACCAATGCCAACTGGGACAATGACCGGTTCATCGAACTGATCAAGGAAGCGTTAAGCCGCCGGGACGCAATTAAAAATAAATTGGGCAAGGATTTTGATGACCTGCATCCCTCGGCCACCTGGTATTCCGATGACGTGGCGGAATTTCACGAAAAGGCTAAATCCGTCGGGGTTCTCGCCACTGAAAACGAAGATGTCCGGTCGCTGAGAGAGCTTTTAATCATCGGCCTGAAAGGGGTGGCCGCCTATGCGGACCACGCCGCCCTCCTGGGATTCGAAAAGGATGAAATTTATGATTTTATCATAGAGGCCCTGGCGTCCACGACCAAGGATCTAACCGTGGACGAAATGGTCGGACTGGTGATGAAGGCTGGCGAGATCGCCGTTACCACCATGGCGCTGCTCGACGAGGCCAATACCTCCGCTTATGGGAATCCCGAAATTACAGAGGTCAATATAGGCGTTGAAACAAATCCGGGGATTCTGATCAGCGGTCACGACCTGAAAGATATGGAGGAACTGCTCAAACAGACCGAAGGCACCGGTGTGGATGTATATACCCATGGAGAAATGCTCCCGGCCCACTACTATCCGGCCTTTAAAAAGTATGACCATTTCGTGGGCAACTACGGCGGTTCATGGTGGCATCAGAACAAGGAATTCGAATCTTTCAACGGTCCGATTCTCATGACCACCAATTGCATTATTCCCATCAAGAAGAACAATACCTATCAGAACCGCATTTTCACAACCGGTATGACCGGCTACCCGGACGTCACCCATATCCCGGACAGATCCGACGGCGGAAGCAAGGACTTTTCGCAAATTATCGAACTGGCAAAGACATGCCCATCGCCGGAGGAAATCGAAACCGGAAAGATCGTGGGCGGATTTGCCCACCACCAGATATTGGCCCTGGCCGACAAGGTGGTCGAAGCGGTCAAATCGGGCGCCATCAAACGATTTGTAGTCATGGCCGGCTGTGACGGCCGCCAGAAGTCGCGGGTATATTATACCGAAGTCGCCAAAGCCCTGCCGCAGGATACGGTTATTTTGACTGCGGGATGTGCCAAATATCGTTACAACAAACTGGACCTGGGCAACATCGGGGGCATTCCCCGAATTCTCGATGCTGGACAGTGCAATGACAGCTACTCCCTGGCAGTTGTTGCCCTGAAACTGAAGGAAGTGTTCAAACTGGACGACATCAACGAACTTCCGATCTCCTATGACATCGGATGGTACGAGCAAAAGGCCGTGGCCGTGCTCCTGGCCCTGCTTTTCCTGGGGGTCAAGGGGATCCGCCTGGGGCCGACCCTGCCGGCATTTCTCTCGCCCAACGTGGCGAAGGTGCTGGTGGAAAAATTTGATATTAAACCGATCGGCGAAGTCGAGGCCGACGTGGCGGCAATGATGTCGGGGGAATAAAATCGTTAAACGATTTTATTTTCAGCCGCGTTCCGGAGCGGGATCTCCTACTTTTTCATATACTTTTGTCTTCGGCGCTGCGCGCCTCAGGAACCAAACGCTCGAGCGGCCGGGCCGGCTTCTTAACCGCGCCTACAGGCGCGGATCGAACCGCCCCGACGGCCGCTCAGCTCGCCATCCCAATCGTATTCATCAAGGAGATCGAGCAGCGCCTCCTGGGCAGCATACCAGCTGATCCGTTCCATGGATCGGTTCCAGGACGAAATCCTTCCTTCGCTATCGAGGGTAAAGACCCCGTCTGCCATGGAATTGAAAATCTGATTGATGAACCGGATATTTAATATCTCATGGGTCTGGCTGTCCATTTGTGCCTGTATCCCCGGGTTTTCTTTGCGTTACCGTTACGTTACTTTCAGTTACCTTCTGATAGTATCCGACCCCCTACCGCCAAACCGAAAACGGAATAACCTTCTCCCAGAACGTGTCGCCTCCGTGTTGGTAACCATCATTGTCTTCCACAAAACCATGATCGGAAGTAATGACCACGGTGACGTCCCGGGTGATTGATTTCAGTAACGGTCCCATTAATGTTTCCATACGGGTCAGTATTACTTCGGTCGTGGCGCCTAAGGGTTCGCGGCGCTCGTGCAGCAGTGAGTCAACAATGGTCGTGTTCAGAATTACCAGACCATCGTTTCGGGCAATGAGTTCCCGGAGGCGTTCTTTTTCCCGGGGGTCTTCCGAAACGGTCGACAGATGCCAGTTCAGCACCCGGGTAATTTCGGTGATTTTTTCCACCAGCAGGGGACGGTTCATTTCAGTGGTGGTCGGGGAAGCAACCTCCAGGGCGCCAAAAAATGCCAGGGAATGATGGGGAAGCAATTTCCTGAATAGAGGCTGCAAACGTTCCTGGATATCCCAGCGCATGGCATCGACAATCAGCAGCAGCACCGGATAGTTATCTTCGGCAATAAGCTCCGCAAGGCGTTTGGGAAAATGATGAATCGAAAAATAAGGAAGCGGCAAATCTTTTTTGGAGAATTTTTCCGTGGAAAACGCCAGTTTTTCCCGCAGGTGGTTCACCCGCTCCTGAAGCACATGGAGCCGCTGCGCCGGAACCAACTCCAGTCCTTGGTTCAGTTGCTGTAGCTGATCGATAAGCATCATCAATCGCCAGCCTTCCCGAAGATAAAATGTCATGAGGTTGACTGCCGCATCACCGTGGTCTATCAGTTGGAACAGTTTGGTTAGTTGCGCCAGCAATTGCAGATGCATCCACCTGTTAAGTAACGGGTGATTTTGAAGCTTTTCCTGGCGGACATTGACTGCTTCGGGGAGCGGTTCAGTGGGAGCGATTTTTTTCAGCAGGACTTCCGTTGCTGTGCGGGACAAAGTTTCCAGCATCTTTTCCTGAATAATAAAACGCAGCAGTTGCTCCACCGATGATTTACGAAACTGTGTAAGTTTGAGTAACTGATTAGAAAGAGTGCTGTTTTCGAAATAAGACGACATCCGTTCCCGGTCTCCGGCAGTCACGCGCTCGCGGGCAACGGTCTTCAGAAATTCCATATCCGGCTCTTTCACCCGGTACTGTTGGTTTACCCAGGCAGTCCACTCGGTTTGCCGGTGCTGTTCCGCCCAGATCAGGAGCCAGAAGGCTTCTAAAAAACGAATGCCTTCTTCGCGGATGACATGCCGTACTCCCTGGTACGCCTGCAAATCCACTTCCGGGGATTCCGGTTCGGTAAGAATCTGCACGAAGGTATCATCGCTAACCGTGTCTCCTTCAGTTAACCACTGCTCGAAAAAGGTACGAATGTCCCGAACCGTCTTCTGCCGACCGGAAAGCTGCGCGGTCAGCGACTTCATGCTGCGCTGCAGAATTAACACTTTTCCCCGGATTGCTTCATTGATTACGTCGATTAAATCATCGGTGATCAGGGAAGGAAGCTCCTGAAACCGGGCGGGTATTTGTTCCGGTGGAAAGCTTAAAAAGACTGCGATTTGTTCCGCGGCGCCGTTTTTACCGATGCGCTTCAGATTTTCCTGGTACGCTTCCAAAGCCCAGCGGAAAGTGTTTTGGCACTGACGGAATATGGACTGCACCCCTTGTTGTGCCATCTTTAAAATCGAATCCGCATCGGCTGCCGGCGGTTCTTGTCCGGGTATAAATCCGCATTCACACACCGGGTTGTTCATCAGTTGTCTTTCCGGGTTGCGCTGGCAGCGTCGCGGCAGACGGTTGATTTGCTCCTGCACCGCAATCCAATCCGGTTCCGCCTGAATTGCCTCCAGGCGTTGAAAACGTTTCAATACCTGCAGAAGCGGATTTTTCAGCAGCGCCTGGGGAGCTTGAAATATTTTATTTTCATAATACTCGCGGTGAGAAGCGCTGTACCACTCTACATATTCCTGCTGAAACTGGTAAAAATCCTGAATTGCCTGGTTCACCGAGCTTTCTTTCAGCACCCCGCCGCTGGTGATTTCCCGGTACAGGTTTTCCAGCAACCTGCTGAGATTGCCGCCGGCAGCGGTTACCGCATTCTTAAGGTAGGGATGTTGTATGAAAGCATAAATTTGATTGAATTCTACAAACCGGGTTTTCAGAAAGCGGATAATTTCTTTTACCCGGCCAACGGAATCGCTGAGCCGTGCCAACTGATCCGGTTGTACTTCTTCTGCTAATTTCTCCAGCCCTTCCCGTGCCGGATAAGACACACGCAGAAAACGGGTAAACTGTTCCAGCGGCGTCAGGTCACAGGTGGGGTCCTTTTCCATCACTTGGTAAGCCGGGTACGAACGGTAGCGTTCCTGAAGAGTGCGCCAGGAAGATAGAAGCTGTTCCACCTCCTGGCGAAAGGATTTCATGCGTTGCCAGATTTGTTCTTGGGTCTGTACCGAAAAATGGGATGAGATGCCCTGAAATTCTTCCAGGCGCAGCAAAGGAAGCAACGCCTGCTGAATGTGTTCCGCTACCAACTTTCCCTGGCCCACAGCATCAATCGCGCCATCTTTTAACTGGGATATATCGTGCAGCGTCACCACGTTGCCGGATTGGAACGCGGTCACTTTGCCGGAAACGATCAACGCCCCCATCAATAAATAAAATTGTTTTTTGGTCAATCCCCAGGGGCTTTTGCGAAAATGCCAGTATAGGTTATACACCCGCACCGGATGTTCGCTCAGGCACATGTCCAGCATTTCGCGGATGAGATCATTTTCGGAAGCGGACAATGAGAGAATGTAGCGGTCTGCTTCTTTCCGGGCAATGGAAAGGGGAATCAGACTGCTCTCGATCAGGTGCTCCAGGTGATGCTGGCGGGCTTCCTGCAACGAAATACCGCCGGGGCGAATGACCTGCAAAAAGAGTTTGTCAAGGGCGAAAGCCTGGAGTGTATCGCCGGGCATAATCTCACTGTGCCGCGGATAAAGTTCCTGCAAGAAATTGGCAAACAGCTGCCGGAGGAAATCTTTCATGTCATTGTAAAACGGCATGAAATGAAAAGACTTCCACCCGTTTTTATCGCCCAGGCTCCCTTCACTGTAAAGGTCTTCTATCAGTGTATTGAGTTCCGGCTGATGCCCTTCCAGCCATTCTTCAGCAATTTGGCTGATTTGCCGGTCACGGGGATTTTCAAAATGATCTGATTTTTCCTTCAGAATCGTGTAAGCCTTAAACTTGCGTAAAAAATTTATTTCGTCTTCCCTCAAATGCCGGGGAACCCACACGAAAACCATATTCCCAAAGCGATTGGATTCCGGAAGCAGCGTTTGCTGCCGGGTGGCGGTTTGTAACGGGGACGCTTCCGGAAGCGGTTCTTCGGTTGGCGCGGAAATAATCAGGGCAAAGTCGCGTTCGGTTGTGGTCAAGTCATGGTATATTTCGCCTACTTCGGCGGTATCAAGATAAAGGGAAGGATGGTAGTACACCCATCCTTCCCTTTGTGTGTTTTGCCACTGAAAAACATATTTGCGCCGCGCAGTATCTGTGAACAGCTTAAACGGAAGATACGTTGCGGTGAGTTTGGGAAACAGGCGGGGAAAGAATATCTGTATATCGAAAGGCTCTTGCAACAGTTCATTAATCCGGTTGCGCACAATCTGATGAAGGGTTAATTCCAGGCTGATAAAATAGACCGGCTCGCCCCGTTCATTCTCACAGGTGGAAATATAGGAAGCCTCCTGAGCCAGCCGGTCCAGGATGGCTTCTTTTAAATAGGTGTAATTTATCGACGCGTCCAGTTCGGAAACCGGTTCGTTCAGCATGGGTGCCAGGCGGCGAATTGTGAGGCGTTTTTCCAGCGGAGAAAGCTCCACCAAGACGAGCATCTTTACAACTTTCAGGGCAATACGAAGGTCACGTTCGTCTTCAAACAGGGTGGGGATCTCACGTTTTAGGGTTTTGTACACCGTTTCGATGTACGGGTTCAGGTCGGGAATTTCCTGAATGCGTTCCCGGAAGTGGTCGAAAATGGCATCGGGCGTCATCAGGGTATTCGCCGGCAGGTCAAGCATTCCCGGCCAGTTTCGGTTGGCATCGCCGCTGAGTTGGTGGTAAATGAAATCAATGACCCCACGATGCTGGGAAAAAATAGGCGTTAATCCCTCTAACATGGAAACGGTTGCCGGGTGTACCGGGTAAATTTCTTCAAATTGATCGGGAAGCAAGTCGATTCCCGGGAACGCCGCCCGGAACCCCCGGTAAATTTGTTCAATTGCCTTTGCCGCACTTTTTTTGCGATGGATCAATCGTCGGGAAATCAATTGATTCACATGACCCGCGGTGAGGGAAAATCGGAGCGGATAGCGGTCTTTAATACGGTAGATAATATCTTTCTCGATGTAACCGGTGTTTTCAATGCTCTCCTGCAGTGCAGCGACAATGTAAATGGGATGGCGCTTGCACGTTTCCCCCATGAATTGCAGGAAACGTAAATCCTCGGTGAAGGCTGCGGTGGAGGTCTTGGATTTCAGGAATTCGGAAAGCTCGTCCAGCGCGATCAGAACTCCATCAAAATTGTATTCTTCCAGCACCGAGACCAAATGCTGTAGTGCTTGGCGGCGATCAAAAGCCGCTTTCAGAGGAATGTTGTTGCGGGTAATGAAACGATAAACCAGACCGGCAGCATTGCGCCGGTCGCTACGGATGTTTTCTTCCCAGTTTTTTTCATCCCCGTGAATGAAGGAAAAAAAATCCGCCCGGTGGTGTGGAAGAATGTAGCGATTAAAATCTTCGATAAGGATGGTGCTGCTGCGCAGCAAAACCGGCGCGCCGGCGTTTTCAGCTAAAACCGTTTCAATCTCGCCGAATACCAAAGATTCCAACTTTTCTCCCGAAGCATAATTGTGCAGGGCAATGCGCACCACCAAAAGTTTTTGCCCTTGCAGGTCGGAATATTCTTCCAACAGGGGATGCCTGAGATATTGCCAGGATTGGGAGGTTTCCAGCAACAGGGACAGCACGGCCAACAGGTGCGATTTACCGGAACCGAAATTGCCCTTTAAAAATGCCCCCACACCCTTGCGGCGCTTTATCCAGCGGAACAATTCGCGAAAAATATTTTCAATCTCTTCGGTTACAACAAAGGAGGACAACAAGCCTTCCATTACTTTCAAATCGGCAGTGGTGGCATCCTGCAGGCGAATCACTGTTTCAACCGGTGGAACCGTAATTAAATCTTTAATTCGGTTTTGGGTCATGATTTTTCCAATCCCACTTCTGAACTTTTTTCCGCATACCAAAATAACTCTTTTTATCCGGATATCGTAAAAGAATCTTGTCGATCGTTGCTAAAGCCTGTTCTTTCGCATTTAACTTTTGATAGGCGGAAAATAATGCCGAACGCACATAGGTGTCATCCGGGTCCTGCAGCAGGCAGTCCTCTAAAAGGACAATGGCATGTTCCGGATTTCCTCTTTTGGCATACAGAAACCCCATCTGCTTTTTATAGAAAAGATTTCCCGGGGTGAATTGCATAAGTCGCCGGTAGGTTTCCTCGGCTTTCTCCCACATTCGGGCTTTTTTATATTCCTGTGCCAACAAACCCAGAAGGTATATGTTCTTTTGATGCGTGGGGAGTTTTACAATCGTTTCCAGTTCACGAATCTTATCCTCGATGGACTTTCCCTGCGTTTTCAGGGCAATAAACCGCTCGTAGGCAAAGTCGTCTGCTTTGTTGCCTTGCACTATTTTCTCATACAATTGAATCGCCGTGTCGGTTTGTCCAATCTTATGAAAATACTCCGCTGCTAAAGATTGGAGTTCTCCATTATCCGGATACTGCACCAACCATTCCCGGAAAAGATTTTCCAGTTCTGGCAGGCATTTCATCCTTTCTGCGGTTTTTACCAATTTTCGCACAAGAATCATCTCCGGATGTATTTCCATCAGTTCCCGGATAATCTCCAGGGCGGAATGAAAATCCTGCTGCCGGAGCAGAATGTCGGCATAAAGCGAACGGGAAAAATGGACATGGGGATCGAGTGAAAGGGCGCGCTCGATAAATTCACGTGCTGCGGAAAGGCGATTCATTACCAGCGCCAGGTGCGCAAAATTCGACCAGAAATACGCGTTAGACGGATGCCGTTCCGCCAGTTCGGAGAACCGCTGCCAGGCGGCCTCAAATTCTTTGGCTTTCTTTAACCGGATGGCTTCATTAAACCGGGTTTGGAACGTGTTCATGTTTACCAACATCCCCTGATTCGTGCGTCATCTCGACCCCATAAAATGAACGACAATTTGAGCGGGATAAAAAAATGTTCTCTTATATTTTCACAACGAAGACCGGCATTGAGCGGATACCCTGTTTTTTTCTTCGTAAGCGTCAATTAAACCCCATCTTCACCGGCTGGTTCGGCCGTGCGTGTCGCAAAGGTGTCGCAAACATTGTCGCCAACCTAGTCCAAAGATCAACCCTTTTCTGCGAGCCGGTTGATCAGATGGTGGGTCCCGCCTTCGATGACGATAAGCCCTCGGTCCGCCATCGCTTTCAGGTCGCGCTGCAGAGACCGCCGATTGACCTCGGGGCAAAGACCCTCGAAATCCTGAATGGTCAGGCGGCCATGTTCCAGGATGTGGGCGAGGCTTTGCCTTGGCGGCCCGAAAGCCGGTGCGCTTTGACCCGAAGGTCCCGTCGAATGGCCTGCTCGCCGCGATCCCTGACCCCGACAAGATGAGTCGTCAGCCCCTCGACAAAATACTCCACCCAGCCGGTCATGTCCATGCCGTTCTCGCGGACGCTCTGGATGGTGCGATAGAATGCCGCCGCCCCCTTCTTGTCGAACACTTTTACAACCCCACGCTCAAGGTCGTGACAGAATCCGTAGGGGTCGTCTTCCATCCAGGATATCAACGATATCGCGGTCTCGTCCGGATCAAAATTTGCACCCTGTCGTGCTTTTATCCAACCTTGAAACAGTTCCTCAACCAGCATGCCGAAATTACCGCTCGAGTCGTCGATCTCATCGGCTTTTTCATGGCAAGCGGCGATGAAGATCTCGTACAGACGCGCTGCCCTTGCCGGCTCTTTCCGGATGATTTTACCGATGTCATCCGCAACACCCTGCACATCCTCCAAAAACGACCAGGCGGCATTATAGGAAGTGAAACGGCCGGGAGGCAATGTCGCTTCGATGGCCTTTTCTATCGGATTGATCTGTTTTCGCTTCACGGGGCTCATGGTACTTTTATTAACCCCTCCAGATACCGGCTTTCACTATCCGTTGAATCAACGCCTTGCGCCGCAGGTGGCCGGCCATGAACTTCTTCAGTTCCTTTTGGAATTGCTTTTTGCTCGCAAACAAGTCGTAGGCTTCGGCGATGTCGACAAGTATGCGGCAGGCTTCGTCATACCCCCGCTCCGATCCGCGCTCGACGGGTTCTTTAACCAACGCCCAGGCCTTGGGAAAATCGCTGGACAGAGTCTTCAGATACGCCTTGCGTTTCTCGCGTCGCTTGATCTCCCGTTGCTTGCAGTCCCATTCGCCCTCATCCGTTAACGATCCAGACCAAAGTATTCGTTGGCCGGTCAGCACGATTGGATCTCCAAGGCGGCTGTTGCAAAAAATGCAACAACTGCGGGTCGCTTCAATTATTCAGCCCGTATCCCAAAGCGCAGGAATTGGGACGGCATAGAGTCCGT
>JAFDGC010000066.1 GCA_019309485.1 Deltaproteobacteria bacterium | reverse complement strand
GGGGTTGGGGTGATGATGGCCACCGTGGAAAACAAGATCCGGCATCTTTTGGCACCCACCTGGTTCGAAGACCCGAAGACCCTGTTTCAAGTCTATCCCATCACCCATCTTTTTATTTCCCCATACGCGGGATACCTCGACTGGTATAAGATTCACTACCCGAAAGTCATGGAACACGCCACGGTGCTCGACGAATATCACATCGGCGGGCGCCATTTTTTCCTTTTCGAACTGCACATCCCGGATGGAGAAAAAGAGGCTGTTTTTCGATATCGCTGAGGGTTTTGAAAAAGAGGAAACACATGAATCTTAAGTTTCAACGCATAACGGACAAATATTTGGGGATCCCCTTGTGTTACTGGCTTCATTTTTTCAAGGAGGCCGCCGGCCGATTCCAAAAAAAGACCCCGGATCGGCCGGTTCAAAAAATCCTGTTGATCAAATTTTGGGGAATCGGGAATATCATCATGCTCTTTCCCACCATCAAGGCCCTGCGGGAGCATTATCCATCGGCGGTCATCGACTTTTTCACCCTTTCACAAAACCGTCAGGCGCTGGAGGGAAACCCCCATATCAATCAGGCGTTTTTTTTAAGAAACGATCGGTTCGCCGCCTTTGCCTGGACGTATCTGAAAAATGCGGCTTTACTGCGCCGAAACGATTACGATCTGGTCCTGGATTTTGAACAATTCGCCAAGACCTCGTCGGTCTTCGCGCTTTTGGTGGGAAAACGGGAACGGATCGGGTTCGATACGCCCGCCCAGGGAAGAGGGATCGCCTATTCCCGGAAGGTGGCCTATCTCGATTATCCCCATATGGTGGAGACCTTTTTCCGTATCGCCAAAGGGGCCGGAGTGGACCATGCCGATCTGACGCTCCTTCCTTTGGAAATTTCGGATGCGGACCGGAAGGCAGCGGATCGATTCCTGGAAGGACACGGCGTCCGGGAAGAAGATTTTCTGGTGGGCATGCACCTGGGATCCGGTGAAAACATGTTGCCCCGGAGGTGGGAAAAGGAAAAATTCGCCCGATTGGCGGACTGTTTGATGGAAAAACACGCCGCAAAGGTGGTTTTCACCGGGCACGGGGAACACGAAGTCCGCCTGGTGTCCGATGCCATCGCCCTGATGCTGCAAAAACCCATCAACGCCGCCGGGAAACTGACGCTAAAGGCCCTTGCGGAATTGATCCGGCGCTGCCGGTTCTTTGTATCAAACGATACGGCCCCGGTGCATATTGCCTCGGCCATGGGAACGCCGGTGGTGGGATTTTACGGCCCCAATACGCCGTATCTTTACGGTCCCCGGGGAGAGAACAACCTGGTGTTTTACCGGGATTTATATTGCAGCCCTTGTATTACCAACTACAACGCCAAGATCAGCCACTGCACGGATCCCAAATGTATCCGGGACATCCGTGTCGAGGAAGTGCTGGATGCCATCGAGAAGCAGTATCTGAGGTAAGATCACCTTTTTTAAAAAATCGGTGCTAGGGGAAAGGAGATAGACCCATGCGTGTTTATCTATTGAGCCCTCCGGCGATGCACGGTATTAAGATGGTCCGGGAAGGTCGGTGCATGGCCCGGGAAGGGGTCTGGACTACGCTTTGGCCCCCCATTTCCATGGCTGAAATTGCGGCGGTACTGGAAACATGCGGAATCGAAGCACGGGTCACGGACGCCGGGGCGGAAGAGGTGGATGTAAACCGCCTCAAGAACAAGATCGATGCTTTTGCGCCGGACCTTCTTATGATCAACACCGCAACGCCCACCATCGAGCATGATCTTTCCATGGCCGCATGGGCCAAGAAACACTGGCCGGGGATTCGGACGGCGGCCTTCGGGATCCATGTCAGCCAACTGCCCAAGGAATGCATGACAATGCAAAAGGATCTCGATTTCATCGTCCACAACGAGCCGGAACTGACAGCGGCGGAGCTGGCCAAATCGCTGGAAGACGGAATCGACCCTTCCACGGTTTTGGGGATCACGTATCGAAAGGGCGATGAGGTGATCACCAACACCCCGAGGCCTTTCGTGGAAGACCTGGATTCCCTTCCGTTTCCGGCCTGGCACCGGGTGGACACCTCCCGGTATGTTCTTCCGTATACCAAGCGCCGGTATCTGCTGGTGGCGTCGGCACGGGGATGCCCCCATCGGTGCACCTTTTGCGTGGGCAAGGCATATTACGGAAACCGGGTGCGCCTCCGCTCGCCGGAATCCGTCGTCGGGGAACTCCAATGGATCGGCGAGCGCTTCGGGATTTTCGATTTTTTGTTCTGGACGGAATCCTTCACCTTGAATCGAAAACTGGTGATGGGGGTCTGTGAAGGAATCCTGGAAAAAAACCTCAAAATCCGGTGGGTGTGCAACAGCCGGGTCGACAACGTGGACCCGGAAATGCTTGCCGCGATGAAGCAGGCGGGATGCTGGATGATCGGATACGGCGTGGAATCCTCCAGTCAAGAAGTCCTGGACCGCGCCAGGAAGGGAATCACCGTGGAACAGATCGAAAAGGCCACGCGATGGACCCAGGAGGCCGGAATCCAGGTCTCCGCCCACATCGTCTTCGGCCTGCCGGGAGACACGCCGAAAACCATCCGGGACACCATCCGTTTCGCCAAGCGGATGCGGTTCGACTACGCCCAATTTTACTGCGCCACCCCGTGGCCCGGATCCACGCTGTACCAAATGGCGAAAAAGGAAAACTGGATCAAACCCGGCGCTTCCTGGTCGGATTTTGAGCAGAACACATCGGTTTTGAACCTCGACGGCCTGCCGGCTGAAGAGATCACGAGGTTGCGAGAAGAAGGATTCCGTTCCTTTTATCTCTACCCCGTCACCGTGGGAAAGACCCTGAAAAAGATCCGGTCCTTTACCGAGTTGAAAAATTTCATGTGGATGATCCAAAACTTTCTCACCTGGTCCCGGGGATAATATGTTTTTTAAGAAAAAAGACAGGGTGAGCGTCATTATTCCGGCTTACAACCATGAACGGTTCGTGGGACAAGCCCTGGAAAGCCTGTTGAACCAAACGATAAAAATCTACGAGATCATCGTGGTGGACGACGGGTCCACGGACCGTACGGGAGAGGTCGTGAAGAGCGTTTCGGATCCCCGGATTCAATATGTGTACCAGGAAAACCAGGATGCGTTCAATGCCTTGAATCATGGATTTCAACGCGCCGGGGGAGATTTCATCGCCATTTTAAATTCTGATGACCTTTACCACGAATCGCGTTTGGCAAGGCTCTTGGAGAGCGCAAAAAAAAACGGCGCCGCCTGTGTCTTTTCCGATGTGCAGCCCATCGATGAAAACGGCGCCGCCATCACAGATCCCGGGTTCTGGTGGAACGTCTGGCACAAAAAAAACAAAGATTTTTATTTTAAATGTCAGGATCTTTATACCGCTTTTCTCAATGGAAACTTTATGGTTGGAACCTCCAATCTTTTCCTCCGTGCGGATGCCGTTCGCAAGGTGGGGGGATTCGCCGCGTTGCGGTATTTGCACGACTATGACTACATTTTTCGGGTGATGCTGGCGTATCCCGGGAAGGTCGTCTATCTCCACGACGAAAAACTCCTTTTTTATCGGCTTCATGGAGACAACACCCTCAGCGAAGCGGCTGTCACGGGAAGAGAACAGGATAAGGCGGTGATCCGAAAATACCTTCTGGAAAAATTGCCCGGACCGTTGCGCCCCCTGGTGGCCGCCGGCGCCGATCGCCTGGTTGAGCTGGAAAAAGAACTCTTTCAGGTCCGGGCCCGATTCCGGGCGCGCTGATGCCATCCATGGAATTTACCACATTCCACACTTTGGAAAAACTCCTCGACGCGGCCGATAAGGCGGCGGCATCGTGCGATACGATCTCTCTCGATATCTTCGACACGGTGTTGATCCGCCGCATCCACAACCCGGACATGATTAAACCGGCAGTGGCCAGGTTCATCGCCCGGCTGGCGGTGCTTTACGGAAAAAAGGGATGGTCCTGGGAAAAGGTTCAGGCGCTCCGGGATGAAAAAGAGGCGGCGCAACGCGCCGAGACCGCTAAAAAATTTGTGGATCACGAAGCCCGGTACCCGGATTTCATGACAGCCGTCCTGAATGAGGTTTTTCATGATCAAATGACCCCGGCCGTTCTGGAAAAGGTCACCGGATATGAACTTGCCCTCGAAAGCGCCATGATCGTCCCCCGGGCCGGTTTTGCGGATTGGATCCGAACGCTGTTCAAAATGGGGAAAAACGTCTTCCTGATTTCCGACATCTATCTGCCCTCCACGCACCTCAAACGGCTGATTCAAAACGTCGGACTCATTGACGCGATCACCGAGGTGATCTCTTCCGCCGACTCCTTTTTGGCCAAGGCTTCCGGAGAAGCCTTTCCCATGATTCAAAAACGATACGCGCTGGATGTCCACCGATGGATGCATATCGGGGACAATCCGATCTCGGATGGACTCCGGCCGGTCCAATTCGGAATCAAGGCCTTCGTGCTGAATGACAAACGGGAAAAACGGCGCAAGACCGTGGCCCGGATGTACACGGTTTTTTCCAATCAGTCCCTTTTCTGGAAGGGGCGGGCGCTCCATCAGTTGATGCTGCCCCTGGAAGCGGAAAATTCCCCCCGTGACCCCCTGTACGTGGACGGATATACGTTCCTTGCCCCTCTGGTGGGGGTCTTCATCCAATCCATCCTGGAACGGGCCCGGCGAGGCGACATCGGCAGGATTTACTTTCTTTCCCGTGAAGGCTGGACGTTTAAGAAATTTTGGGAAAAAGCCGTCCCGTTTCTTGCCCCGGAGGGGGGAGGGCCCGACGTCCGCTATCTGTATGTGAGCCGCCTGGCGCTGGCAGGTCCCAGTTGCGCGGTCCAGGGAATTCCCCAGACCAAGGCGGATATCGCCTTTCAACCCCCGGGAAACCGGGATATGCGCGATTTTTGCAGGGTGTTCGGGCTCGATATGGATCCACTGATGCCGCTGATGCGGCGCTATGGACTCTCCCCGGAAGATGCATTGAGCCCCCTGCATCAAGGGTGGAGCCAGAACAACCGGTTCAAATTCGTCTACCTGGTGGAAGACCGGGATTTCCAGGAAGAAGTCCGCCGGCAGACGCGACCGGCCCACCAGGCCCTCATGCGCTATCTGGAGATGGAAGGATTTTTTGAGCATCGGGATGTCATCCTGGTGGACGTGGGATGGACCGGGACTATCCAGCGGTTTCTTTTTGACGCCATCCGGCATCGGTCGGACAAGCCCCGCCTTCACGGATACCTTTTTGCCGCGGGCAGGGGTATCCCGTATCCCTCCACCGATGAAAACCACATCACCGGTGTGCTTTATGATAAGGATCGTTTTGATTTCGCCGCCAGCACCATCCTCAATGTCCGGGACTTTTTCGAAGAAGCCTTTCGCGCACCGCATCCGGGGTTGAAAGGGTATCGTGTCACGGAAACGGGACAGGTCCTTGAATTTAGGAATGAAAACGACGGTGCCGAACGCGCGGAGACGGCCCAGAACGCCCATTACCATCCCTTGCAGCAAGGGATTCTTGACGGCGCCCCCCGTTTTGCCGCTGCGGCGGCGGTGACGGGATTTTGTGCGGAAGAGATCAAACCCTGGATACGGTATCTGCTGGTGAGCCGGATCGCCTTTCCCAAGACCCGGGAAATCCAGCGGATCCGCCACAAACATCACCTCGATGATTTTTACGGCAAGCATCCGGTCCCCAAACGGTTCCTCAAACAACAGAAACGGCTTTGGGATGAATCTTTGGCGTCATTGCGGTTCAATCCCTGGATCCGTCTCAAGTATTACCTTTTCAAGGAGCGCATTCGTTAATCCATGAAGAATCGACTCATTTCCGCTCCTCAGCGGATTAAAGAACACCGAATGCGACGCATTACCACAACACGTTTCGATATCTCCGGAGCCGAAGTCCCCCGGGTGGCCAAACACGCCCTGATTTCCCGTTTCGCCAAGTACGAGGACTTCAGCGGGGGGCCCGGGTTTAGGAATCTCCTGTTTGCCTTTATGGCTCACTACGGAGGAGGGCTTTTGGTGTGGCTCTTTTCTCGCTTTGAAAACCGATCGGCGAGGTGGATGGCTGTTTTACGGAGACATTTTTCAGGAAGATGAAGGATTCCGGATCAGATCCACGGTCATCATCATGCAAAGCTGCGGAGCCAACGGCTGAAGCAGGTTCTCAAGGCGTGCCACCGGACCGAAGAAAACGCCGGGCAAAAGGGCTTTTCGCGAAACCCCGCCGGAAAGAAGATAGGAAAAGATGGTGTGGGGTTTCCGGCTTGCAATGTGAAGGGTCGGAAACCGCGCTTCGAATCGCCGACGATCCCGATAAAAGAGAATCCATGGTAGGGCAAGATTTGCCCCTCCTTGTAGCCCATGGGCCCTGGCGTTCCAGGAAGGGGCATCCGGGGCAAAGGGTTCGTGGTGCAGATGACGGTAAACGTATCGGGAAAGCAGGGAAACAAACGGCTCGATCACGACGCATCGGCCGCCGGGTCTGAGAACCCGCGATGCTTCGTCCAGGAATCGGGCCGGATTGGAAAGGTGATGCAAGGTGTTCAGAAGAAAGACGGCCCCTGCCGAGGCGTCGGCGAACGGCAGCGCGTCGGCGCTGGCGGTCACATTCACCTGTGCACCGGGTCGCAGATCCACACGGATCAGTCCGGGGATCAGCGCATTCAAAAATCCCCCACCGGATCCGACTTCGATGCGTGCACCGATAGGTGCACGGTGATGGGCTTTAAGAAAATCGGCGTAATAATGTCGGTAGAGTCGATTCAGAAACGGTTTTTCCTGAATCAGGCGCAGGTGAATTGTCGCGGCGTCCGCCGATTCCAAGTCGAGTCCCCGGGCAAGGGGGTGAATCAGGAAATGTTCGAGAAACCGGCCCATCATCAGAGTCGGAAACACTTCGGCAGGCGATACCGGCTGCTTGGTTCCGGGATCCGTAATTTGAGCGGAGATCTCACGAACTGCATATTATTGAGAGAATCGGCCGGAGTCAATTCCAATCGGGTCCGTATGGTTTATGGCTGTAATAGATAAGACGGCTTCTGGAGCAGAAGGGTGCCGCAAAGAGACGCTTCGGGACACTGCTTTGTTTCTTTCCCTCGTTGTGATCATACTTGTACGGTCATGGCCGACGTTCGCTTATCCGGGGCTATACCTCGAAGACTCTCCTTATTTTTTCACCTTTTACTATGGCGGACACCGGACGTTTTCTGAAATTTTCCGAATGCCGGGAACCGACTATATGACCCTGGTTAATGAGGCAGTGGCATGGCTTACCGCATTCATGGATGTCCGAATTCAGCCTTATGTTTATACCTTTTTCTCTCTTTTCATCGGCGTGGCCACATGCGTCTTGTCCCTGCGAATTTACCGGTTCAGAAGGGTTGAATTCATCCTGCTTACTCCTCTCGCACTGGCACTGGTCGGCATTGGAAGGGTTTCCTATTATGCGGTGATGGTGGGATCCGCATGGGTCATGATGATTCTGCTGTTTACACTGATGCTCATGAAGGTTTCCGAATCGAAGCCGTGGGCGGTGTTCCACACCCTTTTGATGATGCTTTTGTGCTGGGCCCATCCGTACTCCATCATCGCCGTACCGTTGTCCGTACTGATTGTTGTCATGAATCGGGATCCGAAACAGGCGCTGGCGCTGGTTCTGGTGATGCTCTCGGCGCTCGCCTACGCTGTCTTCGCCACGGACAAGGAAGTGGCCCATTTTCCCAGACTCGGGGATTGGAATCTTTTGTTTTCGCTATTATCCCGCTATTACAGCGCCCTTGTCCACGGCGTTATCTTCATGGGTCTCGTGGACGAGGTCCCTGTGATACTTTCCCTGGCGGTCTGGATTTTCTTGGCCGCGCTTCTCATATTTCTGCGGGACCGCGAAGTGTACCGAACAAGCCTTTTGATGCTCTTCATCATTTTTTCCGCACTGGGAATCTACTATCTGAGCAACCGACAAGTCATCTTCAGAATGGAAGACCCCGGCCTATTGATTCGATATATGCTGATTTCACTGTATTTCTGGATTTTTTTGTTAATGTATTGGAGCGAAAAACTTTGGGACAGACTCAATGCGGGGCCGCTGGTGCGGATTGTGTTTTCGTTGTGCTGTCTGATATGGATCACCGGATACAACCTTGAACACCGGAATCATTTCATCTTCCAGCGGGAAGATCCCCGGGCCGTATCGATCTTCACGGAGACGGTGGCCTATTATGAAACACGAATCCAGGCTGGAGAGCCAGAATATGTCAAAATCCGCCTGAAACCCGGACGGCATATGCATGCCTTTATCCCGGAAGCTGTTATCGGCAATGTCTCCAAACATTCCAAAAACCTGGGAAAAGAAGGGAAAGGGCGTTGGGACCCGAAAACCGGCTATCTGATCGTTCCCCCGTGAACGGAAAGGTTATGGCGACCCATAAGCGGAAAAGCGTCGACAACCGATATCGTATTCTTTTTGCGGCGACTCTGGCGTTAGGGATCGGCCTCGCGGGGTACCAGTTTTTTTCAAAAACCGCGTGGGTGACCGTGGAGCTGCAATGCAACGCCCTCACCAATTTCAAAGTGTACTGGGCCGGCCACGGACAGGTCTATTCGGAACATCAGATGGGATCTATCCGGATCAATCCGGTTCAAAAACACTACCACTTCCTTATCGGCAATCTTGAAACGATTCGAAAAATCCGCATCGATCCTTCGGACAGCCATCAGGGTCGCGCAAAGGTCCGCATTCGATCCATCCTCATTTACCAGCCCGGATATGTACCCATCCGTTTTGCCTCGCAGGACGATTTTCGACAGATCCGGCCAGTCAGCGGAATTTCGTCGTTTCATGTGGATTCCAGCGGACTCCTCACCACCGCCATTGACAACGACCCGCAATTGGAAACAGATCTCTTTCCCGTTTTCGGTGAAAAGCGCATAGGCGTCTGGACCATGATCGGTGTCGGGACATTCTTTTTGATTCTTTTTTTCTCATGGCTCGGCGCCGGAGGTGAGGATTTCGATTACGTCCCGGGGCTTCTTTTTTTTGTCGCCGCGCTGGTGATGCTCATGGCCGTCTTCAGCCAGGAAAATGCCCATCCAGATGAGTACGTGCATATCGCTGCCGCCCGGTACTACGAGAACAAGGTATTCCCTCCGGCGGTTTGCACTCCAGGGACGGAACACACGTACAGCGTATACGGTGTCTCCCGTCTCACATCCCGGGAAATCGTATATCCGTTGGCCGGCAAATTTTCACGTCTGCTTTCCGTTTTTCCCTTCGACCCTCACGTTCGATTGCGTTTATTCAACGCAACGCTCTTTGTCATGATTTGCACTTTTTGCTTGCGGTATCCTGACGCCCGAATCCTCGGTGCCGTTTTTTTGCTTTCTCCCCAGATCTGGTATGTCTTCAGCTATTTTAACTCCGACGCATTCGCTCTTTTTCTCATCTTTGTCATCGGCTATCAGTTTTTAGGAAGAGAAACGCTTTTTCAAAGATATATGAAAAACCCATGGAACAAACGAACCCTCCTGTGGGGGATCGGGATAGGTATCACCTTTTCTGGCCTGGTCTTCATAAAAAAAAATTTTTACATTTTTCCCGGTTTTTTGGCGATGTATCTCGTGTGGTGCCATTATTTCCAACGGGAACGATTCGGCGCTCCACGGGCGATTCTCGAAAAGCTGTCCATATTGCTGATGGTCGTCATCGTTGCTTTTGCCGCGTGGCTGGCGCTGGACTACGGGGTTAATGGGCTGCAAAAACAGGAGCAGCTCCTGGAGTGCCGGGAAAAGCTGGCGCACACACCGTACAAACCAAGCACCACTTTGGATAAAAAACATCCTTGGATGAAGTTGAAAAAAAGGGGGGTTTCTCTGTCGGAAATGTTCACAGGCTACCGGTGGGGCTCCCGTTCTTTTAAAAGCGCATTCGGCGTGTATGGTTACACCACCATCGCCGGACCTGAGGGATATTACGCCGTGGTGAAGACGCTTGCGCTGGGCTTTTTCGCCTTCCTGTTTGGGGCCGCTTTTTTGAAACCCAGATGGGAAAATGGTCTTTTGTTTCTCATTGTTTTGTTTTCCAGCATCGTCTTACTGGAGGCCGCCTTATGGCGGGCGTGGACGGTAATGCTGCAGCCCCAGGGGAGGTACTTGTTTCCCATCGGCGTGATGGCGGGGTTCTACCTCCACCGGTTTCGTGGACACCCCCTGCGGATCGGTTTAAACGCTTTTATTCTGGCCTTTTTTGTGCTATCAGTCATATCTTTTATTTTTGTGGGCATGGTCAATATCCCCCACTGAGCCGGCGGTCTTTGACAAGGCCGGCAGAGTGGCAAGGGATGCCGCCATTTGAAAGATGATGCATAACGGAACGGAGTCGGAATTCGAAAATGCCAGGAATAAAACGGATAGCGATCACTTTTTTTGTTTTAATGCTCTTACACATGCCGGAGAATCTCATGGCATCGGCCTCGGGCGCGGTGCATCTGGTATGGTCTCAGGCCGACGAGGCGGGGAATTACGATATTTATTATGCCCATAGGGACGGAAGGGATTGGGGCGCACCGGTGCGGCTCACGGACAGCCCGGAGGT
>JAFDGC010000002.1 GCA_019309485.1 Deltaproteobacteria bacterium | reverse complement strand
GTATGCTGGCGGCCTGATCATGGAGCTGCTTTCGGTCCATTCCCACTTTTCCCTGATGGCGGGAA
The DNA here is from genome assembly GCA_019309485.1 of Deltaproteobacteria bacterium. Lineage (GTDB taxonomy): Bacteria > Desulfobacterota > Desulfobacteria > Desulfobacterales > UBA2156. The sequence continues at coordinate 93,119 of JAFDGC010000002.1, read as the reverse complement.
CAGCCTCGCCGAACCGCCTTTGCCGAAAAGCAAAACGGCTGGGGTACCGCCGCCTGGCGCTCACGGACACGGACAACCTTTACGGGCTGTGGCCCTTTCTCGAGGCGTGCCGGGAGGAAGGGATAACGCCCATCATCGGCGCCGCCGTGACGGATCCGCAATCCAAAAACCGGGCCGTGTGCCTGGTGGAAAACGCCACCGGATACCGCAACCTTTGCCGCCTCATCACCCGGCGGCACTGCGACGGAACCTTTGACCTGAAAACCGCCCTTCCCGGTTTTTCCGAAGGGCTCATCGTCCTGGCATGGCTTCCCGAATGGCTTTGTTTCTGGCACGAAACCGGTGTAACCGTGGCGGCAGCCCTGCGCCGGGGTTTTGATGCCGAAGGATGGGCCCTGCGGGATCTCTCCCGGCGCCTCGGCATTCCCTTTCTGGCGGCCCCGGAAATCTTTTTTTGCGACCCGGGGGATTTTGCCGTCCACCGGTTGCTCCGGGCCATCGCCCGAAATACGGCGTTTTCCCGGTTGACCGATGCGGATACGGCCCGACCCGATGCCTTCCTGACCCCGCCGGCCGATTATGCCCAGCGGTTTCACCTGTGGCCCGACGCCCTGGCCGCCGCCGATGCCCTGGCCGAGCGCCTGGTCTTTACGGGACCCGATTTCGGTGTGGTCCTGCCCCCCTGGTCCGATCTGAAAGGTCGCCCCGCGCCCCGCGCCCTCCGGGAATCGGTTTACGCCGGTGCCCGGAAACGCTACGGCGACGATCTTCCGGAAACCGTGGTGGAGCGCCTGGAACACGAGCTTTCCGTCATCGAAACGATGGGGTTTTCCGGCTACTTCCTGGTGGTCCAAGACATCGTGAAAAAAAGCCCCCGCATCTGCGGCCGGGGAAGCGGCGCCGCGTCCCTTGTGGCCTATTGCCTGGGAATCACCAATGTCTGCCCTGTTGCGCATAATCTTTATTTCGAGCGCTTTTTGAATCCCGGGCGCAAAGATCCGCCGGACATCGACGTGGACTTTGCCTGGGACGAGCGGGACGCCGTCATCGATGCGGTTTTACGACAATACGCCGGGCACAGCGCCATGGTCTGCAGCCACGTGGCCTTTCAACCGCGGATGGCCCTCCGGGAAACGGCCAAGGTCTTCGGCTTGACGGAGGCGGAAATCGGACGGGTCTCCAAGCACCTCCCGTGGTTTTGGCGCGTGGAGGACGCCGGCCAGGACCTTTTGGCCCACATCCGAAATATGCCTGTGTTTGGAGGCTTCGATTTTTCGGATCCCTGGCCGGAAATCCTCGGCCTTGCTCAAAGGATCATCGGCATCCCGAGGCATCTTTCGGTGCATTCGGGCGGGGTGGTGATCACGCCGGATCCCATCGAAAATTACGTTCCCGTGGAAATCGCGCCCAAAGGGATCCCCGTCATCCAGTGGGAAAAGGACGGCACTGAAAAATCCGGCATGGTCAAGATCGATCTTCTGGGAAACCGGAGCCTGGGCGTGATCCGGGACGCCGCGGCCAACCTGGCCGAAAACGGGATCCCTTTAAATGAGGCCCGCTGGAACCCGGAAGCGGACCCGGCCACCCGAAAAACGGTGGCCGAGGGAAGGACCATGGGCTGTTTTTACATCGAGAGCCCGGCCATGCGGGTGCTCCAGAAAAAAGCCGGAAAGGGGGATTTTGAACACCTCGTGATCCACAGCAGCATCATCCGGCCGGCGGCAAACGAATTCATCCGCGAGTACCTGCGCCGGCTCCACGGCGCATCCTGGAAACCCGTTCACCCCCTCCTGGAAGACGTGCTCGACGACACCTTCGGGATCATGGTGTACCAGGAAGACGTCTCCAGGACCGCGGTGGCCCTGGCGGGGTTTTCCCACGTCGAGGCGGACGGGTTGCGCAAAATTTTATCCAAAAAGGACAAGGTAAAACGTCTCAAGGACTACCGGAGGCGTTTTTTCGAAGGCGCGGCGCGCCGGGGGGTTTCAACGGCGTGCATCGAGGTGGTCTGGGAGATGATGGAAAGCTTTGCCGGGTATTCTTTCTGCAAGCCCCACAGCGCCAGCTACGCCCGGGTCTCGTTCCAGGCCGCGTACCTAAAAACCCATTTTCCGGCCGAATTCATGGCCGCCGTCATCAGCAACCAGGGCGGGTTTTACACCCCCTTTGCCTATGTTTCGGAAGCCCGGCGCATGGGGCTCAGGGTGCTGCCGCCGGATATCAATGACAGCGGCATCCGATGGAAAGGGAAAGGAAAAGATCTGCGGGTGGGTTTTCTTTCCGTTTCAGGCCTTGGCCGGGCCACCCGGGAAAAGATCGTGGAAAAACGAAAGTCGGGGCCGTACCGGAATCTCCCGGATTTCCTGGACCGGGTCTGGCCGGAAACACCCGAGGCCCAAAATCTGATCCATGCCGGGGCCTTTGACGCCCTTTACCCCCGGAAAAGCCGGGCCGCCTTGCTGTGGGAACTGGCCGAATGGGAAAAATCCAGGATGTCAAAGACCGCTCTTTTTTCCGGCGATCCACTGCCCTTTCAGCCGGTGTTTCCCCCCGACGATGAGATCCGCCGTCTCAGAAACATGTACAATGTTCTGGGGTTTTTGTGCGACGGGCATCCCTTGACTGTTTTTTTCGATGTCCCGGAGCGCTGCGGAATCGTGAAAGCAAAAGATCTTCATCGGCATGTGGGGAAAAACGTGCGCCTGGCCGGTCTGTGGATCACCGGAAAGCGCGTCCACACCCGGCACGGGGAACCCATGGAATTTGTCACCTTCGAAGACGATACCGGTCTTTTCGACACCGTCTTTTTTCCGGAGGCGTATCGCCGGTCCTGCCGCATCCTCGATAAATCCCGGCCGTTTCTCCTTTCCGGGAAAGTGGAAGAAGAATTCGGGGCGCTCACGGTTACGGTGCATCACGTCTCAGCCCATGAGTCCCCATGGCAAGGATTGTCCTTGGATTTCATTGACAAAAATTTTCTATTCAAGTAAATTGCCGTTTCGTCGAGACGCAATAATGGGCGCTTTTTGTATTTCCGGCAACGATTTGATGAGGAGGATTCTAATGTCGCAAAAGCGTTGGACGTGGATGTGGCTTTTTTCTCTGGCTTTGGTCGGTTTGTTGAGCGTAGGGCCGGTTCAGGCGTCTTCTCTTCCCCAAGTCATGATCATCCTGGATGGTTCCGGAAGCATGTGGGCGGAAATGCAAGGGGAAAAGAAAATCGATATCGCCAAAAACGTTTTTGCCCAGGTGCTTCCCTCCATTTCACCCGATGTGGAAGTGGGTTTGACCATATACGGCCATCGGCGGAAAGGCGACTGTGACGACATTGAAGTGGTCGCTGCACCGGGAAAGATGTCGCGGGAATCTCTGCTCCAAAGGGTTCTCTCCATCCAGCCGAAAGGGAAAACCCCCATCACCGGGAGTCTCCGGATGACCCTCGATTTATTCAAGAGTCACGAAGCGGAAACCACCGTCGTCCTCATCAGTGACGGGGAGGAAACCTGTCATGAGGACCCCTGCGCCGCGGTGAAGGCCCTCAAATCGTCGGGGATAAAATTTATTCTTCATGTCATCGGGTTCGGCGTTGACGCCGCGCAGCAAAAACAGCTCGCCTGCCTGGCCGACGCCGGCGGCGGTCAGTACTTTCCGGCCGATGACGTTTCCGGATTATTGGAATCCATGGAGGCGGTCAAGGTGGAAGTAACACGAAAGGTGGAACAGGCCAAAGCCGTGGCCACTAAAGTCAAGACCGGGTTGGGGAAATTGCATGTCACCATGCCGCCGTCGGCTGTCGTGAGCCTGGCGGAAATCAACATCCAGCGTGCCTCCGACGGAAAGCGCCTCAAACAGGTAAAAGATCCAAGTGCAGATTCCATACACCCGTTGCCGTCGGGCGCCTATGCGGTCATCCTTGGATTTGCCAATCCCAACTACAAGCCCCCCACGAATGTGCCCGTTACCCGCGTCGAGATCGCCGGCGGCGAAACGTCCCGATTGGACTTGGGCGCCGTTGCTTTTAACATCGCAGAAAGCTTGAAGAAAATCCCGGTTGTCGGCGTGCAGGTAAAGAACACGACGGGAGATTTTTCTCTGGAACTCCTATATCACGGAAACGATTACTACTTTTTCAAGACCAAACCGGTTCCGGAAGGGACCTACATGATTTCGGTGACCTATGCCAACAGCAAGACCCCTACGGTTCTTGCCGATAACGTTACGGTGCGCGCCGGACGGGAAAGTATCGTCACCCTCGACTCCGGGATTCAACTGTTGAAACCCGAAGGACAATCCATTACCGGCTGGCATCTCATCCCGACGGGCGAAAAAGCGCCCCTTCTAGCGGTGCAACGCCGATGGGACAATGAATTTCCCCTGTGGGAACCCTTCTCCGTCCCACCCGGCACCTATGCCCTGGAGGTATTGATGAAGGACATGGATGCGCCCCTCAGGGTTTCGGAAGATATCGCCGTTTCGCCCGGGCAGCTGGTTCAATTGGATACGGGGCTATAACAGTAAAAACGCAAGCCGCCCGAGTTGCAATCGGGGGGCTCGGCATTATATTTTTTTCAGAAATGACCCATTAACGCTTTAAGGAGAAATTCTAAACCGATGGGAAATCAGGTTCGTACCGTATTGCTTTTATCCGTACTGACCGTTTTGATCGTGCTTTTCGGAAACGTGCTGGGGGGGCGCCAGGGAATGGTCATCGCCCTGATCCTGGCCGCGGGGATGAACTTTTTCAGCTACTGGTACTCCGATAAGATTGTCTTGAAGATGTACGGCGCCCGGGAGGTGGACCGGCATCAGGCCCCGGTGCTTTATGAAATGGTCTCCACGTTAACCCAGAGGGCCGGGCTTCCCATGCCCCGCCTGTACGTCATTCCCAAGGAATCGCCCAACGCTTTCGCCACCGGCCGGAATCCCGAACATGCCGCCGTGGCGGTCACCGAAGGCCTTTTGAAGATCATGGACCGGGACGAAGTCATGGGGGTTTTGGCCCATGAACTGGCCCACGTCAACAACCGGGACATCCTCATCGGATCCGTCGCCGCCACCATGGCCGGGGCCATCATGATCCTGGCCAACATGGCCCGATGGGCGGCCATATTCGGAGGCAGCCGGGATCGGGAAGGCGGAGGCGCCGGCGCCCTGGGAATGATCGCCATGTCCATCATCGCACCCTTGGCCGCCGTAATCATCCAGATGGCCATCTCCCGCTCCCGGGAATACCTGGCCGACGCCACCGGCGCCCGGTTCGCCCAAAATCCCGACGGATTGGCAAGGGCCCTGGAAAAGCTCCAGGCCTATTCCCAACGCGTTCCCATGGAGGCCAGCCCCTCCACCGCACACATGTTTATCGTAAACCCCCTGTCCGGCCGGAGCCTCATGTCCCTTTTTTCCACCCATCCGCCCGTGGAAGAGCGGATCGCCAGGCTCCGAAGCCGCCGCTCCGGTTCCATCCCCGGCAGCGGCCCGCAAAGCACCCGCAACGGTATTGCGGAACAGGGAAAGGCATTCTGGGACCGGTTGTCCCGGTAGATATCCTGAACGTGTCCGTCTTTCTTCAGGCGCTCCCCTTCCTAGGTGGTGTTCACCATGACGGATGATCCGCGTATTGCGGCTCTCAAGGCGTTGCGCCGGGATATCCCGCGCCTTGCCGAAATGCTCCAAGTCGAAGATCCGCGCATGGATATCTGGACCCGCGTGCTCGATCTGAAGCTTTTCCCCCGGGTGGACCCGGATTTCCCGCTGATCGCCGCCATTTGCGGGGGAGGTTCATCCGGAAAATCGACCCTGATCAATACCCTGGGGTAGAAAACCGCGCGCTTCGACCGCCGGCTTCAAAATGCCCTGGCGATTTCGGAATATCTTTCCGGCCGGATAAAAGAAGAGGCGTCCAGGGACGCGAAACGTCTATCCCATGCCCTGGAGCGGATTCAGTCCCTTGAAAAAAAGCCGCCGAAACGGCCCTGGCCGCCATGCAATCCATGAATATCCGCACTTTTTTGCCCGTCTCCACCCGGATTTATCAGTAACTGGTGCATCGGTGGACCGGGCCCGTGGGATGGATTGTGGCCCTGTGGTGCAGAATGCTTGTCTTTGGAAGCGGTATCGCCGCCTTCTTTCGTTTCCCCAAATCGATTCGGGAAGTGAAAAAATGGACCGCCGCGTTTCGGGGCCGAGGGGATGTCCTCCCCTTTGGTTTTTTCCTGCACGCCTTTTTTGCCATCGGCGTGAGCCTGTTCCTGAGTTTCTTTGTTTTCCAGGCAATGGTGCGGTTTTTTTCAAAAAAACAACGCATGGAATCCCGGGCGCTTCAAACCGCCCGGGAGATGACCGCCGGCGACGAATGGACCGGGGAAGGCTCCATCGCCGGACAGATCAAATCCGTCCTCGAGCTGGTCCGGCCTTCCTGAGCTTCTCGCTTATTTCGAAAAAGCGAAACGTCGAGGCCAAAAAGGATCCGGCAACCCCTTGCCCCCGACGTCCCCTCATTCCCCCGGTCCTAAGCGCTCGCTTCACCGGGCTTCACGGTTTTCGGAACCCCCTCATAAGGGGTTCGTTTTTTGGATTTAATGGACCGGGGATCCCGCAGGCTTTTCAGGATTTCAATACTCCCTTTCAACCCTTTGGCATACCGGCAATTTTCGATGGCCATGCCGGCGATCTGGGCGACCGCCTGGACGAAATTCACATCTTCCATTGTGAATTCCCAGGGCTCTGCGGTATAGATCCGCAATACCCCGATGACGTTATTATGAATCACGATGGGTACGGACATGATGGAAGCGATCCCTTCCCTTTTTGCTGCATCGGGGTATTGGAGCCTGGGATCATCCGAGACATCATATATGGCCACCGGCCCTTCATCGATGGCGGCCGCGATGGATTTCAGTGCGCTGAGCGGTCCTTTGTTCAGGTACTCGTCACTTAACCCATAGGCACCGGCCAGCTTCAGTTCGTCGGTCTTTTTATCGATTAAAAAAAGCGCACATCCTTTCACCCCCATGGCGGTCTTGATCCCCTCCACCGCCAGCAGGATCACGTCCTCGGCTTCCATGGTCATGGACATGGATCGGGTGATCTTGAGAATCGTCTCATAATTGGTCTTCACCTTTTTCATCACCACACCTCCTTTCCCGTCTGAATGTTAAAGCGTTCCCGGCCCCACAACGGAATTTTCCCACTCATGAAACTGGAGTTCCGGGGCGATCCTTTTTTCTCACCGGCCAAGCACTTGCCGGGAAGCGGATATGCACAATTTTAGCCGCTCTTTCATGGCTTTCGAGTTTGCTTTAATTGCCTTTAAGATCCGCCGTAAGCCTCGGGAAGTCGGCGATGGGTTGATGTGAACCGTTCAGGTGAGGTCCGAAAGGGAAACCGTCCGTGTGCGGTCGCGGTCAGGATGGATGGACGGATTCTTTTTGAAGATAATATATCGAAAATCAAAGCCGGTGTCAACCGGTTTGCCGGTGTCCGGAAGATCCGTGGTGCACCGCCGCTTGTTTATTTCAACGCCGATATCCGTTGATATTGATCCTGAATCCGCTCCTGCCAGGACGCTTCTTTTGGAAGATACGTCCGGGCCATACGATTGAACGTCAGCGCCCGGCCGGGATCTTTTTTGAGGATCCACGCTTCTGCGAGTAAAAAATAGCCTTCTCCGTTATAGGGATGCAACGCCACGGATCGTTCCAGGACGCGTATGGCCGATTCGGCATCCCCGGCTTCCAAATAGCGCCGCGCCTGATCCGTCAATCGGATGGAAGCCACCTCGCCGGGGCTTTTGGGCTTTTCCGCAAGGCCCGGACTCGGGGTATCTTCATCCGCCGGCGTTTCAGGCGCCGGTGAAACGGATTCCCGGTAAATTTCCCCGGGAGGCACACTGTGAATCCTCCGGCGTCCACACGCTACAAGCAGCAATAAAAAACCACAGGCCAAAAGCAGCATCCCTTTTTTTCTCATTATCGTCCCTCCTCCTGGCGGCCGAAACGGGGCGCGTGGAGCGAACAGGGCATTTCCGGTTTATTTTCCTTAAGAAAAAATTCTTCTTCCACCACCGGACAAAAACTTCTCAGGGCGAGTTGGCCGCTTTCTACACAGATGACCTCCGTTACAATGCCCTCGGGCACGCGGAATTCGTTTCCGGAAATTCGGTGCAAAATTGCCGACATCAATTCCGCCCAGATGGGAAGCGCTGCCTCGGCCCCTGTCAGTTCCATGGACGTATTGTCGTCAAAGCCCACCCAAACCAGTGCCAGCACCTCCGGCGTATACCCCACAAACCAGGCATCCCGATAGGCGTTGGTGGTGCCGGTCTTTCCGGCTGCAGGGAAATGGATGCCGAGTCTTGACAAAGAGCGTCCTGTTCCGCGGGTAACGGCATATTCCAGCATGGAGGTTATCAGAAACGCTTTGGAAGGCGATGTCACCGGGTTCAAGGTCATGTACTTGCGTTGGAGTGCCGTGCCTTTTTCATCATAGACATCTTTTAAAGAAAGGGGGAAAGGGATAACGCCGTCACCGGCGAATCCGCAATAGGCCCTGGCAAGTTCCAGAGGAATCACCTCGAAGGCACCCAAAGACAGGGCGGGATAGGGTTCCACCGGTGTTGAAAAACCGAATGCTTCAATGGTCTTTGCCACCTTTTCCAAGCCGACGTCCATGGCCAGATCCACGGTGGCCAGGTTCACCGATTGCGCCAGTGCGTCTTTTAAGCGGATTTTTCTTTTATAAATCGGTTTGTAGTTCTTGGGCTGCCATTGGCGTCCGTCCACCATGATCGTGATGGGTGCATTGGACAGCATGGAGGCGGGATTTAGGCGGTCCAGGGCGCTCAGGTAAACGAAGGGTTTTATGGTGCTCCCTGGTTGCCGTTTGGCCAGGGTGATCCGGTTGAACTGGGAAATGCTGTAATCCCGGCCCCCCACCATGGCCAGGACCGCGCCGGTTTTGGGGTGCATGACGATGACCCCGCCCTGGAGGCGCTTTTCCCGTTTCGGTCGCTTGAGCTCCGGGTGATGATTTTCCAGGCGTTTCAATCCCTCGGAAAGGGCGTTTTCCGCGGCCCGCTGCACCTGCGTGTCCAAAGTGGTGTAAATGGAAAACCCCGAACCCGACAAAACCTCTTTGGGATAAAGGTGCGCCAGCTGTTCGGAAAGATAGTCCATGAAATACGGTGCCCTTTTTCCGTACCGTTCAATTGCGGCCGTCCTTATCGGAATCGAAATTGCGTCTTTGAGCTGTTTTTGGTCGATGTATCCTTCCTGAAACATGGCGTGGAGAACGCGGTTTCTCCGACTTTTGGCTGCATCCGGGTGGCTGTGGGGGGTATATCGATTGGGTGCCTTGATCAGTCCGGCCAAAAGGGCGCATTCATCAAGGGAAAGCGCCTCCACCGATTTTGCAAAATAAAAATCCGCCGCCTCTCCGATTCCATTGACGGAAACCGCGCCTTTTTGACCGAAATAGATCTCGTTGAGGTAAATCTCCAGGATGGTTTTTTTGTCGTATAGGGCTTCCATGGTGAGCGCGATCAATACTTCCCGAATCTTTCGGGAAAACGTCCGCTCCGGCGTGAGGAAATAATTCTTGGCCAATTGCTGGGTCAGGGTCGATCCGCCCTGGCGAATGGACCCTGAACGCAGATTGGTCAGAAGCGCCCGGACCATCCCGATGGGATCGATTCCCGGATGTTGGAAAAATCGGTTGTCTTCAATGGCCAAAACTGCGTGGATCAGATGCTCCGGGACCTGATCGATGGATACGAGGCGGCGCTGTTCCCTCTCGTCTCCGAAGAAAAGCATCAGCGCTTCGGGCTCGATTTCGAGAATGTCAAGGGGCTCCCGGGTGTCTTCGCGCCGAATGGCTTCAATTCGATCGGCATTCAAATCAATCCGAACCAAATAGCCTTCCCGACGCATTCCGGGTCTTTGCACATCCTTTAGAAAAAGAGAGAGGACCGAGTCAAAAAAGCGCATTTCTCCTTTTATTTTAGGTGGTTGAGAAACTTTTTTGTACCCCAAATCCTTCAGTTTCGAAAAAAACAGCGCTTTGTTCATGCGCTGTCCCGGATACAAAAGGGTAACATCCGAATAGACCCGTGACGGAATCTGCCAGCGGCGTCCGGAAAACCGTTTTTCAATTTCAAAGGACAAATAAAAACAATAAATGACGGTGCCGATGCCGGCCAGCAGGACAAAAAAAAGAGTGAAAAGCGCCGCCGTCTTGAAGCCCCGGGGGGATTTTCCCGCCATTGTGGAACCGTCTTTAGTTATCCATTGAAATGATTAAAAAATTTCAATCCATACCCGTTCATGGACACCGAATTGAAGCCTCCCCGCTGCCCCGCGAGGCAGGATTTCCGCTTCGCTCCAACCCGCGAAGCACTGCCGTCAGGCAGAACCTGCGGGGAATGTGCTCGCTGTTGCTGTTCAAGACATTTTAGACGATCCTTTCCCCCGGTGCAATGATTGTACTTGATTTGAATGGCCCCGAGAAAATAAAAGGGCTGCCGAAGAACTCCAAGACCTTCAGGCAGCCCCTGGGTCGTTATGCACCCTGATCGGGGTCGGTTTCCGGTCTTATCTTTCCCGCAAGCAATGGCGCCTTTCCTCCCAATGCCCGGGGTAAACCAGGCGTTTTTCCCAGCGCCCCGGAATCCAACACCCCTTGCGGCCGTAGTGTCCGGGAATCCAGATCCGATCATATTGCGCCGGGATCCAGATGCGTCGAACCTCCCAACGATAACATTCAGGCCGATGAGGCGGCGGGGGGTAACGATAAAAGGGCGGCGGTGCGGGACGATGGTAATAGGGGGGGTGTAAAAACGCGCTCCCGATGAGGGCGGCACCGATCCCGATGGCAACCCCTTCCCACCGATACCGTTGCGGACTCTTTGCATCGGCAGTGGATGCACCAAGGAGCGCCAAAGCGGTCGTTGCGACAACGGCAAAAACGAGCAATCTTTTCTTTTTCATCGCAAACCTCCTTTTTTTCCGTTTGCCCCTTTAAGACGATATCGGTTCGCATTTCGTCTACAACAGAGGCATCGAATCGGAAAATTTCCAGGTCGGCGGCTTTACGAAGGGACAATAGACCCTCGATGGGTGGAATTTGAACCGCAACAATGAGCGCTAACCCCGCGGGTTCTGCCTGACGGCAGTGCTTCGCTGGTTGAAGCGATGCGGCACCAGCCTGATCTCCATCGGAGATCGCATCATCGATGTTCGTAAATACTGCGGGAAACCCGACATGGTCCAGGCCTGGGAAGAGGAACGTATCCTGCGTGATTTTAGAACCTATCGGGAGAACTAAAATCGGTATTCGTATCGGGAACCGTTCCTTTTAAAAGTTCATGTAAAAGTTGAAGAATGGATTTATAACCTCGGTCCCAACCGATTTATCCGGATACTTCGATTTGAAAACGGACGCCTGGTGGACATCACCACGGGCGACCGCGGATATTAGAATTAAGGATATCCTTCACAGCCGCCTGTACCAGATGAGTATCCTACCGTTTGTGAGTTGCGTTTCATCGACCCGGTCGAAAAGAGAATCGAATGCCTCTCTAAAAACCATTGCATCATAGGGCAAATGGCCGGTATGCCGATTGGATAACAGCTTTAATACCATTGGATCTTCGGGCGGAACGAATTCGACAACCACGCTTTTGGCGATTTCGGAAAACCAGCGCGCGACCCGATTTAACGGAACGTAGGCAGAAAGGACCAAATGATGAATCAATGCCAAAGCCAAAAGGAGATCGGCTGGACCCCGCTCCTGAAGGCTCAACCGCTCACGGCCGCTCCATCCTAAACCCGGCGAGGGATTGGCAATATCCATGGTCAGAGGGAGGATCCGGTTTTGAGCGGTTTGTCGTTTGTTCGATTGGTAAATCATTTCCGTGCAAACCGGATCTTGTTCAATGCTGACAACGAAAGCGCCCCGACTCCCAGCCGTTTGTGAAAATTCTCCGACATTGGCTCCCAAATCCCAAACCGTTTTCGGTTGAACCCGGTCCATTACCCGAGTCAAAAATTCCGTCTTGGCTTGGATCTCGTTTGTATTGTAAATTCGATATGTTTCATAATCTTTCCACATGCCGGAGATGTTCCGAAAAGCAATGTGTGAAATGGTCCGCCTGAGAGAACGGACAAGACCCAGCAATCCCCTGTCCGTCGCCTTGGGATTTTTGAAGGAAGACCCATGTGTCAATTTTTCCCGCCGCTGGACGTTTTTCTGAAAATAGGCATGCAGCACAAGGTGCATGAAAAGACCGGGTCGGAGTCGGTTTTTCCAGGACAAACTCGACACTGCAAGATCCAACGGAAAACCGTCAATGAAGTTCCGCCATAGATTCAACAGGCGAATATCGCTGTAAGCCGCCATCACCAGCGGCGCCAAAAAATGGGCGCAGAATTGTCCGTACGCCATCCATGGACTGTCCGGAACCCGCTTTCCGATGGAAAGGGTGTCGATGAGTTTTAATCCGGACCCATCATATTGAACATTGAATACGCTGGCATCGCGCAACCAAAAACCCTGGGGGATCAGCATTTCCATGATATCGAGCTGAAGCAAAGCCGCGTCCTTGAATAAAGAAAAGGGCCACTCCCAAGGATAGCTGACAAAGGGAAGAACCGGATGTTCTAAACAATAGACCGTCCCTTCCGGCGCTCCTTTCGGAATCCGAACTTCCTGGTGATCAATTAAAAAACCTGCGGCAATCAGTTTCAGAAAAACATTTTTTTGCCGCGCATCCTCATAATCTTTTACCCCGGGCGGGAATACACTTCGAAATATCTTCCCGCCTGCAGAAAACACGCTCCCCGCTGGATCTCTGAAGGATCCATAATCAGTCACCGTGCGCCTCACCATTATCTTCGGTCTTTCTTCGAGAAGACCCCCTAAAAAATGCCTTGATCCGCTTCCAAAAAACACCCAGAGAGACTCCCGCTGCGGCGATGGCCGCCAGTAATCCCTGAACCAGCATACTCCCTGTCCCAGGATCCAGGTAGGCTTCTGCTCGAGAGACATCCAGAAAAAAGAGCACCATGATCAGATAAAACATCAAAGCAATCCATACATTCATTGAGATTCTCCTGTTTCAATAACGATTCTTCACTCGTGGTTATTGCCATATATTTTTATATTTATTGGCTTTTTTTATAAGGATATTCATAAGCATAATTTAATTCCGTTGCCTGACCGTCTGCCGATAGGGCAAAGGCGCGGATCACGTGTTCCCGGTCTGCGTTTTTTGAAATTACTGAAAAAGGAACAACCAGTTGGAATCCGGAGTACATCAGTTTCGGCTTCTCAAAATGCCGCGCCACGTCGGGACGGTACTTGTCCGTTCTGCCGCTTTGAATCGCGAATCCGTCTTTGAAAAGAATGACGCTCTCCGGCAACGCCGAACCGGCGACATCCGCCGCCCAACCCCTGAAGCAGATACCGGCCTTTTCGATCGTCACTTTTTCCAGATGGCTCTGAAACAATTCCGGATTGATTTTGATCCGTTGACCGTCAGGGGTGAGGATATGTTGTTCCTGATGCGGGATTCCGGTCACCAAACGATATCCAAGGCGCCGATACTTTTCAATCGCGACAAGCTTTACATTCTTTTCCAAGCCTTGAAGCCTAAACACATCGATGGTGTTTTTTCCGTTAACAAAGACCGCCTCGGGTACGACTACGAAAAATTCCCGACTTCCGGAATCATTTTTAATTGTTCGGGCGATCCCGGCAATCCGTTTATTGACAGCCACCGCCAATATATAGGGGTCTTCCGAATCTGCATTGTGGAGACGTCCGGAGATCAGGGCGGGAATGAATGAAGATTCAAGGTCAAGGTTTTCGAAAAAGGCTTCTTTATCCAATTGCACATGAACTTCCGTTTGATATCCGGACTCCAATTCCCGCACATTACGCCCCACAAGGTTTCGATAAGGACCTAGTCGAAATAAATCCACCTGAGATCCCTTCTCGCCAAATAGCTCGTATTTGTATTTCAGACTTTCCAGCCGCTTTGCCGTATACAACGGAGGGACCGCCTCCTGACAAGAGACCGGTTCGATCTTTCCCGTGGATGGCTCTCTTGTAAAAAGCACCCGTCCTTCTACCGGCCATGATAAATGGATGTCGAGGATCTCTGCAAGGCTTGGGAGAATATCAATATTCTTAACATAGCAATCGATGATGCTGCCCTGTCTTTGTTCGGGAACTTTGATAAATAGAGGGATATTGCGGATATCCATGGGAAAATCGGGAAGGACATCCCTCCGTTTCCGATTCGGCCAGAAATTGGCGCCATGATCCGCGGTGATGACAATCACTGAGCGATCAAATATCCCTTTTTCTTCCAGACGTTGCACCAATGCGCCCAGAAGGTGATCCACGAATGCGACCTGCAAGAGATGCCGCTGATACCCCTGTGCCACAAGAAAAGCATCCCCGTTCCACCCTCCCCTCTTATAATCCAGTCCGGGAATCGTGATACGGTCGGTGGTGTAAAGCTTTCCGGATGGAAGATATTCCCACGGAAGATGGGGTAACAAAATGTGCAAAAAATACAATGTCGAATCCGCATCGGTGATGGAATCTAAAAAGGTTGTGTAGAGCTGGAGACGATTTTCTTTTGGGTCCGGGGGGAGCGTTCCTGCCTTTTTGTCCCTCTTGCCCGGTAAAGGAACGACGGGGTTATTTTCCCAAAACCCTTTCCAGGATTGGGAAACCACCGGAAGGCCTTTCCTGAATTCCGGCGGCAGTATCCTATGCAGATATACGGCAACCAAGTCCCAGACCATCCGTTGCGTGCGTTCAAATGTGGTCAAAGGCGCCACTTTCCTGGAGCACAGGCTGTCCGGACAGAGGGAGGAGTGTGTCTCAAAAACCTCCATTGCGTAAGCGCCGCCCATCAATGTGAACAAATTATTGGGATGATCCTGCAGGGTGGGGACGGTTTTCGCACCCGGTGTAATCCCGGTTAGAATAGCGGGAATCGCTTTTTCTGTTCCGGCTCGCACCGTAACGGCGTTTCGAAACCAAAACGATCGTTTCGCGAACCGGGCAAAAAAAGGATAACGATTTGCATCGATATTCAGATCTCTATCCAAAAGTGAAATGAGTGGAAACTCATCAAATACAATAAAAATAATCGGCGCCTTTGCTTGCACATTTTCATAATCCCCTTTTGTCGTTTTTTCCGGAAAAACGATACCAAAGACAGTGGGATTCAGAAAAAAAATCCCCGGGAATATGAGCATAACCGGGACCAGAGAAGTGACAAACCAGCGAAGCGGCTTCATCCGGGTATACAGTACGGTAAAGAAAACAGCCGTGACCATCGAGCATACAACTTCTGTATATCCGGGTAAAGGCAGGAAGCGAATCAATAAAGGAGAGACGATCAATCCCGTCAGCAAGGAAATCCAAACCAGGTGCAAAACTATCCGGTAGCGGGTGCCAAAAAGCTGAAAAATGCCTTCCATCACGGCCATTACAGCCGGGATTGCGACCATCAGAATTCCGGCCAAAAAGAGCGTCGCCGCGGTTTCTGCATGATGGGCAATTAGAAATTCCGGATTCCGGGAAATCACCTCAAAAAGTGGCTGCGCCACGGCAAATCCGGTCAGCACGAACAGATGCAAAATGTCTATTCCCATGTGTTCTTCTGAAAAGAATGAACGTGACGGCATCTTTGATCCGTGGAGGAATTTTCTGTTGGTTTACAACCTCGGGGACGGTACGGGAGTATTCTGGAAAAAAAGGATCCTCTTCAACGGTCGTCCGGCCCTTTGGGTCAAAAACATTGACCGGAGATTCATGAGACGATTTCCGACTGCGGCTTAACCCGTCCGGGAACGGACACCGACTCAACTTTCAAAAAGGTCTTCCCTCCCCGCCACTTTCCGGACCAGATCCCGATAATCATCGGCCCCGTGGGACCCCGGAGCAAATTCAAAGATGGACTGGCCGAATGCCGGGGCCTCCGAGAGCCGGACGTTGTACCGAATGGGTTTGCACAAAAGTTGTCCGTAAAGCTTATCCAGTTTTTCCATGATTTTTGCGGACTGCTTGATCCGCAGATCCAAGAACGTGGGGAGGATGTATTTCAAAGCCATCGTGTTGTGGTATTTTTGGATGGAGGCCAGGCTTTTTAAAAATTCAAGGAGACCGTGAAGGGTCATGACTTCCAGAGAAACCGGGGTCAATATTTCGGTCACATAGAATAACGCGTTCACCGTGAGCGGATCCCATCCGGGAGACGTATCCACAATGACAAAATCATAGGCGCTTTCAATGGGCTTGAGGGCTTCGGAGAGGGTCATTTCGCCTCCGAAATCCTTCCGGCTGATGAGCCGCTTGATGCCGGCCAGGGATTTTCCGCCGGCCAAAAGCCAGAGCCGCTCCCGCACCTGGCAAAGGGCCTCCTGGGGCGACAATTCCTTGGTGACCAGTTCCGTAAGCCCGGCTTTGGGTTTTGCCCCGAGCATGTAAGCGTCCTGCCCTTGGGTATCCGTATCCACGAGAAGAACGTCGTATCCTGCATGGGCCAGCCCCGCCGCCAGGTTCACCGATGTGGTGGTCTTGCCGACGCCTCCCTTGCTCAACGCCACACCAATGGTACGGGTCTTTTTGCCTTCCGTGCCGGGGGCCGTCTCCGTATCGGGCGACGGCGCGAATACCGGCAGAGGAAAACGGGCGCCGCAGGCGCGGCACTTGGCCACTTTTACGTTGGGCGGGATCCGATTTTCATCGATGTGGTGCTCTTTCCGGCATTCCGGACAAATCACGACCATACCGCGCCTCCTTTTCGTCACTTATCTTCCGGGCTGCGTTTCAAAATCTTTTTGACGAGCCGGCTCTTCTCTCCCTTTTCGTGAAATTCTTTGAGGATCATCTCCAGGGCCTGGTTGACGATCCTGGATTTCGAAATCCGCATCGTCGGGATCTCCGAGAGCATCTCGATGAGTTTTTCTCTGGTTTCTCCAAGAGTCTCGAAGATGTCTTCAGAAAGATAATGGGTGGTCTTTTTTTTGAGTTTTTTGGGCTTAAAAAACTTAGTATGCAGTTTTTCCAGTTCCGACGCCCGGGTTTCCTCCGGGATGGCCCGGTAGATGAGTTCGGTGAGTTCCTCAATGCCCGGAATCGGATCTTCGGAAAGACCCGAGAGCACTTCTTTTAAAATATCTTTTTTTTCCTTGTCTTCCGGCATTCGATGGGTATCTCTTTTGATTCCGATGTTTTTAGATGTTTGCTAGAAGGCGTTATCGCCTTTTTGTTTTGAAAACAATAAATGGCGGTTGCGTTCAAGATAGGCTTCAAACTGGGCAAAGGATTCCGGGTCGGAGTGGAGGATCTCAATGCCGCATAAATATTTTCCCCCTTCACAAGGAGAAACATGCACCACCCGTCCTTTGATGGAGATGCGTGTTTTTCCGCAAATAACGGTGAAAGGATCCAGAACCTCCCCCGGAATAAACGCATGAGAACCCGAAACGATGAATCCGATCCCCCGCCTGGCCACGTTAACGGCATTGAAGCGCTTTTTACCCACCTGAACCCGAACCGGTTCCGACGGATCCACCGGAGCCCGGTAGGTCTCCCGGGTGATCACCATCAGTTCCAACCCCGTATCCGGTTTTCCCCTCTGGTGGTTTTTTGCCGCGGTAAATTCCTGTCGCCCGGTCTTTTGTTTTTTCTTTTTGTTCTCTCCCATTGAAAAGCCCTCCGCTTTGAAGCGTTTTCCGCTGACCTCCAGGCCGGGATTTCCACTTTGCTCTGAAATATTTCTCAGAATCCGCTCACTCATGGGTTCCCCTCGCCCCTTACGCCCAGAGGATCGATCATCGCTGCTTCGGTGTTTTCGGATGATTTTAAATCGTTATTTGACATTTGAGTTCTTGTCAATGAAAATAGCATTTACCAAAATCAGATGAAAATGAAAACATTTCCTTTTTCAACGGGTTTTCTTGAAAATGCATCCACGAGGGATGCGGCATGCCCCCTATTCAAAATCGGACCCAATCCATCCTGAGAGCCGCCGCCGTGCTTCCGGGAATCTGAAATGTCTCCGGCTTCCGGCGCATTTTGTTCGCCCACAAGGGAAGAACATGATTTTTTTGCTGGACAAACCCGCCGCGGCGCTGCTGCCTCCTGCATGGATTGCATCCATCGACAACAAAAGGAGTCCGTCATGAATCATATCGCCCCGTTTATCGAAGGAAACCTAACGGCTCGACTGGGCCCGCTTCAAGACCGGATTCACGCCGCCTTCACCGAGTTTGAGAAAAAAAACACACTCAACCGTATTTTCAACGGAGAATATCGGGTATGGAAAGAGGATCCCAATGAAATCGTCAACCGAATGGCGTGGATTCAATGCCCGCAGAAAATGATCCCCCGGGCGTCCGAAATCCGCACCTTTGTGGACACTGTGCGATCGAAAGGATACGACACCGCGGTGTTGCTGGGAATGGGCGGATCCAGCCTGGCACCGGGCGTCTTTCGGGAAATATACGGCCCAAGAGAGGGTTTTTTCGACCTTATGGTTCTGGACAGCACCGATCCGGAGGCTGTCGCCGAGCTGACACGGCGCATTCGTTTCCCAAAAACCCTGTTCATCGTCTCCACCAAATCAGGATCCACGGTGGAAACCCTTTCTTTTATGAAATATTTTTATGCGGCGGCCCGTCAAGCCTTGAAAGACGGTGACGCCGGGAGGCATTTCATCGCCATTACCGATCCGGGAAGCCGCCTTGAAAGAATCGCCGTGGATTTTGGATTCCTCAAGGTTTTTCTGAACGATCCGGATATCGGAGGGCGATACTCGGTACTTTCTTACTTCGGGCTGGTTCCGGCCGCCCTCCTCGGCCTGGATGTGGAGGCGGTGCTCGGCGACGCCCTCTCCGCCACAAACCCCAAGGACCGCAGTGCCGCCTACCTCGGCGTGGCCGTGGGAGAATCGGCCCGAATGGGCAAGGATAAGCTGACCTTGATTCTTCCCTCTGCCATCGAACCCTTCGGTGCGTGGGTGGAGCAACTTGTCGCGGAAAGCCTGGGTAAGGAAGGAACAGGCGTTCTTCCCGTGGTGGGAGAACCGGTGGGACCTCCGGAAGTCTACGCCGATGACCGTTTCTTCGTGCATTTCCGTTTGAACGGGAAAGACTCCGCAGATGCGTCCGTGAATGCCTTGAGTGAAGCCGGGCACCCCGTCGTCGCCATCGCATTGAAAGGCCTTCACGAACTCTCCGGTGAATTCTTCCGGTGGATGATGGCCACGGCGGTGGCCGGAGCGCAACTGGGAGTGAATCCCTTTGATCAGCCCAACGTGGAATCCGCAAAGGTTCTGGCCGGCGAAATGGTGCGCGCTTTTCTGAAAACCGGAAGACTTTCAGAGACACCACCGGATTTCACGGAAAACGGAATTCAGGTCTTTTTTCGTCCTGGTCTGCGGAGTATCGAAGAAGCCCTGACACAATGTTTCGGGAGTATCCGTAAAGGAAAAGGCATCCGCGGGTATGTGGGGATCCATGCATATCTTAAACAGGACAGAAAAACCGATGATCTCCTCCAGTCGCTTCGCACGCGAATCCGGGATCGGAATCGGGTGGCGGTAACGGTGGGGTACGGCCCCCGGTTTCTGCATTCCACGGGTCAGCTGCACAAGGGGGATGCAGGGTACGGGGTTTTCCTCCAGCTCACTGCGGATTCAGCAGAAGATGTGGCAATCCCGGATGAAATGGGGCAAGGAAACGGGAAATTGACCTTCGGCATTCTCAAATCCGCACAGGCCCTGGGGGATCGTCAAGCCCTGCTCAATGCAGGACGGACGGTAATCCGTCTTCACCTTTCCCGAAACGTCATTGATGGAATTCAGCGCTTGATCGCATCGGTCTGAACGGATCATGGCACCCTTTTCGGGTCTGCGAACCGCATTCTTCAAATGGATATCTGCCTTACCGGGGAACCCTGCACTTCGAGTTGGGAGGGCTCCACAAAATCACCATAGGCTGCTTTTTCAGGTTTGCGAAAGCCTTTTTCAATTCACTCATTGGAAGGAGGAACCTTGGCATCCATCGTATATTCGAACGACAACAAACACGTGGGATTCATTTCAACCCGCCTGGCCGGAACCGACGGTGTTTCCCTGGAAACCCAAAAATGGGCCGCGATTTTTGAAAAAGAGGGGTTTGACTGCTTTTATTGTGCAGGGGAACTCGATTGGCCCGACGAACGCTCCCATTGTATAGAAGAGGCGGACTTCCGGCATCCGGAGATTAAGGAAATCAATACCCACTGCTTCGGGGTCGTCACGCGGGACCCGTCCATCACCGCAAAAATCCACACCCTGGCCCGGCATCTTAAAGACCAGCTCTATCGTTTCATCGAGAAATTCGATATCCGGTTTCTGGTCCTCGAAAACGCGGTGACCATTCCGATCAATCTGCCTTTGGGCGTCGCGATTACCGAACTGATCGCAGAAACAGGAATCACGGCCATCGCCCACCATCATGACTTTTTCTGGGAACGACAGCGGTTCAAGAGAAACGCGGTGTGGGATTATCTGAACATGGCGTTTCCTCCCAACCTCCCCAGTATCCGGCATGTGGTGATCAATTCCTCCGCGGCGCACCAGTTGGCCCTCCGCACCGGGATTTCCTCCCATGTGATCCCCAACGTCATGGACTTTGAAAACCCGCCGCCGGTCCCGGATGCCTATGCTGCGGATGTACGAAAGGCTCTGGGTATCTCCGATGATGAACTCTTCATTCTCCAGCCCACCCGGATCGTGAAACGCAAGCGAATCGAACTGGCCATTGAACTCGTCCACCGTATCGGGACCCGGGCGAAGCTGGTCATCTCCCATGCGTCAGGGGATGAAGGGTACGACTATGAGAAACGACTCCGGGAATACTCCCAAATGCTTTCAGTGAACACGCTCTTTTGTTGTACCCACATTCGGGAAAAGCGGGGAATCACGCCCGAAGGCGAGAAAGTCTATGCCCTTTCAGACGTATATCCCCACTCGGATCTGGTGACGTATCCTTCCACTTACGAAGGGTTTGGAAACGCGTTTTTGGAGGCCCTCTATTTTAAAAAACCCATCGTGGTCAACACCTACTCCATCTACCTGATGGACATCAAGCCCAAGGGCTTTCGGGCCATTGAAATGGACGGGTACATCTCCGAAGAGACATTGAACGAAGTCCGTCGGGTGCTGACCGACCGCCGGTATCGGGAAGAAATGGTGGAACACAATTACGCCGTGGCCCGTCGCTATTATTCGTATTCGGTTCTGGAAAAGATGCTAACGGAGTTTATCCGGGGGTGTATCTGGTAGAATCAGGGCTCACCGCGCGTTCATACTTTTGGTCCTGGATCGTTGCTCCCCAATGCCGGATCTCCTGTTCTTCAACGAGGCGAAACCCTTCGCTTTCATAAAGCCTTTTAGCCGCATCAAGCCCGCGGAAGGTCCATAAAAAGATACGCCGAATGCCTTTTTCCGGTGTGCAGAAAGCCACTGCTTTTCGAAGCAGCAAACGCCCCAGGCCGTTGCCTTGAAAGTCCGGATCAACGATAAACCAGCGGATCCGGGCGCCCTGGGTTTTTCTCAGGCGGCCGTCCACAGCGATACATCCCGCAAAGGCATCTCCGGCCCGGGAAGCCCAAAAACCGTCCCTTGTCTCGTGAAATTGCTCCATGAAATCCGCCAATTCCCGTCCCACCTCGATTTCAAAAGACCGGTCGAACCCCCAATGCCGGTGGTAATAAAGGGCATGGACCTCGGTCACCTTCCCGATCACCCCGGGATAATAACCTGAAACGGCAACTGATTCGACCCCTTTCACGGCGCACTCCTGTTTATCCGATTCCCGCTGGAAGGCCTTCTCCTGCGAGATTCGGCTTCCACTTTCTTTACAAATCGTTCCAATCGATCACGGAGCTCACGGATGCTGGAAATCAGCACACGCTCCTTTCGGCTGTGGGCGCTTTGTTCCCCGTCTGCACCCCAAACCACCCCCGGGACGCCGAACTCGGAAAGAAACCGGGCGTCACTTGCCCCGTGTTCGAAAGTGGTCCGGCTTTGGGGGGAAACCTCCAGTAAAAGATCAATATACGGAGATGTTCCACTGAAAAACAACGGCTCCTTTTTCAGGATCCGGAGATCCCCATGTACCGAACGCCGCATCTCTTCATACAGGGCATCCATATCGTCGTTTTCGGTATACCGGATATCGAACACCGCTTCCGCGGATTCCGGGATCTGGTTGAAGGCCTTTCCGGCATGCAGGACATTGCAGCTCATGGTTCGATGCCAGTGATCTCCGGCAGGCTCCGGAAAAAAGGACTTCAGGCGGTTATAATCTTCAATGAACGCATCGATGGCGTTTTTTCCCAGCCAAGGGCGGGAACCATGGGCGGCTTCTCCTTTGGAAGTCAACTTCAAGGTGAAAATCCCTTTTTCCTTAACCACTATTTCTCCCACATTTCCGCCGTCCAGGGCGATGCAAAAATCGGCTTTGATCTTTTCCAGGGCTTTTTTTGCACCGTTCTTCCCCCCTGTTTCCTCGTCGCCTGTAACGAGAATCCCCAAGGAGGCATGGTTTTGATCCAGTCCTTCTTTTTTCAGCGCCTCTACATGACGGTACACCAAGAAAAGAGAAAGGGCCACGGCGTATTTATTGTCGATACTCCCCCGACCGAAAAGTCTGCCGTCAGCCGTATAAGGCTCAAAGGATTCATCGGGACCATCCACCACGTCCAGGTGGCTCATCAACAACACCGGAACCCGACGATGCTTGGGCGCAACCCAAAGGGATGGAACACCGCCATGATCCATGCGCTCGTGGAAAAGCCCGTGGTCCTCAAGCCAGTTTTCGATGAAAGCGGCACACCGTTGAATCTCTTCCGGCTTTGCCTGCACCGTTTGAAAGCGGATCAGGCTTTTTGTCAACTCCAGGATTTCTTCCATTTGGTCGATCCTTTCTCAAGCGCGTATGATTTTTATGTCCGGAATGAATTGGATTTCAAGTGTGACAAGATCGGAAAAAGACGGCGGACGGTGCCTTGTTGCACCGGCGGGAAAAGGAATAATTTTCAGAGCGAAGCGCTTCTGATGGCTCGAGACGCTTTCAACGGTGCCAGTTCCTGGATGGATTGCACCAGAGAGACAATGGAAAAAGGCTTGGGCAAGATCGAGTCAACATCCACTTTTTCCAAAAGCCACGGCGTGCCGGATATGCCGATGACAGGTGTGCGGCTTCTTGGGGATTGGCGGATGTATCGAACCACCCCTCTTCCATCCAATCCCGGCATCATCATGTCGGTGATGACCAGGTCGAAACGGGCTGTGTTGAACTTTTTGATCCCTTCTTCTCCACTGGCGGCGACTTCCACCTGATGGCCATAGGCCTCCAACGCCATTTGGAGCATCTTCACCGTCATTTTTTCGTCATCGATCACCAAGATCGTGCTCATGGCTGCCTCCTGAAGCCGTTTTTGCCACAGACGCCTCTGTATAGCAGTTTAAGATCCATGAACACCTTTGTCAACAACATATTGTACCTTTTTTAAACAAAACATCTATATGATGTGGATTTTTCGTGTCTTTTAAAAAGGTTAAGCCTGTCTTTGGGAAGGGCGTGTAAAGAATCCCCCCGCATTCATGGGGGCGTCGATCTCATCGCATTGCAAACGGAACGCCCGTGGCATATTTGAACAAGAAGGGATCCCCGGCAGCCACCGGAATATCCACATACGCCGTATTCCCTCCGGCGGCAATCAAAGGCACGTGATCCACGGTTCCCGTGACCTTGTTCAGGCTCAATATTCGGGTTGGATCGAATCCGGAAGGGGCGCCGGAAAAATCAAAGGAAATGCGGATCGTACCGGAAGCATCGCTGTTGATGGGGAAATCGCCGTGGGTGTGCCGGACGTTTTGAACCATAACGTAAAATTCTCCGGCGTCGTCCCTGAAAAACCCCACCAGGATTTCAAGGTATTCTTGGCCGGGTGCAGGAGCGATATCCGTGATATACGGATCATTGCCCGCCCCCCTGGACCAGGGGACTGCGCCCGGCGGGATATAATACTGTGAAGCAGGCACATAGCGGACATCGGTGCTGGTCATTTGCGTGATTGCTTTCCCCAGGCGGGCCATTTCCGCATTGATTCGGGAGGCCACGTCCCAAAGCCGTGTCTTTTGCGCATTGAAATCGGCCGGCCGGGTAAAAAAGGCAGGGCTGAGGACGTTGTTTTCGGCAATTTGGTAAATAAACCAGGTGTGCCCGGAATATCCGTAGACGAGCCCCATGAACGCTTCCCATCGAAGGTCCGATTCCGAAATCGCCTCCTCTCCGTCCGAATAATGAGAATACAGATACCGCCAATAGGGTTTGTTGTATCGCAGGCCGGCGCGGCGAAATTTTGCAAGATGTGCATAAACACTGCTGGTCCAGGTATATACATCGTGGCTGATCACATCCCCGTCCATGTGCTGTCCGTAATGGTCCAACATGGCATCGACCTCAGGCGCCAGGAAAGAAAAATTCAGGATCAAAAGGGCATCCGGATCATGAGCCCGAACCGCGTTAAACCCCGTTTCATACTGGAGGAAATCGGCCCACGTCATTGGCTCGTCCCCGATCTGGTATCCGATGCGTCCGGTCGCAGCGACGGGGTACCCCCCGATCAATTCTCCATTGGTCAAGGAAGTGCCGTCCGGCTGCACCCAGGAGACGAAACGAAAGCCTGGATGCCCGGCCGCGGCCCAACCATCCATTTCACGGGGAAGACCATCCTCCCATAGATGGACGGCACTGGCGTGAAATCCGTTGAAATAGTCGTTGACGAAGCGGGCCGGCGGCGGTCCCATGGAAACGGTGAGACCGCTGAGGAACATGGGATTGTTTCGGATCCAGCGGATTCCCCGGGTCATGGCCGGGGGTGACCAGTCACCGCCGGGAGGATCGTATTCCGCTTCGATGCAGCCGGATAAAGCGGAAATCATCAGGACGATCATTATTTTAAATATAAAAGTCCGAACCATCTTTTTCTCCCTCTTTTTTTCTCCTGGTTTCACATTAATCGCTTCCCGGGTTGAAACGTCCCCCCGCACTTTTTTAAAGCAAAGCTGTGGATGCCTTTGCTGTCCGGCTTCAAACCCAAAATAAAAAATACTATAAAATGACAAATCCCCACAACCGCGTCAAGGAATTCCCTTCTTGTTCCGGTTTGAAAAAGTAGATATAAAGATTCCTATTTTGGATCAGGGAGCGAATATGGAAATGTGGTCGATGCTGGCGGAAATCCTCTTCCTTGTGGGATTGGCCTTTACCTTCGGGACGCTGGCGAAACGATTCAAGCAAAGCCCCATCATCGGGTATCTGGCTGCCGGGGCGGTGGCAGGTCCCCTCCTATTCAACAAGGACGCCGTGACCGGCATTGCCGAACTCGGCGTTGACCTGATGCTCTTTTCCATCGGCCTTGAATTTTCCGTCAATCGACTCCGGGCCATGGGCTCCCGGGTTCTGGGCGCCGGGATCCTCCAGATCCTCTTGACGACCCTGCTTTTTTTCCCTTTGATGTTTCTGATCTTTCCATTTGGGCGGTCCCTGGCTCTGAGTGTTCTCATCGCATTCAGTTCCACGGCCGTGGTGCTGAGGGTCCTGATCGAAAAGACGATGCTCGACTCGGTCCGTGGAAGAATCGCTTTGGGGATTCTTCTGGTCCAGGATTTGGCGGTGGTCCCCTTTCTCCTGGCGCTGTCACTGTTCAGTCCCACCGCCGAGGGCACCCATTTTTTAATCCCCGTCATCAGAACCCTTTTCGGTACGGCGGGCCTTGTCCTTGTCTTTTATATCGCTTTTTACCAGCTGATCCCGAAGCTTCTGATGGCCCGGGGCTTTTTTGCAGAACGCGAACTCGTGGTCCTTTTGGCAATCCTTTCCGCCTTGGGATCCATCTGGGGCGCCCACACCATCGGCCTATCCCCCGCCCTGGGCGCATTCATCGCCGGAATGCTGTTGGGGGAGTCGCCTTTCGCCTCCCAGATCCGGGCCGATATCGGATCCATCCGGATTTTGTTTTTGACGCTGTTTTTCACATCCATCGGGATGCTATTGGACCCCGGGTGGATGATCTCTCATATCCACCTCGTGGTGCTGTCGACAATGGTCATCTTCTTCATCAAAACCACGACGGCCGCCGGCAGCGCCCTCCTTGCAAATGTCACGCGCCGCCAGGCCATCGGCATCGGTATCACACTGGCACAAATCGGTGAATTTTCGCTGGTGGCTGCCTCCGTGGCGACCCAAAACGGGATCGTCGACGAAGAAACAATGGCCCTTGTCGTGGGTGTGACGGTGCTTTCCTTGTTCCTGGCGCCCTACATGGTCACCTATGCCGAACCGATTTCAAGAGTTATGGAAAGACGTTTCGCCGGGAAAAGATCCTTTACTCAAAACGAACTGTTGCCCGGGAAACCCGTAAGGCCTTGTGGAATTTGCATTATCGGCTTCGGGCCGGCCGGCCGGCGTGTGGCCGAAGCCCTGTTGAAAAAAAACCGGCACCCGGAAGTAATCGAGCTGAACCCTGTCAGCGCCCGAAAAGCCCATGATATGAAATTGATCGTCCATCAGGGAGATGCGACGTCCCTGGAGTTTCTCGAACACTGCAACATGGGCCGTTTTCAAATCGTGGTTGTGGCCGTGCCGGATCCGTCCACGGCCCAGACCCTGATCCGTCACGTGCGAACCCTGTCCGCCGACGCCATTCTCGTCGTACGGGCCCGGTACGCCATTTCCTGCCGAGTCCTCAAGGCGATGGGCGCCGACATCCTGGTCAATGAAGAAAACCTGGTGGGGGAGAAACTGGCCGAATCCCTGCTCCAGCTCATGGAAAAAGACGGCATGTGGGAAATGGCCTGCGGTATTTCCGGAAGCAATGCAAGTGAGCCGCCTTCTTCCGAGGATTAATCCCGCAGCTCACTCCGACGGCCTTCCGAGTTCCGCGAGATGCCGCCGAATGTTTCGCATGCCTTCCAGTCGAAATTTTTTCTTTCGGCTGTAACTCTCCACCAGATCGGCGGCAATCCGATTTTTTTCGACTTGCGCCGGATCGACCTTTGCCCTGAAACCCACGTAAAACGGTCCCATGCGAATGGGTGCGCCCTCGTATTCGTCATGGATGGAGGTAAAAGGATGGGCAAAAAGCCAGCGCATCTGCATCGCTTCGATGCTTCCGGACGGCATCTTCTCGAGAAAATCTTCCAGCTCGCGGAGATCCTCGTCGAGAAGGTGGTTCCAACCAAGGATAAAGTTTCCGTTGACGCGAATTCCGTGGGATCCACACAAGTAAAAGGTTTCGAGCATTTCTTCTTTGCAAAACCCCTTTTGCATATATTCCAGCATGCGATTGGAAGGAAACTCGACACCGATACCGACCATCATTTCCGGGAATGTTTCTTCGCCCCGATCCAGGACTTCCTTTAACGCGGTGGTTTCGGGGCGGGCCGGCCGCATGAAAACGCGATATTCCAGGTCTTTTCTTTTCGGCAATTTCGGGAATAAACGGCGGATATGCGCCGGTGTCAGGGATCCGGTGTTCAACCGGATCATCTTTTTTCCCGTGTGCGCCATGTCCTTGAATTCAAAATCAAAGGTTTCCCGTTTCCGTTCCAGGGTGCTGTCGTGGCGGGCTATGTTGCAATAGATGCACTTTCGCCAGTAGCAACGGTTGTCGAGCGTATAGGAAAGGTAAACGGAAAAATTCGACGGCACCGCCTCCGGAACATCGAGCCTCCATTTACAAGAAAAATTCGGAATTCCAAACCAGTCTTCCACGCTTTTCCCGGTGATCGTTAGATTGGACGGGAAGACCATGCCGGGTGTCAACTGGAAATAAATGGGATTCCAGGCGTCATTATCGCCGCACTGTTCGGCAGCCACCGGCCCTCCCACAACAAACCGGATTTTGGGGTAATTTTTCGCCCACACATAGGCTTGATAGAGGTGGTTGAGATATACGGCGGAAAGATAAACGTCGCCTTCGTCAATGGGAAGGGTTCTGTTTTCGTAAACTTTTTCATCATACCATTTGTCCGTATCCCTTTCGTGTGTCAGCCAGACAAAGTCTCCGCGTGCCCTACACAGATCGTAGGTGTCCGAGAATCCATTGCACAAATCAAAATAGGATTCTTTGACCGAATTGAAAAACTGCAAAAAGATCGTTTCGCGCATGGGCTGCGTCCTTTCGATTCAGGATGATCCTACATTCTAACGGTATAAAAGCCGGAATCAAGCCATTCCATCAAAAAGAAAAAAATTATGTAAAAAGCGGCGGGTTTACGGATCCTTGCACCGAATTCATCCGGGGGAATCTGCAACCCCTGGACGACAAATATGCCGCCCGAAAATTCGAATCGGATCCCTATCGTTGGATGCAGCGGGTTACCCTGGAAAAGGCCGATGCCGCCATGGCTTCGGCCGCATCCAACGCACTCCTGGACGTGAATTCGGATCCCAGGGCCTGAAAGAAGGCATCGTATTCGGAAGGCGCCACCCCCGGCCGCTGATAATCCACGGGAAGCGCGGGATGAGCCGCGTCGTTGAAAAAATAATTTCCGGGCCCTTTCCATCCGACCGGACGGAAGGGCCAGCGCTCCTTAAAACCAAACAGCGCCCTCATGGCCATGGCAGCGGCAGTGTTTCCCAGAATCTCTTTGGCTTCCACCGCATGTTCCACTCGCCGTTCGATTTCCGAAAAAACGACGTTGATAAATTCAACATCCGGGATCACAAGTCCGTAGAGGTGCCAGTTTGCACACACGGCTTTGACGATCTGTTTTCGATTTTTATCAAGGCTCCGGTGGGACGGGCAGAAATACCTCCTGCATGCCAGACCGCCGTAAAAGCTCAACCCCCTGAAATCGATCCCTTTGTTTCCATCCGACAAGGGGTGCAACAGGCACCCCACGCGCGACCGGTCGTTGCCCACAAGACCCAAAAACGGACACCGATAAAAATCCGGATACGGTCCCGGTGCCGAGTCCAAAGACTCTTCTCTTTGTCGGAAAGCCTCGATGCCCTCTGCGGTTCGTTGAATCCGGCGGAATCGCCGGGTGCGCGCTTCCAGGAGCGTATAAAGCGTTTCCCGGGAAACATCGACCCGATTGTAAAGACCGCAACAGGCCCCGCAAGAGACCTGTTCGGACACCTGACAAAGATAGACACCGCCGGGAACCTCGATTTCGGCGGCACGGAAGGGCCAGTTATCGGTGTTCACGGCACCTGGACCATTCGTAAAGGGCCACGGAAAGCGCGGCGGCGGCATTCAAAGATTCGACTTTTCTTGCCATAGGAATGGAGACGGCCCGTTTTCCCCAGACGCTCGGAAGCCCCGGGCCTTCAAGCCCCACCAAGAGCCCGAACGCCTTTGGGAAACGAACGGTGTTCAGCGGTCGTCCTTTGGGTGACAAGGCGAGGATCGGAATCTCCAATGGGATCGTATTTAATGGGGGGCCTTGCCACAAGGGGAGTGTCAGGACGGTTCCCCCGGAGGCCCGAAGCGATTTGGGATGAAACGGATGGGCGCTTTCTTTGAGCAAAACCGCCCGGGAGGCACCGAATGCGGCGGCGGACCGGATGGCGGCCCCGACGTTCTCCGGGTCCTGGAACGGAAGGATCACGGTGCACCCAGGCGGAAAACCCTCTGCCGGATTCCAGACAGGCATCTCCGGAACACGGATCACCAATAAGGGACTGTGGGTCCCAAAGATATCCAAGGCTTCGAAAAGGGGTGGCGCCAGACAATACCATTTTAACGACCCGGGTGCCCCCGGAGGCGGCAGATCCTGTTCTCCCCGACTGACCCATGCTGCACATTGGTTCGGATGGGTTTGAAGGATCTCTTTGACCAGTCGTGTTCCGCTCACCAATGCTTTTCCCGTTTTTCGGATCCCCCGCCCGGTCAAAAGTTTTTTCAAATCGATGAAAAGGGGGTTTCGGGGACTCGAAATCATGTGCAGGGTCTTCAGAGACCGCGCCGATTCCCTCACCGCATATGCCGGGGCCTCCCGCCTTTCGAAAACGACCAGACGCCGTCGGTGCCGTGTTCCGGGTAAGAGATACGGTTTATCGCTTAGAAGAAGGTAGCGGTCCCTGAAACGCTTTATGGCTTGTTCGACTTCCGCATCACATCCGGGGCCCTTCATGAAAACAGCCGCGCCGTTTTGGCGAAGCACATTTTGAATGCGACCAAGGGTTTCTCCGATGGGCTCCACGGCCCGGGTAATGACGCCGTTGACCGGTATTTCAGTATGTGCGGAAATCCGCCCCGCATGGACTCGGATCCCTTTCAACTCGAGGCTTTCAATGACCCTGTTTAAAAAGGCCACCCGTTTTCCCCGGCTTTCCGCCAGAATCACTTCGAGATCCGGACGGAAAATCTTTATTGGAATTCCCGGCATTCCGGGGCCGGTTCCCAGGTCCAGGAGGGGCGAAGGCAGGTCCATCATCACCGCGGGGAGAAGCGAGTCGAGATAGAGCTTCAGTACCATGCCGGAAAACCGGTGCACCCGTGTCAGGTTCAATTCAGGATTGCGGTCCCGCAACAGGGTGTGATAGGCCCACAATTGCCGGAGTTGAAAAGCCGAAAGCCGAATTCCGGCATTCTGTAAAAGGACGCCCATGCCTGCCATGGATGCCGGGGTGCTTAAATCGGCCGCCGGGGGATGCGATTTGTTCATACCGTGATCCGTTTGGCAGAAAAGACGGCACGTTCAAAAGCACTTTTGAAAGGGCCACTCACGCCTTTTGGGAAAAAGAGATGCATTTTTTTCATCCCCGCTGGCCCGTTTTCTACGAAGACAATCATATCCTTTCCCTTTATAAACCAGCCGGACTTCTCATGCAAGGCGACCAGACCGGGAGCCCCTGCCTTTTGGATCTGGCCCGAGGGTGGATCAAAAAACGATATCATAAGCCGGGCCGGGTTTTTCTCGGCATGGTGCACCGCCTGGATCGTCCGGTGGCCGGTATCATTCTTTTTGCCAAAACCTCCAAGGCCGCCTCCCGGCTCAGCGCCCAGATCCGTGATCGTCGGGTCCGGAAAGGCTATTTGGCCGTGGTGGAAGGGCGCGTGGCCTCTCCGTCGGGCGCGTTGTCCCATTGCATCGAATATGAAAAAAGAAGAAGGCGCCCAAAAGAATCGACACAAACAAGCGTGCGGGAAGCACGCCTTTCATTCCGGGTTTTGGAAGCAACCGGGAATCGGTCCTTGCTCAGGATCGATCTGGAAACGGGCCGCAAACATCAGATCCGGATTCAACTGGCCCGGATCGGGCACCCCGTTGCAGGGGATGTTCGATACGGCGCTTCGACGCCTCTGCTTTTCCGCCGGATCGCCCTTTTTTCGAAGGAGATCGCCTTTCAGCACCCCACGCGACAGGAAAAAATCGTCCTTTCCTCTCCGCTTCCGGAAGGATGGCCGTGGACCCGCCGGGCCGGAGATGCCACCCCACCTCTATGGAGCCGGGAGGATTTTCCCCCGGCATTATTCCTTACCGTTGACACGTCGCCGGATTAGACGTAGAGAGTATCCCGTTTCCGAAATGAAGGCGAGAAGAGTGTGGAGCCTTTCCGCCCTGAAGGGCGGGGCTCCCCGGCGGGAAAAACGCCCATTTTATCGTGGCTTCCCTGGGGATCGGCGTCGCCAGCTTGGCCGTGGACCTGTTTCGGGCCGTCGACGCCTTTTGGAAAAAACGCTGCTGGACATCCTTCGGGGTTCTTTCCTTCATCATCGATCTTCCCAATTATATGAAATTTGCCTTTGCGGCACCCGATGCCCGAAAGGAAGGCGCTCCCCGACCCGAAAAGTGCCTGTTCTAACTTCCCTGTCATTGACATGGCCGACCGCCGGGCCCTTGCCGGGCAGTAATGCTTTACGGCTGACACTTTTTTAATCCGCATCGGATCCCGCAAAGGATCCGATGCCAATTGACAATCTTTCCTTCCTCGCGTAAATTCCCTCCCGCCTATGGACAATCTGACGTTTGCCATCACACTCATTGTCGTCGGAATGGGGGGCACCCTGCTCACCCTTGCCCTGTTCAGCTTCCTGATGACGATTTTAAAACGGCTCTTCCCGGCCCAGGAGGAAGCGCCCCCCAAAAAAACAACATAAGCGGAAAAATATGCTTCAAGCCATAGTGGATGGGCTTCTCGGACTTACCCGCGGATTTGTGAGCCTCCATTGGTCCAATCCCGTAATGATCGCCGTGGGCGGCATCCTCCTTTTTTTAGGCATCAAAAAGGATATCGAACCGCTCCTTTTGGTTCCCATCGGATTCGGCGCCATTCTCACCAACATCCCTGCGGCCGGACTCATGGAAGAAGGGGGCTTTTTAAGGGTGATCTACGAGATGGGGATCGCCACGGAACTCTTTCCCCTCTTGATCTTCATCGGCGTTGGGGCCATGACGGATTTCGGCCCCTTGCTGGAGAATCCAAAGATTTTTCTTTTGGGCGGCGCCGGACAGTTCGGAATTTTTTTGACCATCGGGCTGGCGCTTTTGTTCGGGTTTCCACAACTCGACGCGGTGGCCATCGGCATCATCGGCGCATGCGACGGGCCCACCGCCATCTATGTCACCTCCAAATACGCCCCGCATCTTTTGGGCGCGGTCTCGGTGGCCGCCTATTCCTACATGAGCCTGGTCCCCATTATCCAGCCTCCCATCATGCGGGCCTTGACCACACAGAAGGAACGGACCGTCCGCATGGATGTGGAAACAAAACCGGCTTCCAAAACCGCCCGGATCATTTTTCCCATTGTCGTGACCGTCGTCGGGGGCCTCATCGCCCCCCAGGGCCTCCCCCTTTTGGGAACCATCATGCTGGGGAATCTGATGAAGGAATCGGGGGCCGTTGCCCGCCTGACCAAGGCCTCTGAAAACGAAATCGCCAATGTGGTGACGCTGCTCCTTGGGATCTCCATCGGCGCTACCATGGAAGGCACGGCCTTTTTGAAAATCCAGACTCTCCTGATCCTGGCCTTCGGCTTTGTCGCCATCTGCCTGGATACGGTCTGCGGCGTGTTGTTCGGGAAACTCATGTGTGCCTTAGGGGGCGGCAGAGTGAACCCCCTCATCGGTGCCGCCGGGATTTCCGCCTATCCCATGGCCGCCCGGGTGGTTCAAAAAGAAGGCGTAAAATACGATAAACACAATTTCCTGCTCATGCATGCCGTGGGGGCAAACACCGGCGGCCAGGTGGGGTCGGTCATGGCCGCGGCCATCATGCTTTCCGTACTCAGAGGAATGGGCATCATTTAGGCGCCCACGGGTTGTGTCGACTTGACTCAAGGAAAGGGTTTTTTTAATGTAGTCCAAGCGATTGGGTGAAAAAGGGGGCGCCATGATCCTTGTGGGACATCGGGGGGCAGCCGGGTTGGCCCCGGAAAACACCCTGGCAGCGTTTCGAAAAGCACTGGAATTTAACGTGGACGGGATCGAGATGGACGTCCAACTCTCCGCCGACCAACAGGTGGTGGTGCACCACGATTTCACTCTCAAACCGGAAATCACCCGGACTGCCGACGGCCGTTGGATTTCCGAAAAAGAGCTCAAGCCGATCAAGGAGCTGACGCTTTCGGAACTGAAATCTTATGATGTAGGCCGCTTGAAATCTTCCACCGGGTATGCCCGCCGGTATCCCGACCAGCAGCCTGCCGACGGGGAACGGATCCCCACCCTTCCGGAAGTCATCGCTCTTTTGAAAGGCCGCAAGGACGCCCATACCGGGCTTTGGCTGGAAATCAAGACCTCCCCGGAAGCGCCTGAACTTTCCCCCGATCCCGGGAAAATGGTGGAAGCGGTGGCAATGGTCTTGAAAAGCGAAGATTTTTTATCCCGGGCCCATATCCTCTCCTTTG
The DNA here is from genome assembly GCA_019309485.1 of Deltaproteobacteria bacterium. Taxonomy (GTDB): domain Bacteria; phylum Desulfobacterota; class Desulfobacteria; order Desulfobacterales; family UBA2156. The sequence goes on along the minus strand of JAFDGC010000002.1, from coordinate 59,180 downwards.
ACTGGCGGGCACTGGTGTATTGCCGGAAGCGGTATCCCCAAATCCCGGTGGTCTTTTTATCTGATGCCGACAACTTCCTTGAAAAGATCCGGTCCGCAATTTCCGAAAATGATTCCGAGAGATCCGGTCTGCCTGGCGAGGAGATACATTCCATTCCACAAATCATCCATCACCTCGGGGGCCGGCGGTGGGGTCCCCGGTTCGATTCCTTGACGCCCCAGGCCCTTGCCGAGGCTCAAGGCCTCGAAATACAGGTTTTTCCCTGGACTGCAGACAACCGAAACGACATCACACGCCTGGTTGGAATGGATGTCGACGGCATCATCACCAACCGGCCGGATGTCTTTCGATCCCTTTATCCGTCCCCCTGACAAAGGCCTGCGTATTGCCCCGAAAACCCGGAAAAGCAACTCCTGAACATACGGTGACAACCACGTGCGCTTTTGATTGCGGCGCCCGCTGCCTCTTGAGGGTCCACACAAAAGAGGGTAAAGTCACCCGCATCACGCCGGATCCCAGGGGCGGATTCCGGCTCAAGCCCTGCATCCGGGGTTTGTCCCAAAAGGCGGTGGTGCATGCACCGGATCGGCTTACCCGCCCCCTCAAGCGCCGCGGGAAACGGGGCGAAGGGGATTTTGTCCCCATACCCTGGGACGAGGCCCTGGACACGGTGGCGGCACAGTTGAAAAACGCCAAGGGAACCCTCGGACCAGAATCTGTTTTCCTGATGGATTATTACGGCAACGAAGGAGCCCTCCACAGCACCCGGAGGACCGCCTTCCGGTTTTTCCAGTGCTTCGGCGGGTGCACCCGTGCATGGGGAAACAGTTCCATGGAAGGCGCCGTGCTCGCCTCGGAGGCCACCTTCGGGAGCCGGTATACCGGTAGCAGCCGGGACAACTTCCTTTATTCCCAAATGATTATTTTATGGGGGTGGGACCCTCTCATATCCCGATTCGGCCCGGACACGTGGCATTACCTGAAAAAAGCCAAGGAAAAGGGGGCAAGAATCGTCTGCGTGGATCCCCGGCGCAACCACACCGCCCGAAGACTGAACTGCCCCTGGATTCCCATCCGGCCCGGTACCGACACGGCCATGCTGTTGGCCATGGCCTATGTGATGATCACCGAAAACCTTTACGACTCCGTATTCATCGAACGCCACACGCATGGATTCGAGGCATTCAAAGCCCATGTCCTGGGGGGTCCGGACCTAACGCCCAAAACCCCCCGATGGGCGGCCGCGCGCACCGGCGTCGATCCCCAGGTTATCCGAAGCCTTGCCGTGGAGTACGCTTCCCGGAAGCCGGCGGCCCTTTATACCGGATGGGCGCCGGGGAGAACGGCCTTCGGGGAGCAGTTCCACCGGGCGGCCATGGCCCTGGCCGCGTTGACGGGGAACATCGGAATCCTCGGCGGCCATGCGGCCGGTGGCACGGATCGCCTGCCCCTGGGCCGGCTGGGGGCGTCTTTTCCGGTTTCTCCGAAGCGCTTTCCCCGGGTGCACATCAGCCAGGTTTACGACGCCCTCCTGGAAGGTAAAGCCGGGGGCTTTCAAAGCGACATCCAGATCCTTTACATCGTCGGATGCAATCTGTTGAACCAGTTTCCCAACCTGAACAAGGGGCGCCGCGCTTTGAACCGGGTGCCCTTCATCGTGGTGCATGACCTTTTCCTCAATCCCACGGCCCGGTTTGCCGATATCATCCTGCCGGTCACCCATTATTTGGAAGAAGAAGATATCGGCCTGCCCTGGCTCGGAGGGCCGTATTGGATTCATATGGATCGCGCAGTGGATCCGCCGGCAGGCGTCCGTTCGGACCTGCATCTCTTTTCGTTGCTGGCCGAGCGATTAAAGATAAAGGGGTACAACCCGAAAAAAGACCGGGAATGGCTGGAAGGATTCCTCGAAAAAACACCGGACCTTCCGGATTTCGCGGATTTTGCGGATGAAGGCTTCCTTTATCGGGACACGAATCTGCCGTGGGTGGCCTTTAAGGAACAAATCGAAGACCCGGAAAACCATCCCTTTCTCACCCCGTCGGGAAAAATCGAGCTTTTCAGCGAAACCATGGCAACCAAAAAGGATCCGTTACTTCCGCCGGTTCCGACCTACATGGATCCGTGGGAGGGCCCGGGAGATCCCTTATCCCGCACGTATCCCCTCCAGTTGGTCAGTCCCCACGCCAAAACCCGCGTCAATTCACAATTCGACAATATTTTGCACTTAAAAGCAAAGGCCGACGACCGGGTATGGATGCATCCAAAGGACGCCGCCGTCCGGGGGATTGCCGACGGGGACACGGTAGTGGTTTTCAATGACCGGGGCCGCACCCGTGTGCCGGTAAAGGTCACCCCGGACATGATGCCGGGTGTCGTGAGTCTGGATGCCGGCGCCTGGTACCGCCCCGCCGAAGACGGAACGGATGAGGGGGGGTGCGTGAACGTCCTTACCCTGGACCGTATGTCGCCGGGAGGCGCCTTCCCGTGCAACAGTTGCCTGGTGGAAATCGCAACTGAGCGTCAAAACTCTCAAACCGTTTAAGGAATCGATTTTTCCCTATAATATCCCCCACCGGAACCGGCTCGGAGAGGGCGGATTCGCCTACGGCGGTGCACCCGGCAAGGTAATCGAATGCGGTTTCCCGGGCGTAGTCATCCATCAGGCGCCGGTCATCGGAAGACAACCGGCGTTCCTTTGATTCGCACTTTCATCCATATTGCTCCCGGATCCATTCCTGGTATTCTCCGCTTTTCACCCGGTCCACCCATTCCCGATGCGCAAGGTACCAGGCAATGGTCTTTCGAAGACCCGTGGAAAGGGACTCGGCGGGATGCCAGCCCAGCTCCTTTTGAATCTTGGAAAAGTCGATGGCGTAACGGCGGTCGTGGCCGGGCCGATCCTTGACGAAGGTGACGAGATCCCGCCTCGAGCCGGCGGGCGTTCCAAGGGATTCATCCACGAGGTCGCAGATCATCTCCACCATGCGGATGTTTTCCATTTCACTGTTTCCGCCGATATTGTACGTCTCCCCGTCCCTTCCGGACTGCATGACCCGCCAGACGGCATGGCAGTGATCTTTCACATAGAGCCAGTCCCGGACATTCAACCCATCTCCATAAACGGGAAGGGACCTGCCCTCCACGGCATTGAGAATCATCAGGGGAATCAGTTTTTCGGGGAATTGATACGGCCCGTAGTTGTTGGAACAATTGGAGATCGTGATGGGCAGGCCGTACGTTTTGTGAAACGCCCGGACCAGATGATCGGAAGCGGCCTTGGAGGCCGAATAGGGACTGTTCGGGTGATACGGGGTCGTTTCGGTGAAAAAACCCGATTCCCCGAGGCTTCCGAAGACTTCATCGGTGCTGATGTGATGAAACCGCACCATCCGATCTTGATGTTTTCGGGCGAGCTGCAGCAGATTGAAGGTTCCCACGATGTTGGTCTGGATAAAGGCATCGGGCCGGACGATGGACCTGTCCACGTGGGATTCGGCGGCGAAATGGCAAACCGCGTCGATCTCATAGGCGTCGAAAACACCGCTCAGCGTCTCTGGATCGCAAATATCGGCCTTTACGAAATGATAACGCCCCGAAAACCGTTCCGGGATCCCGGCAAGGTTCTCCGGATTTCCGGCATAGGTCAGGGCATCCACATTGATGACGCGTCCCGCGTAATCCGATTCTTCCAACAGATAACGGATGAAATTGGCTCCGATAAAGCCGCATCCACCGGTGACAAGCATGTGTTTCATCGATTTTTCCTCTGTTCATGAAGCATATCCAAAGGGATGGGATCGGTGCCAGTTCCAGGCGGTCTCGATGATGGTCTCAATCTCCGCGAATCGGGGTTTCCATCCCAAAGCCCGTTTGATTTTCTCCGATCCCGCCACGAGCACGGGGGGGTCTCCGGGCCGTCGATCCCCATGGATGACCGGTACGGTTTTCCCCGTGATTTTTTCCGCCACGCTGATGACCTCTTTTACCGAAAAACCCTTTTGGTTTCCCAGGTTGAAAACGGCGCTTTCTTTTTGATTCAAAAGATAGTCCAACGCCAGCAGGTGGGCCTCGGCCAGATCCAGGACGTGGATAAAGTCCCGGATGCAGGTGCCGTCCGGCGTATCGTAGTCGGTCCCGAGAACGGTCAACGGCTTCCCCGTGAGGATCGCCTGAAGGGTCAGGGGGATGAGGTGGGTTTCCCGGGCGTGGTCCTCCCCCATGGTGCCGTCGGGATGTGCTCCCGCGGCGTTGAAGTATCGAAGGGAAACGAAGCGGACCTCTTGTGCGGCGGCACTGTCTTCGAGGACCTGCTCCACCATGTGTTTACTCCATCCATAGGGGTTGATGGGCGCCTTGGGGTGAGCCTCGGGGATGGGGATTTTTTGGGGGATTCCGAAGACCGCCGCACTCGAAGAAAAGATAAAATGCCGGACCCCGAACGCCTTCATGACCCTGAGCAGGTTCACCGTGTTGGCCACGTTGTTATGGTAGTATGCCAGCGGCGCCGCCACGGATTCCCCCACAAGGGCAAAGGCGGCAAAATGCATGACGGCATCGAACCGATGGGATGAAAAAAGATTTTCCAGCAAGGCGGCATCGGCCATACCCCCCTCGATAAGCGGCACCGCCGACGGGAGGGCTTTCCGGTGTCCCAGGGAAAGGTTGTCCAGAACCACCACGTCCATTTGTTTTTCAAATAGCAGCCGGGTGACGATACTTCCGATATATCCGGCGCCCCCGACGATCAGCACTTTCATGGTATCCATCCGTTGGCTGAAACGCTTCCCGCAACTCCCGCCTCAAGGCAGGGCCTTTTTATGATTTCATCTTCTTTGATGGAACAATCTTTTTTATCATCGTCAAGCAGTTTTTCCCAGAATCCGTCCCGTAGGAGACATCGTCCATGATGGATTGAATGATGCCGATCCCCCTTCCGCTTTCGGGGATATCCCGGATCGAAACGGTATTGTGGTCCAGGGAGGACAGGCCCTTGTCACGAACACGGGTTTCGCTCATGGGCGTTCCACTGTCCAGGACTTCAATGACGAGGCGGTCCGAAAACAAGGAAAAGACGACTTCCACCTCGCCGCCTGCTTTTTTTTCATACGCATGGAGGATGCTGTTGTTCACGGCCTCCACCACACACAACTCCATGCGGCAGGCATCGATTTCGGAAAGCGGGATGAGCCCGCACAGCCGGTTCACCGACATACCGACCAAAGGAACGTTTTCCAGTCGGCTCTCGATGGTGAACCGAACGCGCCGACGGGGTTTTTTTGCTCGCGCCATTTTCAACCCTTTAGGAAGGCATGCCTATCGTGTGTTCTTGCAAAGGTCAACGCATGTTTTGGATGCCGCGTTTCGTTTTCGGCGCTGACCCGGATGACCCGCTTTCCGGAAACTGGACAGTTTTCCTGGCATACGATGCAGGATTTGTCCATGGCCCAGGGGAGACACCGGCCCCGGTCGATAAAGGCGGGGCCGATGCGCACCGATACAATTCAAGCACAGCACGCATTCCCCCCATACGATGGAAGACGCCGGGGAACAGGCCCTTCGCAATCTGCGTCACGCATGTTGCACGCCGCGCAGGGGGATTCCGTTTTTCCGATCCGCCCCAGTGAATATCGGGTGAAAAGCCCGAAAAGCGCTCCCAGGGGACATACATATCGGAAGTAAAACCGCGGGGACTTCAGATTCAAAAAGACGGCGGCGAAAAATATCGTTCCGATCAGCCACGCCCCCTGATAATGCCGGGATGCTGCCGACGAGGATAAAAAAAACGCCCCTGGGTGTCAAACCAGAAAAGGCCCCCTACCCCGGATTTCGATGATCCTGCGCGCCCCGGAGGCGATGCCTGGCCCAGAATGTCAAAACGCCCACCGCGGGAATGGAAAAAAGGGAAGGCGTTTGGGCTTTCAAGAGGGATTTCAACCCGCCGGGTTACAAGGCGCGACCCAGACGGGCGCCTTCCAGGATAGCGTCTTTGGCGGTACGGGGTTCGAGGCAGTCCCCGATCCGGTAAACCTCGAACCCCATGTCCTTGATCCGGTCGTAAAGGACGGTATTGGGACGGATGCCGGTTGCCAATACGACGCGGCCGGCCGGTAAAAAGCGTTCTCCGTCTTCTGCGTCCTTTATCCAAACACCTTGTGTGCTGATGCGAAGGGGCCGGCATCCCGTTAAAAAACGAACGCCGTTTGCCGCAAGTTTCTCGAAAAGGACCTTTTTGGTAATGGCCTCCAGTCCTTTTCCGGCCTTGGGCAACATTTCCACCACGGTCACGGGACATCCCTGTTCGGAAAGATGAAAGGCCACTTCACATCCGGTGGGGCCGCCTCCGATGACCACTGTTTCCCGGGGAGGCGGGCGTTTCCCGTCCAAAACCGATGAAAACGAGCAAACGATCTCGTGTTCGATCCCTTCCAGGGGCGGTACTGCCGGAAGTGAACCGGTGGCCACAATGACCACGTCAGGTTTTTCAGAAAGGACGTCTTTCAATTGGATCTCCCGGTTCAGATGCACGCGCACCCCGTATCGGCGCATCTGTTTGGATTGGAAACGGATCAGGCTGAGCATTTCTTTCTTATAGGAGGTGGCGCTTCCCGGGATCAACTGTCCCCCCAGGACCGGCCCCTTTTCATAAAGATCCACGCGATGCCCCCGTTGGGCAGCCACCAAGGAAGCATCCATTCCGCCGGGGCCGCCGCCCACCACCATGATTTTCCGGATCCGTTTCGCGGGAATAACAGCCATTTCCCTTTCCCGGCCCAGGGTAGGATTCACCAGACATTCCACGCGTCCCTTTTTAAAAATCGATTCCATGCAGGTATTACAAGCAATGCAGGTGCGGATGTCATCGAAGCGGCCTTCTTTGGCCTTTTTGGGCATCTCCGGATCAGCCAAAAGTCCCCTTCCGATGCACACCAGATCGGCTTTTTCCTCTGCGATGATCCTTTCGGCGATGAACGGATCATTGATACGGCCCACACTCATCACAGGGATGTTCACGGCCTTTTTCACGGCCCGGGCCGAATCGGCCAGACACGCCTTCTTCATGAACATGGGCTGGCATATCCATTCCGGGGTCGCGTCATTTCCGGCAGAGACCTGCACCATGTCGATGCCCTCTGGAATCAAGATCCTCAAGGCGGCGATACTCTCTTCAAGCGTCAGCCCGTTTGGAACAAACTCCTGGGCGGAAATTTTAAAGGAAACGGGAAAATCCGGTCCCAGGCGCCGCCGGACCTCCTGAAGGACTTCCCTTGCAAAACGCGTCCGTCCTTCCAGGTCTCCGCCGTATGCATCCTGTCGAATATTGGAAAAGGGAGAGAGAAACTGGTTGATGAGGTATCCGTGGGCGCCGTGGAGTTCCAGGAGTTCGAATCCCGCTTCCCGGACCCGCACCGCCGCATCCCCGAACTTTTGCACCAGTTCCCGGATACCGGATACGGTGAGCGCCTCCACTTCCCCCCGGATGGCAGGGCACGGCAAGGGGGACGGCGCCAGAGGGTTGCGGCCGATAACCTTGACAGAAGTCTGTCGGCCCCCGTGATGAATCTGCACCGCAGGGATCGCCCCTTCCGCCTTGATCACCCGGGCAATTTTGGACAGCCCTTCCACGAAACGGTCCTCATCGATGCGCGCCTGGTGGAATGAAACGATGCCTTCCCGGGAGACGGCACAAGCCTCCATAATGATCATGGCGGGCCCGCCCGCGGCCCGCATGCGATAGTGCTCCACCGCCTTGTCCGTGACGGTTCCGTCCCGGTCGAGGAGAAAAGACGCAAGTGGAGGCATGACGATCCGATTTTTGAAATGAAGTCCTTTAATCTGAAACGATGAAAAGAGTCTTTGCATGACGTTTCTCCGCACCCGTCAAAGATTCGGTGCAACCCCACGGCCGTGAACCGGAACAGCGAGCGCATTCCCCGCAAGTTCTGCGTGACAGCAGTGCTTCGCGGGTTGGAGCGAAACGGAAATCCGGCCTTTCGGGGCTGCGGGGAGCTTCAAAGCTCCCATGGACGTCGGGGGTGTCCTTTCAAAAGAGCCGTCCATCGGCGGCGGGCCGATGACCGAAAAACGATGCGGCTATGGATGCCCCTTTCCTATGCGATCTCTTGTTTTTTTTCAAGCCTCAAAGGGAAACCGCGCCTTTGATTTATCCGTTTTCAAGCGGGAATCCTTTTGACTTTTCAAAGGATTTTTTGTAGTTTAGGTTGTCCCGATGATGAAATCCATTAGAATGAAAACGATAACAAACCCTGAAAGGAGATCACCGCATCCATGTCCCCCTTGAACATCCTCATCGAAGCCAGGCCCTTCTGTATTTTTGACGATACTCCCATGCAGGAACTCAAGGCCGCCGGGCTCCACCTCACGGATATGCGGGGGTCCGGCGTCCACGATTCCCGATTCACAACCGCGCTTCAAACCGCGGATATCGTCTTGTGCGGGAACGATCTGCGGGTGGATGATACGCTTTTGGAGGCGTCCCCCCGGCTTTCGGCAGTGGCCAAACTGGGCGTGGGCCTCGACACCATCGACATCCCCGCGGCAACCCAAAAGGACATCCTGGTCTTTCACACCCCCGGGACCAACACCCAGGCCGTTGCGGATCATACCTTTGCGCTCATCCTCAGCGTCGCCCGGAAAATTCTTTTCTGCGACCGGTCCCTGAGGGAAAACCGCTGGGAACATACCAAGATCATGGGCGTGGAGATCTGGCAAAAGACCCTTGGACTCATCGGTCTGGGGGCCATCGGTCAAGGTGTGGCCAGGCGGGCCAAGGGCTTTGACATGAAAGTGACGGCCTACGACCCCTATTGGCCCGAAGCATTTGCCAACGCCCACGGTATCGAAAGGATGGAAGTGGAAACACTCCTTCGCGTATCGGATATCGTCAGCATCCACTCTCCCCTCACCCCGGAAAACAGGGGAATGATCAACGCAAAAACCCTTTCCCTCATGAAACCGGGGGCCTTTCTCATCAATACGGCCCGGGGGGAAATCGTCAAGGAAGCCGATTTGTATCAGGCCCTCAAGGAAAAGCGGATCGCCGGCGCCGGCCTCGATGTCTTCGAACACGAGCCGCCTGTTGATTCCCCGCTTTTGACGCTGGACAATGTGGTCCTGACGCCGCATACGGCGGCCTTTACCGAGGACGCCCTGAAGAACATGAGCCGCAGCATCGCCGCCCAGATCCTCGATTACGTCCGGGGAAACCGCCCCCGTCACACGGTGAACACGGACGTCTGGGAAAAGTCCCGTGAGCGCCATGCGCCGTGAGGAAGCCGTCCGACGGTTTTACCTCGAAAACCTTCCGGACAACCGATGGGAAGAGGACCATCTGGAGGCTCCCTGCCCCTTTTGCGCCGCGGATGCATCCGACCCGAAGGGGATGTTGCGCGTAGACCTGCACCCGGAAAGTCCTTTCATGGGATATTATCGATGCACCCGGCGATGTTCACCGGGGGGATTTCCGCTTTTTTTCGCCAAGATGCGCGGCCTGGACCCCGCTTCGGTTCCCGGATTCGACCCGGATCGGGAACCCTTCGTGCGCGATACGATCCTGTCCACGAAAAATATCAATCTCGAAATCACACGTTTTCAGGCCCTCATGGGGGAAAGCCAGTACGCCCATTTTGAGCGATACGGCATTTCCCGGCCCCTCGTGAAGCAGATGGAGATCGGTTACAACGGGAGGTATCTGCTTTTTCCGTATTTTCTGGAAGACAACAACTGTTATGCCGCACGATGCGTCCTCCCGGAGCGGGCAGACGACGCCTTCTGGCATGGGGATGCGGCATACACCGAGGGGGATTTTCGGATCTACAATGCCAGGGAAATCGAACGCTGCGAAGGCGGAACCCTGTTCATTACCGACGGGGAAATCAACCTGTTGACGTTGATGCAACTCGGGTATCCGGGGATCGCCGTCCCCCACGCCGGGGATCTGGAGGTCATTACACCGGAGCGACTGGCGCACATTGAGCGGATTTTTTTAATCGTCAACCACTCGCCCGAAGCCCATCAGGCCGCCCGCACACTGGCCGTCCGCCTGGGGTATAAGTCAAGGATCCTCGAATGGCCCTTCCACCGGAAAAGAGGCTACCATTTGAACCACCTGGCCCGGGAAACCGGTGTAAACTTCGGCCGGGCCGTGGAGCGAATGATCCGGGAATCCAGGGCCTTTTCGCCGTTTTCATCCCCGGAAAAAGAACACCGTCTCCTGATTTCTTTTCTGGAACGCGAAAAAGGAAAAACGCTTTTGGGAATCCCCACGGGGTTCGAAAAACTGGACCGGGCGCTCAACGGTCTCCGCGGGATCAATATCCTGGGCGGTCCCCCAAAGGCCGGAAAATCCTGTTTTTTTATGCAGATCTCCACCGAAGTGGCAAAAAACAGCATCCCGGTCATCTACTATGACTTTGAAAACGGAAGACAAAAGATCTACACCCGAACCCTTTGCCGCCTGAGCCGGCTTTCGGAAAAAGAAATCCGGCTCGATCAATTGGACGATGCAAAACAGATGCGCCTTGATTCCGCAAAGGAGCGGATCCAAACCATCCTTCCGTTTTTCCGGGTCGTGACGGACCGGAAGCTCGGCCCCGATCTGATGAAGCGGAAGATCGATTTTTTGCAACACGAAACAGGATGCGATTTCACCCTTGTGGTGATCGACAGCCTCCACAAACTCCCTTTTAAAAATCTTTCGGAACGGCGGACGGGGATCGACGAATGGCTGCGGAACATGGAATCCATGCGGGATGAGCAGAACGTCACCTTCCTGGTCACCTCCGAACTTTCCCGGGGGGAAGGTGGGCGCTACGATCGAACCCCCGACATGGCCGCCTTCAAAGAATCCGGGGATATCGAATACAGCGCCGATAATGCCATGATCCTGATGCCGGACTGGGATCCTCTGGATCCCATTTCCGAAAAAGAACGGCAAAACACGCTATTTCTCGTGGCCAGCCGGGAAAACAATCCGGGGAAAGTGGCCGATTATATGCTGGAATATCCCTTATGGGGATTCCGGGAGGTCTAAGAAAAGATCCGGTTTAGCCCCTTTGGGATCACCGGGAAAGAGCGCCTCGTTTCACCATGGCGTCCATGGTTTGGGCTGCCAGATCCGCAAACGCCGCCTCGTTGATGTGCAGATCCGCTTCTTGGATCTCGATACGCGGATCCAGGGTTTCGCTCATTCGCTTGACAAACGCGGACGCAACTTCAGGATCATACAGGGGGGCGCCCTCCCCGTCCGCTTCGGACCATCCTCGGGACGGGATTAAAAGCAGGGTCCCGCGGGGGTTCAGGTTCATCTTTTCCGAAAGCTGATCCGCGATCAAACGGGTTTCCTCCCGGGACAGGCGAACCGCACTCCTGAAGTCATAGTAAAAGATCTTCCGGTCCCGGTAGATCTCGGGCACCGATTCCCGGGTGAACTCCAGGACCGCGCAGTCGAGGCCCCCCGGCACCACAAGGCGGGGCACGCTTTTTCCGCGAGGCGGCGTCAGGCGTTCCGGACCGATTCCGCGGCAGTATCCGTTTTTCAGCGCATCCGCAAATTCATGGGTTGCCAGATCCAGGATCCCGTCGAAAACGCCTTCGCCGGCCAGTTCTTCCATGGCCATTCCGCCGGTGCCATTGGCATGAAAGGGAATGACTTCATACCCCAATTTTTCGAGACGATCCTTGAGATGCTCCGCCGCCTCGGTGATGAATCCGAAAAAGGTCAAGGCGATCCGTTTAGAAATGCGCTCGGGTTTCCATCGGGCCCTTGCCATGCCGCAGACCGCTCCGGCCGCCCGGTCGAGAATCATGCCGGAAATGCTGTTGATCCCCAAGATGTCCACCACGCTGTGGATCATGGTGATATCCTTGGTCCCCACCACGGAACCCATGTCCTTGGCGGCCACGGTGGACACCATCACTTTGGGCACCCCGATGGGAAGTCCTTTCATGATACCGGTCCCCAAATGGGTTCCGGTGCCGCCCCCCGCCGAAATCACCCCTTCGATCCGGTCCTCCCGGTAAAGGGCGGCAACGGTTTTGCGGGCAAGGGTGCGCACCGCTTCGATGGCCTGGTCCCGGCGGGAAAGCAATGACGGATTTTTTTTTTCGATCTCCCGGTATATGTCCCGGTCCACGGGAAAGGGCGCGGGCCGCCGGGTGCCCACATGAATGGTGAAGACATCGTATCCGTACGCTTCGATCCGGCCTTTGAGAAAAAGGTGTTCTTTTGCTTTCGTGTCGAAGGTTCCTACGACTGCAATGGCCATTTCTTTTCTTGGGTTCCTCTCTTTTTTTTGGTTGCTTTGCGATTATGGACCGGCTAGAGGGCCCATTTCTCTTTTGGGAGCGGAATGGTGAAGGAAAAGGTGGAGCCCTTCCCCAGTTCGCTGGTCACCCAGATTTGTCCGTGATGGAAATCGATGATCCGCTTGGCGATGGACAATCCAAGGCCGCTTCCGGGGGGTCTTCCCCGGGAGGTATCCCGGACCTGCTGGAAGGTCTCGAAAATGATTTTCTGATTTTCCAGGCTGATGCCGATCCCGCTGTCTTTCACGTCCACCTGAATCCGGTCTTCTTCCACCGTGAGGTCAATGGCGATGGCCCCTTCGTCCTTTTCGCAGAACTTCACGGCATTGGAGATGAGATTCACCATGACTTGTATCAGGCGGTCCTGATCCCCTTCCACCAGGGGCACCTGGTCCGGCACCTGGACATCCACCGTTATTTTTTTATCCTTGATCATCCGGTCCGTGGCAATGAGTGCTTCGTCAATGACGTTGGTCATGTCCACATTGGTGACCTGCCATTCTACCTTCCCGGATTCGATCTTCTGGAAATCAAGCACCTGGCTGATGAGCCGGGTGAGACGCTCGCTTTCGTGGATGATGATGCCGGAAAAATGTTTCCGCCTCAAAATATCGATATCCGGGTTATCGTAAAGGATTTCCGCCAGAGAACGAATGGAGGTGATGGGGGTGCGCAGTTCGTGGGTGACGGTGGATATGAAATCATCCTTGAGACGATCCAGTTCCTTTAAGCGTTCGTTGGCGGTCTTGAGTTCATTGGTGGCTCTTTCCAGTTCCCGGCTGTACATGATCACCTGCCGGGTTTCATCCAGGATGTCCATGACCTCGTCGATCCCCAAGGGCTCCTCCTTGACCACCGAAGAAACCATGACCCGGGCCGAAGAGGATCCGATGGCCCCGGCCAAGAGTTTTTCCGCATAGCCGACGAATCCGGCTTCCGCTTCCACGGTCCGTTCCCAGTCCTTGTCCTGTCCCTTGGCATATGCGGAAATGGCCTCATCGACGCGCTGTTTTCCCAAAACCGCCTCCAAGAGGGAGCGCAGATCCGGTATGGTGGCCCTTCCCCGCCAGAGCGCCGGTCGTTCGATTTCCCCCGAATATCGAAAGATATCCACGAAAAGGGTGGCTTGGGAGTGTTCTAAGGCCGTGGGGGCGTTGAACAGGGAAACGCCGACGTAGCATCCCGTATTCAGCAAAAGGCTCCAGAAAATGGCGTGGGAGATGGGATCAAACCCCTGGAGACCGAACAACTGAAAAGGCTTCAGCAGGTTCACCCCGAAGAGCCCGTGCGAGACAAACCCCGGGGAAAGGAGCCCCGCCTGCACCAAAGACGGGAACACGAGGGTGTAAAGCCAGACCACGAAGCCGGCGATCAGGCCGGTCAAAGCCCCCAGCCGGGTTCCCCGCTTCCAGAAAATACCTCCCAGGATGGCAGGCGCAAATTGGGCCACGGCCGCAAAAGAAATGAGGCCCAAAGAGACGAGGGGATAAAATTCTCCGATCAAATGGAAATGGGTATACCCGACGAGGAGGACCAGAATGATACTAAAGCGACGGATGACGATTAAAATATTGCTGATGTCGCTTCGCCTGGCGAGTTGACGGGAAAAGCGCCTCAGCAACACCGGCATGACCAGGTCGTTGCAAATCATCGTGGAAAGGGCCACGGTCTCAACGATGACCATCCCTGTGGCAGCGGACATGCCGCCGATAAAGACCAACACCGCCAGCCACTGGCTGTGTTCGGCCATGGGCAGTGTCAGGACAAATGTATCCGCATCTACGGTGGAGCCGGTGAAATGCAGCAACCCGCCGATGGCCACCGGAAGGACGAAGATATTGATCGCCAGCAGATACAGCGGGAAGAGCCAGATGGCCTTGTTGAGGTGTTCCTCGTTGACGTTTTCCACAACGGTCACCTGGAACTGGCGGGGAAGAAACATGACCGCCAGCATGGAAAGGAAGATATACATTCCCCAATCGATGAAGGCGCCGGGACGATCTTCAAAAACAAAGAGCCGTTTGAGCTCCGGGGAATCCGTCGCCTTCCGGAAAATATCGGCGAATCCGTCGTAAACGATGTAGGTGATAAATACCCCCAGAACGATGAACGCCGCCAGCTTTACCACCGATTCGAAGGCGATGGCCGCCACCAGTCCTTCGTGCCGTTCCGTGGTTTCCAGGTGTCGTGTCCCGAATAAAATGGCGAAGACGGCCAACAGGAGCGCAATATAAAAGGCCGTGTCTTTCAAAAAGGGTATCTGGGTAAAATTCACATCAATGGCGAATTGCGGATAATGCTTGATAAGCAAATAACTGGTGGAGATGGCCTTCAACTGCAAGGAGATGTAAGGAATGATCCCCAATACGGCGATAATGGTCACCACACCACCCAGGGTCATGCTCTTGCCGTACCGGGAAGCAATGAAATCGGCAATAGAGGTGATCCGGTGGATTTTGCTGATCCGGATGATTTTCCGCAACACCAGCCAACCCAAAGCCGCAGTCAGGGTGGGTCCGATATAGATGGGTAAAAACCCCAGGCCTGTTCTGGCGGCACGCCCCACGCTCCCGTAAAATGTCCATGCCGTGCAATAGACGGCGAGAGAAAGGGCGTAAATATAGGGATTGCTGATGATGCTTTTCCCCATATCCGCCCGCTTGTCGCCGTAATAGGCGATGGCGAACAACAGCGCCACATAGCCGAAGGCGAACAGGAGAATGATCCAGGTGGCGATCATCCCTACCCTCGATTTGAAAATCGGTTGCCGGCGGGCCGGGAACCCTTATGCATGACAAGGGCGATCAGAAAGATGATCACCGCCCAGACAATAAAGACATAAGCATATAAGAGGGGAACGCCCCACACCAGGACGGGCAGATTGAACAGGGAGATGACAGGATAAGTGAAAAGGGCACTCCCGAGAAGGAACAAGGCCGTGAGACGACGGGCCTTTTCTTTATCGCCGGTCATGGGGTATTCCCATCGCTGAAAGGTTGCCGGAGAAAGGAAAGGAAAAATCGACGATTTCGTTTCGGTCTTTCACGGACTCCTTGAGATTGTCTTTTTGATCCTATAGGGCGTTTCGAAGATCGTGTCAAGGCGTGCCCTCTCTCCGTTTCAGGGAACAATTTTCCTGTAACTTTTTTTTGAACCCATCCTCTTTAACAAGAAAATCCAAATTTTTCCGTCGGGAGGTCCCTCATTATGTCTCGATCCATCACCCGAAGAGCCTTTCTGAAGGGGAGCGCTGCCGCCGCCGGCACGCTCGCTTCAGGAAACATCGCCAATGCGGCTGTCGCGCCCCACACCGGGTCCCATCTGGCCACCCTTATCGATATTCGAAAGTGCATCGGTTGCGAGGCCTGCGTGGAGGCCTGCCGCGATGCAAATACAAACAAGTTTCCTGATCCCAAGAAACCGTTTCCCGAAATGGTGCCTTCACGGGTTCCCGTGGAAGACTGGTCCGATAAAAAGGAGATCCGCCACCGCCTCACGCCCTACAACTGGCTGTTTATCCAGCATGCCGTCGTCGAGGTCAACGGTGAAGAAACCGAGTTTACGTTACCCCGAAGATGCATGCACTGCGTCAATCCCCCTTGTGTGAAACTATGTCCGTGGGGTGCGGCCCGGCAGGAGCGAAACGGGCTTTCCCGCATCGACGCCGAGATTTGTCTGGGCGGATCCAAGTGTAAAAAGGTCTGCCCCTGGGATATCCCCCAGCGTCAAACCGGAACAGGGCTCTATCTGGACCTGCTCCCCTCATTTGCCGGAAACGGTGTGATGTACAAATGCGACCGGTGCCATGAACGCCTCCGGGACGGGGGTGTCCCCGCGTGTATTGAGGCGTGCCCTGAAGGCGTGCAAACCATCGGTCCCAGAAACGAAATCATTGAAAAGGCCCACGCCATCGCCGACGAGATCAACGGGTATGTTTACGGAGAAAACGAAAACGGGGGGACCAATACCCTGTACGTAAGCCCCGTACCGTTTGAAACCCTGAACGCCGCGATGGAAAAAGGAAAGGGTAAGCCCCACCTTGAATCCGTAAAGGACCGGATGGCGGATGCAAATCATTTGGCCGCGGCCATGCTCATCGCTCCCATCGCGGGAATCGCCGCCGCCGCGGGAAAATTTTATAAAAGCGTCAAACGGTGATGGAATCGTAAAAAGGCCGGCCTTGTTTTGAAAATGACTTTGAATGAGCCATGGAGATAGTTATGACGATAAACACCACAATAAAAAATCGATCCGTTTCAAGCCGTTTTTATTCGCTGACCCTGTTTATGTTGGTCCTGACGGGTTTTGCCCAGATGCCGATCTTCAAAAGATACTATATTGCGGATATCCCGGGACTGGGATGGCTGGGGGAGTTTTACGTGACCCATTTCATGCATTACCTTTTTGCCGTTATTTTTATCGGATACGCAGGCTACCGCCTGACGGTGTTTTTTGTTTCCGGTAAAAAAAGGCAAGGCTGGACACTCCTTGAGGGCATCCGGGTGACGATACTTTCCGGCCTGGTAATTACGGGTGCCTTTTTGGTCGTAAAAAATCTTTCCGGCATCTATGTACCGCCGGCATGGATCATTATCATGGATCTTGCGCATCTGTCGCTGGTCATGGGGTTGCTCATCAGCCTCTTGGCAGGCCTTTTCATCCAACGGCGTTGACGAAAATGAAAAAAAGAAGGTAGGATGAAAAACACATGAATGGATTTCAAGGCCTCAAATAAACGTTGGCGGCAAGATCCCGGCCGGCAAAAACGGATGCGCCCGAAAAAAGAAAAAAAAGAGGACATGGACCCGGATGCCCCGTTGATCGAGGCGATCAACGGGGGCGGCATGGATCTTTTCCCGGAACTGGTCCGGCGCTATGAGCAGAAGCTTTACAACTTCGGGTTTCGGATGTGCAACAACGCTCAGGATGCCGAGGATTTGGTTCAGGAAACATTTATGAATATATTCAAATCATTGAATAATTTTAGATTCGAATCCAAATTTACAAACTGGATGTACAAGATTGCCGCCCGGGTTTGCCTGAAAAAACGGCGGAAAAAAACAGTGGCTGATGAACAAAATCTTTCTCTGGAGGATCTGGCCGCCCGGTTTCGGAATCAGGCGCCCGAAGAAACGCCAAAATGGGCCAGGCAGCCCATTGACCGGGTCCTTGACAGCGAGTTGGCGGAGATCATAAAGCGCACCGTGGCCTTGCTCCCGCCCCGATATCGAGTCGTCCTTGTGCTCCGCGACATGGAGGAGTTGACGACCCAAGAAACGGCCCAGGTCCTCGGCATTTCAACGGCCAATGTCAAGGTCCGGCTCCATCGCGCCAGGCTTTTGTTACGGGACAAATTGCAAGGATATATGGCCCATGCATGACCCCAGCCATGAACCGGATCCGGATTGCCTGGAGTTGTTCAAAAAGCTCTCCGCATACATTGACGGGGAATCGGATCCCGGCACCTGTGAAAAGATTGAAACCCACGCCGCCCGCTGTATCAAGTGCAGCATCTGCCTGGAGACCCTCAAGCAGACGGTGGCCTTTTGCAAATCGCTTCCGGATGAACCCGTGCCCGACGATTTTTCAAAGCGCTTGGGAACGGTTTTCGCCCATTTGATTAAGTCTCGATCCGGATGACTTTGATTCCGAAAAAAAGAGTTGAAGATGAACCCGACGGGTACGGACGGGATTCGGCTTGACAATCCCATTTTTGAATGCTATAAGAATCGTACTTAATTCGGCATGTGCGCTGGCTGCTGCAAAACGCCATACTCGGTTTCATGCCCTGCTACTGGGCCGTATACGCCTCCTCGATTCAATCCTCTTTCCATCGCCGACGAGTTCCTGTGGTCACTGGTCGGCCCCGTTTTCACCGGAGCTCGATTGATCTGAGATCCACCCTCCATCGAAACGCGCGTTTCAACGGTGGATTTTAACACGGGGTTTTCATTGGTGGATGAAAACCCGAAAGAAAAGGAGGAGCCCATGAGCGTCAAGGTATTTATTACGCGTACGGTTCCACCGGAAAAAAGACAAGAAATGCTTGACCTGTTCAAGGAAATGCGGTCCCTGGCCATGACTCAGCCGGGGTATATTTCCGGTGAAACCCTGAAAAGCAACGACCGGCCGGACGTCTATTTGGTCGTCAGCACATGGGAGACCGCCGACGCCTGGGAAAAATGGTTGTTGAGCAAAAAACGACAATCGATTCAGGAAAAAATCGATGCCCTCCTCGGCGGCAAGACCCATTATGAAATGTTCCGCTACGGGTTGCGCGATTGAGGCGTTTAAACACAGTTCGCATCAGGGGAAGGCGCGTCTCGTCTCCCCGTTGCTTCCGTTTGCCGGCGCGGGCACACATGCTGCCGCACCCGTGAAAACGCCCGGATCCGGGAACCCGGGGCCGGGCGGATCCTTTTCAAAATCATAATACGGGGATGCCCCTATCCCCAAAGGCGCCAGACCACTTCCGCCCAGCGTTTCTCCACCCTTTTTTTTCCATATGACGCAATACAGCGAATTCCCGTTCCAAATCTTTCATGGTGGTCTTGCCGTCCAGCCGCTTCAAAAGCGTGGATGGAGCCACCCCTCCGGTTTCCCTTAGAATTTGCAGAATCGTATTTTGGAGAAGAGTCAGGGTCTCGAGACCCCCCGAGTGGTTTTCAAAACTCTTCGCACTGTGGACCGCCCAGGGGTCACATGCCCGCTGGGGAGAAAGGACGTCCATGTAACAGTCCTCACAGAGCGTACGCCCCAAATGGGCCCGTTCTTCTCCTTGCGCAATAAGGGGTCCGCATTGATCGCATGTCATACCTCTCCTTTGGGTTCTTTGATTTTTGATTCAATTGATGTATATTCTTTTCCGTATGTTCACAATCGACCCCGTACAATCTTTATCCGTTTGATTTATAAATAAAAATCAAGTGCCTTTGTGATCTTTTCAAGATGAAAAATATTGGGCTCCATTTGAGGATAAAATCGTTGAGGGTATTTAACCGGAGTGAACACTGCAGCATCATGGATTCCATAATTGCCCATTGAAATCACGATCATGGTGCTGGGTGCGGCCTTTCTGCATGCCGCCTGGAACGCACTCGTAAAGAAGGCATCCGACAGACTGCTCGTTCTTTCCTCCGTGGCTCTGGGACAGTTCATCGTCGGCAGCTTCCTGGTCTTTTTTACCAAACCGCCGGATCCTTCCAGCTGGCCGGCCATCGCCGTCTCCTGCCTGTTTCACTATCTTTATTATTTCTTTTTGTTTCACGCCTACCGCTTCGGAGATTTAAGCCAAGTATACCCGATTGCCCGCGGTGTTGCTCCCATACTGGTCGCCGGGGGTGCCGCCGTTTTCGGCGGTGAAATCCTGCCCCCCGCCGCCCTTTTCGGGGTGGTTTTGGCTTCCACGGGTATCGCCGGGACTTCATGGACGCAAAGGGGCCATGCAACATTCAACAAAGTTGCCGTCTTATACGCAGCAGGAACCGGGGCGGTCATCGCCGGATATTCGGTGTCGGACGGCATCGGGGTGCGTTTGTCCGGGAGCCCCTTCGGATTTATCGCTTGGCTTTTTTTCTTCGAATGGCCCGTGGTGGTTTTCGCACTCCTGCGCCGAAGGGGACGCTTGATTGCCGCTTGGCGGGCCCACTGGGAGAGTATCACCGGCACCGCCTTCAGTTCCGTTCTCGCCTACGGTATCGTCATTTATGCCGCCAACGTTGCCCCGCTGTCCGCGGTCTCGGCGTTACGGGAGTCGAGCGTCATCATGGCCGCATTGATCGGTACCGTTGCTTTCGGGGAGCGGCCGTGGCAGACACGGATCGCCGCTGCGGCGATGGTGGCGGGGGGGATCGTCATCATCACAACAGGCACCTGAATGCTCGCACCTAAGAGGCGTCGCTCCCGGATAGAAAAAATATCTTTTTTGATTCGAGCTTGAGTCCGGGACCGATCCGCAGTATTCCTGCGGAATGGATTTAATACCCAAGTCGGAGGCCGACCATGAAAGAAAACAAAGCGCTGACCATTTTTAAAAACGCCATTCCTTTGGAAAAACGCGGAAAAGCGTTTTATGAAAAAGTCGGCAAGGCCGCGTCGAATAAACCCGTCAAGGCGTTTTTTTCAGATGATGGCCCAAGAGGAAGCGCGCCATATTGATATGCTGTCCGAACAATTCAAGGCGTATCAGCGCCGGGGGGCATTCGATTCCGCCTGTTTTTCCGGAAAATCGGGCGGCAAGATCGCATCCGAGGTGTT
Organism: Deltaproteobacteria bacterium; assembly: GCA_019309485.1. Classification (GTDB taxonomy): domain Bacteria; phylum Desulfobacterota; class Desulfobacteria; order Desulfobacterales; family UBA2156. The sequence continues at coordinate 38,597 of JAFDGC010000002.1, read as the reverse complement.
TACCCGGGCCCTTTCCCAAAAAATCGATGCCGCATCCTTCGAGGCCGCCGCCATGTCCATGGAGGAAGCCACCCTCCGGCTCTACCGCGACCGGGCCCTAAAATCCAGGGACAAAACCGAAAAAGCAGTGTATCAGGGCCTGACAGAGTGGGAAGCCTTGCATCTTGAAATACTTTCCAAGATCGATCAGGAACCCTAGGAAAGGATATGGAATGACGCCGCCTTTTGGCCCTTTTAGACCCCCAGGAAAACCCGTGGTGCCGTCCCATCACCCGTTTGGGCTTGAACAGACCGGTATTCCGCATGGATATCGGTAAATCAGAAAAAAGCATAGGAGATTAATTTATGATTCAGGAAATTACCGCTGAAAATCTTGATCCCGATCATTTCATTGAAGAAAAAGTCAAAGAGATCGTCGATACCGTCGGAGATGAAACCGCCATCAATGCCCTCTCCGGCGGGGTCGATTCTTCCACCGTCACGATGCTCGGGCACCGGGCCCTGGGAGACCGGTTGAAAACGGTTTTTATCGAAAACGGAATCATGCGAGAAAAAGAGTCGGAACAAGTGGTGAGTCTTTTCAAAAAACTCGGCGTCTCCGTTGACGTGATCGATGCAAAAGAAGCGTTTTTTGCGGCACTGAAGGGAATCCGGGATCCGGAAGAAAAGCGCGAAGCCGTTACCCAGACGTTTTATAAAACCGTTTTCGGCCGCATCGTCAAAGAAAGCCGTGCAAAATATTTACTGCAAGGGACCATCCTGACGGATGTGGATGAAACCGTTGCCGGAATCAAGCGCCAGCACAACGTGTTCGAACAGCTCGGCATCGATCCCCAGGAGGCCTTTGGTTACCGAATCCTGGAACCGTTGATCCAGCTTCGAAAAGACGGGGTGCGAAAAATCGGTAAAGTATTGGGGCTGCCCGAAGAAATTTTTACGCGTATCCCTTTCCCCGGACCGGCTCTCGCCGCACGCGTCATCGGAGAAGCCACCCCGGAACGGATTGAAACGGTGCGGCAGGCCACCGCGGTCATCGAGAATCTCCTTAAGGACACGGGTGCTTTCCAATACATGGCCATCCTTCATGAAGATCGTGTCACGGGGATGCGCAGGGGCAAGCGCGAATTCGGCCAGCAGATCGAAGTGCGGTGCTGGGACAGCATTGATGCCCGGACCGCCGCACCTACCCGACTGTCTTTTGACCTCCTGGAAAAACTTGCCGGCGAGCTCATCACCGTCGTCCCGGGAATTGTGAGCGTCACATACCACATCGCCCCAAAGCCTCCGTCCACCATGGAAGCCGTCTGATGCAAAGGCCGTGAATTGAAGCTCGGTTTTAAAACTCCGGATCAACCCGTTTTGGACCCGGTGTGCCGACGAAGGTTTAATTGAAAAAGGCCATGAGCTGGTGAAAGCCTTCCCCCTGTCTCCCCGCCCGGTTTTCCGCCGGAACCCGGACGTCCTTGAAGACCACCTCGGCCGTGTCCGAAGCCCGGATCCCCGTCTTTCCGTGGAGCTTCATGGCCTTGTACCCCGGCGTTCGGGTCTCCACCAGAAAGAATGAATGCCGGTGTTGACGGGAGGGGCTCTCCGGATCGGTGATGTTTTCCTTTCCGTTGATGGAGTTATTCCACCTTCAACACCATCGCGGCGCCGGTGTCACCCGCCGCGCAACCGGTAAAAAGAACGTAGCCGCCGCCCAAAAGGACCGCTTCCTCGATGCCTTCGATGATCAAACGCCCCGCCGTGGGCGCCTGGGGATGACCATATACCAGGGAACTTCCGTAGTTGTTGAATCCGTTGACGTCGATCCCCATCTGATCGGCAAGATAAATATCGTTGGCCGCAAAAGGATTATGAGTCTTGAGGACCTTGATGTCGCCGATGGAAAGCCCGGCGTTATCGAGTGCCATTTTGGCGGCCGGAAGCACCGCCATGGCCATGTGGGCTTTCTTGGCCCGTGCGTAGCCGTAGGAGACGACCTGAATGTTAATGGATTTGTCCGCGCTGAGTTCCTGGGCTTTCTCGTAGCCGGTAACAATGACGGCGCAGTGACCGTCCGCCGGGTGCGTCTGGGCGCCGAAGGTGTGGGCGCCCCCCGGTAGCACGGGCTTCAGGGCCGCCAGTCCCTCGGCTGTGGTTTCAATGACCCCTTCATCGGCTTCTATTGTAAGGGTTTTCTTTTTGGAGATCCTCACCTCCACCGGGAACATGTAGCGTTTCTGGAAGGCCCGGCCATCCTCCAGAGCGTCTTTGTATTGCTCGTAGCGCCGCAGGGCAAGGGCATCGCACTGCTCCCGGGTGATTCCGGTTTCCTTTACCACATTTTCTGCGGTCTGGATCATGGAGGTGCCACCCCAGGGATCGAATCCGAAATGATCCATGACCCAGTCTTCGGATATGACCTGTCCGCCAGGCCCGGTGGGGTTCGGCCACACCGTGTGGGGACCGTTGGAGCAGCGGTCCGTCATAAGGGCATAGGCGTTTTGATAGAGCCCGGTTTCCACGCCGACGGCGGCCTGAAAAATACAGGTGGTGGAGGTGGAACAGGCCTGGCTGACAAGCATTCCCGGAGTCTCCTCGGCTCCCAGAAGCGCCGAAGCCCAGGGGCCGCCGTAAAACATCTTGGGCTGGCCCACCGTCAACCCCAAAAAGACATAGTCGAATATCTTCGGATCCCAGCTTTTGGACGCCAGCCATCTTTTAGAGGTTTCGGCGCCGAAGGAGATGGCGTTTTCATTGGCCAGGCTCCCCTGCCAGCGGATGAACGGCGTTGAATAGTAGCCCCGATACGGAATAAATGCTTTCTTTAACATGAACGGTCCTCCTCGTTTCAAATGGATTCGACGGGCGCCGGATTCCCGGTCATCCCTGGGTCAATTTTTCCTTTAACTTGCGGTGCAGAATCTTCCCCGTGGGGGTTCTGGGCATGTCTTCAGGCTTGATGAAGATCACCTGCTTGGGCCGTTTGTACCCCGCCATTTTGTCCTTGCAGCAATCGATGAGGGTCTGTTCGTCGATCCGGCCGGGTCCAACCCCGGGTTTAGGGACCACCACTGCCACCACCTTTTCGCCCCACTTTTCATCCGGAAGCCCGATACAGGCGCAATCGAAAACACACTCGTGGCTCCCCACCACCTCCTCCACCTCGCTGGGATAGACATGTTCTCCACCCGTGATAATCATGTTGTCTTTCCGGTCCACAATCTCGTAGTATCCGTCGGCATCCTTTCGCGCCATGTCCCCGGCAGAAAACCATTCTCCGTGAAAAGATGCGGCGGTCTTTTCATGGAGCTTGTAGTATCCGTCGAAAAGCATGGGGCCCTTTGAATAAAGCTCCCCCACCTGGCCCACGGGGACTTCATTCCCGTGATCATCCAGGATCTTGACGAAGTCGGTTCCCAGGGACTCATATCCGATGGATCCGAGTTTGCGCATCTGGTCTTCCGGCTTGAGGACGGTGACGATCCCCGCTTCCGTTGAGCCGTATCCTTCATACAACTCCACCCCGGGGAAAAAGTCCATGATGGCCAATTTCATGCTCTTTCTCACCGGCGCCGAAGAGCATAACAGCTTTCGGATGGAAGTCACATCCCGTTTTTTGGCTTCCTCGGAAACGTTCAAAATGAGGTTGTAATGAGTGGGAATCAAAGAAATGAAGGTGATTTTTTCCCGTTCGATGATCTCCAGGATCTCCTCGGCCCTGAAGGACTGGGCCGGGTGGATATAGACCGTGGCGCCGATATAGGTGAAGGTGAAGGTGAAGTAGGTGGAGTTGATGTGACACAAGGGCATGACGTTGAGACAGATGTCGTGCTGGGAAAACCCGAAATCAATGCCGTTAATGAGATAAAAGGCGATGTGGGACCGGTGGGAGCGCAACACCCCTTTGGGTCTTCCCGTGGTGCCCGACGTATAAATGAGGATCCAGGTGTCTTCCGGGTCCACGCGAACGTCCGGCTCGGTCTCGGGAGCGTCGGCGATCCACGTTTCGTAAGAAAGGTACCCCTCTTTTTCCTCTCCCACCACCACGTAGCGCTCCGGCAATATCGCCGTCAAGTCCGCCCGGAGGGGCGCCACGATGTCGACGAACTGATCGTGCACGATGAGGGCCTTGGCGTCCGAATTTTCCAGGATGTAGGCCACTTCCTGGCTCACCAGTCGAAAATTGATCGGAACGATGATAATCCCGGTCTTGGCGCAGGCCAGGTACATCTCCACGATTTCAATGCTGTTTTCCATCAAAACCGCCGCTTTGTCGCCTTTTGTCAATCCCATGGAAAGCAGGCTGTGGGCCAGCCGGTTCACCCGGCGGTTGACCATGGGATAGGTGAAACTCCGGCGGGCGTCTTTGAGGGCGACGGTATTCGGAAATTTTTTGGCGTTGACTTTGAGATTCTGTCCCAGATTCATCCAGGAAGCCATTTCCGATCTCCTTTTACTTTATGCGGATCCGTGCATCGGCGACGAACGCTCCGGTTTCATAAGCGATGACGGGATTCAAGTCCATCTCTTCGATCTCGGGCAGGTCCGAGACGAGCTTCGAAACCCGGAGGATTAAATCTTGAAGGGCTTTTTGATCCACGCCCGCCTGACCCCGTACCCCTTCCAGCAGGGCCTTGCCCTTGATGCCGGAAAGCATCTCCCCGGCCTCCGCCGTCGTGACCGGCGTCAGGTTGAAGACCACATCCTTCATGATTTCCACATAGATGCCGCCCAGCCCGAACATGACGATGTGTCCCAAGCCCTCTTCCGCCTTGGCGCCCAGGATGACCTCCAGGCCTTTGGGCAGGTATTTTTGGACGAAAAAGCGCAGATTTTCCGCCTGCAGGCGGCGTTGCATCCCTTCCACGGCGGACCGGACGGATTCGGCGTCGCCCAGATCCAGGGCAACACCCCCCATGTCGCTCTTGTGGATGATGGAAGGGGCTTCCGCCTTAACCACCACCGGGTAGCCGATTGCGTCGGCAGCCTTCACCGCCGCCTGGGCATCCGCCGCCACGCGCCACGGCGCCACGGGGATCCGGTATGCGCCCAAGATCTCGCAAACGGCCTCGGATGCCAAAAAGCCTTCGGTCCCCGCCGCTTTTTTCAGGACTTCGCGGGCGGTCCTGGCGTCCACATCGACGAAAGGCGGCACTTCCCCGGGTTCCCGGTTCCGGATGGCATGGTAGCGCACCAGGGCCGCCATGGCCCGGGCCGCCGCCCCCGGCAGGGAAAAGCAGGGAACGCCGCCTTCCTGCAGAATCCGGACTACGTCCGTCCACTGCCGGCGGTCCGTCATGAGGTTGCAGACAATGGGTTTTTTCTGTTGTTGACTCACCGCCACGATTTCCTTGGCGATGCTTTCGTTATCCACGAAAAACGGGGTGACAAAATTGACAAAGACGCAATCAAAGGCGTCGTCTTCCATCATGGCGTCCATGCATGCCCGGTAATGGGCCGCGGTACCGGTGGCCAACACATCCACGGGGTTCCCCACGGAAGCCTCGGGATACAGCCTTTCCTTGAGGAAAGCGGCCGTCTTTTCGGAAAGGGGGGGCAGCGTCAGGCCGGCGCCCACGAGGACGTCCGTGGCGATGACCGCCGGGCCCCCGGTGTTGGTAATGATCCCCACCCGGTTGCCCCTGGGAATGGGTTGGGAAGCAAAGGCCACGGCGGCCTGGATCAGTTCCCCTTCGTCCCGGAAATCCACGACCCCCGCCTTTTTAAAAATCAGGTCCGTGGCCATGTCTTCCTTGGCCATCCCGCCGGTGTGGGAGGCTGCGGCCTTGGCGCCTTCCTTGGTCCGCCCGGCCTTCATGGCCAGAATCGGTTTTTTCGCCGCCACCTCCCGGACCGTCTGCATGAAATTGGCCGGGTCCCGCAGGCCCTCCACATAAGTCACGATGACCCGCGTCCCTGAATCCTGGCCCAGGTATTGGATGATCTCCGGGATGGTGACGTCGCAGGCGTTCCCGTTGGAGGCATAAATCCGGGTCCCGACCCCCATTTCGGAAAACCCTTGATGAATGACCTCGGCCACCCCGCCGCTCAAGGCCACGATGGAAATGTATCCCGGATTGGGCATGGTGAAGGTGAAATTGCAGTAGGCCCGGATTTCCGGATCCGAGTTGATGATGCCCTGGCAGTTGGGTCCGAAGATCCGGATGCCGTATGTTTTGGCCCGTTCCAGGAAATCCTTTTCGATGGCCGCCCCTTCCGGTCCGGTCTCGGAAAAACCTCCGGAATTGATGATGATATGCTTGACCCCTTTCTTCCCGCAGTCTTCCACGGCCTGGGGGACGAACTTGGCCGGTATCACCATATGCACCACATCCACCTCCCCTGGACACTCGAGAATGGATGGATAGGCCTTGAGGCCCCGGATTTCATCGGCCTTGGGGTTGATGGGGTATACAGCGCCTTTGAATCCGAAGTCCATCAAGTTCTTGATGATTCGGTTTCCGATGGATAACTCCTTACTCGATGCGCCGATGACGGCCACCGCCTTGGGTCGAAACAGTGCATCCAACATAACTTTTCCTCCCCTTCTCCACCGATGCCTATTTGCGCTCTTCCAGTTGCTCGATGAAGGCTTCCACGTTGGTCTTGGTCTGTTCGTCCGACAGCATCCTGAGGTCATTGAGATCCCCGTTGATGACCAGGCTTGGCATGCCTGCCCTCTTCTCCAGTCGCTGGGGCATCCCGTACCGGCAATTGGTGTTGTTGGGGCAGGTCTTGGCGTCATGATAGATGATGCCGTCGCACTTGAAGAATTCCAGTTTGTTCTTGATGTATTCTTCCTTGTAATCGTCGGATCGGACGATAAAAAGCTCCGTGTAGGCCCGGGCCATGCTTTCAAATGGATCGGCCGGATCCAGGGCGGTGAAGATCCAACTGCTGCAGTAGGTGGAGGCGATGACATTGGCGTTGAGTCCCGCAAAGAGCTTGGAGTGCATGCTCAACCGCCCCCAGATGGGCATTCCTTCCCAGTAGAGCCGATACCGCTCGTTTTCGATGGCGCCGATCCCTTGAGAGATCCGTTCTTCCAGTTCTTCCAGGAGCAGATTATAGGCATCAATGGCTTTCCGGGTTCCCCGCCCCACCACCGCGGGCCCCATGAGGGTGGTCCCGTCGAAGAAGGTCAGAGGAGACGGGACTGCGGAGGCAGCCGCCAGGCATTTCTCCCAAAGATCCGAGCACTCCCGGGAAAGGGCCACGGCATTCTTGAATTCGTCCATGTCCAGCTTCCGGCCGGCCACCTTTTCCAGAGGCTCCACGATGTTTTCCATTTGTCTGGCAATGGACGTGATATGGGCCGGGGTCACCTCCGGAACGTTCCGGTAGGTTTCCACTCCCACCAGGGGAACATCGAAGCGATCCGCGTACCAGGCAAACCAGTCCTGCACATCCCGGCACTGGTTCGTATTGTACACCAGGACATCCGGCTTCGGAACGCTCTCGATGCCCGGAAACGCCCGGGACAACGGCGTCACCCCTTCTAAAAAGGCACCGATATCTGCGGTGAGATAGGAACAGATGTCCGGCGAATACCCGATGGCGTTGGCCTTGGGAATCAGGTCCGAAGCCATTCGGGTGGTTCCCAACATGGCGGAATGGGTTTCGGGAAAATAGGTCAAGAATCCCATGCCTCTCAGGATTTCGGCCGGTCCGACACTGGTGCACCAAGCGACCTTTTTCTTTCCGGACTTGGCGGCGTCATCCAACTCATAATAATAATCGGCCATGAACTTTCCCAAATCCTTGGCGGTTTTTAACCGCCGAATCACGATTTCTTTTTCCTGTGTCATTCTTTCCTTCCTTCCCTGTATTTAATGATCCGGCGTCGGACAGCCGCGCCGTGGAATAAAAACACGACCGGTGCGACCGGCGATCAGTTGTTTTCCTCCGCGGCACCCGCCTGCACGGCTTCCAGTGCATAGAGAGCGGCGCCGACGGCCCCGGTCAACTGAGGATGCGGGGGTATCAGGACGGGCCGTCCGATCTGTTCTTCGGTCATCTGCACCAGATAGGGGTTGTGCGCCACCACGCCTCCGGTCATGACCACATTTTCGGTCATTGAATCCATCTCCAGGACCCGTTTGATCACCGAATAAAAGAGCCCTTTGACGATGTCCTCGATCTTTTTCCCCCCACGAATATTTTCCAAAACCTCCGTGGCCGAAAAGACGGTGCAGAAACTCCCGAGCTTCACCATGTCATTGGACTTTCTGGCAAGGCCGTCCATGTCTTCCAGCGGAATGTCCAGGCGGGCGGACATTTCTTCCAGGAATGCGCCGGTACCGGCGGCACACTTGCGGTTCATCTTGAAACTGAGCCGGCGCCCTCCATCATCCAGCTTGATGATTTTATTGTCCTGACCCCCGATATCGATGATCGTAACCGCCCGGGGGAAATAGTGATAACACCCTTTTCCGTGACAGCCGATCTCGGTGCGGGTTTCCCTGGAAAAGGCCACGTTCTTTCGCCCGTACCCCGTGGAGATGGTGTGGACTACGTCTTCGGATTTTCGCCCCGCCATGCCCAGGGCTCTTTTCAGACACGCATCCGCCGTCAAGGAAAAATCCGTCCCCGATTTCCGCACATCGTAACCGATCAGGTTCAGCGCCGCGTCCAGGATCGCCACTTTTGTCCGGGAAGATCCCACATCCACGCCCACGAAAAGGGGTGATGCTTCCGCGTTCTTTGCCGGTGGAGGGCTCATGGCTTCCTTTGTCCGCACATCGATTCCAATCCAAAAAGATGCCCAGGTAGGGTTAAAATCTGGACTCCAAACCTTTGACCAAAGACCGCAACGTGGTGTTGTAAGGCGTTGGAATACCGGCCCGGTCCCCGTATTCCACGAACTTGCCGTTGATGAAATCGATCTCGGTGCGGCGCTGGTTTTCGATATCCATCAACATGGAGGGTTTGTGGTCTCCGGCGTGCCCCATGTAATCCATGGCGTGGGTGTAGTATTCCCATCCCAGGGGAATTTCATTGGCACGGGCCACCTGGATGCATTCCTTCACGAGGGCGTCGACGATGTTAAAGATAATGGGATCGTTCATGGCTTGTGCCATGGTCAAGCCGGTGACGGCGCAGACCGGGTTCATGGAAGCGTTCATAATGCTCTTGCGCCAGACCATGGAGACGATCTGGTCCGTGTGCCGGGTTTCGAGGCCTCCCCGGGTCAACGCCCCGGCGATGGCCACGGCAGCTTCCCTGGCGACGGGATCAAGCTCCTGGATAAAATGGGGCGGATGATGGAAGGCCATTTTGACATGGGCCGGCCCCGCCAGCCCGCACCCGTAATTGACCACCGCCCGCATGGAGGCGTTTTTCCCCAGAACCCCGGCGATCTCCAACTCCGTATCGATGCCGTTTTGCCAGCTCACCACGACCATTCCTTCCTGATGGAAATCTTCGATGGCCGACACGATGAGGGGAAGGGCGTTGGCTTTAACGGTGATAAAAATCACGTCACAATCCATTCCGGCCAGTTCATCCACGCTGGTGCAGGTTTGCTTTACCCGCTGGGTGAGGGTTTCCGCCCCTTCGATGATAATGCCCCGGTCGGCTGCCGGCGCCACGAGATCCGGGATGACGTCGCACAACGCCACATCATACCCCCCCCTTGCCAGGAAGGCCGCCACGATGCATCCCACCGGTCCGGCACCGATAACCCCGAAAGTGCGCGGCTCGAATGTCGTCTGGTTTTTCATTTCCCTTCCTTTCCGGCGCCACTTCCGCCGCTTCCCCGGAGGCCTGCAACGCAGCCATTGGGCCTCAGGTGGGGTTTTGAAACCACTTCTAGGATCCCAGGCAAACCCCCGGTATTGAAGCCTCCCTGCAGCCCGCGAAGCACTGCCGTCAGGCAGAACCTGCGGGGAATGCGCTCGCTGTTACGGTTCATTGGCGTCAGCTTTCCGCCTCCAGCATCCCGAACGTCTGGGCATCCAGGACCTGGACCCCTTTTTTCCGGAGAACCTCAACGGCTTTGTCGTTGTCCGTAAAACGAAAAATCATGACCGCCTTCTCGGATGAAAAACCCGTAAAGGCGTACATGTAAATCGTGTGGATCTTGGCATCCAGGAGGTGCTTGAGCATCCGGGCCAAACTTCCGGGTTTATCCTCCATTTCAGCGGCCACCACATCATTCACCTGGGCCGGAATATGCTTTTTCATCAGAATCCGCCGTGTGGTGGCCACGTCGGAAACGAGGAGCCGCAATAGCCCGAACCCCGCGCCCGATTCCACCAGCGTCAGGGCCCTGAGATTGATCCCTGCATCTCCCAGGGCCTTGGTGACTTCGTAAAGCCGTGCCGGAGAATTCTCGATGGAAATGGACACCTGCTTGAGTTTCATGGGTCACCCCCTCTTTTACGGTATGCGCTGGGCCTCGAATCCCATGGGATCCATTTTTCACGGGCCGGACAAAGCGCGCACCCTGACATCCGCCGTATGCAAATCGTCCGTTTTCTCCCGGAGCCCCCAGACGTTCCAAAAGACTATATTTATATGAATATTGAGAAGTTAGACTCTTAAAGGGCTTCGGCGGTTAATCACATTCTAACTATAATGTGACTACATCACTCCCGGCGGGGAAGTCAAGAAAAAATCGATCCGGACGGGCGGGTCTTTCAAGCCTCGTCTTTTCGGCCCAGGGTTTCCTTGATGAAAAGACTCGAGAGAGAAGCGATGACCGCGCAGATAAAAAGAATGGTAAACGCCCCGCTGTATCCTTGCACCGTGAAGGCGTCCCCTCCCACGCGGCCGTAGCGTTCCAGGGTGTATCCCAGGATGGGTTGGAAGACGGCACCGCCGGCAAAAGGAAAAAGATTCACCAGCCCGGTCGCCGTACCGGCGATTTTGATGGGAAAAAGTTCCTTGTTGGCCGTAAACCCGATCACCACAATGGCACTGGAAAAGACGCCCAAGAGGAGGCAAAGCCCATAGAGCCCCAACAAGGGGATGCGATCCGGTGTAAATGCAAGGAAGGCCGTGCCGATCAACACCAGAACGCTGGACAAGACAATGACGGGCTTTCGGGCCTTAAAGACCGAACTGGAAATAAAGCTTAAAAACGGGCTTCCGATGATCATCCCCACCGCCAGCATGGAGAGGATGCCGCCGGCCTGATCCCGGCTCAGCCCGTAAAGGTGCATCAGGTAAGGACCGCCCCAGAGGCCGCCGAAGGAAAAGAATACGGCGCAATCGAAAAAAAACCATACGGCAAGGGGCCAAAACGCCGGGGTTTTCACCACCCTCCGGATCCCTTCCACCAGGCCGATGACATCCGGGCCTTCGGCACGTTTTTCGGCGAGGGTCACATCATTTTCGGAATCGGGACGATCCTGGACGAAAAGCCATACGAAAAGGGCCAGCAGGAGGGTGAGCCCCCCCACCGCCACAAAGGACATGCGCCACCCGATGGCGGCGCTTAAAAGGGCCAGGGGAGTGGCCGCAGTCAAGGATCCGATCCCCCCCATGGCCATCAGGATTCCGGTCATGAAGGCGAACTCCTTTTTGGTGAACCATTCCGCCAGAATTTTCATGGCCGGCACAAAGAGCATGGCCACCCCGAATCCCACCAGGGTGCGACCGATGATAGCCCAGGAAACCGAGGACGCCATCCCCAGGAGCAAGGATCCCAGGAAGGCCACAATGAAAAAAAACGTGATGGTTTTCCGGGGCCCCCAGGAATCGGACAAGAGTCCGGCGGGAAGTTGCATGAGGGCATAGGGATAAAAATAGGCCGCCCCCAAGAACCCGATCAGCGCCCCTCCCGCCTGAAGATCCCGCATCATATCCACCGCCACGACAGCCGGACACAGGCGGTGAAAATAGACCAAGACATACCCCAACGCGATGATCCAGAAGATGAACCACCGGTACCCCGGAGATTGCCGATTCATTTTCCGTCTCCTTTTCCTTTGCGTCTGACCGCTTTCTCTCTATGGCCCGCCCGGATCAAAGATCCTTTGTGGACCGTAACCACCGTTAAGGGCGGGGCTCCACGGTAAGAAAGATGCCCGTTTCCCGGTCGCATCCCTTAACCCCGCCCTGTAAGGCGGGGCTTTGGGGAAGCATTCCAGTGAAGGGTTCTCCCAACAACGGCGACCCAGCCGTGGATACAGGTAAAACACAACCCGTCGGCAAATCGTACGCGGGAACCCCTTTGAAAGTCAACAGGCTTTGAAGTCCCCGTTTCCTTCTTACCGTATAAGGGTCAAGGGAACGGGACAAAGAACTGAACGGGATCGGATCCCATTCCCGCATTGATTTCTTGGTGAATCGCGACTATGGTAGTCCTAAATTGATCGATTTATGGTAGTTTTATCTGAAAAAAATCTCTTTTTATATTGCAAAGGAAGTCATCCATATGAGTACCAAAATCCTGATGAACGTCCTGGATCCCGAGGAATACCGCATCGCCAAGGTGAAAAACGGGAAGCTGGAAGATTTTTACATTGAAAGCGCCTCCCGGGAAACGATTCAAGGAAACATTTACAAGGGCGTCGTGTCCCGGGTCGTCCCGAGCCTGCAGGCGGTTTTCGTGGAATTCGGGGCGGAACGTCACGGGTTTTTACAGAAACACGAAATCCACAGCGATTATTTTCAGGACATTGACACCGGAAACCGTTCCATCGCCAACCTCGTCAAGCGAGGCCAAGAACTCCTGGTTCAGGTCACCAAGGATCCTTCCGCCCACAAAGGGGCTCTCCTGACCACTTATATTTCCCTTCCTGGGCGGCATCTCGTGCTGATGCCCGGAAGCATGACCCGGGGGATTTCCCGAAAAATCGAGGACGAGACGGAACGGAATCGGATTCGGGAACTGGTGGACAAGCTGAAAGTCCCCGAAGGCTTCGGCCTGATCGTTCGCACCGCCGGAACCGATTGCACCAAAACCGTTTTGAACAAAGACCTGGGATACCTGCTCCGGTTGTGGAAAAACATCAAGAAAAAGGGGATCAACAGCAAAGCACCGGCCCTGTTGTACAAGGAACGGAATTTGGTGTATCGGTCCATCCGGGATCATTTCACATCGGATGTCACCGAAATCGTGGTGGACGACGAAACCGCGTTCCACGAAGTCAGGGATTTCCTCAAAATGGTCTCGGTCCGTCAGGGGAATATCGTCAAACTGCACAAGGGCCCCGAGCCGATCCTCGCCATGGACGAGCTGGAAGATCAAATCGCTTCCATCTTTGAAAGCCGCGTGAACCTGAAGTCGGGAGGATCCATCGTCATCAGTCAAACAGAGGCTCTGGTGGCGGTGGATGTCAATTCCGGAAAAGCCACCCAAAAAAAGAGCATCGAGCAGACCGCGCTGCAGACCAACCTGGAAGCCGCCGAAGAGATCGCCCGGCAACTCCGCCTGCGGGATTTGGGAGGGCTTATCGTCATCGACTTCATCGACATGCGCGAGGCCAAGCACAAGCTCCAGGTGGAACGCACGTTGAAAAGCCATCTGAAGGCCGACAGGGCGCGAACCAACCTGGGCCGCATTTCCAAGTTCGGCCTTTTGGAAATGACCCGTCAGCGGGTCCGGCCCTCCATCGAATACACGAGTTACGAGCCCTGCAAATATTGCCACGGCCGGGGGATCACCCCGTCGGTGGAGACGCTGGGCTTAAGATTTTTGCGGAAACTTCAGCTGGACAGCCTCAAAGAAAAATGCGGCTGCATCCGCGCCCTCCTCCCTCCTGAGGTGGCGGCTTACCTGCTCAACAAGAAACGCAAAGAGATCCTGGAAATCGAGTCCCGGCACGAGTGTGCCATTCACATTGAACCTTCTTCCGTCATGGTTCCCGGGGACAGCAAGCTGATTTTCGAATGAAAGGCGTACCGGTGCCCGAAGCGAAGGGTGGCTCCCGACGGTTGACACCCCCGAGGGTTTCGGATATCCAGGCCCTTGTCTGAACCCGAATTAAGGAAAAGAAAGCGAAATGATTTCACGATACACGCGAACGGCCATGGGGGCCCTCTGGTCCGATGAAAACAAGTACCGGACCTGGCTTAAGGTGGAAATTTTGGCCTGTGAAGCCATGGCCAGGATGGGGAAAATCCCGGGAAGGGCGCTCAAAACCATAAAAAAGAACGCCGACTTTACCGTAGAACGTATCGCCCAAATCGAGGAAAAAACCAAACACGACGTCATCGCCTTCACCACCAATGTGGCGGAACACGTGGGGCCGGACGCCCGGTACATCCACATGGGAATGACCTCGTCGGACGTCCTGGATACGAGCATGGCCGTTCTCTTAAAGGACGCCGGAAAAATCATCCTAAAGGACATGGACGCCCTCTTGGAGGCCATCAGGCAACGGGCCTTCGAACACAAAAACACGGTCATGGTGGGACGATCCCACGGCATTCATGCGGAACCCATCACCTTCGGTCTCAAACTGGCGGTATGGTACGATGAAATGCGGCGCAATAAAAAGCGCATCCAAAATGCGGTGAACGGGATCCGCTACGGGAAAATTTCCGGCGCCGTGGGAACCTTCGCCAACACCGCGCCGGAGATCGAAGCGTACGTGTGTAAAAAGCTGGGTCTCAAGCCGGCTCCGGCATCCACCCAGATCATCCAGCGGGACCGCTATGCCGAATACTTTGCGGCACTGGCCATCACGGGGGCGTCCATCGAGAAGATGGCCGTGGAAATCCGGCACCTCCAGCGCACGGAAGTCCTTGAGGCCGAAGAGTATTTCTCCAAGGGCCAAAAAGGCTCTTCGGCCATGCCCCACAAACGAAACCCGGTGGGATCCGAAAACCTTTCGGGCCTGGCGCGCCTCCTGCGCACCAACGCCCTTGCCGCCGTGGAGAATGTCTGTCTTTGGCATGAGCGGGATATCAGCCATTCTTCGGTGGAACGGATCATCGCACCGGACAGCACCATCCTAGCCGATTACATGCTCCACCGCATGACCGGGATTATTCAAAACCTGATTGTCTATCCGGAAAAAATGAAAGCCAACCTTAATCTCCTCAAGGGGTTGATCTTTTCCCAGCAGGTACTCTTGGCGCTGGTGGAGGCCGGGGCTTCACGTGAAGAGGCGTACCTGTGGGTGCAGGAAAACGCCATGAACGCCTGGCGGGGGAAAAAAGACTTTAAGGGCCTGATACAAAAAGATAAACGGATCACAGGGATCCTTTCCTTGAAAAAAATCGAGGAACTGTTTGACCTGAATTATCATTTAAAGTATATCCCCCACATTTTTAACCGTGTTTTCGAAGCGGGGCCCCCTCGTGGAAAAAAACAGGCGGATGGAGTTTAGAATAAACCGATGGGCAGCTTTGACGGTGGCCGTCAGCCTTTTTCTTGCAGCCGGCTGCACCCGCCAAAGTGCCGTCAAGCGGTTCGTTGGATGGGAGGGACCCTACGAAGGGGGGACCTATCCCCCGGTCTTTGAAAAATGGACCCGGGAAAGCCGGATCTACCGGGGCCTCGATCTGGAGCTGCTGGTCCACGCCACGTATCAATCCGGGGATTTCAGAACGGCCTATGTCAAGGAATACGCCCGGGTGTACCAATTCAACGAAACCCAAACGACGGAATTGCAAACCGAACAGGATGAGCGTGCACGGAGATTCCACGAATTTATGATCGCCGCCTACGTCCCGGATAAAAAATGGGATGATTTTAACCGGGAGGAATCCTCCTGGAAGATCTATCTGGATTTGGGAGACGGGACTCAGGTTCCCGCGGAATCCATCGAGAAAAAAAAGCCGGATGCTAAAATGAAACATTTTTTCCCCTATATCAGTCCATGGAAAAGCGTTTATCGGGTCCGTTTCCCCAAGGCCCCATCCATGGCCGAAGAGGGGACCATCCGGATGGGCATCACCGGGGTCCGCGGCCGCATTGAAATGGAATGGCGGTCGGCACCCTAAGGAAAATCTCAGCGTTTTCCCGGTTTACCGGGAATTTGATTTTGTTTTTAACACCAAAACCCCATCCCCACGGATGGGATCATACCATCCCACAAGGAGGCAATGATTTTGACTGGTTTAGCGTACGCCATGGGCCAGGGAGGCCAAGCCACAGGACAAGGGGCCGGAGGCGGATTTACGGCATTCATTCCCCTCATTTTAATGTTCGTCATCTTTTACTTTCTCCTGATCCGCCCCCAGCAGAAAAAGAGCAAGGAACACCGAGCCATGATCGGAAGCCTGAAAAAAGGGGACCGGATCATCACCTCGGGAGGGATCCACGGGAGAATCACCGGAGCGGATGAAAACACCCTCACGGTGGAAATCGCCGAAAAAGTCCGGATCAAATTGAATCGGGGAAACGTTGCGGCGTTGGTGCAGGCGGCTGCCGCTCCGTCGCCCCCCAAGGAGCCAGACAAGAAATCCGCCTAGCCGGTTCACAAAGCCCCGAACACGGCGTTTCAACACCCTCTCTGCGCGCTTTGTCCACCGGATACACGGGCACGCAAAGAATGAAAAACCGCCTTTCGGGGCGTTTCTTGTTCAAAAAGATCGGATCCGATCGAAAGGGATACACCATTGAAACGCATATCTTGGAAAACGATCGCCAGCGCCGGGGTGATCGCCGTCGCCTGTGTATATCTGCTTCCCACCCTCAATCCCGATTGGTGGCCGCGGAAGCGGATCAATCTGGGTTTGGATCTCCAGGGAGGCATGCACCTGGTACTGGAAGTCGACGCCCAGAAGGCCGTGGAAAGCACCATGGAACGGGTTCTTCAGGAACTTCGGGAACGGCTTTGGAAGGAAGGGATCCGCCGGATTTCCACCGAGCAGGTGAAAGGCGATATTCTTGTCGTCCGCATCGAAGCGCCGCAACAGATTCCTGAGTTTGAAAAACTCCTGGACGAAGAATTCAAAGAGTTGCGGATCTTGGAAAGAAGAAGCGAGGGGGACGCCCTTTTAGTGCGTTTGGATCTCCCCGATGAGGAAAAGGAAAACATCCGGAAACTGGCCGTGAGCCAAGCCTTGGAGACCATCCGCAACCGCATCGATCAGTTCGGAGTCAGCGAGCCGGATATCCGTCGCCAGGGGGAAAGACGGATCCTGGTTCAGCTCCCGGGCATCAAGGACACCCAGCGCGCCAAGGATCTCATCGGAAAAACCGCACTCCTCGAATTCCGGCTCCTCGATGAAACCCATTCCGTGGAAGAAGCCCTCAAAGGATCCGTTCCGCCGGGGGCGGAAATCCTCTACCAAGTGCAGACCGATCCCAAGACCCAGCGGACGTTCAGGACCCCGTATCTGGTCAAGAAGCGTTCCCTGCTCACCGGTGCTTACCTGACCGAAGCCCGGGTCGAAATCGATTCCCAGTACAATGAACCCTACGTCTCCATTTCTTTTGACAAGAAAGGGGCGCGCATTTTTGAACGGATCACCGAGGAAAACGTCAAGAAACGCCTGGCCATCGTGTTGGACCAAAACGTTTACAGCGCTCCGGTCATCCAGGAGAAAATCAGCGGCGGCCAGGCCCGCATCACGGGAAATTTCACCCTGGAAGAAGCCCGGGATTTGGCCATCGTGTTACGGGCCGGAGCCCTTCCCGCCCCCGTGGATATCATCGAAGAGCGGACCGTGGGGCCTTCCCTGGGGACCGATTCCATTCGTAAGGGGATGCTTTCCATGGCCATCGGCGGATTGATCGTGGTCTTGTTCATGGTCGTTTATTACAAAGTATCCGGGCTGATCGCCAATCTGGCCCTTACCGTGAACATTATCCTTATCGCCGCCGGCCTGGCGGGCTTCCAGGCCACCCTCACCCTCCCCGGCATCGCCGGGATCATCTTGACCATCGGCATGGCCGTGGACGCCAACGTGCTCATCTTTGAGCGCATCCGGGAGGAGCTGGGTTTGGGCAAGACCGCCCGGGCCTCCGTGGAAGCCGGGTATGAGCGGGCCTCACTGACCATCCTCGATGCCAACGTGACGACGCTCATCGCCGCTTTGGTCCTGTTCCAGTTCGGAACCGGCCCGGTAAAAGGTTTCGCCGTCACCCTGAGCCTCGGGGTGTGCTCCAGTCTCTTTACGGCCCTGATTCTCACCCGGGTGGTTTTTGACTATTTATTAATCAACCGGAAAGTAAAGCGAATCAGTATTTAGTGGAGCCCTCCCGCCCTGAAGGGCGGGGCTGACCTGTAGGGAAATAACCGTTTCAAGATCGCTTCCTCCGACCCCGCCTTGGTAGGCAGGGCGTACGGGAAGCGTTCCGGTCATTGAAGGCGCCGGTCCTTTTGATCCAGGCGCCCCAAAGGACGATAACGATGCAATTCATCAAACCGGACATCAACATCGACTTTCTCGGCAAGAAGAAGATCGCCTTTATCTTTTCCGCCGTCATGATCCTTGTCTCCGTTGCCTCCCTGCTTTATCATGGGGGTCCGAAATTCGGCATCGATTTTGCGGGGGGTACGGTGGTCCAGATCAAGTTCGACTCCCCGGTTTCCATTTCGGATATCAAGGACGGACTCCGCTCCATGGGCCTGGAAGGGGTCACGGTTCAAACCTTCGGCGAAAAAGACGATCATGAATACTTGATCCGTATCGACCGGGCTGTGACAACCTCCGAAGCCTTTTCCGGTGAAATTCAAAAGGCCCTGAAATCGTCCATCAGTCAAGAAGCCGACATCCGCCGTGTGGAAATGGTGGGCCCCCAGGTGGGAAAAGACCTCAGGGAAAAGGCGCTGTTTGCCATATTCTATTCCCTGCTCTTCATCGCCATCTATATCTCCGGACGTTTCGAGCTCAAATGGCTGTTAAGCGGGGTCATGGCCGGCGTCCTCATCGGCGCCGTCTATCTCCTCGACCTGATCGAGGTCAGCATCCCCGTCCTGATCGTGGCCGCCATGATCGTCACGCTGGTACTGTTCTGGGTGCTGAATTTAAAATACGCCATGGGGGCCATCGTGGCCCTGGTCCATGACGTCATGATCACGGTGGGGTTGTTCTCCCTTTTCGACAAGGAATTCTCCCTTCCCATCATCGCCGCCATCCTGACCATCATCGGGTACTCCCTCAACGACACCATCATCATCTTCGACCGGATTCGGGAGAATTTAAGAAAATATCGCAAACACACTCTCGAATTCATTATCAACAGGAGCGTGAACGAAACCTTGAGCCGCACCATCCTGACCGCCCTGACGACATTGATCGTTGTCTTGGCCCTGTTTCTTTTCGGAGGCGGTATCATCCATGATTTCGCCTTCGCCCTCCTGGTGGGGGTCATCGTGGGGACGTATTCCTCCATCTATATCGCCAGTCCCTTCCTTCTGACCTTCCAAGTGGGGCCCAAAAAGCGCTGAAGGATGGAATCCCTCCTGCCTTGGTTGGCCCTGAAAAGCGTTCCGGGAATCGGAGACCTGCTGTGCAAACGGCTCATCGACCGGTACCAGTCTCCGGATCATGTTTTTAAAGCCCCCCGAAAGGAACTTTTGGAAGTCCCGGGGATGACGCCCACGTTGGCCGCACTCCTTTCGACCCACCGGGTATCGGATACCCTCAAGCGCGAAATCGATCGTGCAATCCAAAAGAATTTTCATATCCTGACCCTGAAGGATCCACAGTACCCGGCCCTGCTGCGGGAACTCCCGGACCCGCCTTTGTTCTTATACTGCTGCGGCGAACTGGACGGGGAAGCCGCCTGCCTGGCCGTGGTGGGATCCCGGAACGCCACCACCTACGGCTTGTCCAACACCCGCAAACTTTGTTCGGAACTCGCCGCCTATGGACTGACGGTTGTCAGCGGCATGGCCCGCGGCATCGACACGGCGGCCCATGAGGGAGCGCTTTCCGGGGGCGGCAGGACCGTGGCAGTGCTGGGATCCGGCCTGGAGCGGATCTATCCCCGGGAAAACCGAAAACTCTTTGATCAAATCGCCGAAAACGGCGCAGTGGTCTCGGAGTTCTCTTTATACGAAGAACCGCTGCCGCACCATTTTCCCAAACGAAACCGCATCATCGCCGGGATGAGTCTCGGCACCGTGATAGTGGAAGCCGCCCGAAAAAGCGGTTCTCTCATCACCGCCCGGCTGGCCGCGGAACAGGGCCGGGAGGTGTTCGCCGTCCCTGGAAGCATCCAATCTCAAAAGAGTGCCGGTACCCATTCCCTCATCAAGCAGGGTGCCAAATTGGTGGAACACGCCGGGGACATCCTGGAAGAAATCGGTCCGCGCGTGGGCGTCGAAATATCGCCGGAGATTCAACGGAAAAAAGCGGCGCGTCCCGAACATGGACGTCCATCGAAATCCCTGGATCCGGACACATCAAAAGTGCTCGCCGCCCTGGAACCTTATCCCACGCATATCGATGACCTGGTCCGGAAACTCGCCATGGATCCGGGGAAGCTGGCCGGAATCCTGTTACAACTCGAATTGACGGGTAAGGTGAAGCAAATGCCCGGGAAACAGTTCATCCGATGCAACGGGTGATAAAGTAAAGCAAAGGAATCGGACGTTTTGAAAAAGAGCCTCGTCATCGTGGAATCGCCCACGAAAGTGAGAACCTTGAAAAAATATCTCGGCAACGCCTATGCCGTGGCCGCCACCGTCGGTCATATCAAGGATCTTCCGAAAAAGGAGATGGGTATCGACATCGAGGGCGGCTTCAAACCGGTCTATAAAACCATCCCCGGGAAAGAAAAGGTGATCCGGTCCCTCAAACAAACCGCCGGAGACATCACGGATGTCTATCTGGCCCCCGACCCGGACCGGGAAGGGGAAGCCATTGCATGGCATACCGCGGAGGTACTCGAAAAAAAAGGAAGGCACTTTCACCGTGTGCTCTTTCATGAACTCACGGAAAACGCCATCCTGTCCGCAATCCGCTCCCCGGAAGCCCTCAATCCACATAAGTTCGAAGCCCAGCAGGCCCGCCGCGTCCTGGATCGACTCGTGGGATATCACATTTCCCCGTTGCTGTGGCGGAAGGTCAAGCAAGGGCTGAGCGCCGGCCGCGTCCAATCCGTGGCCGTTCGCATCATCTGTGAACGGGAACGCCAGATCCAGGCATTCACACCGGAAGAATACTGGTCCGTTACCGCCCACCTTCTGGCGGATGCCCCACCGTCTTTTTCCGCAAAGCTTTCCAAAAAAGCCGGAAAGAAAATCCGGATTCCCGACGACGCCTCCTGCAAGGCGATCCTCGCGGATTTAGACGACCGGTCCTTTATCGTGGAAGAAATGGTCAAAAAGACCGTTTCTCAAGCTCCCCAGCCGCCCTTTATTACCAGTAAATTACAACAGGACGCGATTCGGAAGCTGAGGTTTTCAGCCAAAAAGACAATGATCCTCGCCCAGCAACTCTACGAAGGCATTGAACTGGGTCCGGGAGAACCGGTGGGCCTCATTACGTATATGCGAACCGATTCGGTGCGCATCAACAAAGAGGCCGCCGAAGCCGCCATCACCCTCGTCAAGGAACGTTTCGGCCCCGACTTTGCCATGGAAAAACCCCGGATCTTCAAGAATCGGAAAAAAGCTCAGGATGCCCACGAAGCCATCCGCCCCACTTCCGTATACAACACCCCCGAAAAGGTGGCCCCGTTTCTGAACAAGGATCAACTGGCCCTATATGAGATGATCTGGAAACGCTTCGTGGCGTCCCAGATGAAGCCCGCCCTCATCGACAAGGTCACCGCCGCCATCGGCGCCGGACCCTACCGGTTCGTGGCCGGCGGTTCCACGATCCGCTTTCCGGGATTTATGACCCTTTATCGATCCGTCGATGACGAAATGAAAGAAAAAGAAGAAAAAGAGACGCTCCCGCCCCTTTCCAGGGGGATGCGCCTTAACCTGAAAAAACTGGAACCCAAACAGCATTTTACCCAGCCTCCGCCCCGTTTTTCGGAAGCCTCCCTGGTCAAGGAGTTGGAGGAAAACGGTATCGGCAGGCCCAGCACCTACGCCGCGATCCTTTCCACCATCCGGGAAAAAGGATACGTGGACCTGGTGAAAGGCTATTTCCGCCCCAGCGAACTCGGCTTCATCGTCAATGATATGGTGGTGGGAAGCTTTCCGGATCTCGTGAACGTGGATTTTACCGCAAAGATGGAGGATCATCTGGACCGAATCGAGACGGCGGAAATGGACTACTTGAAGATGATCACCAATTTTTACCAAGAGTTCCAGCATTCTTTTCAGCAGGCCGCCCAAGGCATGGTGAGCCTGAAAGCGATCGGGGTTCCCACCGGCCTGAACTGTCCCGGTTGCAAGGACGGGGCGCTTCATATCAAGATGGGAAAAAACGGACTCTTTCTGGCCTGCAATCAATACCCCGCCTGCACCTTCACGGCCAATTATCTGCGTGACGAAAAAGGACGAATTCAGATCAACGGCCAGAACCAAGGGGAACTTTCGGACGAAAACTGTGAAAAATGTGGCCGTCCCATGCGCATCAAGCAAGGAAAGTACGGGAACTTTCTGGCCTGCAGCGGTTATCCGGAGTGTAAAAACACCAAATCCGTGGCACCGGAACATTCGGAGAGAAAAACAGGTGTGAAATGTCCTGAATCGGGCTGCGCCGGGGATCTGGTGGAAAAAACCTCGAGACGGGGAAAACTCTTTTACGGGTGCAGCCGGTATCCCAAATGCACCTTCGCCCTCTGGGAAAAACCCGTTCCCAAACCCTGCCCCGCGTGCGGCGCCGACTTTTTGGTGGAAAAAACCTCGAAACGGGACGGCACGTTTTTCAGCTGCAGAACCCCGGGGTGCACTTACAAGGAAAAATCTTGATTCCTAATTTTTTTTGCGGGTGCCGTCCAAGCCTTTTCGGAAAAAAAAGGCAACTGGTTCCCCCGGCGGGCGGGCAGGACGGCGGGAACAAAAGGGTTCATGCGATTTCGTCATTTTTCACTTGACACCACCCTTTGCCGCTGTTATCTGAAGTCCATAAAAGGAATTTTTCGATTAAGGAATCCGTTGTGAATCCGTTGTTCGCCATTATCAACCTTATTCTTATTCTCCTCCTTCCGGTAATCCTCATCGGCAGCCGGAAGGAACAGGGGTTGGTAATGGCATAGCACAACACAAATACAAATTCAAAATCCGTTACCCGCCCCTGGCCGGTAACGGATTTTTTTTTGATTTCATTTTATCGCAAGGAGAAACGACCGATGAAGAGCGACCAGGTGAAAGCAGGGATCGAGCGGGCCCCCCATCGGAGCCTCTTCAAAGCCATGGGGTATACCCCCGAAGAATTGAATCGCCCCCTGGTGGGCATCGCCAATTCCTATAATACCATCATCCCCGGCCACACCCACCTCGACAAGATCGTTGATGCGGTGAAAGCCGGAATCTACATGGCGGGGGGGACGCCCGTGGAATTCGGCGTCATCGGGGTGTGCGACGGCCTCGCCATGAACCATGTGGGGATGAAATATTCCCTGGCCAGCCGGGAACTCATCGCCGATTCCATCGAAGTCATGGCCCTTTCCCATGCCTTTGACGCCCTGGTCCTGGTCCCCAACTGCGACAAGATCATCCCCGGCATGCTCATGGCCGCGGCCCGCCTTGACCTTCCGGCGATCGTGATCAGCGGGGGGCCCATGCTCGCCGGCATCCACCCCGAAACAGGGGAAAAAATCAGCCTGGTCACGGTCTTCGAATCCGTGGGCGCCGTACGGGGCAATACCTTGACGGAAGCCCAGCTGGACGCCGTGGAGGACGCGGCGTGCCCCACCTGCGGCTCTTGTGCCGGCATGTTCACCGCCAACTCCATGAACTGCCTGACCGAAGCCGTGGGTCTAGCCCTCCCCGGAAACGGAACCATCCCGGCGGTGATGGCCGCCCGGATCCGCCTGGCCAAAGCTTCCGGAATGCGGATTGTGGGACTCATTGAAGAAGGGATTCGCCCCCGGGACATCCTGACGGAAAAGGCGTTCCACAATGCTTTGGCCGTGGACATGGCCCTGGGATGCTCCACCAACACCGTCCTCCACCTGACCGCCATTGCCCACGAGGCCGGCATCCCCATGGATCTGGATCGGATCAACACCGTCAGCGAAACCGCCCCCCACTTATGCTCCATGAGTCCTGCCGGAAAACATCACCTGGAGGACCTGGACCGGGCCGGAGGGATCCCCGGGGTCATGAAAAGACTATCTGAAGCCGGTGTGCTTTTTCCCGATACCCTTACCGTAACGGGAAAAAGTGTCTCCGAAAATCTGACATCGGCCAGGGTTCTCGACGCGGACGTCATCCGGCCTCTGAATCAACCGTATCATTTAAAGGGCGGACTCGCGGTCCTGTTCGGCAACCTGGCGCCGGAAGGGTGCGTGGTCAAACAGTCGGCGGTCTCCGAAACAATGCAGGTACACGAAGGCCCGGCCCGGGTCTTTGACT
Organism: Deltaproteobacteria bacterium; assembly: GCA_019309485.1. Classification (GTDB taxonomy): domain Bacteria; phylum Desulfobacterota; class Desulfobacteria; order Desulfobacterales; family UBA2156. The sequence continues at coordinate 14,280 of JAFDGC010000002.1, read as the reverse complement.
CGGAAGAAGAAGCCACAGAGGCCATCTTGAACGGAAAAATCAGGGAAAAAGACGTGGTCGTCATCCGGTATGAAGGCCCCGTGGGCGGGCCCGGCATGCGGGAGATGCTGACCCCCACCTCCGCCATCGCCGGAATGAAACTGGACGCCCGCGTGGCCCTGTTGACGGACGGCCGATTTTCCGGCGCCACCCGGGGCGCCGCCGTGGGCCATATCTCCCCGGAGGCCATGCAGGGCGGTCCCATCGCCCTCGTGGAAGAAGGGGACCCCATCCGCATCGATATTCCGGGTAAAAGGGTCGACCTGCAGGTCCCGGAAGAGGTTCTGCAGCAGCGCAGATCCCGCTGGAAAGCACCCGCTTTGAAAATCGACAAAGGGTATCTGGCCCGGTACGCCAAAATGGTGTCCTCGGCTGCGGCCGGCGCCATCGTCAAATCACCGGCACGAAAGGAAGGGGCGATTTTATGAAACTCAACGGTGCACAGATTCTCATGAAAGTGCTCCAGGAAGAAAGGGTCGATACGATCTTCGGGTTCCCCGGAGGAACGGTCATCGATATCTACGACGAACTGGCCAAGACCGACATCCGGCATATCCTGGTCCGCCATGAACAGGGCGCCGTTCATGCCGCTGACGGCTATGCACGGGCCTCGGGAAAGACGGGGGTTTGTCTTGTCACCTCCGGGCCCGGAGCCACCAACACGGTCACGGGTGTGGCCACCGCCTACATGGATTCCATTCCGCTGGTGGTGTTGACCGGACAGGTCCCCACCCATCTGATCGGAAATGATGCCTTCCAGGAAGTCGACATTGTGGGGATCACCCGCCCCTGCACCAAGCATAATTATCTCGTCACCCGCGTGGAAGACTTGGCCCGGATTCTCAAGGAAGCCTTTTACATCGCCCGGTCCGGGAGACCCGGGCCGGTCCTGGTGGACATCCCCAAAAACGTCTCCGTTGCAAAGACGGACTACAAGCCCATCGAGAAGGTGTCCATCAATTCTTACAGCCCCACGTATGAGCCAAATACGAAACAGCTCAAAAAGGTGATGAAGCTGGTCAAAGAGGCCCACCGGCCCATGATCTTCGCCGGCGGGGGGGTGATCCTTTCCAAAGCCTCGGCGGAACTGACGACCTTCGCCCGAAAGATCCGGATCCCCGTAACCATGTCTCTCATGGGACTGGGGGCCTTTCCCGGCAACGATCCGTTGAGCCTGGGGATGATCGGAATGCACGGCACTTACCGGGCCAACATGGCCACGGCGGCTTGTGACGTCCTGATCGGCATCGGCGTCCGCTTCGACGACCGGGTCACCGGCAAGACGGATTGTTTCGCGGCCCAGGCCAAAATCGTGCACATTGATATCGACCCCACGAGTATCCGGAAAAATGTCACCGTGGCGGTCCCCGTGGTCGGCGATTGCCGGATCAGCCTGCAGCACCTCAACCGTATGATCGATGAAGCGGACCTGGGGGACCTTGAAGCCAAACGCAACCCCTGGCTCCGGCAGATCGAGGAATGGAGGCGGGCGTACAAGCTGGCTTACGATCAAAACCCCGAAGGGTCCATCAAGCCCCAATACGTTATCGATTGTCTGTATCGGCTCACCAACGGCAAGGCGCTGATCACCACTGAGGTGGGGCAGAATCAGATGTGGACCGCCCAGTACTATCACTTCGAAAAACCGGGGCACTTTCTTTCTTCGGGCGGATTGGGGACCATGGGTTTCGGGCTCCCGGCGGCCATCGGCGCCCAGGCCGCGTTCCCCGGCAAGCCGGTGGTGGACGTGGCCGGGGACGGGAGTATCCAGATGAACATCCAGGAAATGGCCACGGCCGTGGAGCACGGCCTGCCGGTGAAGGTGGTGATCCTGAACAACGGCTACCTGGGTATGGTGCGCCAGTGGCAACAGCTTTTCTATGACAGACGATACGCGGCCACGTGCATGAATTGCGCCCCGGATTTCGTCCTTTTGGCCCAAGCTTACGGCGCCGTCGGCCTCCGGGCCGAACGCCCTTCAGAGGTGGAACCGGTGCTGCGAAAAGGGTTGGAAACCCCCGGCCCGGTGATCATGGATTTCCGGGTGGAAAAGGAAGAATGTGTCTATCCCATGGTCCCCGCCGGCGCACCCATCACCGAAATGCTGCTGGCTTAAATGCAGGCAAAGGAAAACATCGCTATGATCGAAACCGAAGAAAAGCACATCCTCACCATGCTGGTGGATAACAAACCCGGCGTCCTTTCCCGTGTGGTGGGTCTGTTCAGCGGGAAGGGGTTCAACATCGACAGCCTGTGCGTCGCTGAAACCATCGACCCAGCCGTGTCCCGGATCACCATCGTCACCCAGGCCAACAGCCTGGTCCTGGAACAGATCGAAAAGCAGTTACGGAAGCTCATCAATGTGATCAAGCTCCGGGATATGACGGGTCCCCGGGCGGTAAAACGGGAAATGGCCCTCATCTGCATCCGGGCCAAGCGGGAAAGCCGGGACGAGATCCTGCGACTGGCGGACATTTTCCGGTGCAAGATCGTGGACGTGGGTCCCCAGTATTACATCATCGAGGCCACCGGGGATCGGGGAAAAATGGAAGCGCTGATCAGCCTCCTCAAACCGATGGGGATCAAAAAAATCGCCCGGACAGGATCCATCGCCTTGTACCGGGAACCGGATTGATCTTACCGGATCAATCCCGGCGATCAGCGGCCTTTGCCCAAAAAAACGATAAAAAAGGAAGAAAACACAAAAAGGAGCAATCGCATGGCAAGAATCGATTTTGGCGGCACCGTGGAAGAGGTGATCACCGCAGAAGAGTTTTCAATGGAAAAGGCCCGGGAAGTCCTGGAAGACGAAACCGTGGCGGTGCTGGGCTACGGCGTTCAGGGCCCGGGGCAGGCGTTGAACATGCGGGATAACGGGATCCGGGTCATCGTGGGACAACGGGAAGGAACCGCTTCCTGGGATAAGGCGGTCAGTGACGGCTTTGTCCCGGGGAAGACCCTTTTTCACCTTGAAGAGGCGGCCCGAAAAGGAACCATCCTCCAGTATCTCCTATCCGACGCCGGGCAGATGGCCCTTTGGCCCAAAATCAAGCCCTGCCTGGAACCCGGCAACGCCCTTTATTTTTCCCATGGCTTCGCCGTTACCTACCGGGACATGACCGGTGTGGTGCCCCCCGAAAATGTCGACGTCATCCTGGTGGCGCCCAAGGGTTCCGGCCGCACCGTGCGGACCAATTTTTTAAACGGATCCGGGATCAACTCCAGCTTCGCGGTTTTCCAGGATCACACGGGAAACGCCGAAGCGCGAGCTCTTGCCCTTGGCATCGCCATCGGGTCCGGATACCTTTTCCCCACCACCTTTGAAAAGGAAGTCTTCAGCGATCTCACCGGTGAGCGGGGCGTGTTGATGGGCTGTCTCGCCGGCGTCATGGAAGCCCAATACAACGTGCTCCGAAAGAACGGACACAGCCCCAGCGAGGCCTTCAACGAGACCGTGGAGGAACTCACCCAGAGTCTCATCCGCCTGGTGGCGGAAAACGGCATGGACTGGATGTACGGCAACTGCAGCACCACGGCCCAGCGGGGGGCCCTCGACTGGGCGCCGCGGTTCCGGGACGCCGTGGCCCCGTTCTTCGACGCCCTTTATGAAAACGTCGTTTCCGGAAAAGAGACCCAACGGGTCCTGGAGGCCAATTCCCGTCCCGACTACCGGGAACAACTCAATAAAGAGCTTGCCGCCATCCGGGATTCCGAAATGTGGAGGACCGGAGCCGCCGTGCGGGCCCTGAGACCGGAAAACCGGAAACGATGAACCGATTATGACGTGATGGAAGCAGGGCGTTTCATCCATCCTGCTTCCAAGTGAGGCACCCGATGAGACCGATCCTTTTGTACGATACCACCCTGCGGGACGGCACCCAGGGGGAAAACATCCACTTTTCCGCCGCGGACAAGGCGGCCATCGCCAAAAGCCTGGATCGATTCGGCATCCATTACATCGAAGGCGGATGGCCCGGATCCAACCCCAAGGACCGGCAATTTTTCGAAATGGCCAAAGAGATCCGCTTTGAAAACGCCAAGCTGACGGCCTTCGGTTCCACGCGGCGGCCGGGAATCGGACCCGAAGACGACGATAATTTAAAGGCGCTCCTGGAAAGCGGAACACCGGTGGTCGCCGTCTTTGGAAAAAGCTGGACCCTGCATGTCAAAGAGGTGATGCAAAACACCCCCCAGGAAAACCTGGCCATGATCCGGGACACCACGGCATATCTTTCGGAAGCCGGCCGGGAGATCATCTACGACGCCGAGCATTTTTTCGACGGATACAAAGACAATCCCGATTATGCCCTGGAAACGCTCTTTGCCGCCGTGGAGGGGGGAGCAAGGCGCCTGGTGTTGTGCGACACCAACGGCGGCACCCTTCCCCACGAGATCGAGGCCGTGATCCACGAGGTGCGCTGCCGCCTTTCGGAAAAATGCCCGATCGTTTCAGAAGATACGTTCATCCTGGGCATCCATACCCACAACGACTGCGGTTTAGCCGTGGCCAACGCGCTTGCGGCGGTACGGGCGGGGGCCACCTTGGTCCAGGGAACCATCAACGGATACGGGGAACGTTGCGGAAACGCGGATCTGGTCTCCCTCATCCCTGTCTTGGCCCTTAAAATGCATTATCCCTGCGTTCCCGTTGAAAACCTGACGCGACTCAAACGGTTATCCCGCTTCGTAAGCGAAATGGCCAACATCGTCCCCCTCAACAGCCGTCCCTTCGTGGGAAGGAGCGCCTTCGCCCACAAGGGCGGCATCCATGTCAGCGCCGTGGCCAAAAATCCCCGCGCCTACGAGCACATCGATCCACAACTCGTGGGAAACCAGCGGCGGGTATTGGTCTCGGACCTTTCGGGAAAGAGCAACATCGAATACAAGGCGAAAGAACTGGGGATCGATCTGGGGGGAAATGGATTCGACAGCCGGAAAATCGTCTCAAAGATCAAGGAAATGGAGCAGGAGGGCTACGAGTTCGATGCGGCGGAAGGCTCTTTTCGGATCCTGGTCCAGAAGTTGACGGAGCAGTTCCGACCGTTGTTTGAGCTGGAATCGTTTCGGGTGACCATCGAAAAAAACCGGGATGCACCGTGTTCCGCACACGCCACCATCAAGATTTCGGTGGGCGGAAAACAGGAGATCACCGCCGCGGAGGGAGACGGTCCCGTGAGCGCCCTCGACAACGCCCTGCGCAAGGCCTTGCAAACGTTCTTCCCGGAGATCGACGGCATGCACCTGGTGGATTTCAAGGTGCGCGTCATCGACGGCCGGGAAGGCACCGCATCGAAGGTCCGCGTCCTCATCGATTCCCGAGACCGGGATCATATCTGGAGCACCATCGGTGTCTCCAAAGACATCATCGAGGCCAGCTGGAAGGCCCTGGAGGACAGCTTTCAGTACAAGCTTTCCGCTGTTTCGCCGGCGAACGGAAGCGGCGTACCCTATCAAGGAGAAAAATCATGAGTGAGCGGATATACATTTTCGACACCACCCTGCGCGACGGGGAACAGTCCCCCGGCGCCAGTATGAACACCGGTGAAAAACTGCGCCTGGCCACCCAGTTGGAAAAACTGGGGGTCGATATCATCGAGGCCGGATTTCCGGCCGCCTCGGAAGGGGATTTCGAGGCGGTTTCTCAAATCGCCAAACGGATCCGTAACGCCGAAGTGGCAGGCCTGGCCCGCACCTCCAAAGCGGACATCGACTGCGCGTGGGGCGCCATCCAGCATGCGGCGAAGCCCCGGATCCACACATTCATCGCCACCTCGGACATCCATTTGACCCACAAGCTCAGAATGGGCCGGGAAGAAGTCATCGCCGCGGCCGTGGATGCGGTACGCTATTCCCGGACGTTGACGGACAACGTGGAATTTTCCGCGGAAGACGGTTCCCGGAGCGACCGGGACTTTTTATGCCGGGTATTCGAAGCCGCCATCGAGGCCGGCGCCACCGTGGTGAATCTTCCGGATACGGTGGGGTATGCCATCCCCGAAGAATTCGGCCAACTGGTCAAATACGTGATGTCCCATGTCCCCAACATCGGGAAGGCGATATTGAGCGTCCACTGCCACAATGATCTGGGGCTGGCCACGTCCAACACCCTGGCCGCCTTGGGTGCCGGCGCCCGGCAGGCCGAAGTCACCATCAACGGCATTGGGGAGCGGGCGGGGAACACTTCCCTGGAAGAAGTGGTCATGGCCCTGCACACCCGGCCCAACTTTTTCCCCATGAACAGCGGCATCCGGACCGAACAGATCCATCCTTCCAGCCGGCTGGTGAGCATGATCACCGGCATCATGGTCCAGCCCAACAAGGCCATCGTGGGGGCCAACGCCTTTGCCCACGAGGCCGGCATCCACCAGGACGGGGTCCTCAAAAACCCCATGACCTATGAAATCATGAAGCCGGAAACCGTGGGATTGAGCACCAGCCGTCTGGTTTTAGGGAAACACAGCGGCCGCCATGCCCTGCGCACCCACTTGAAGGACTTGGGCTACGACTTGTCGGACGAGGAGCTCCAGCTCGTCTTTTCCAAGTTCAAGGAACTGGCGGACAAGAAAAAGCACGTGGTGGACGAGGATCTGGAAGTCATCGTCACGGAGGGGATTCTCCGCACGGCCGAAACCTTCAAGCTCGAATACCTCCACGTCACCTGCGGCACCACCGTCCTTCCCATGGCCAGCGTCCAGCTCACCGTGAACGGGCGCTCGGTGCGGGGAGCCGGATACGGAAACGGCCCCATCGACGCCGCCTTCGAAAGCATCGCCAAACTCACGGGCACGGAAGCCGAACTCCTGCGGTTTTCCGTCAGCGCCATCACCGGCGGCACGGACGCCCTCGGCGAAGTCACGGTGCGGCTGCGGGAAAACGGTCTCATTGCGCTGGGGAAAGGGGCGGATCCGGACATCATCACCGCCAGCGCCAAGGCCTATATCAACGGCCTCAACCGCCTCGAATATCTGAAGCACCACCCGGTGAACCGCTCCGAAGCCCTATAAATCCGCTGGCGCCACTGCCGTCAAGCGGATCAGGAGATGCGGGGCATCAGGGTCCAGACCATGACCCACCAGGGGTCTTCCGGCGCTTTGTCCAGGCAGACGATGCCGCTGTTCTGGAATCGGAGGACCGGCGGCTCCGTGCGTCCCGCGACCAGATACGCCGCCAGTCTGGATAAAAAGGGCAAATGCCCCACGAGCATGAGATCCTGCCCCGGGCTCAGTTCCGGGGATAGGACCGTGACATCGTCCATGGGTTTGAGCCCTTCCCTCTCCTGGAGCCCCTTTTCCGGCGAAAGGGCTTCGGAAAAGATTTCCGCAGTTTGCCGCGCGCGGGTTTTTCCGCTGTGGCGGATTTCCTTCACCGGCAGCCCATATCGGACGGCCGTTTCGGCAATACGGCGTGTTTCGGCGATTCCCGCATCCGACAGCCCTGGGTCCGGATCCGTTTCCTTGGGCAGGCTTTTTCCGTGCTGGACCAGATACAATGCCATGGTGCATCCTCCTTTTACGGAACGACGCTTCCACAATTTGAAAAACCGGTGTTTATTTATTCTAACGAGTTGATTCCACGCGTTCAAGGACCAGAGGCGTTGGGCTCCAGAATAATGCGACAGTCGGCCACCGTGGCGCCCTGCCCTTCCGGATGGGCCAGCATGGGATTGATATCGAGTTCCCTGATCTCGGGGTGCCTGACCGCCAGATCCGACAATCGAACCAGGGCGTGCTCGAGGGCGTCGATATCGTCTTTCGGTTTTCCCCGAAAACCTTCCAGGAGCCGATACCCCTTGATCTGCCGGACCATGCGCCGGGCCGACGCCCGGCCGATGGGGGCCAGCCGGAAAGAAACGTCTTTGAACACCTCCACGAAGATACCGCCGAACCCAAACATGAGAAGGGGGCCGAAAACCGGGTAGCGATTCATTCCTAAAATCACCTCGGTGCCGGGTAAGGCCATTTTTTGTACCAGCACTCCGTCGATGACCGCATCCGCCCGGAACGCCCGTGCCCGGGAAACGATCCCGGAAAAGGCTTCCCGGACCGCTTCCGGGGTTTCAAGACCCACCACCACGCCGCCGGCATCGCTTTTGTGCGGGATCTGCTCCGAAACGACCTTCAATACCACCGGGTATCCCATCCCGCGGGCCGCTGCCACAGCCTCTTCGGGGTCCGCCGCCGGTTGTGTGGGCAACACCGGGAACCCGTAGGCGGCAAGAATCCTGTTCCCTTCCAATTCGCCGAGATACGTCTTTCCCCGGGCCAGGGCATCTTGGATGATCCGGTCTGCCTGGCTTGGGTCGTGTTCAAAAATGAACGGCTCCAGCTTTTCGCGGTTGAGCCACTGGAAATGGCGATGCAACGCCCCAAAGGCCTTGGCGGCGTTTTCCGGGAACTTGAATACCGGATAACCGTGGGCCTGGAGGTATTTTACGCCGGGGGAGACATCCACGATTCCCATGAAACAACACAGGATGGGTTTGGGGGAGGTCCGGGCGATGCGCACGATGGCCTCTGCCGTGGCCAGGGCATTGGTCATGGATTGGGGAGTGAGAATCACCAGGGCTCCGTCCACGCCGTCGTCTTTGATCACGGCATCCAGGGCCTTTTCATACCGGTCGGGGGATGCGTCCCCGATGACATCCACGGGATTGTGCAGGTTGGCGGTTTTGGGGAGATGCGCGGCGAGCGTATCAATGGTTTCCGGCCGAAAACGCCCCAACTGGAGCCCGGAGGAAACCGTCATGTCCGTTGCCACGATACCCGGTCCGCCGGCGTTGGTGACGATGGCCACCCGGTTTCCGGTGGGCATCTTCCGCCAGGACTTTCCCAGCGCGCTCTGGGTCTTGTAGGTGAAGGCCGTGGCAAAATCGAAAAGCTCGTCGATGGTGTCGGCCCGAATGATGCCCGACTGGTGAAAAATAGCGTCGTATACGGCTTCGGATCCGGCCAGGGCGCCGGTATGGGAGGCCGCGGCTTGTGCCCCGGCGCCGGTCCTTCCGGATTTGATGACCAGGACCGGCGTCCTTCGGACCCCGGACGTGATGTCGCGGACCGTCTCGATGAATTCCGGGCCCCGACGCAATTCTTCAAGATAGAGCATGATCACTTCCGTGTCCGGATCCTCGTGCAGATACTGGAGTAGATCGAGTTCGTCCACGTCGGCCTTGTTGCCGATGGAGATGAACTTGGAAAAACCGAAATCCCGGTCCGCGGCAAAATCGAGCACCGCGGTGCACAACGCCCCGCTCTGGGAGATAAAAGAAATGTTGCCCGGCTTTGGCATCCGCGCCGAAAAACTGGCGTTGAGCTGCACCGCAGAGAGCGGATTGATCACTCCCAGGCAGTTGGGCCCCACCACCCGGACCCTTTTTTTCCGGCAGATTTCAACAATCCGGTTTTCGATTTCAAGCCCTTCACCCCCGATCTCCCGGAATCCAGCAGAGACGATCACGATCCCTTTGACACCCTTTTCCACAGCCTCTTCGACGGCGAAAAGGGCCGCGGCCGGGGGGAGAATCACGATGGCCAGATCCACCGGGTCCGGGACATCCGTAATCCGGGGATAGGCCCGGACGCTCAAAATGGACCGAGACTTGGGGTTCACCGGATAAAGAACCCCCGTGAACCCGCCCCTCAAGATATTGGCGAAGATGTCGTGTCCCACTTTCCCCGGGGTGGCGGAAGCACCGATCACCGCCACCGATTCGGGGGAAAAAATCTTGTGCAGGTTTTCCATTTTTTTCCTTTTTCGGTGTTTTGAGGTGTCGTACTTTTGATGGGATCGTAAAGAGGCGGATTTTATTCGCACCGCAACCCATTGTCTCTCTTTTTCCGGAAAGGCGTGAACGACGCGCACAAAAGCCTTTTTACAGTCGTTTCTTCAAGGATTCTTGAAGGAACCGTCGCGAGACGCCGGCGCCGTTTAATCCTCGAGTTGCTCGAAGTATTCCTTTTCCGCGCCGCACTCCGGGCAGCACCAATCCTCCGGAAGATCCTCGAAAGGCGTCCCCGGCGGGATATTCCGCTCATAACCCCCTGCCTCAGGATGATAGACGTATTTTGCGCATGGGCTCTGGTAACGGGACATTTTCTTGTCGGCCATGGGTATCCTCCGTTTCATAAAAAAAGAATGTTATTCACCCCCCTGTTCTTCGGTGATTTGCAAAGATAAACCACAAGGCCATGTTTGTCGGTGCCATATTCCCCGTTTTTCCTTGCCGGAAAAGCGCTGTTCGGATCATTTCCGGCCCTTGGAATGCCGGAGCAAAATTCCACCGTAAAGGACGGCGTTTACGAGGATCACGAAAAAACCCAGGAGGATTTGTGTATCCCGGGAAAGGGAATCCGGATATATCAAAGGGGTGATATAATGATCGATAAAACCGCCGGAATACCCCTGATCCCCTGCAAGGCGTCGAAATCGGTTTTCCAAAGGCGTCAACGGACAGATCCATCCCGTAAATTCGATGAGCGCCCCCCAGGCCGCCGACGGAAGGTGCACCAGACTCATCCACGGCCGCCGAAGGACAAGGAAGCCGCCCAACACGACAAAAAGAATGAAAATCAGGTGGAGGACAACGACTAGATCCGCCGCCATGCGATGGAGCATTGCGCCTCCCGAGGTTTTCGCGGCAGAAAAATCCCATTCCCCAAACAGTGCGTCTTTCGTCCCAGTTTTTTTATTTCGCCAATAACCTTTTTTTCAGGCCGTCGTCCGCGGGTTTTTCCCCGAGCCACACGGAAAAAAGGAGTTTCTTGAAATCGAGCCCGGGAATACTTCCCACACGGGCTTCGTTGATAAAAAGTGTCACTCCGGATTCCGTCAGATAGATGAAATCGTATCGATCGTCTTTTTTGGCTTCTTTCGTAAAAAAGGCGTTGAACGCATCGATTTTTTTCTGCACCGGCGCGGTGTTCCCTCCTGTGGCGGCGGTAAATCCGTCGTTGAAGGTTTCCATGAGCTGTTTTGGGGTAACACCGTCATAAATGAAGTGCATTCGCATCGCCATCGGGGCATCCGTTTCGATAACGGTCGCGGCATCTTTGCTCTTTTGCGTCAGATAAAGTCCCGCAGCATAAACCTTGACGAAAAACTTTTTCCGCACGCCGGCGCCGTTTAACATCAACCGCGTGTTTCCAGCCGAAAGGGTTTCCGGCAGGTGCACGCCCCCCACTTCCACACCCCGGGCAACACCGGCGGTGAGAAAAAAGAAGACCATCGTCACAGTGAAAAGCCGTTGCATATCTCCTCCTTGTTTATATTGGAAATCCGTTCCGCCCGATACGTTCAAACCTGAAGAGAACCAATGATCTGTGAAATACGGTCAATTCCTTTTTCGATCATGAACGCTTCAATGCCGTCCAGGATATCCATGGTGGCCCGGGGATTCACGAAGTTGGCTGTTCCTACCTGTACCGCGGAAGCGCCGGCCACGAGAAACTCCAGGGCGTCCGTGGCGGTCATGATCCCCCCGATCCCGATGACCGGTATCGGCACGCTGTTGGCGACCTGCCACACCATGCGCAGGGCCACGGGCTTGATGGCCGGCCCCGAAAGGCCGCCGGTAACGTTGGCCAGCCTCGGCGTTCGGGTTTCGATATCCACGGCCATCCCGGTGAGGGTGTTGATGAGGGACACGGCGTCGGCACCGGCGCCTTCCACGCTCTTGGCAATTTCGGTAATATCCGTGACATTGGGGGAAAGTTTGGCAATGACCGGTTTTTCCGTTTCCTTCCGGACCGCCGCGATGACGGAGTGCGCACTTTCAGGGCGCACTCCGAAGGCCACGCCCCCCGCCTTGATGTTGGGGCAGGAAATATTGACCTCGATGCCGGTAATACCGTCCACGGCATCCACCACGGCCGCCAATTCGGCGTACTCCTCGATGAAGTGGCCGTAAATATTCACGATAACGGGAACGTGCAACCGCTTCAGATACGGCAGCTTCTCGTCTACAAAGGCCTGGATGCCCACATTTTCCAGACCGATGGCGTTGAGCATGCCACAGGGGGTTTCCACGATGCGGGGCGGCGGATTCCCCTTGGACGGATTCAGGTGCAACCCCTTGACAACGACAGCCCCCAACCGTTGCAAGTCCACCAGTTCGGCGTATTCCCGTCCGTACCCGAAGGTTCCCGAGGCCGTCATCACCGGGTTTTTCATGCGGATTCCGGCGATGACGACCTGCAGATCGGTTTTTTTTTTCATGCGTTTCCTTGTACTCAAAAATCCTCCCCCAGATCAAGGGGATTTACCCGATTCCCTGTATTTGGGCTTGACTCCCTTTGCCGTGTGGTTCAGGATCCTCCTGAAAAGACCCGAAGATGCGCTTTGGCAAGACCCTATCCATCAGAAAGGAGCAGATTCTTCCATGAAAACCATCCTGGGCATCATCGGTTCTCCGCGAAAGCTGGGTAACTGCGAAATCGCCGTCAAGGCTGTCAGCCGCGCCGTCCATGAACCCCATATCCTAAAACTGCTGCGCATTGCCGACTTCGACATCCGCCCTTGCAGGGGGTGCTATGCCTGTCTTTTCAGGAAAGGAGAATGCGTCATCCCGGACGACCTCCCCCGGATCTGGGAAGCGGTGTTGGGCGCCGACGCCCTGGTGGTGGCCGCCCCGACATATTTTCTGGGCCCCAATGCCTCTTTGAAACATCTTTTAGACCGGGGGCTTTCCCTGCTCCCCCACATTGAAGGAATGTGGGGAAAACCTGCCGTGGGGATCGGGATTGCGGGGATCCCGGAAAAGGAAGGGTACACCCGCTTGGGAATCGAAAGCTTTTTAAAACTGTTGATGACTGAAATCAAAGGATGCGAAATCTTTTACAGCGCCCTTCCCGGAGAGATTTCCCTGGAAAAAGACCACGAACCGCGCCTGTCCATCCTGGCAAATGCCCTGTTCGGGCCTGCCCTGAACCCGAAATCGTCCGTATGCCCGGTTTGCGGAGGGGACACGTTCCGGTTCATGGAAGACGGCCGCATCCGGTGCATGCTTTGCAGCAACCCGGGGACATTCGACATGAAAGACGGCCGTCTGGTTTTCGAGATCCGGCCCGGCGGCCACGAGATGTTCCTTTCCAGGGAGTCGGCGGTGCGGCACCGGGAATGGCTCAAGGGAATGAAGGACCGATTTTTAAAGCAAAAAAATCAGCTCAAAAAAATCAGCGTCGAGTATCTCAAGGACGGCACGTGGATCCAGCCGCCCGAAAAGAACAACAAGGGACATGCATCATGATCGACACTCTTGAACGTTTGAAAAAACGGCTCCAGGAAGTCGAAACAAAGATCCGGGAAACCGAAGCCCGGCTGCCGGCCCACTCCATGAAACCCCCCATCATGCACGAACTGTTCGATTTGGAGGACGAGCGGGACCGACTCCTGGAGGCCTTGGGAAAAGAAAAGAAAGCCGATCCCAACGCGTCCTGAAAATTAAAGTGCCGGGCCTGGACAGAACACAGCGGTAAAGTCCCGGAATGCGTAGGCCCTGATACGGCCATTGACTTTTTCGGGAAGATGCCTTAACGAATAGACCTTATTACTGTCGTTCCTTAAACCCGTATCGGTTTTTTTCGGAAAAACCCGGTGCTGCATGGCCAAAATATTCGGCTGAGAATTCCTCCAAGGAGGCTTTCATGGAAGACGCCCGCATCCTAAAAGGCAAGCGGATCCTGGTGGTGGATGATGAACCGGACATCCTGGAGACACTCATCGATCTGTTGGATATGTGCATCGTGGAAACCGCACAGGATTTTGAAACCGGGGAGAAAAACCTTCGCCGGGGGGCCTACGATGCCGTCATCCTGGACATCATGGGTGTGGACGGCTACAAGCTTCTCGAAGTAGCCAACGAGATGGATATTCCCGCCATCATGCTCACCGCCCATGCCTTGAGCCCCGACAATCTTGTGAAATCCATCAAAGAAGGGGCCTTCGCATACCTGCCCAAAGACAAGATGGTCGATATTACCGACTACCTGGCCGATTTGTTCAACGCACGGCAAAAGGGAAAGAAAGACGGAGCATGGTTCGCCCGGCTCAGGCCCCTGTTCGACGAAAAGTTCGGGCCCGGGTGGCGGAAAACGGACGAGGCTTTCTGGAAGGATTTCGACCGGAAAATGATTCCCTCCAGGGAAGAGCTCAACCAAATGCTGTGACCGGAAGGCTTTCTACATGCCCCGCCTTTTAAGACAGGGCCAAGGGAAGCTTTTTAAAGACAGATTGAGACCTTTGCAAAAC
>JAFDGC010000065.1 GCA_019309485.1 Deltaproteobacteria bacterium | reverse complement strand
TGGGGAAGAACAATCAACAATACCAGCCAGAGCAATACCGGCGTTATGAAAAGGATCAACCCCCAGCGTTTGAAATGCATCCTGGTCCTCGTTTTCACCCGCAGGAACCGCAAAGTCCGGATCGGCGGCCTTATCGCCGACCCAAGGACTGTTTAAAACCGGGACGCTCTTTCCGGAAAGCAGATGCCGGATTGAACGTCCCATCCGACTTCAAGTTTGTCATTTTTTTTAATGTAATCATACTGGTGGTTTTGGGGCAAGGCCAATAGAAGTTCGGTCTCCGTATGAAGAGGATGGGCCAACAGACGACTGTTGGCGCCATCAAAGAGGATGTCCTTTACGACCACCTCGAAGCGATTCAGCCCGCTCCTAGAAGGGTCCGGTTGGATCATCATCGCTTCCGGCCGCAGAAACAGAACGACATGGCTTCCCTCTGCCATGGGTTCCCGAATTTTGGTCTGAAAGCGATTCCCGTCGACGGTTTCGACAAGCGCACTATTTCCCAGAGAGCGGAGAATCTTCCCGGACCAGACATTATTTTCTCCGACAAACCGTGCGACAAAGGGGGTCGCGGGTTGATTATAGAGATTTTGAGGGGTGTCGATCTGTTCAAAGGCGCCTTTGTTCATCACGGCCACATGGTCGGACATGACCAAGGCTTCCGACTGGTCATGGGTGATATAGACAAAGGTGGTGCCCACTTTTGCCTGGAGCTTTTTCAGCTCGACCTTCATCTGCTCCCGCAACTTGAGGTCCAGTGCCCCGAGGGGTTCATCCAGAAGGAGGACCGCAGGTTCCAACACCAGTGATCGAGCAATCGCCACCCGCTGCTTCTGCCCTCCGGAAAGCTGGCCTATTTTCTTGGGCGCAAATCCGGCCAATCCCACCCTGTCCAGAATGGCTTCCACCTTTTTTTTGATGACCGAACGGCTTTCCCCCCGTCTGCGAAGCCCAAAGGCGACATTTTCCCCCACGTCCATCATGGGAAACAGGGCCAGGTGCTGAAAGATCAGGTTCACCGGGCGCCTGTTGGGAGGAATCCCCGCCATATTCTTTCCGCGGATCTCGATCGTCCCCCCGGAGGGTTCGGTCAGTCCTGCAATCATCCGCAGAAGGGTGGTCTTCCCGCACCCGGAAGGTCCTAAAATGGAAAAAAAGCGCCCATCGGTCACCTCGAAGGAAACATTTTTGACAGCAAAAAAATCCTCGAATTTTTTGGTGACATGGCGAACCGAAAGATCGATTTGCATCATAAATCTTGGAAAAAGAGCGGGGGCTTTCCCGGCAAAAGCCCCCATCTTTGGATTTCCGCGCCGGGCACGACGTCATCACGAGATTTGGTTTCGGTTATTTGGCGGCTTGCACCTTATCAAGAATCTTGCCTTCGATTTCCTCGAGTTTGGCCGGAACCGGGGGATACCACTTGATGTTGTCGATGGCGGACTGGGGAAAGCATCGCTCGAAGTTCGCCCGCACAGCTGGATCCAGGTGGGCGTTCGCCCCATTCGATGCCGTGGCGTATTTTTCCGCGTTGGTGAAGAATGCCGCATTTTCCGGGGCCAGCATGAAATTGATCCATTTGTATGCCGCCTCTACGTTTTTGGACTTTGAAGGCAGGGCGAAGGTGTCGATCCAGCCCAAGGCGCCGCTTTTTGGGGCGAAAAAATCAATATCCGGGTTTTCGGCATGCAGCTTCCATCCGCCCCCGTCCCATGCCATCGCCAAATGGACTTCCCCGGACCGCATGGACTGAAGCAGGGCATCTCCATTCGCCCAGTAGTTCTTGACCAGCGGTTTTCCTTCAATGAGCGCCTGCCCTACCCTTTGCATCAGATCTGTGTAGGCCTGGACGTCCCCGTATTTTGAAAAGGGATCCTCTCCCATGGAAAAAGCAATGGCGATCAGAGTGGGGCGTTTCAGACGATAGCTGATCCGGCCAGCGTACTTCTTATTGAGAAGATCGGCGTAATCCGTGGCATCTGATGCGTATTTACGATTCACAATCAGGCCGGAAGTTCCCCAGCAAAAGGGTACGGCATGCGGTTTTCCGTCAACCATCGTATTCTTTTTCACAGCTTCAAGCATGGACGGGATAATCTGGGCGGTGTCGATTTTGGACAAATCGATGGGTTGATAAATACCGTATTTTTTCTGCACGGACGAAATGCGATCCTGGCTTGGCTGTGCGAGGTCAAACCCAGCACCGCGAGTGGCGCGAAGCTTTGCGATCATCTCTTCGTTGTTGGAGTAGGTCACATTGACGGTGATGCCGGTTTGTTGCTCAAATTTTTCAACCAGGCGGGGTGGGGCATACCCCTTCCATGTCATCAGAGAAAGCGTTTCTTCGGCTCCGGCCCCGTTAATGAATGGTAACAAGACAATCCCGGCGATGACTGCACCAAAAAGTATCCCTCTTTTCATTTTCTACCTCCTTTCACGTTGTCAGGTTGCTGGATGCTGGAAGGCTTGAAATTCAATGCGAAGGCTTTTGGGAACGCAACAAAAGACTGAGACCGCAATCGATTGGCATTGATAGAATTTGGTTTTCTGTGGGAGGGTGTAGAGAAAGCATTGGTTGTACTCTGCCATTATCTGCTCCCCGGGATATGGAACGTATTCGGCCCAGCGTGTTATTTTTTATTATAAGAAGGCCTATGGACTGTCAAACGAAATTGTATTGAAAGGAACCCGAGGATTTTAACCGGTTTGAACAAAAAGGGGCAAAATCAGGGAGGTGCCCCTTATGAAAACCTATCCCATTCCCATGGTCCCAGGGCCCGTAAAGGTGCATCCGGCCGTCCTTAAAGCCTACAAGGTCGACTACGGTTCCGCCGATCTGGAAGCGGAATATCTTGAGCTTTACGCGCAAGCCGAGAAGAACCTCAAGTCCCTTTTGGAGACGCAATATTCCGTGGCGATCCTACAGGGTGAGGGCATGATGGCCCTCTGGGGGGCGTTAAAAAGCTGCCTTCGTCCCGGCGACCGGGTCCTTTCGGTGGCCACCGGTGTCTATGGCTACGGGATTGCAGATATGGCCGCCGCCGTCGGCGCCGAGGTCCGCAAAGTCGGGCTGGGCCACAATGAAACCCTGTCCGATCTTGCCGCATGCGAAAAGGCCGTCGCCGAATTCAAACCCAAAATGATCACTGCGGTCCACTGCGAAACCCCGTCGGGAACCCTCAATCCCATTGAAGGCCTTGGCCGCCTGAAAAAGGCCATGTCGGTACCGCTCCTTTATGTGGACGCCGTATCCAGTGTCGGAGGGACATCAGTACGGCCCGATGCATGGGATATCGACCTGTGCCTGGGCGGGTCCCAAAAATGTCTGTCGGCCCTTCCGGACACCTGTTTCGTGGCCGTGAGCCCGAAGGCCTGGGAAGTCATCGAGGAAATCGATTACGTGGGCTATGACGCGCTCAAGCCCTTCCGTACGGCATTGGAAAAGCATGCATTCCCGTACACACCCGCCTGGCAGGCCACCGCCGGACTCAATGCCGGCGTTCAAGCCGTCCTTGAAGAAGGACTTGAAATATGTTACCGGCGACACGATGCAGTGGCGGCTTACTGCCGGAAGCGGCTGGAGGAGACGGGCTACACCCTTTTTCCCGCACCGGATGCGGTGCCTTCCCCCACCGTCACGGCCGTTCATATACCCGAAGGCATCCCTTGGGCCGAATTCGATGCACGCCTGCGGCGGCATGGATTGGTGGTCGGCGGCAGTTACGGACCCATGGCCGGGAAGGTCTTCCGTCTCGGCCACATGGGGACCCAGGCCGACAGGAACCTGGTGGATCAGGCGCTGGATATCCTTGAACGGACTCTGTCGGACCGGTAGCCGGAACACGCCCGGCAGGCGTCCAGGGATGTCCCTGTTTTTCGGCGGCGCATGGCGCCCTCCCGCCCTGCGGGAACCGGGGTCAAGCCGCTGTGGATATTCCGCAACCTCCTGAAAAAAGCCTTGCAAAACCGTGAACGCAACGCTTCTCCAACAAAATGTTCTTCTGGACCGTTCCCCGGAGCATGTCCGGGTCGTTTTCGAAAGCCCCTGTCCGGTGCTCAGCTCCGCTGTTTTCAACGGAGGGTGGACCACGGCGGATGCCGTCTTGAACCTCAAGGTTCCCAAACGCCCTCCCTCTCCCGATGCCCCCTTGGACCCGCCGGAAAAGACTCTTGCCGGATATTGCATCCGCAATGGGTGGCAAGGCGTGACGGTGGGCATGATGACGGCCGCCTCCATGAATTCGCTGAGGATCGCCCATGAACGGATACATGCCTTTGCAACAGCGGTGCTGGTGACGTCGGGCCTTTCCAATCCGTTGAGGGCCGGAGATCCCGCCCCCCGTCAAACCCTTGACACCGCGGCGGCAGCCGCCGGCACCATCAACACGATCATCGTCACCTCCGCGGCCATGACCCCGGCGGCCATGGTGGAAGCGGTCATGATCGCCGCAGAGGCCAAGGCCGCCGCCCTGCAGTCCAGCGGCGTGCGGAGCCGTGTCTCGGGCGCCATCGCCACGGGAACCGGCACCGATGCCGTTGCCCTTGCCTGCGGGAAAGGAATCCCACAACTCCGATATTGCGGAAAACATACCCTTTTCGGAGAGACGCTGGCCCGGCTGGTCATCCAGGCCACGACCACCTCCATCGCCTGGGAATCCCCGAAAGGCAGATCGGCCTTTTGACCCGGCGCACTTTCCCGCCGTTCAAGGGGATCACGCGCCTCCCTTGTCCCCATACACGTTGGCGATGCAGCATAAAAAGGTCATCGGGGTATCCCCGGTATTTTTCATGCCGTGGGGCTCCAGGCTTGGAATATAGATGAAGTCTCCGGGCCCCGTGGTCTTTTTCGAAACGATTTCTTCCGTTTCCGGATCATACGCATAGCATTCGGCGGTTCCGGAAAGGATATACATGGTCTGGTGATAAAAATGATTATGGATCGGGATTTCGCCTCCGGGCTGAATGGTAAAATAACGCAACCCGTATTCGGGATACCCCGTCCCGTCGTCCCCGTGGCGGGAAAGCCAGCGGATGGACGTTCCGGTGACGGGACGCATCCTTCCTTTGAAGGGGAACCGGTCGATGGGGACATCTTCGCAGTCGAGAAAATTGGCGATTTTCATCGATATACCTCCCATTTTGAATTACGTTTTTCACCGGAGGGCCCATCCGAACACGTGTCCGGGAACAACGCCTTCCATCAAAGCCGCACCGCTTTCAATTGACAATTCCAAGGATTTCTTTTATTCCGCAAATGATAAGGATTCGGCGGAAACAAGTAAAGGCAACGGTTGGTATTTCGGCTCATATGAAATGAAAAGTCCTCCATTAAAGCCGCCTCTTGAAGCCCCCCGGGTTGACATGCAGCCGGGGAGCCACGCGTGTTTCCTTTACGAAAACGATGCCGAACATCGACGGGTCCTCACCCCTTTTATCCGGACGGGTCTTTCACAGAATGAAAAGGTCCTGTACCTTACCCACGCGCATTCTTTGGAGACGATTCTTTCTTATCTTTCCGATGACGGCCTGGATCCAGCCCCGTTTATCCAGAGCGGACAGCTTTTCATTACCCCTGCAGAGGATTTTTTCGAAAACAAAAGCGGCTTCGACCCGGAAGCCGCCGTGGAACAACTCCAGTATTACGCCCGGCAGGCCCGGGATGCCGGATATTCGGCCCTTCGCGTGACCCTGGAAACCTCCTGGGGGACGCAACTGGCGGATTCCGAGGCGTTCAGTCGATTTGAAACGCGTCTCGACGCCTGGATTCCCGGGAGCAACACCCTCTGGCTGTGTCAATATGACCGGAACAAAACCGCCTCCGTCTTTCTCCTCAATGCCCTCACCGCCCATCCGGACTTATTTATCGGCATAAAGTGCATCGAAAACTTCTATTATATCCCGCCCCGGGAGCGCCTCGGATTCGACTCGGAAGACACGATTCTTGACAACTGGATTCAGAATTTGATCCGGCGGAAAAAAGCCGAAGACGCCCTCGAGGCCCGGATCCGGTTTCAAGAACTCATCATGCATATTTCGGCCGGTTTCGTGGAATCCGGAGTGACGGACATCCAAATCCAACGGGCCCTGGAAACCATCGGGGAATTCACCGGGGTGGACCGGGCCTATCTCTTCCAGGCAAGATCGGATGAGGGGCTTTTCGACAACACCCATGAATGGTGCGCGCCCGGGATCACCCCCCAGATCCAAAACCTCCAGGGGATCGCCGTGGAAAAGGAACTCCCCTGGTTCTGGAAGCGGCTGCACACCGACGGTCTTTTTCATATACCGGACGTTTTCGAGATGCCCGACGAGGGACACCTCGAGCAGAAGCACTTCGAAGCGCAACAGATCCAATCCCTGATTGTCGTTCCGATCGCCAGCGGCGGCAGCTTCAAGGGTTTTTTGGGTTTTGATGCCGTTCGGGAGCGCATGGCCTGGCCGGAGGAAATCGTCCTGCTGCTTCGGATCACGGGGCAGATCCTTTGCAGCTGGCTCGATACGCGACCCTCACGGAAAATCTCAATATCGGGGTATACCGTACCGCCGGCCCTTCCGGAGACCGCTTCCTGGAAGCCAACACTGCCATGGCCCGAATTTTCGGATGCGAAACCCGGGAAGAATTCTCCAAAATCAAACCCTCCGAAACCTTTCAGGATCCGAAAGACCGCATCCAACTCCTCGACAAATTGTCCGCCCGGGGCCAGCTCCGAAACGAAGAAATTCAGCTGCTCAAAAAAGACCGCACCCCTTTTACTTTACCGCATCCACCTCCATCGTGGCCATCCGAAACCCGGAAGGAAAAATCGACTATTTCGACGGGGTACTGGAAGATGTCACCGAACAAAAACAGATCCAGGAAGCCGTCCGGCGATCCGAACAAAAGTTCAGGGACCTTTTTAATTCCGTCAGCGACCTGATTTATACCCAGGACCTGGAGGGGCGATTCCTTTCCTTCAACCAAGCGCTGCTCCATATCCTGGGGTACACTCCGGAAGAGCTCATCGGCCGGCCGGCCTCCGATTTCATGAAGCCCGAGCTGAAGCCCTTTTATCGCAGCGAATACCTCCAAAAGATCCTTGAAGAAGGGCGGTGCCAAGGCGTGACGATCTACTTTGCCAAGGATGGGCGTAAAATTTATCTGGAATACCGGAGCGTTTTGGTCAAACCGGAAGGGCAGGCGCCGTATATCAGCGGCATCGCCCGGGATGTCACCGAAAAGATGCTTTCGGAAAGAAAAATCAAGGGATTAGAGGAACAAATCCTGCATTCCAAGAAAATGCAGGCCATCGGAACGCTTGCCGGCGGTATCGCCCATGATTTCAACAACATTTTGGGGATCATCCTGGGAAACGCGGAACTGGCCCTGGAAGATGTTGTGGAAAAAGACCCTGTCCGGCATCACCTGGAAGAGATTCAGACCGCCAGTCTGCGGGCCCGGGATGTGGTGAAGCAACTTTTAAGCTTCAGCCGAAAGACCGAGCATGAGCGGAAACCCCTCCGGCTTTCCCCTCTCATCAAGGAATCCCTCAAGCTCTTAAGGGCATCCATTCCCGCCGACATCGCCATTGAAACCCGACTCGACGAAACCGCCGCGACTGTCCTGACGGATCCCGGCCAGATACACCAGGTGCTGATCAATCTATGCACGAACGCCGCCCATGCCATGGAGGAAACCGGCGGCACCCTCACTTTGCGCCTCGAGAATCATGTCGTCGAATCCACGTCGCCATCCGGTACGGCACCCCTGACGACCGGGCGCTATGTGAAACTGACGGTGGAAGATACGGGATCGGGAATCGATGCCCGCCACCTGGATCGGATCTTCGATCCTTATTTCACGACAAAGGAGATGGGAAAAGGGACGGGGTTGGGGCTTTCCGTGGTTCACGGCATCGTGAAGGATCACAAGGGCGAGATCACGGTGGAAAGCCGGCCGGGGAGTGGTACCCTGTTTTCCATTTATTTGCCGGCCTACGCCGGAGAAGCGACGCACGAAGCGGAAAAGGCGGCCACCCTTCCCACCGGCTCCGAACGGATCCTTTTTGTGGATGATGAAGCCAGCATCGTGGAAATTGGAACCCGGCTCCTCGAGCGGCTGGGATACCGGGTGGAAGGGCATACCCACCCCCTGGACGCCCTTGCCCGTTTTTCCGAGGATCCTCACGGGTTTGATCTGGTCATCACCGACATGACCATGCCGCATTTGACGGGGGATCGATTCATCAAAGAGATTCTTGCCCTGCGGCCCCAGACACCCGTTATTTTGTGCACGGGGTTCAGCGCGCGGATCAATGCGGAATCCGCCGCACGCCTGGGGGTCCGGTGCTACCTGGAAAAACCCCTCAACTGGTCGGAGCTGGCCCGAAGCGTTCGAAAGGCCGTTGAAGAATGACCTCGCTTCACTTTTTTTTCAGGATCGACCGCCATCCGGTGGGGGTAAAATAGGGCGGACCCACCGTCTAGCGGACATCCCGCGCCATTTCCCTGACAAAGTGCAGAAACCTCGAAAAGCCGTCAATCCGCCGCATCACTCACCGCGGCGGCGAAGTGCTTTGAAAAGCGGTTGATCAATCCGATCAAAAACGGTAAGGACAACCGGTTCAGAGATACCCTTGAGGATAAGATAAAAGATATGAAAATCACTCCAACGGCCCTTGACGGAGTATGGCGCATCGAGCCGGATGTCTTTTCAGACCATCGGGGCTTTTTCATGGAAACGTATCACCGGAAACGGTATCAGGAGCACGGCATCCGGACGGTATTCGTCCAGGACAACCTCTCCCGGTCCACCCGGGGGACCCTGCGGGGGCTCCACTATCAGATTCAAAACCCCCAGGCCAAACTGGTGCAGGTGATCTCAGGGGAAATCTTCGACGTGGCGGTGGACATCCGCCCCGAATCCCCGACTTTCGGAAAATGGATCGGGGTGCATCTTTCCGGCACGAATAAAACCCAGTTGTTTATTCCGGAAGGCTTTGCCCACGGCTTTTGTGTCCTCAGCGAAACCGCCTTTTTTTCCTATAAGTGTTCGGATTTTTACGCCCCGGGCGACGAAGGGGGCCTCCTGTGGTCCGATCCTGATTTAAAGATCGACTGGCCCATCACCCAACCCGTGATCTCTGAAAAAGACAGCCGGTTCCCCTGCCTTAAAGAGATCCCCAGGGATAGGCTCCCCTTGGGGGGAAACACGCCATGACCCTCGCCATCCTGGGATGCAACGGGCAACTGGGCAGGGAACTGGCCTTGTCTGCCCGCATTAAAGGCCTGGCGGCGGCGGGCGCCGATCTACCGGAGGTGGACATTACGGAGGCGGCTTCGGTCCGATCGTTCATCGCATCCGTCCGCCCTTCCGTTGTCGTCAACGCCGCTGCCTACACCCAGGTGGACCAGGCCGAATCGGATCCGCAGACGGCCTTCGCCGTCAATGCAAAGGGCCCCGAACGCCTGGCCCGGCTCTGCGCTCAGCGCCGCCTGCCGCTGATCCATATCTCCACCGACTATGTTTTCGACGGGAAAGGGGAAAAGCCCTACCGGGAAGACGATCCGGTGAACCCGTTGGGGGTTTACGGCCGGAGCAAGGAAGAAGGGGAACAAAAAATCCGTTCCTGCTGGGGCATGCATATCATCATCCGCACCGCCTGGCTCTACAGCCCCTTCGGACAAAATTTCGTAAAGACCATGCTCCGACTGGGCAAAGAAAGAAAGGAATTGCGCGTGGTGGCCGATCAGTACGGGTCCCCCACCTGTGCGGCGGATTTGGCCCGCGCGATTGTGACGATCATCGAAACCCTGCATCGGAATCCGGCCCCGCCGTGGGGCACCTATCATTTCACCGGCCTGGGGATAACCACGTGGCACGGGTTCGCCAAGGCGGTATTTGCGGAGGCTCGGCGATATATGCCTTTGAAGGTGATGGAAGTCATTCCCGTACCGACCCGGGAATATCCGACACCGGCCCTCCGCCCCGGGTACAGCGTCCTGGACTGCACCCGGATTCAACGTCTTTGGAACGCGACGCTGCGGCCCTGGGAAGAAAGTCTCAAAGAAACCCTTCATCGCATCTTCAAAGAGCCTGGAGAGACGGATGGCATCTGAGACGCAAGCCGATTTTTCGAAAAATTTCTCTTCGCGGGACAAGGATGCATCCACCATGCGAGGCTATGTGCAGGTTTACACGGGGAACGGGAAGGGGAAGACTACGGCGGCGTTGGGATTGGCCCTGAGGGCGGCTGGGGCGGGATTGAAGGTCTTCATCGGTCAGTTCATCAAGCGGGGAGAATACAGCGAAATCAAGGCGCTCAAGCGATTTGCCGACCTGATCCAGGTGGAGCAGTTCGGCATGGGACGCTTTTTGGAGGGACAGCCCTCGGCAGAGGACATCGAGGCCGCCCAAAAAGGGGTGGCTCGAATTCATGAGATCATGGCCGAAGACCGGTATCAGGTGATCATCCTCGACGAAGCCAATGTGGCGGTGAAATCGGGGCTCATCCCCGTTCAGGAACTCCTGGCCCTTATCGTAGCCAAGCCGTACCATGTGGAAATGATCATTACGGGACGGTACGCTTCCACACGGATCATGGAAGCCGCGGATCTTGTCACGGAAATGAAAGTCATCAAACATTATTACCATGAAGGCATCGAGGCGCGCGTTGGGATTGAAAAATAGCACAAAAGCGCCGTGCCTCGCCGTATTCGGAACCGGCTCGGAAGTGGGAAAGAGCATCGTGGTCACGGCGCTGGCCCGATGTTTCGTTCAGGACGGTATCCGCGTGGCCCCGTACAAGGCCCAGAACATGTCCAACAATTCGGGGGTAACCCCCGAAGGCCTGGAAATGGGCCGTGCCCAGCTCGTCCAGGCGGAGGCCGCCCGCATCCCTCCCCACGTGGACATGAATCCCGTTCTGCTCAAACCCACGGGGGAGACCGGATCCCAGCTCGTCCTTTCGGGAAAGGCCGTGGCCACCCTTTCCGCCCGGCGTTATTACCGCCGCAAGGAGGCCCTGTTCCGCAGGGTCACCGCCGCGTTAAACCGGCTTAGGCGTCGTTACGACGGCATCCTTATCGAAGGGGCCGGATCCTGCGCCGAAGTCAACCTGATGGAACACGACATCGTGAATTTTACGATTGCACAAGCCGCCGACGCGCCGGTCATCCTGGTGGCGGACATTCACAAGGGCGGGGTCTTCGGCCAAATCGTGGGGACCCTGGCATGCCTTCCCTTGTCACACCGGGACCGGATCGCCGGGATCCTCATCAACCGGTTTCGGGGGGACCCCCGGCTTTTTACCGAGGGCGCGGCGTGGATCGAAAAAAAGACCCGGAAACGGGTCCTCGGGGTGCTCCCCTGGCATCACGGAATCCGCATCGATCCCGAAGATTCGGTGGTCCTCGAACACCTGAACCCCGCACCAAAAAGCACTCCCGGCGCGGCCCGCGTGGCGGTGGTGCGCATCCCCCATATCTCCAACTTCACCGATTTCGAACCCCTTTTCGCCGTTTCCGGACTGGAGGTGGTGTTCATCGAAAGGGCAGGGAACCTGTCTTCCTTCCATGCCGTGATTCTGCCGGGTTCCAAAAATACGCGCAGCGATTTGGATTGGCTGGCCGCCGCCGGTTTCAAAGAGGCCCTGACTTCTTACGTGAAAAACGGGGGTCATGTTTTGGGGATCTGCGGGGGATACCAAATGCTCGGCATCCGGGTCCATGACGAAAAAGGGCTGGAGGGCCCTCCCGGACACACGGCCGGGCTTGCCTTTTTGCCCGTGGAAACCCGCCTCAAAGCGCCCA
Source organism: Deltaproteobacteria bacterium (assembly GCA_019309485.1). Classification (GTDB taxonomy): domain Bacteria; phylum Desulfobacterota; class Desulfobacteria; order Desulfobacterales; family UBA2156. The sequence goes on along the minus strand of JAFDGC010000065.1, from coordinate 6,100 downwards.
AGCGGACCACGCGGACCCGGTTTTCATGGAACGGCGCCGAGGGTGTGGGGTATGAAATCCATATGGGGCAGACCCGGAGGAAAAAGGGGACGGCCCTTTTTCAAATCCTTCGCCGGAATGACCGGCCCTGCAAAGGCGAAGACGGATGCGCCACAACGGACGGCCGGGTCCTGGGGACCTACATTCATGGTCTCTTCGACACCCCCGCCGTTACCCGGCAGTGGCTGGATACCCTTGGGCTCGGGCATTTGTCCGTGCCGGAAGACGCGGGTCTTATGGCAAGGGACAGACAATACGACCTGTTGGCCGACCATTTTCGAAAACACGTGGACATGGACTATCTGACGTCCCTTTTCACGAAAGCGAAGCGATCCACCCAAACCCCCAAATGACGGATACCACACTCATCATCGGCGGTGCGAGAAGCGGAAAAAGCCGCTTTGCCCTGCAGCTGGCCGAAGAAAAAACGACAATGAAAAAGGCTTTTTTGGCCACCTGTGTCCCCACCGATGCGGAAATGCAAGACCGGGTGGCCCGGCACCGGCGGGAAAGGGGGAATTCCTGGAAAACCCTCGAAGTCCCCCTGGACCTGGCCGGCGCCCTCCTCGAAGCGGATCAATGGGCCGGAATCGCCCTGGTGGACTGCCTGACCCTGTGGGCGAACAACCTTCTGTTCCAGACCCGGGACGAAACGGAGATCGACCGGTACGTGGACCGTCTCCTGGACGCGGCAAATCGCGCGGCGTGTCCCGTGATCTTCGTCACCAACGAAGTGGGGACCGGTATCGTCCCGGAAAATCCTTTGGCCCGGCGCTTCAGGGACGTGACCGGGCGGATCAACCAGCGGGTGGCCGCGGCCTGTACCCGGGTGTTTTGGATGGTGGCCGGCATCCCGGTGCGGGTTAAAGATTCGAAGATCGCATGACGCCGTTCATCGCCGCCCTCCAGTTTCTGACCCTTTTTCCCCTGGGCAAACCCCGCCATGCCGATCCGGAAAGACTGGTTTTCTTTTTTCCAGCGGTGGGGATGACCATAGGGGGGGTTCTGGCCGCATGCGATTTCCTTTTTTTGCGTCTAGGTTCCCCGATCACCGCCGCGGCCCTGGATACCGCCCTCCTGGCCCTGATCACCGGTGCCCTGCATCTGGACGGCCTGGCAGATACCGCCGACGGCCTTCTGGCGCACCGGGACAAAAAAACGGCGTTGGCCATCATGAAGGACAGCCGGGTCGGCGCCATGGGGCTTGTGGTTACGGTCTGCATCCTTCTGATCAAATGGGCAGGGCTGGCGGCCCTTTCCTCCCAGCGGAGCCTTTGTCTGGTGCTGATCCCGGCCTATGCCCGGGCCGCTGTCGCGCCTGCGGTTTTTCTTTTGCCCTACGGCCGCCCCGAAGGCGGCACCGGCACGTACCTTTTTGAAAAACCGTTACACCCGTGGATCCTTTCAGGGATACTCCTCCCATTCGCCGTCTCCTTTTTCCTGGGCGTCCGGGCCCTCTGGCTCAACGGTGCCTTTCTTTTCCTCGGCGGGGCGGTCCTTTACTTTTACCAAAAGCGCATGGGGTGCATCACAGGGGATATGATGGGCGCCTTGGTGGAGGTCATGGAAGCGCTGCTCTTTTGCATCCTCTCCACGGGAGGTGCCGGATGATCCTCGGACACGGGGGGAATGTCTACGCGCTGGCCAAAGCCCTCGGATGCGCTCCCGGGGAAATCATGGATTTGAGCAGCAACATCAATCCCTTCGGTCCCATGCCGGAACTGATGGCGCATCTTCATAAGGTCCTTCCCGCTGTTTCGACCCTTCCGGAAGCGGATGCCGGATCGGTTTCCCTTGCCGCCGCGGCCCGGTTCCGAATCGATCCGAAAGGGGTCCTGGCGGGAAACGGTACCACCGCCTTCATCTATGCCCTTCCCGGTATACTGGGCACCCGGAAGGCGCTCATCGTCGGCCCCACCTACGCCGACTATGCCGACGCCTGTATCCGGCACGGCGCCCGGGTGCAATATCTTTTAAGCCGCGCGAAGGCGTCCTTTGCGCCCAACGTGAAAAGGATTCAGGCCCTGGCCTCCCGCTGCGATACGGTCTTCATCTGTAACCCCAACAACCCCACCGGCGTCCTTATCCCGAAAAAGACATTGGAATCCATCGTCTCGGCGTGCCCGAAAACCCGGTTTATCATCGACGAGTCTTACCTTGACTTTGTCCGAGAGGGAGAAACCCAAAGCCTGATCCCCTTTGATGCACCGAACCGGATCGTCCTGTATTCCTTTTCCAAAATGTTTGCGATCCCGGGTCTCCGGACCGGGCTCATGGTCTTTCCACCGGCGCTGCGAAAGGCGGTTTTTCATGCCCAGGTTCCCTGGAGCGTCAATACCCTTGCCCAGAAGGCCCTGTTGTTTTTATTTGCCCGCCCGGAAATGTGTCGGGATTTTATCCGGATGCGCCTCGAGGGCCTGGAAAAGGAAAAAGTGCGTTTTTTAAAGGCCTTTGCCTCCGTGGAAGGCATACGGTTTTTTCCAAGCCGCACCGCCTTCGTCCTGGGACGGCTCAAGCGGCCGTACAGCGCCGCCGACCTCTGGCGCCATATGGCGCAACATCGGGTCCTGATTCGAAATTGCACCAATTTTAAGGGGCTTTCCCGTCAATACGTGCGTATCTCCATAAGGAAACGCGTCTGCAACCAAACGTGTGCGGCGCATATGTTGACGTATTTGAATCTCCCCGCAGCCCCGTAAGGCAGGATTTCCGCTTCGCTTAAACCCGCGAAGCACTGCCGTCAGGCAGAACCGGCGGGGGATGCGCTCGCTGTCGCTGTGCAAAGCACCGGTTCCCTGAACCGGTGAATTCCGGATTGGATCTTCCACCGTCTCAAGGGGCGCCTGGGGTCAGACGGTTGTCATAGGTTCTCCCCGATGGTAAAGTGGCGACACCGATCTTTTCGCGTCAAATCCTTTTTGGATTTTATCGGAAACAATGCGCGGACGTGATGCGTTTTACCGAAGGAGATGGACGGCGACATGATCCGTCAATGGGCGCAAAAGGCCCTGAGCTCTATTTGTCTTGTCGCGGCGGTATTTTTCGCCGGGGCCCACTCGGAAACGGCCAGGGCCGCCACAGATCAGCTGGGTCGAGTGGTGCAGATTCCGGCACAGGTCCGGCGCATCGTCTCACTGGCGCCCAGCATCACCGAGATTCTCTTTGCCCTGGGCGGCGGCGATCGGGTGAAAGGGGTGACCCGTTTTTCCAACTTTCCCCCGGAAGCCGAAACACTTCCCAAAGTGGGGTCCTATGTCCACCTGGATCTGGAAAAGATCGTGGCCCTCAAGCCGGATCTTTGCATCGCCGTCAAAGACGGGAACCCCAAAGACGTCATTGACCGCCTCGATCATTTGGGGATCCCGGTCTATGCAGTGGACCCCCAGAATCTAGAGGCCGTGAAGGACACGATCCTGGAAATCGGTGCTCTCCTGGACATCATGCCCGACGCCCGAAGCCTGGTCCGGGATATGGACCGGCGGATCCGGCGCATTACCTCCAAAACCGCCGGTGTGACTCATCAGCCCACCGTCTTTTTTCAGATCGGGATCTCCCCCATTGTTTCCGCCGGCACCGATACCTTCATCCATGAACTCATCACCCTTTCGGGAGGGATCAACCTGGCACAAGGCCCTGTCCCCTACCCGCGCTTCAGCCGGGAACAGATCCTGGCCTTGTCTCCGGAAGTCTTCATCATCACCAGCATGGCCCGGGGGGTAATTTTCGAGCGGATCCGGAACGAGTGGCGCCGGTGGCCCCAGATTCCGGCGGTAAAAAAGGATCGCATCCACCTCATCGACTCGGACCTGGTGAACCGGGCCTCCCCCCGCCTGGTGAAAGGCCTCGAAATCCTGGCCCGCTTGATCCACCCGACGCTTTTCCGGACGGCCCCATGATCTTCCCGCATGCGTCATTGCCCCGCCGGATTCTTCTCGTCACCCTTTTTTTCGGTGCGGCCTTGTGCGTCGCCGGGATCTTCGGCCTTTCCCTCGGGTCGAGCGAAGGGGCTTTTTCGGAGATGCTCCGTGCCGTCATGGGGAAAGAGACGGCGGACCCCATGATCGGCGCCATCATCTGGAAAATCCGGCTCCCCCGGGTCCTCATGGCCGCCCTGGTCGGGGGGACCCTGGCCTTGGGCGGATTGGTCTTCCAGGCCCTGTTGCGAAACCCCTTGGCCGAACCGTATATCCTGGGGATATCCGGGGGATCGGCCATCGGCGCCATCATCGGTATCCTGATGGGGCTTTCCCGGTTTCCGGGGGTCAGCCTCTTTGCTTTCCTGGGGAGCCTTTCCACGCTGGCGGTCATTTTGCTGATGGCCTCGGGGAAAGGCATGCTCAAAAAAGATGCCCTGTTGCTTTCCGGGGTCATGATCAACGCCTTTTGCGGCGCCGTGATCATGTTTCTGGTCTCCATGACCCAGGACGCCCGTCTCCACAATATCATCTTCTGGCTCATGGGGGATCTTTCCCTCATCGGGCTGCCTCAAGTGGGGATTCTGGCGATCCTGCTCCTCCCCTGTTTTGTTCTTCTGTTCTATCTGTCCCACACCATGAATCTGCTCCTTTTGGGAAAAGAAATGGCCCAGACCATGGGCGTGAACATCGTGGCCGCCACCTTTACCCTTTTGGGGGTGACCTCTTTCACGGTCAGCATAACGGTGAGCCACTGCGGCCTGCTGGGGTTTGTGGGGCTCGTGATGCCCCATCTTTTACGGCTGGCACTGGGGGCGGACCATCGGGTCCTGGTGCCGGCCTGTCTTTTCGGGGGCGGCACCTATATGATTCTTTGCGATTTGCTGGCGCGCAGCCTGCCTGATCAGGGAGAAATCCCGGTGGGGGTCATCACCGCCATGATCGGCGCCCCTGTATTCATCTTCCTGCTGGTCCAATCCAAAAAATGAAAACCGCCTTGTCCATATCGGAACTGAGCCATACCTACGGGGAGGACATCACCCTTAAAAATCTTTCCTTTTCGGTGGGCGAGGGGGAGTTTTTCATTATCATCGGCCCCAATGGTTCGGGAAAGACCACGCTCATGAAAATCATCGCGGGGATCGAAAAATATAAAAACGGCCGCGTGTCCATTTTCGACAAACCCGATCATCGTTACTTCAGGAAAGAGCTGGCCCGGGTCATGGCGTATGTCCCCCAGGTCTTCCCGGTGGATTTTCCCTTCACGGTGAAGGAGGTAGTGATGATGGGGCGGGCGCCGCATATGGGGATGCTCGGTTTCGAACAGGAGCCCGATTTCCGGATCGCCGAAGCGGCCATGGCGTTCACCGGGATCAAAGGGCTTTCGGAACGGAAGATGGATCGGATCAGCGGCGGGGAACGCCAGCGGGCCATCATCGCCCGGGCCCTTTGCCAGGATCCCCGCATCGTCCTTCTGGACGAACCCACGGCCGCTTTGGATCTTTCCCATCAGATCCGGATCATGGATCTAATGGAACAACTCAAGGGAGAAAAAAAAGCGACCATCGTCATGGTCTCCCATGACGTCAACCTGGCCGCCCTGTATGCCGATACACTCCTCATCCTGAAAGACGGTGAAGCGGTGGGGATGGGAACCCCGGCCCGGGTGCTCACCTTCGAAAACTTGGAAAAAGCCTACGGGTGCACCCTCCTGGTAGATCAAAGCCCTTTAGGGGGATTGCCTCGGGTCTCTCCCGTCCCCCAGAAGTTTATCCGGGCGTCCATGGCAATCCACAAATCAAAAACGTCTGGAAGTCATTGATCGTAAGGCTTCCCGTAAGCACCGCCTGCTGAAGCCTCCCCGCTGCCCCGAAAGACGGGATTTCCGCTTTGCTCCAACCCGCAAAGCACTCCCGTCAGGCAGAACCGGTGGGGAATGCGCTCGCCGTTGCGGTTCAGGCGGAGCCAAGGGAAGCGGTCTTATAATGGACAATTCCTTCCCATTGTGATCTGTTTTTTTGTTCTTTTGAAAAGGATCAAACGGTACATAAAAGCGGTATGCCTGTTTCAGGAATTTACTGATTGATTTTTGAATACCTTTTATGATTTAGTTTTTTAAGTAACGAATCTCCATACGGCACAAAATC
>JAFDGC010000109.1 GCA_019309485.1 Deltaproteobacteria bacterium | reverse complement strand
ACGATCACCAAAACCCGTTCGGACCGGATCAGGGGGAGGGAATACGGGTATTGTTGAACGGCAATTCCGGAAAAAACCGATGGGTCCAATTCCGCCTTCAACATATGGATTTCTTCGGCGACGGAACTGCTTTTCCAGGCGATCATGCGCCCGTTTCCCTTTAACAGGGGCAGGGCCGTAAGGATAAATTCCTTCAATGAAGAAAGGGCCCGGCTCACCACCACGTCAAAAGAGCCGGCGTATCCAGGCCGTTGCACCAGGAAGCCGGCCCGCACATGAAGCGCCTCGACGGGGTTCAGGTTCAGGGTGCGTATGGCGTGTTTCAGGAACGTGACTTTTTTTCGGGAAGCGTCAATGAGGACCAGTTCCATCTCGGGTCGCAGTACCTTCAATGGAATCCCCGGGAATCCACCTCCGGAACCGATATCGAGAAGCCGGCATCGGAAAGGGATCCAGAAAAGACCGGCCAAAGAATCCAGATAGTGGTGGACCGCCACCTTCAAGGGCTCCCGAATGGCGGTCAAGTTGATCCGCCGGTTGAAGCGCATCAATTCCACGGCGTGGACGCCGAGCTGATCCGCTTCCCGGACCCCCATGGAAAATCCCATTTCCCGGGCCCCCTCCCGAAGGTGTTTTTTCCAGGCATCCGATCCGATGTGCATTTTATTTCATCTGCCTTTATTGTTATTGTTTATCCCGGTTTCTTATGATATAAAAAGGGGCACGTGTTGAAAAGGTCTTTGAAGAGGCCGTAAAGATCCGCAACTCTCTTTTTTTCCGGGAGGGGCAAATGCATGCCAAACACCGGAACAGATTCAAATCCTTTGAAGAACTGACACGGTTTTTAAACGAATCCCCACGAAAGCGATCCTTTCTATCGGAAACTCATCCTCGTCTGGAGTGCAAAAAGGCGACCCAGCCCTTTCCCGCCGAAGTCGATGAATCCCGGATATTCCGCGACGCCATGCGGGATGTTCTCCCCCTGACCCGACGGGAGCATTCCTCTGCTTCGCGGCCCCCGGAACCCCAGTCTTCGGCGTCCCGGACTTCTGCGGCAGATGCATCGGAAATGAAACGGCTCGAAGCCCTTGTCCAATCCGGAGCCGGCTTTCTGGTCTCCCAAACATCGGAATACGTGGAAGGCACCGGGTATCGAGTCCCTCCGGAAATCGCCGGGCGCCTCCACCGGGGGGATTTTTCCATCCAGTCCCACATCGATCTCCACGGACTCGGGGTGGAAGCCGCGAAGGAAAACCTGGACCGTTTCCTGAAAGAAGCGATCCGCACCGGAAAGCGCCATGTATTGGTGGTCCACGGCCGGGGCCTGTCCTCCCCCGCCAAACCGGTGCTCAAGACCCGGATCTGTGAGTGGTTGACCACCGGACCATGGCGCAAGTGGGTCATCGCTTTTGCCAGCGCCCGCCTCTGCGACGGCGGGGCCGGTGCCACTTACGTGCTCCTCCGGCGCCGGCCGTTCACCCGGAGGTATAAAAAAAAGCCCAAGCCTCTCAAAGGGGGCAATCCTTTTCTCCCTTTCACGGCGATGGAAAAGGAGATGCCCTCCAAGGCGCCTTGAAACGGCATCCGTAACCTTCCGGCCGAAATGCTTTCCGGAAGCCACGTCTTTCAGGGCTGGGGAGCTTTGAAGCCTCCCCGCTGCCCCGCAAAGCGGGATTTTTGCTTCGCTCCAACCCGCGAAGCACTGCCGTCAGGCAGAACCGGCGGGGAATGCGCTCGCTGCTGCGGTTCAAACGCGTTGATCCGGCCAATTTTTGTTGACAGTCAAGTTCGGTCTTTGATAGAGGTAAGCCACAATATAGCTAAAATGTAGTCACCTCATTTTTCGAATCTTATCTCACGGCAACACATTGGCAAGGAGGATTTAGAAGCGTTTTGGTCACCCAGAGACCTTTGAAAAATGTTCATTTTTGTTCAAGTTCAAGGAAGGCGAAAATTTTAACCACAGGAATACATTGAGTATTTCGAGGATTAAAATTTGAGCCTGACGCAGAAATTG
>JAFDGC010000108.1 GCA_019309485.1 Deltaproteobacteria bacterium | reverse complement strand
CGGCATGGTCTGCCTTCATGTTCCTCCGGGATGCGAAAAAGACGTCTTGGACCTGTTGAAAAGCCTCCAGTCCGGAATTAACTTAGAAGGTGATGGAGAAACGATTTTATATCAATACCATCGGGTGCCAGATGAATGTTCATGATTCCGAGAGGATTCATGCCCTGATGCAAGGATGCGGGTATCGCCCCACTCCTTTTCCCGAAGATGCGGATTTGATCTTTTTGAATACCTGCGCCATCCGGGAAAAGGCCGAGCAAAAGGCCTACAGCTTTTTAGGGAGACTGGCAGCCATGAAGGATCAAAACCCGAACCTGATTATTGCCGTCGGGGGGTGTGTGGCCCAGCAGGACGCAGACCGCATCCTCGAGAGGATGGCGCACGTGGACCTGGTGCTGGGTACTCGCGCCTACGGGCGCCTCCCGGGGATCATCGAAAAGGTTAGCCGGGAAAAACGGCGCATCGTGGATGTGGATGCCGGCGAGACGCCGGAAGAAAAGGAGACGTTCTTTTCCCAGGAACCGGTTAAGGCGGATCTCGGGGTTTCCCGGTTCGTTACGATCATGCAAGGGTGCGATAATTTCTGCGCCTATTGCGTGGTTCCCTTTGTCCGGGGCAGGGAGAGAAGCCGAAACCCGGAGGAGATCCTTTCCGAGATCCGGGACCTGGTGGAAAAAGGGGTGCGCGAGGTCACCCTTTTGGGACAAAACGTGAACAGCTACGGGAAAAAAGAAGGGATCTGTTCCTTTTCGGAGTTGCTGGCCCGGATCAACAGCATCGACAATCTGTATCGAATCCGGTTCACCACCTCACACCCCAAGGATCTTTCCGACGACCTGGCAGAGACCTTCGGCCGCCTGGATAAACTCTGCCGGCACATCCATCTCCCGGTGCAAAGCGGTTCGGACCGGATCCTGAAACGAATGAACCGCCGCTATACGCGGGTCCATTATATGGACCGGATTCAGGCCCTTCGATCCGCGTGTCCGGAAATCGCCGTCACCACGGACATCATCGTTGGATTTCCGGGAGAGACGGAAGGGGATTTTCAAGAAACCCTGGATCTCATCGAAACAGTGCAATTTGACAGCCTCTTTGCCTTCAAGTATTCGGATCGCAAAGGGACCCGGGCCGCAGAATTGACGGGAAAGGTTCCTGAAAAGATCAAGGCGCAACGGCTGAAAACACTTTTCGGATTGCAGCGGGTGCTGACGCTGGAAAAGAACCGGGCGCTCGTGGGGACTTTTCAGGAAATTCTCGTGGACGGACCGAGCAAGAAGGAAAAGAAACAATCCGGAACAACCGATCCCGGATTTGCCCAATGGACGGGACGGACTTCAGGGAATAAGATCGTGAATTTCAACGTGAAAAAAGACGCACTGTTTAACCACCGCATTCATTCAGGAGCGCAGGTGCGCGTTTACGTCCAGCAGGCCTTTGCAAACTCCCTGTCCGGGGAAATACCGGCATAAGGACCACATCGGGCGAAAAAAGGAGAAGGAACTCATGTTATATCGAGCCGACATAGCGGGCTTGACACTGGATCCGGCGTCAAACACCCCCATCATCATTCTGAAAACCCAGGAAGGGGATCAGGCGGTTCCCATCTGGATCGGCCTCTTGGAAGCCACAGCCATTGCGTCGGTGTTGCAGAACATCCAATTCGAGCGGCCCATGACCCACGACCTTTTTAAAAATGTATTGGTTTCCCAGAACATCGAGGTGGTCAAGGTGGAAGTCTGCGACCTGAAGGACAATACTTTTTTCGCTAAAATCCACTTCACCACCCCCGAAAAGACGTTCATCATGGATGCCCGGCCCAGCGACGCCATCGCGGTGGCCCTCCGGTTCAAAGCGCCCATTTATGTGGACGACCAAGTGATCGAGAAATCGAAAAAGGGATTTACGGAAGGCGTTACGGAAGGCGAAATCCTCGACAAGAGCGAAGAAGGGAAAAAATGGGCCGAGTACCTGGAAAAACTCTCCCCGGAGGATTTCGGGAAATACAAAGTATAAAAGGGTTCGAGGGTTCGAGGGTTCGAGGGTTCGAGGGGTCAAGGGTTCGGGGGGTCAAGTGATGGAAGGGTTCAAGGGGCCGAGAGGGGAGGCTCTTGCAATTCGGATTCGGAAACGGCCGGTGCCGAGCGCATGGCCTCGATGACGCGGTTTAATATCGTATCAAGGTCGGTCTTCGGTTCAAATCCCACCAGGGTTTTAATCTTTTCGATGCCCGGTACCCGGCGCTGCATGTCC
>JAFDGC010000016.1 GCA_019309485.1 Deltaproteobacteria bacterium | reverse complement strand
CTTTCGAAAAAATGGAAGCTTCGATAAAGAACCGCAGAACCGCATTGCGTTTTCTGCCTCTTGTCCGAGTGACGCCCTGACTAAATGCTCCACTCAAAGCGGACAAGCCGATTGGCTTTGAATGCGCCCCGCCTGTGGCGGGATACACCTCCATAAGGGTACCGAAATATATTCTTTCCGTAAGGGAAAAACCATTTTTCAGGTTTTTTAACCTGCCGGGTGGCAATATGCTGATTGTCAAAGAACGCTTTGATGGATCAGTCAATCCCGATAGTAAATATTCTCTATTTTGGTCTTCCCGATCTTTTAAGGAATTTTTTCCTTAACATCTGAAGCCCATATAATGTTATGCGGAAGCACTGTCGTGAAGTACGATATCTTTACCAGGTGCAACGGCTTGATACAATTCGACCAATTTCTCCAAGCTCGGCATTGATGTTCCTCGCTCATAACGAGCATACGCATTGCGAGACTTGGCCCCAAGTCTCTCGGCAGCTTCTGATAACGAAAGACCGCTTCTTTCTCGCTGTCTTCGCAGAAAAAGGCTTATCAAAAAGCGAGGATCGTTTGCACTCACCTCAAAATCACCGTGTTTGCCCTGATGCACGGACACCTTAAATCCCGGGCGGTTTACTAAGCTTTCCAAGAGATCCTCAACCATGGCATAGGCTTCTTTTCGTGTATGGCCTTGAGTCATGGCATCGAAAAGAGGCAGCTCCGCCAGCCAGAACTTGCCGTCTTTGTAAACTTTCCCGTAAAATCGCATATCAGTTTCTCCTCTCGGCTCGCCTGAGAATTGCTCTGGCAAGCTTTTCGTTTATTTCGTTGTGGCGAGGAATTGCTTCTTCACGTTCGCCGTCGGTCCAAATGTCATGGCGGCTTCCATGGCGAAGAAACGCCCAACCGATTCTTTCAAGCGCCTTTTCTAAATCGCGTTTCTTCATCGGCCCACTGTACACCATCAGGTGTACAGTGTCAAGTTGTTAAATTTTCGCATAACACGCGAGTTGACGGGCGAATTTTCGCCGGATAACGGCTTTGCCTTCCCGATATTTTTTTGAGAGTCTCATCGCGGACAAAAGATTCGTATGACCCCTAAAGATGAAAGCCGTTCCCGTTGTTCCAGGATTCGCTTAATTAGGTCCTCTTTGGCGGTAACCTTATTTTTCATTTTTCATGCCCCCTTGTCACCAATTTTCACCCGCAAGATACAATAAAGATAATTAAAAGGCCATGAAATCAATTGTCTAAAGTTAGGGGGCGCCAACGCTCTGGTTCACAGATGACGGCCGGATTTCGGCCCGAATCCTTGTAAAGCCAGCCGTTAGTCATATTGGATTTTCCCCACTTTCTGAGTCGCCCGGCAATTTCCTCATCACCGCGGCATCAGCGCGAACACGCCCCAGCCCAAGTATTCACGCGTGTAAGCGGCGTAGCGCTCGGGTTCCGAGGTGAGTTGGGTTCGAACCTCTTTCGCGAACTCGTCGGGCGTTTCGCCTGCTCGGTGAACAACCGGCTCATGTCGATGCCGGTACCGATGATTCCGTAATCGCGTGCCCAGGTGCACAGCATCTCCCCCGAACCGCTGCCGAGGTCGAGCACTCGGGTTCCCGTTTCCAGGCGCAGCGCCGCGCCAAGCGTGGCGAGCTTTTCGGGTGTAAACGGGTTGTGGATGCGGTGATCGCTTTCGGTGATGTTGAAGATCCGTGGAATATCCATTGCAGAAAATCTCCCTTCGGGTGTGAATAGATTCGGTCACTGCCGAACATTGATTCCCGAGGCGCGCGGGCGCGCCTCGGGAATGGCGAGCTGCGCTACGCTAAAAACCCCTGATATTTTGGTCATAATGGTCATAATGGTCAAAAATGGAGGTCGATAATGGATAAAAACATATCCGTGGCCGAAGCAAAAGCCACCTTTTCAGAATGCATCCGTAAAGTGGAAGCAAGTTCCGCGGTGCTCATTACCAGACACGGCAAACCTGTCGCCGCCCTTGTCAGCCCCGGTGACCTCGAACACCTAAAGCGTTTGAGAAAAGCAGGACCAGAAAGTGGACTTGCCAGCGATGCGGGCGGCTGGGAAAATAGTGAAGAATTGGCATCCATTTTTACCCTACGACATAGGCGTTGCGAACGTTTTTGGTAAAATTTGAGCGCATCTTGAAGAAAATGGAATAAACCTTCCGGATGCGGATAGTCAGATTGCAGCCACATCCATAGACCATGATTTGGCGTTGATAACCGGTAACCTTCGTCACTTCAGCAGGATTTCTTCCAAGTAACTTCAACATGTTGTTTTCGATACCGATCACGATTTCGATACCGACACCGATTTCGATAAACCTTTTACTTCTAATGTGCCCGGAATCTGGCATGGCGGAAAAGACCGGGATGGATGGGCTACTGGTTCCCAAACCCGTTGAGAGCGCCGCAGTCGGGGCACTGCCAGGTGATCCCGTTGCAGGACATGCCCCAGAAGTTTTCCTGCATGCATTCCTGGCAGATCTCGAATCCGCACCGGCAAGTCCAGCAAAAGGGCATCTCCCGGTTGCAGCAGTGACAGACATAGGGCCGGGATTTCCGGCGCCGCTTAAGGTAGCTTTGTCTAGGTGAAGAGCCGCGCATGTTCGATCTTGATGCAGCGGTTCATCACCACGTGGATCCCGTTTCGGGTCAAAAGATCGGCCGCTTCTTTGTTTTCGATGCCCAGTTGCATCCAGAAGGCTTTGGGTTTGATTCGGAGGGCTTCTTCGGCATGGGCCGGGATTTGTTCGGCGCGGCGGAACGCATTCACGATATCCACCGGTTCCGGGACGGCATCCAGGGAATCGTACACCGGTTCTCCAAGGATTTCTTTCTGCTTGGGGCGGACGGGGATGATCCGGTATCCTTTTTCCTTAAGATACTTGGCCACCCGGTGGGAATCCCGGTCCGGTTTGGGGCTTACTCCCAGAACTGCGATGGTGCTCACCTGTTCCAGCAGGGCCCGGATGTCCTTTTCGTCGGTTAACACGCGTCCTGCGCTCATTTTTCCTCCCCGGTGTCGCTTGTCGTTTTTTTAGATCCGTGGTAGATGAATTTCATTTGTAAGCATGTATAATCTTGAATTTTAAATTCGAAACAAGGTGCTGTCAACGAATCTCGCACCGCGGATCGGGCCGGATGTCCCTCAGGCCGGCGGATTCGGACAAGAAGGTTTTGAACGGAAAGACGGATCATGGAAGAACACACGACGGAGAAAAAACCCGCCCCGGCACCGGATGACGCTGCTGATTCGCGCACGATCTATCTTATCGACGGTTCCGCCTTCATCCACCGGGCCTATCACGCCATCCGGGGGCTTTCCAACTCCAAGGGGCTTCCCACCAACGCCGTCTTCGGTTTCACCCGGATGCTGGTAAAGCTAATCCAGGAGCGCGCCCCGGCCTATACGGTCATGTGCTTCGACGCCAGGGGGCCGACTTTCCGGCATCACATTTACAAAGACTACAAGGCCAACCGTCCCTCCATGCCCGAAGACCTCGTACAGCAGCTCCCCTACATCCGGGCCGTGGTGAAAGGGTTTCAGATCCCCGTGATCGAGATGCCCGGATACGAGGCCGATGATCTCATCGGCACCCTGGCCCGTTCGGCCCGGGAAGCGGACTTCACCGTGGTGATGGTCACCGGCGACAAGGATTTCATGCAACTCGTCAACGACGCCAGCGTCATCTGGGATCCCATGAAGGACAAACGGATCGACCTTACGACCGTGGCAACGGAGTACGGCGTCGAGCCCCGTCAACTGGTGGATGCCTTCGCCCTTTCCGGGGATACGTCGGACAACATTCCCGGGGTGCCCGGCATCGGGCCCAAACGGGCCGTGGAGTTGATCCGCCGCTTCGGATCCCTGGAGTCTTTGTATGACCAAATCGACCAGGTGACCCAGAAGAAACTGAAAGAAGCGCTTCTGGCCCACAGAGAGCAGGCCTTTTTGAGCCGGTCCCTGACGGCCATCGACACCACGGTTCCCGTCCCGTTCGATCCGGATCGGTTTCGGTTCATCGGCCCGGATCCTAAAAAACTGTCGGTGCTTTTCAAGGAACTCGAATTCAAGCAGCTCCTGGAGACTTTTTCGACGCCCGAAGACAAAAGCGGGAAGGACTATCGGCTCGTGACGGACGAAAAGAATTTGAACACCCTGGTCGCACGCCTCGAAAAGACCCGGCGCTTCGCCCTTGACACGGAAACCACCGCCTTGAATCCCATGCGGGCCGAACTGGTGGGGATTTCTGTCGCCATGAAGGATCACGAAGGGTTTTACATCCCCATCGGCCACCTCGCCGGGACCGAGACGGCGCAACTGCCGCAGGAGGTGGTATTCAAGGCCCTGACGCCGATCTTCCGGGATCCTGCCGTCGAAAAGGTGGGCCAGAACATCAAATACGACTGGATCGTGTTGACCCGGAGCGGACTCGATCTTTCGGGGGTGGCCTTCGACACCATGGTGGCTTCTTATCTCATCGACCCGTCCAAACGAAGCCACGGCCTGGATCAGATCGCCATGGACTTTTTGGACTACCGTAAAACGCCCTACCACGAAGTGGCCGGAAAGGGAAAGGAAAGCGTCTGTTTTTCGGAAGTCCCCCTGGAAAAAGCCGCGGATTACGCCTGCGAAGACGCCGACATCACCCTCATGGCCCATCGCGTCCTTTCGCAAAAACTCAAGGAAGCTGACCTCATCCGTCTTTTCGACACCGTTGAAATGCCCCTGGTGCCGGTCCTCAAAGACATGGAGATGCACGGGGTCCGCGTCGATCAAAACCGCCTGAGACAATTGTCGGAATCCTTCCAGCATCAACTGGAAACCCTTGAAGAAGACATCTATTCCATGGCCGGACAACGGTTCAACATCCAGTCCTCCCAGCAGCTCGGGGAAATTCTTTTCGATAAACTGGGGCTGCCCACGCAGAAAAAGACCCGAAAAAAGACCGGTTATTCCACGGACGTGGGCGTGCTGACATTTTTAGCGGCCCAACACGAACTCCCGGCCTATGTTTTACGGCATCGCACCCTGTCCAAGCTCAAGTCCACTTACGCCGATGCGCTTTTGGAGCTGATCCATCCGGAAACCGGACGCATCCACACGTCCTACAACCAGACCGTCACCGCAACTGGCCGGCTGAGCAGTTCCGATCCCAACCTGCAGAACATTCCCATCCGCACCGAGGAAGGACGGCAAATTCGAAGCGCCTTCATCCCCCGAAACGGCTGGCAATTCTTGTCCGCGGACTACTCCCAGATCGAACTTCGGATACTGGCCCACTGCTCGGAAGATCCCATCTTGATCGAGGCCTTTTTAAACGAAGAAGACATCCATACGCGCACCGCCACGGAGGTCTTCGAAGTCTTCCCTGAAATGGTGACGCCGGAGCTGCGGCGCCAGGCCAAGGTCATCAACTTCGGGATTCTTTACGGGATGGGGGCGTACCGGTTATCCCAGGAACTGGGCATCAGTCAGAAAATGGCCCAGGCGTACATCAATCACTACTTTTCCCGGTACAAGGGCGTTCAACAGTATATCTACCGGACCCTCGAGAAGGCCAGAACCCAAAAAAAAGTGCATACCCTCTTGGGCCGTACCCGGCCGCTGCCCGACATGGACAGCCGGAATGCCGCGACCCGGCAGTTCGCCGAACGCACCGCCGTCAACACGCCCATCCAAGGGTCGGCAGCGGACCTGATCAAGGTGGCCATGATCCGAATCCATGAAACGCTGAAACAAAAGAAACTCAACAGCGGTCGTCTCCGGATTGATCCAAGAGATCATGGAAGGGATTTGGGAACTCCGGGTGCCCTTGAAGGTGAACCTGGCGTGGGGCGACAATTGGGCAAAGGCCCACTGAGTCGGGCCCGTTCGGTTCAGTCTTCCTCTTCTTCCAGAACCTCTTCGATCCCCCGTACCGCGTCTTTTACGGTCTGGTGGATATTCTTGAAAATCTCGCTGAAATTGGTGGGGGAGACCCGCCCCACTTCGATGAAGCTTCCCGGGATTCTGCCATGGATGACTCCTTATCCCTCGTGTGTTTTCGATTCGGGCCGTGGAAAGAGTATCGTAAACCGTGTTCCCCGATTCACCTCGGAACGGCATTCAATTCGGGCCCGATGCTTGTGCAGAATGGAATTGATGATCGCCAACCCCAAGCCGGTGCCTTTTTCTTCTTCCTTCGTGGTGAAAAACGGATCAAAAATGCGCAGCTGAATCTCCGGCGGAATTCCGCAACCGTTGTCTTCGATATAGACCTGAATGGAATCGGGCCCGCCGTTGATTTTAACGTGAATGTGTCTTTCCTCCGTTTGCTGCTTTTCCAGGGCGTCGATGGCGTTGATCAGTAAATTCAAGAATACTTGCTTGAGTTCATTCTTGTCCCCGTAAATGACCGGAGGCGGTTCGGCTGTTTCCATTTTGAGATCAATATTGCCGCGTTTCAATTGATGTTCCAAAAGGGATGTCGTTTGGATAAGAACCTCCTTGAGGGAAATCGGGGCCAATTCTTCCTTGGACGATCTGAGAAACGACCGGAACTTGGATACGATCTGGGACAGGCGGCTCCCCTCGCTGGAGATGATCTCCAGGTATCGTTTCTCTTTATCGGGAGAAACCCCTAATCGCAGCAGTTCGGTGTAACCGTTGATCGCCGTCAGCGGCTGGCCGACTTCATGGACGATTCCGGCGGCCATCTGTCCGAAGGCGCTGACTTTGGCCGCCTGGACCAGCATGTCCTGCCCTTGCTTGAGCTTGAGGCTCATTTCATTGAATGTCTCGGCGAGGAGTTCGAATTCGTCTCCGCTTTTGATATCCACCTGGTACCCGAAGTCCCCTTGGGCAATCTTCATCGTCGCTGCTTTCAGCTTTTCCACAGGTACCATTCTTTTCCGAAGGGTCACCAGCGTAATGAGTATGATGATCCAGAGCGTCAACAAGAGCAGCAGGCCGAAAAATCGGCTGAACTTGAACACCGGCTCCAAGACCGAGGCCCTGGATTGGCTGAAAATAAAAATCCAGTCCGAACTGGCAAAGTGGTGCCGCAAAAACAGGGGCCAATAACTGTTCAAATATATTTTTCCTTCATACGTTGTTTCAAAATCTCCGGAAAAAGACCCGTGGGGCTTTTTTTCAGCAATCGTCCGAATGAATTGGAAAGATTGGAAAGAAGAGATTAACAGGTGCTTTTCAAGGGTGAAAACCGCCAGTTCCACTTCCGGAAGCAGGGCGCCTTCCATACCGATTCTCCACAGATAAAGTGGATCCACTTCACCTATAATAATGCCTTGGGCCGGATCGGACGGCTCCACGAACCGTATCATCAGGACCTTGGAAACGTGGTCCAGGTCCGTTGCGATTCCGATGAAACTGCCGCCGTTTTGCAAATGATTGAGCGTCTCTTTGGAGAAATGCGTCAACATATCCGGCAGACGGACCGGAAAGAGGGTCTCCTGGTCGACGGGAATGGTTTCGATGTCTCTGAAGCGGCTTCCCTCGTGCCTCAGAGTCTGAAAGGGGATCAGTGCGGTTTCATCCCAACGGTCCTGCCTGATTTTTCGTGCCGCCGCCTCCAATTCCGTTTCCACAAATAACAGCCGATCATATACTTCGAGACCTTTGGATTTCACCTGCTGATGCAGTCTTTTGAACGCCTGGTCTTTCAATTGCCCGCCGACATAGACATAGGAGATGCCGGCAATGGCAAGCAGAGGAACCAAGGCGCAAAGGACGAACAGGTAGAAAAACCGCCGTGCCACGCGTGTCTTAAGAAACCGGCTGTAGGGAATGCGATCTTCGGTCATAATTTTTTCACTGAAGCCAAAATGGCTGGACGCATCAATATCGAGAGGCTTTCCCGATAAACGCGCCGTCGTTGGCCCGGATGATGTCGTCCTGGCTTGCTTTGGCGGTCAGAGGCGGCTGGGTGGCCCCATCCGGACCCATGCTCCATAAATCATAATAGGTGTTGATGGGAATCAGGAACCTATCCTTCCGCCATTGTCCCTTTGGAGTGATATCAAAGTTTTGATACCGGTAAGGGTTTCCCCATGGATCCAGGGGAACACCGCCCTTGAGTTCATTGAGGCTGTTGGGCAGCCGGTTGTTGTCGATTTCAAAAACAGTGATCGCGTCCGAAAGGATCTTTATCTCGGCAAGGGCACGCGCTTCCATGGCCCTTTTCCGGTAGGCGATGTAGTTGGGGACGGCGATGGCCGCCAAGGTGCCGATGATGGCAACGACAATCATCACCTCGATAAGGGTAAATCCATTGGGAGGCTTTATAAGATCATCGTTCATGAAAATCTCAGGACATCCGGCACATTCGGCCGCGATTCCCTCATTTCTTTTCCGAAAGGCGCCGCATCTCTCCTCTCGGCTCTATGGCACATTGCCCGGATGAAGTCAATATGCCGGGAGGGGTTTCATTTCAAACCGTTACGCCCTTAGCCGAATCTTTCCACGGGAGGGGGAGTTGTCGGACAGGGTTTATAGGAAACGATATTTGGAAGTTGCAGCCTATTCCAGCAGCACCATGGAGTACCATGAAGGCAGAAGGGCGCCTTTTTCATCGAATTCCACTTTGAAATGCAATGGCGCAATCGTCTTGGCGATGTCGATCCCGTAGGCATCCATGGCCGGGCGGGCCACGTGCGGATACAGGCATGGTTCGGGGTAGGCGCACGTTTCGCACTGCACGCAAAGGGCCATGGCAAACGCAAACCCGCATCCGAAAGAAAGCATGGCCGCTTTTTCCACGGCCACCGCGATTTCCTGCCCGCTTTTCGGATCCTTGGTCCTGAGAATCAGGGCATTTTGATACCGGGAAAAGGCTTCCATGAACCGCTCGGGGGGAAGGTCCATGTGGGGAGGACATGTCCAGTACCTTCCCCACCGGTTGCACCCGAACCGGCATTTCAAGAAAGCGCGGGGGTCAAACACAATCCGTTTCGTATCGATGATCTTTGCGCCAAGGGCCCCCATGGAAAGGCTCTTGTCGATGAGTGCCCGATAGGCTTCCGTCATGCCGTTGACCCCCCTTTCTTGGGCCCGGGATACATGGAAAGCTCCAGGATGCAACCTTTCTTGGGATTTTTTCGGGTCCCGCCGGTGATCCGGACCACCCTTGCGGAAGTGACGATGTTATCCCGGGTCATCATCCGGATGACGTCGGCGGCAACCTTGTCGCTCAAACGACCGAAGCAGTCGGCCATGTTCAGTTGGCGCCCCCCCCCTTTCTTCACAAGGTAGACAACAGGGTCTTTTTTCTCCTGGGAGGAACCCCAGATGAGGCGCACCCGCTCCCCGACCTTGAGCTTGGCCAACGCCTTTTGACGATCGCTGCCGTCCAAATTCCTGTACGCACAACCGATGGCGGGAGTTCTGAGACGTTTAACATACCCCTCGTCTTTTCTCTTGCAAAAGATCTCCTTCAGATCCACCTGCACTTCATCCGCGGCCCGGGAGGGCAGAAATATCCGCTCCAGTCGTTCAATCAATTTCATAAGGCCTCTGTTTTTCATTTCCGGCATTGCGCCGAATCGGATCTTTTCACCCCGCGATGGGGCGTGTTTAATCAAGTGGATACCGGATGGCTGAAAATAAAACAAGGGGCAACCGGCCGGCTTTGTACGGGCACCGCAACTTTTTTCATGAAAGGGCATCTTTTACGGGAATTCCCTTGCTTTTTCGGGTACAATCGCATAGACTGCAGTCTCGTTTGCGTTCAGCCCGGTTTCGAGCCGAACCGGACGGAGAATCAAGCAATTTCAAGGACGAGCATCGCGGCTCGAAAGGAGTACGGGTATGGAAATACCGGGATTGAACATCAACGGGCTGATCAGCAAACTGGCCATCGTACAAGGGGGCATGGGAGTGGGCATTTCCATGTCGGGCCTGGCATCCGCGGTGGCCACCCAGGGGGGTATCGGCGTCATTGCCGGCGCCATGGCAGGAATCGGGGAACCCGATTGCTCGTCCAACGCCGCAGAGGCCAACACCCGGGTGCTCAGAAAAGAAATCCGGGCGGCCCGGGCCGCCACCAAGGGGGTTCTCGGCGTCAACATCATGGTGGCCCTGACCCATTTCTCCGAACTGGTGCGCACGGCCGTCGAAGAAGGCATCGACGTCATCTTTTCGGGAGCCGGCCTTCCCCTGGAGCTTCCCAAATACCTCAAAAACGGCTCCCGGCCCAAACTGGTGCCCATCATTTCCTCGGCCCGGGCCGCCGCCTTGATCTGCAAAAAATGGTTTTCCAGGTATCACCGCCTCCCCGATGCTTTTGTCGTGGAAGGACCCAAGGCGGGGGGGCATTTGGGATTTACGACGGATCAAATCGACAACCCCGGCTTTTGCCTGGAAAATCTGGTCCAAGAAGTGCTCCGCTTCATCCAACCCCTGGAGTCCGAGTGCCGCCGCCCCATTCCGGTCATCGCCGCCGGGGGCATTTATACGGGTGCAGACATCCTCAAGTTTCTCAATTTGGGAGCTTCCGGCGTCCAGATGGGGACCCGATTCGTGGCCACCCATGAATGCGATGCCAGCCCGGCTTTCAAGCAGGCTTATGTGGATGCCAAAAAAGAGGACCTGGTGGTCATCCAAAGCCCGGTGGGGATGCCCGGACGGGCGCTGAAAAACAGTTTCATCGACGCCGTCTCGGCCGGCATCAAAAAACCCTTTCATTGCGTCTACCATTGCGTCAAATCGTGCAGTCCCGATAAGAGCCCCTATTGCATCGCTTTAGCCCTGGCCGCCGCCAAAAAAGGACTATTCAAAAACGGTTTCGCCTTTGCGGGGGCAAACGCCTATCTGGTGGATAAAATCGTCTCCGTCAAGGAACTCATCGATACGTTGAAAAGTGAGTATCTCGAGGCATTGAGATTCGAAAACCCGCCTGCCGAACCGACATATGCGGCACTCCGTTGACGCCGGTTTTGCCGCATCATCTGCAACCCATCGGCCTGTTTTCCCTTCGCCCGCCGGGAGCCGGGAATACGCTGATCCACACCCCCGGATCTTCTTGCCGTTTGACATGAAAACGGATTTTTCCTAAGAGGAGAAACGCCTTTTCACAGAAACGAAACCCAATTTTTCGGATCGGAAACACGTTATGGCCCGGAAACATCCAAAACTCAATTATCGCGCCAGGGGGCCCGAAACGGTCTCCCCCGACCTCTTGGAGGTCATCGATTACCGGTACGCGGGAAAAGACATCGAAATCACCATTGAGCAACCGGAATATACCTCGGTGTGCCCCATGACCGGACTCCCGGATTTCGGGAAAATCACCATTTTTTATATCCCGAATCGAAGTCTCGTGGAGTTGAAATCCTTGAAATTTTATCTCCTCCAGTACCGAAACGTGGGGATCTTCTACGAACACCTGGTCCATCACATCCTGGACCATCTGGTGGCGCGGGTCGATCCCAAAACAATGACGGTGAGCGGAGAATTCACTCCCCGGGGAGGAATTACCACCCGGGTGAAGGCCGTTTATGAAAAACCACGCCGGCGATAAACACGTTTTTGAAGACGTCTTTGGACCCCGGGGAATGCACGTCGCCCTTTTCCTCTTTCTAGCGGCAAGCCTTTTCGGGTGCGCCACGGTGGGCAAAACCACCCGCTTGATCGCACGGGACTTGAATCCCACCTTGGGGACGTTGAAAATCCGAATGGTCCTGCTTCCTCTCAAGGACCGAACCGGGCTGAAAAGCGACGGGCTGAAAAGTGCATTTGAAAAACCGCTCCGGTCGGCCATCCGGCATCATTGCGGGGCGGTTCTGCTGGAAACCGGGGCGGACCTGTTGGGTTTCGACGACGCCGATGCCCTTCCCCGGACCCCGTCCGGCCGACTCGACGCTTACCGCCTCTGTGAATCGGGGAGAAGGTCCGGATTCAACGCCATCGCTTCCATCGGGATCGAAAGCATCGGCGTCCGGGTCAAAGAGCGGGGCATCCTGTGGTTTAAGGGGGAGCGCCATATGCTTCAAATCCATGGGGACGCAGAGGTTTTCGATACCCGCACCGGTACCAAGGCCTTATCCAGGGATTTTTATTTTGAGACACAAGTCGATGAAACATTCCAGGTGCGAACAGGTTCCCCGACACACCTGGAGCTTCCCCAGATCCGCAAAGGACTCCTTCAAATCGCCGGAGAAATGGGGGATACGATCTGCGAGGCCCTGAACGATCTTCCCTGGCAGGGGTATGTGACCGCCGTCAAAGGCGATACGCTTTTTCTTTCTGCCGGGAAACGGACCGGGGTCAAACCAGGAATGGTGCTCACCGTCTTTGAGCAAGGCCGTATCATCGAAGGGATCGACGGTCAAAAATTCATCATTCCGGGAAAACCGAAAGGAAAGGTCAAAATCGTCTCAGCGGCGCCCAATACCGCTGAAGCCGAAATTCTTTCCGGAGGGCCCGTTAAAGAAGGGGATTTCGTGGGGGTCGAATAAGGGGCCGCCTTCGGGAACACCCTTGCCGGAAAAGATCTCAATCCGATCCAAGGGCGTTCAGCGCCCCGACGGCCTCGAGCGCGTCGGCCTTTGAAGAAATGGACTTGATCGCCTCTTTGAACCGGCCGGCATGGGGAATCCCCTTGACGAACCACCCCAGGCGGCTTCTCAGCATCGGGCACGCCCTCCTTTCCCCCAAAAACGCGACCATGGCGTCCACGTAACGTTCCATGGTCTCTTTCCGTATCTCCATGGAAACGGCCGGCGGCGGTTTTCCCTCCAAAAGGGCCGCACACTGGGAAAAGATCCAGGGATTTCCCACTGCTTTCCTCCCGATCATCACCGCATCGCAACCGGTGGTCTCCATCATCCGGAGCGCGTCTCGGGGGGAAAAGACATCCCCGTTCCCGATGACCGGAATGGAAAGACGCGCTTTCACCGCACGGATAATCGACCAATCGGCGTTTCCCTTGAATCCCTGGGTAGCCGTCCGAGGATGCACGGTCACCGCATCCGCGCCGCAGGCCTCGGCGATCACGGCGAGTTCCAGGGCCTGACTCCCCCCGGGAATCCAGCCCGCGCGCATCTTGAGAGTCATCGGGATTGTCACGGCCGCTCTCACCGACCGGAGAAGAGCTTCGGCGGTTTTCAGATCTTTCATCAACGCCGCACCGGCCCCGGTCTTGACGATCTTTCTCACGGCGCACCCGAAATTGATATCCACGATGTCCGCACCGGCGTCTTCCACGATCCGGGCGGCCTCCGCCATCACTTCCGGCACCGCCCCGAAAATCTGAATTGCCAACGGCTTTTCTTCAGGATCGCTTTGCAACAGGTCCATGGAACGCCGCATCTTTCTGACCAGGCCCTGGGCGCTGACCATTTCCGAACAAACCAGTGCACATCCCCACTGTTTTGCCATCATCCGGAAGGGCAGGTTGGTAATTCCCGCCAGGGGTGCCAGGATAAAAGGCGTTTTGAGTTTGACGGTTTTAATGGAAACGCTTGCAGGAGATCGTTGCATCCGGTTTTTCCTTTGTCATGCCCATATAAAACGCCCTCTTCCTTGAGGGGGATAATTTTTACCAAATTCGAAACGATCAATTAGGTATCATAAAAATGGATCCACTTCGAGCATTTGCGGTGTTTGACAGCCAGGACTGCATTTGATATAAGAAAATACTGTTGATAATGAGAATTCCATCGCCGGCAACCCTTGCCAGGAGGCATTGCTCCGGTTTACAGTGGATTCGGCGACCCTTCTTCCCAAATCCAAAAAATGAAAAGGTTGAAAAAAATGGTCACGCTCCCGGAAAGGAGTGTAAAAGACATGTCTATCATGAGCCTTTAAGATGGTATTGGTAATCGGTGAAATTCTTTTCGATGTTTTTCCCGGACAACGCCGGATCGGAGGGGCGCCGTTTAACTTCGCCTTCCATTTGAAAAAGCTGGGGATTCCGGTCCGTTTTGTCTCACGCATCGGAAAAGATCCCGCCGGAGAAGAAATACTGGCATTCCTTAAAGCCCATGAATTCGATCTTCGGGATATACAGCGGGATGCGGCCCATCCCACCGGATCGGTGCAGGTGTCCCTGGACGAGGACGGAATCCCGCAATTCAGGATAGAACAACATGCGGCCTATGATTTCATCCAATTGAACCCGGGGGAAAGCCGCCTGCTGAATCCCGCGCCGGAATTGTTCTATTTCGGCACCCTCGTTCAGCGCACCCGGCAAGGGCATGACACCTTTCATCGCTTCCTGTCCCGGCGCCCGGCAGGCATGAAAACCTTTTACGACGTCAATCTCCGGCCGGAATGCTATACCCCGGACGTGGTCCTGGAATCCCTGAAGGCAACGGATATTTTGAAACTCAACCTGGAAGAATTCCAGGAACTGGCCTTCATGCTCGGTGCGCCGGAAGACGAAGGGGCTGTCATTGGCACCCTCATGGAAACGCACGCCGTCGAGGTGATCGTGCTGACCCAAGGGGCCCAGGGCGCCCGATGGATTTCGAGACACGGCCAATATTTTCGAGAACCGCGGCACCCTGAAAAGGCCGTGGACACCGTGGGCGCCGGAGACGCCTTCGCCGCCGCCGCTGCGGCCGGGTATCTCAAAGGGTTTTCTCCTGAAAAAATCCTCTCCCTGGCACAGCAACTGGCCGCAAGCGTCTGTGCCGTCAAAGGGGCGTTGCCGGAAAACGACGCCGTATATGCCCCCATCCGAAAGGAACTCCATGGGTAACTCAAAAACACCCGAAGGCCTTTATATTCAAATGTTTTCCGTTCACGGCCGGGTGCGGTCCCGAAACCTGGAACTGGGGCGGGATGCGGATACCGGCGGCCAGGTCAAGTACGTCGTGGAACTGGGAAACGCCTTGTCTCAAATCAAAGGGGTGCGCCGGGTGGACCTGTTCACCCGGAGGATCGTGGACAAGGCCCTATCCGAAGACTACGGCGAAGGGGAAGAGCTGGTAAACGACCGGTTCCGCATCGTCCGGATTCAGTGCGGGGGCCGGAAATACATGCGCAAAGAACGCCTCTGGCCCCACCTGGATGAATTCGTGGACAAAACGCTAAAATACATCAAACGCCAAAACGATTTGCCGGATTTGGTGCACGGGCATTATGCCGACGCCGGATACGCCGCCCAGGAACTGGCTCATATCTTCGGCATCCCCTTTGTGTATACCGGCCATTCCCTGGGCCGGGTCAAGCGGGAACGGCTGGCGGAAGAAGGCCTTTCCGAAAAGGAGATGATCCAAAAATACAACATCAGGCATCGGATTGCCGTGGAAGAAGCGATCTTAAGAACCGCCGATCTGGTCATCACCAGCACCCGCCAGGAAATCAAAGAACAATACGGCATGTATGAAAACGGGGAAGTGGTCAAATTCAGCGTTATCCCCCCGGGCATCGACCTGAACAAGTTTTACCCCTTTTACTACGACCGCCTTCCGGAAACGGAAAAAGACGAGCTGGCCGTTTATGCCCGGGCCTCGATGCTCGAGGAGCTGAACCGTTTTTTCATTCATCCCGACCGGCCTCTGATCCTGGCGCTGTGCCGGCCCGACAAGCGGAAAAACATCGAGGGATTGATCGATGCTTACGGACAGGACCGGGATCTGCAGGCCATGGCCAACCTGGCGGTCTTTGCCGGGATCCGCAAAGATATCACCGGAATGGAGGACAACGAACGGGATGTCCTGACCCAGATGCTCTTATCCATGGACAAATACGATCTCTACGGAAAGATGGCCATTCCCAAGAAACACGACTTTGAATACGAGGTACCCCAGCTCTATCGCATCGCCGCGGCCCAAAAAGGCGTCTTCGTGAATTCAGCCCTCACGGAGCCCTTCGGCATTACGGTCCTGGAAGCCGCCGCCAGCGGACTCCCGGTCATCGTCACCCGGCACGGGGGGGCGAAGGAGATCATTCAAAACTGCAAATGCGGCCTGCTGGTGGACCCCACCGATCCCGCCGCCATCGCCGAAGCCATCAAAGATATCCTCGTGAACCCCGAAAAATGGGACGCTTTTTCGAAAAGCGGGATTCTCAACGTCCGCAAGCACTACAGCTGGACCAGCCACGCGAAACGGTACGTGAAAGACATCACCGCCTTGATCCGGAATTTCGGGGCGTCACCGCTGACCAAGGCCCATCCCCGAAACGCCATCGGCCGGAAGTTGGTCCGTCTGAACCGCATGCTCATCACGGATATCGACAACACGCTCTTGGGCGGCAAAGAAGCGGACCTGAATTCCCTGATGGACCTTCTTTATCGGCACCGGGATACCGTCGGGTTCGGCGTGGCCACGGGGCGCGTCCTGGAATCGGCCGTGGAGGTCTTGAAATCGGCGGGTGTCTTCGATCCCGATATCATCATTTCCGCCGTGGGAAGCCAGATTCACTACGGGCCCGCGCTGCATCACGGCCGCGGCTGGGAAGCCCACATCGCGCATCGCTGGGATCGCGATAAAATCGTCGAATTGCTCAAGACCTTCGATTTCCTGGAGTATCAGGAGGAAAGGGCACAACGAAAATACAAGATCAGCTATAACATGGCTCCCGGAAAGGACCGCCTGGCGGCAATCCACGATATTCTGACCCGGAACCGCTGCCATTATAACCTGATCTATTCCCATGAAAAATACCTGGATATTCTTCCTTACCGCGCTTCAAAAGGAAAGGCCATCCGGTATCTCGGTTACAAATGGGAGATTCCCCTGCAAAACTTTTTGGTCTGCGGGGATTCGGGAAACGACGAAGAAATGCTGCGGGGTGAACCCCGGGCCGTGGTGGTGGGCAATTACAGCCCGGAGCTGAAAAAACTCAAAGGACTGCGCAATATCTACTTCGCAAAACGCACTTACGCCGGAGGGATTCTAGAGGCCATGGATCACTACCGGTTCATCCCCGCGGCCGCGGAGAGGAAAACGAATGGCGCTTCAAAATAAAGTTCAACTGATCACCTACCCCGACAGTCTGGGGAAAAACCTGGCCGAATTGCACTATGTACTCCGGAAGTACTTCAAAAAGGCCGTCGGCGGGGTCCACATCCTCCCCTTTTACCCGTCTTCGGCGGACCGGGGATTTGCGCCGCTGACTTACGATGAAGTGGATCCGCGCTTCGGCACCTGGGATGACGTGGAGAAGATTGGACAGGATTTCGATCTGATGATCGATTTTGTCGTCAACCATATTTCCCGGCAGTCGGTTTTTTTCCAGGATTACGTACAGAAAGGGTCCGCAAGCGAATATGCCGACATGTTCCTGAGTTTCAACAAGCTCAGCCCGGACGGTTTCATCAGCGACGAGGACCTGGCCAAGGTGTACACCCGCAAGCCCCGGCCCCCGTACATGGTCCTCGAGCGGCCGGACGGATCCCTGGAAAAGATCTGGTGCACCTTCGATTACGAGCAGATCGACCTGGATTACAACTCCCCCAAGACCCTGGAAATCATGCGACAGTTTTTGATCCGGCTGGCCCGCACCCGGCCCAAAATGATCCGTTTGGACGCCTTCGCCTACACCACCCTTGAAATCGGGACCAACTGCTTCTTCCTGGAACCCCGGGTCTGGGAGCTGCTGGAGTGGTTCGACGACTTTGCCTCGGCCTTTGACGCCCAGATCCTTCCGGAAGTCCACGAACATTATTCCTATCAGCTGAAACTGGCGAAAAAAGGCTACTGGGCTTACGATTTCGCCCTGCCCATGCTGGTCCTGGACGCCCTGTACCATCACACCGGCAAAAGGGTTAAAAACTGGCTGCGGATCTGCCCCCGGCGGCAGATCAACACCCTTGACACCCATGACGGGATCGGCGTGGTGGACGTGGAAGGCCTCTTGAATTCCGAAGAGATCGAACGCACGCTGGACGGCTTGTATCTGAAAGGGTCCAACGTCAAAAAAATCTATTCCGGTCCTGAATATCAAAACCTGGACATCTACCAGGTCAACTGCACCTATTATTCTGCCCTGGAACAAAACGACGACTCCTATCTTACCGCACGGACGCTCCAGTTTTTTGCCCCCGGTATCCCCCAGGTGTACTACGTGGGGCTGTTGGCCGGGGAAAACGACATCGCGCTGGTGGAAAGCACCCAGCAGGGCCGCAACATCAACCGGCACAATTACACTCTGGAAGATATACAGGCGGAAGTCCGGAAGGCGCCGGTCCAGCGCCTCTTACGGCTCATGGAATTTAGAAATCACTACCCCGCCTTCAACGGCAAATTCAAGATCCATAAGTCCCCGGATCACCAAATCCTGACCTCCTGGGAAAAGGGCAAATACAAAACACTTGCCCACATCGACCTCAAGGATTACCGAACCCGCATCACCTATCATGATCCGGTGGCGGGAAGGGACGTGGAATTCGCGGTATAGGCTTCGAATCGACGGGGCGGTTTCGCGGCGTTCAGGCCGGATTGGCGTAGCAAAACAGGCACCCGTGAAAACACGGATGCAGGCGATAGGATCCCACATCCACGGAGACCCGGCAGCCGCAGCCGTCCTTGATGCGTTGGCCGGTGTCCCTTTTCAAGGAAAGGCGCCCGCCGAAGAGATTCATCAGCAAATCATTGGGGATGCAGGAGGCCGCCTGAATCCGGGATTCCGCCGGCAAGGCCTCCAGAACCGCTTTTTCGCAGCAGGTCATCAGCCGTATCGGGGATTCTTGGAGGGCCTTTTCCATCCGGGAAAGAACGTGTATCTTCTCCAAAAGGGGCGGATCCACAAAGGCGAATCCGGTTGCGCTCAATCCTTTTTTTTCGATTCTTTTTCCGATCTTGGGATAAAAATCCATAAAACTGACGACACACCGTTGAATGCCGGCGTTTTCGGCATGACGGGCGATGGGTTCAAAGCCGGCCGCGTTGTCCCTTAAATCCCCGCCTCCCGTGGTGTACCAGCATATGGGGTCGAACCTCCAGGTGATGCATTCGGGTCCGAACCGTTCACACAGCGCCTCCAACTGTGCGAGCCGCGCCTTCAGGGGCGGTACGCCCGGTTCCAGGAGCGGGGGGTTCGCGTTGATGGTAAAATTGAAAAAAAGATGAAATCCCTGCTCTGACAACTGCTCCCCATAACGGCCTTCCAGAAAAGGACCGAAATTTTTCGACCAGAAAACAATGGTGTGGACCGTCTCGGGGGTTACCGAAAGGACGGATCTTTTACCCGTATAAGGATTAACGGAGGTAAAGGCTTTCTTTCGAATGCCCCCCATGAACCACTCCATGTAAAACGCAGGGATATCCGTTCTTCGGGAGGCGGAGAGGACTTTTTTTTCATGGGGTTGGGTCATCGCTTTTTTAAAAGGGATTTCATGTCGATGACCTTGGCGTCGGTGCTCTTGGAGGGCGTGTTCGGATCGGGTGCCGGTTGCCCATCGGTCTGCCCGTCAGGGGATACGGCTTCATCATCCGGGCAGACCACCTGCTCCATCCGCATCTTTTTTCCGGACATGGTGAATTCCGCGCCGTTGATATACGCTT
The DNA here is from genome assembly GCA_019309485.1 of Deltaproteobacteria bacterium. GTDB lineage: Bacteria > Desulfobacterota > Desulfobacteria > Desulfobacterales > UBA2156. The sequence goes on along the minus strand of JAFDGC010000016.1, from coordinate 52,930 downwards.
CGCGAAGGATCCAGGTGGCGCTTTGAAGCGGAAGCTGCAACAAAAAAAGTTTGACCCGAAACCATCCGGGCTTGACATCCGGGTCGATCCGCTCGATCCGGGCAAAGGTGACGGGTTTTTCCTCCAGATAGATCAATACGATATCATTTACATGGGCCATACAAATACGGGTTCCATCGTGGATCGTTTCATGGGACTGAAGATATATACTATTTCACATCCCGGACCCCTTGTAAAGCGCGCCTGGCGGCTTGTGCTCCTTTTCCGCCTGTGCTATCAGGGGACAGCGGGGCCTTCCTCCCTTTTCCGATCGCCCGACTCCCGCATTAAGGAGAAAATGCATGGACACCGCCGCATTCCTGGCCAGCGTTCTCATCGTCATGGGGGCGATCATGATGCTGATCAACCTTTACCATTTCAGATCCGCACTCCCCGTACTGGCCCGCTTCGCCGTCAAGAACGCGGCGTTGATCCGGCGGCATCTGCGGTTCCAGATGATCTTCATCGTTTTTTTCTTTTTGGCCTACCTGGTGGTGTTGATGAGCATATGGAGCCGCTCCAACTGGATGGAGGAGATTTCCGTGGCGGCGATTCTGCTTCTGGGCGCCGTCTTCGCTTACCTGGCGGTCCGGCTCCAGTCCGAATTGATCGAATCGATCCGGGAAAGCTACGTGGAAATCCAAAAGGGTCGGGATCAACTCGCCGCCGACCAGGCACGGCTCCTGGAAGCCAACACGCAGTTACAACAAGAGATGCAGCGCCGGGAAGAAGCCGAAGCCGAACTCCAGAAAAGCTACCGGGAAATGGAAAAACGGGTGGAGGAGCGCACCGCCGACCTGACCCGGGCCAACCAGGAGCTTTCCCAGGAGATGGAAAAGCGTCGCCTGGCCACCGAAGCCCTTCACCAGAGCGAAAAGAATTACCGCACCCTGGTCAACAACCTGCCCATCGGCATCTACCGGAATTCTCAGGGTTCCGAGGGGCATTTTACCATGGTCAACCCGGCGTTGGCCAAAATGCACGGCTTTGATTCGGTGGAGGAATTCATGAAAACCCCCGTGGCGGACCTCTACCATGATCCGTCCCAACGCCGGAAAGTTTCCGAAAAACTCATCTCCCAGGGGTTTCTCCACGCCGAAAAAATTCAGTTGAAAAAGAAAGACGGCACCGTCTTCCGGGGCTCCGTCACCGCCAACGCCGTCAAAGATACCGACGGCGAAATCCTTTATTTCGACGGCATGGTGGAAGACATCACGGCGCGGCAGGAATATGAAGATGCCCTGAAGCGCGCCAAGGACGAAGCCGAAGCCGCCACCCTGGCCAAATCTCAGTTTCTGGCCAATATGAGCCACGAGATCCGCACGCCCCTCAATGCGGTGATCGGATTCACCGAGATGCTCCTGGACACGAACCTCGATGCCACGCAAGCCGACTTCGCCAAAACCGCCCATAAAAGCGGAGAAGCCCTGTTGTCCCTGATCAACGACATCCTGGATTTTTCAAAGGTGGAAGCCGGTGAAATGGATATGGAGACCGTGGAGTTCGATCCCGAACTTTTGGTCTATGATGTCTGCGAAGTGGTCCGCCCCCGGGTGGGATTCAAACCCGTGGAAATCCTTTGTCGCATCGGAGACAACGTTCCGGCCTCGGTCCTGGGAGACCCGGGACGCCTGCGCCAGGTGATGACGAATCTTATGGGAAATGCCGCCAAGTTCACCGATGCCGGGGAAATCGAGCTTTCCCTGGAAATCGAAGAAGAAACCGAAAGCCGGGTCAAGCTTCACGCCATCGTGCGGGACACCGGCATCGGCATCGCTCCTGAAAGGCTTTCCGAGATCTTCGAACCGTTTCGCCAGGCCGACGGGTCCACCACGCGCAAGTACGGCGGAACAGGCCTCGGGCTTTCCATCTGCCGCCAGATCGCCCGATTGATGGACGGCGATGTCTGGGTGGAAAACGCGCCGGAAAAGGGGAGTACTTTTCATTTCACGGGTTGGCTCGGGAAATCCGAAACCCGATTGTTCAAAAAAGCGGCCCCCGTCTCCCTTGCCGGCAAAAAGGCCCTCATGGTGGATGACAACCGCACCAATCTGGATCTCCTCTCGCGCCTCCTCTCCGCCGCCGGTATGGAAACGGCGGCGCTTTCGGATCCGGACCGGGTGCTGGACATCCTGAAAACCGCCCATTCTTCCGGAAACCCTTTTGACGTATTGATTTCCGACATCCAGATGCCGGGGTTAAGCGGGTACGATGTGGCGGGGGCGGTCCGGCGATCCAAAGCCCCCTTTTCCGGAATTCCCCTCCTCGCCCTTTCCTCTTTGATGGAACGGGATGCCAGGAGATGCCACGAGGCCGGATTCAACGGTTTTTTGAGTAAACCGATCCAGCGGGACAAGCTGTTTCGGGTGCTGGAGCGCATCCTCCAGGCGGACGCGTTCCCTGCCGCCCCTTCCGAACGGGATGATATCGTCACCCAATACACGGTGCGTGAGGAGATGAAGCGTTCCGTCCGCATCCTTTTGGCGGAAGACAATCCCGTGAATCAAAAGCTTGCCACCATGATGCTCAAGCGGGCGGGATACCAGGTCCGGGTGGCCCCCAATGGAGAAGACGCCGTTCAAATATATTCCCAGACGCCGGAGGCGTTCGATTTGATCTTCATGGATGTCCAAATGCCCCGGATGGACGGCCTGGAAGCCACCCGCCGGATTCGGGAAAACGGCTTCGATGCAGTGCCCATCATCGCCATGACCGCCCATGCCATGAAAGGGGATCGGGAACGATGCCTGGGCGCCGGGATGAACGACTACATTTCCAAGCCCATCCGGAGGGAGGCGGTTTTGGATATCCTGAGAAAATGGATATTCTGAAAACCCTGTATCAGGGCCGGACCAAACAAATGAACGTATCTTCATTTATTTCTGTCCGGTTCTATGTGCCGTTTCAAGGCCTCATATCCTCATCGGTCTTACGGCGGATGGAATCGTAAAAAGGCCCATTTTTTCGCGCCCCAGCCTCTTTCAGGAGACCCAAAGGGCTTTGCCAAACCTCAAGAACTCGGCACAAGCACCTCAAACAGCTTGAGATTTTTAACGCTCAACCCTTTATCTTACTTTTTCCGAAACGGCCTGAACAGCGCGCACAAAAGCCGTTTTTTGATCTTGTCATGATGGTCGACGAACAAATTGTCTGCAGACAAATTTTTCCTTGACAATGGAAGGCTCCCTTGATAAATGAATGAGTATTCATTCACTTTTTGCCTCTGATCTGTTTCACCCGTATCCTAAAGGAGTTTCAAAATGAGAAGAATCAGGCAAGTTGCAGTCATCGGTTCCGGAATCATGGGGGGCGGCATTGCGGCGCTCTTTGCCGGGGCCGGCTTCAAAACGTTGCTCTTGGACATTGTCCCGCCGGACTTGAAAGACCCGGAAAAAGACGACCCGCAGGCCAGGAATCGGGTGGTTCAAGCCGGCCTCAAGGCAGCTCTTTCTTCAAAACCGCCCCTTTTCATGTTCCCCAAAGACGCAGACCGGATCCGTATCGGAAACCTGGAAGACGACTTTCAAAAACTTTCTGAATGCGACTGGATCATCGAAGTGGTGGTGGAAAACCTGAACGTCAAACGGGAATTGTTTCAGCGCGTGGAAAAAGTCAAACGTCCGGATGCCATCGTTTCCACCAATACCTCCGGCATCCCCTTGAAAGCCATATCCGAGGGCTTGAGCCCGGAATTCAAGACACACTTCCTGGGGACGCACTTTTTCAACCCGGTGCGGTACATGAAGCTTCTGGAAGTCATCCCCGGGGAATCCACCCTTCCTGAAATCCTGAGTTTCGTGGCCGATTTCGGGGAACGCATTCTCGGAAAAGGGATCGTATGGGCCAAGGACACCCCCAACTTCGTGGGCAACCGCATCGGGGTGCAGGGACTCCTCAAGGCCGTGAACCTCATGGTGGAAGAAGGCCTGCAGATCCATGAAGTGGACGCCCTTTTCGGGCCGGCCCTGGGAAGGCCCAAGACCGCCCTTTTCCGGCTCTGCGACCTCGTGGGCATCGACACCCTGGGGCACATCGCCAAGAATACCTACGAAATGGTCCAGGACGACGAAGACCGGGAAAGCTACGTGCTCCCGGAATTCGTCCAGGAAATGATCCGGAAAAAACTTTTTGGAAACAAGACCAAGGCCGGATTTTACAAAACCGAAAAGACGACCGACGGAAAAAAAATCATCCAAGTCCTGGACCCTGAAACCTTTGAATACACCGAGTTCGACAAGCCGGCCTTCCCCTGCCTTGCCGAGGCCAAGAAAGCCGGAAGCCTTGCCGAAAAGATGAAGGCGATCCTTTTCGGCGAAGACGTCGGGGCCCGGTTTGCCTGGAAGGTGATCGCCAACGGATGGATTTACGCCGCCAACCGGATCCCGGAAATCGCAGACGCCGTTGTGGAAATCGACAACGCCATGAAATGGGGCTTTAACTTCGAGATGGGCCCCTTTGAACAATGGGATGCCGTGGGTTTGAAGGAGACCGTGGAACGGATGCACCGGGAAGGATTTCCGGTCCCGGAAAAGATCGACAAAATGATCGAAAGCGGCGCCGAATCCTTCTATCGGCTTACGGACGGCATCCTTGAGTATTACGACTTTTCCACAAAGGGCTACCAGCCGGTCCAGGTCAGCCCGAACATCATCTCTTTGAAAAACCTCAAGGCCGCCGGAAAGATCGTGAAAACCGGGCCTTCGGCCACCCTCGTGGACCTGGGCGATGATGTGTTCTGCCTGGAATTCCACACCAAGATGAACGCCATAAACGACGGAATCATCGAGATGATGCATTACAGTCTCGATCACGTGGATCAACATGGTGCAGGGCTGGTGATCGGAAACCAGGCCGGAGGGACACCCGGGGCCTTTTCAGCGGGGGCGGACCTTTTCCTCATGGCCCAATTGGCCATGCAGGGCCGTTTTGCCGTCATCGAAGAGTACGTGAAAAAGTTCCAGGACGTGCTCCAGCGGATCAAGTACGCGCCCTTCCCCGTGGTGGCCGCCCCCTTCGGCCTGGCCCTGGGCGGCGGGTGCGAGCTTTGTCTTTCCGCCGACCGCATTGTGGCCCATGCGGATCTTTACATGGGACTGGTGGAAATCGGCGTTGGACTCCTTCCGGCCGGGGGCGGATGCCTCAACCTGTGGCGGAAGCTCACCGCCGGTATCCCGGAATCCGTCACAGAGGTGGAGCTGGGGCGGTTCTTCATTTCAGCCTTCACCACCATCGCCACGGCCAAGGTCTCCACGTCGGCTGCCGACGCCCGGTCCATCGGGTTCCTCGGGCCGGCCGACCGGATCGTCTTCAACAAGGACTACCTCATCGGAGAAGCCAAGAAAGAAGCGGCCGAAATGGCCTTCGAGGGATACGCCCCGCCTGTGAAACGCCCCGTGAAGGTCATGGGGATGGCCGGCCAGGGAATGGCCAACGCGGAGTTGTTCAATATGGCCCAGGGCGGATTCATCTCCGAATACGACTCCTTCCTTGCCGGACATATCGCACGGGTCATCAGCGGCGGCGATGTCCGGGACAAAGCAGAGGTGACAGACGAGGTCATCCTTGCGTTGGAGCGGGAGGCCTTTGTCAAATTCTGGAAAGAGCCCAAAACCCACGCCCGGGTGGAACACATGCTCAAAACCGGGAAACCCTTGCGGAATTGAGGATCTGAAGGAGGATAAACCATGAGAGACGCCTATATTGTTACATCCATCCGTACCCCCGGGTGCAAACGGGCAAAAGGGGCCTTGAAGGACACCCGGCCCGAGGAACTTGCCGCGTTCATTTTAAACGAAGTGGTGGACCGGACTCCCAACCTGGAGAAAAAGGACGTGGAAGACATCATGCTCGGATGCGCCTTCCCGGAAGCGGAACAGGGTCTGAACATCGGCCGTGTCGTTACGCTGATGGCGGGGTTTCCCGTGGAGGTGACCGGCGCCACCATCAACCGGTTTTGTTCGTCCGGCATCGAGGCCATCGCCCTGGCGGCCATGCGGGTCATGTGCGGATGGCTCGATATCACCATCGGCGCCGGCCTCGAATCCATGACCTATGTCCCCATGCTCGGAAGCATCCCCCGGCCGCACCCCGAATTCAGCCGGGAGCATCCGGATGTCTTCATCTCCATGGGACTCACCGCCGAAAACGTGGCGAAGCGGTACCATGTGAGCCGGGAAGACCAGGACGCTTTCGCCTATCACTCCCACATGAAGGCCGCCGAAGCGCGGAAGACCGGGCGATTCACCGAGGTCGTTCCGACGCCGGCAACCCGGCATGTCCTTCAGGAAAACGGCACCTACAAGAAGGAAACCGTTCTCGTCGAACACGACGACGGGATCCGGCCAGAAACCACCATGGAGGACCTGGCAAAGCTCAAGCCCGTCTTCAAGAAAGGCGGCACGGTGACGGCGGGAAACGCTTCCCAGATGACCGACGGCGCGGCCGCCACGCTCCTCATGAGCGAAGACAAGGTGAAGGATCTCGGGCTTTCCCCCGTCGCCAAGTTGAAAGGGTATGCCGTGGCCGGGTGCCAGCCGGACGAGATGGGCATGGGTCCCGTCTACGCGGTCCCCAGGCTGCTCCGGCAGACCGGCATTGATTTAAAAGATGTGGGCCTTGTGGAAATCAACGAGGCCTTTGCCGCCCAGGCCCTGGCCTGCATCCGGAAGCTGGAACTCGACCCGGAAAAGGTCAACGTCAACGGCGGGGCCATCGCGCTGGGGCATCCTTTGGGATGCACGGGCGCCAAGCTGTGCGCCACGCTTCTGGCCAACATGAAGGCCAGGGGCGTGAAATACGGCATCGAAACCATGTGTATCGGCGGCGGGATGGGGGCGGCGGCCCTTTTCGAGCTGTGCGAATAAAGGAACCTTCGGTTGTAAGGGGGTGAAACCGCAAGACGGGCACCCCCCTTTTGGTCAACAGGGATGAAATCGTAGCACCGGCTTAAAAAGCGTCATGAAGCGGCCGCGTCGATTCTCAGGAAGAGATCCTTTCCCCTCAAATCCATGGACAATACGTCCGGCAGCGAAACAGGGCCGCCCTGCCTGTCGCGTTCGCGACGCAGGCAGGCGTCCATTCAGACTCGGGATCAATCATCACAAGAGTGAGCCTCGGTGTGTCCTGTAGGGAAAGGAACAATGGGAATGCTCGCGCCCCTTTCCAATAGCTGTGCGACGCCGAAGGCCGAAATGCCCAACCGCCTTGCCGTTTCAGCCAGAGCGACGCCATATTCGTTCACCCGTTGCAACACTATCGCTTTTCGAAGCTTCGGAGTGGGATACCCGCGACTGCCGGATTGAAGCAGGGCAAGCCGATTGCATCCTTCCCCTTCATCACTCGCCGGTTTGTGAATACAGTCAACCACGTTATAAGCCCGGCTGGAAAGCCGCTCATGTAGGGAAAAGTTATCTTCGGGACATGGTTTTGAGGTGCCGAGAACAATTTGGATCAGGGGTAAGCAACTCAATGCCGGGAGAGCATAACCGGCAAGGCCATTTTATCCTCATGTTTGATCTAGCACCTCACGCACCTTGCCGAGCAGGGAATTGATCGAAAAGGGTTTTTCGAGGAAATGAACATTGTCTTCGAGAATGCCCCGATGCACGATGACATCAGCAGGATAGCCGGACATGTACAAGACTTCGATATCCGGTTTGAGCTTCTCGATACGTGTTTTTAACTCCTTGCCGTTCATCTCAGGCATCACTATATCCGTGATCAGCAGGTGGATCGGGCCCTTGTGTTCCTTGGCCATGGCAAGCGCTTCCAAAGGCGTAAGCGCCCCCAACACCGTGTAGCCGAACCGCTCAAGCACGGTTTTTCCTAGAGCGAGTACGGGCGCCTCGTCTTCCACCAAGAGCACGGTCTCGGTCCCTTTGGGGATAGCCGGTTCAACGTATTTTTCTGTTACTTTTTCGGCCCTTTTTGTTCGGGGGATATAGATCTTGAACGCAGCGCCCTGGCCTGGTTCGCTGTAGACATTGATGAACCCATCGTTCTGTTTTACGATCCCGTAAACCGTGGAAAGGCCCATGCCTGTCCCCTCTCCCACTTCTTTGGTGGTGAAAAAGGGCTCGAAAATATTGGCCAGGGTCTCTTTATTCATGCCACACCCGTTATCGCTTACCGTCAACATCACGTATTCCCCCGGGACGAATCCCGGGTGATCTGTGCAATACGTTTCATCCAGCACAATGTTATGCGTTTCGATGGTGATCTTGCCCACACCGGCTATGGCGTCCCGGGCATTGACGCACAAATTGGCCAGGATCTGGTCTACCTGGCCGGGGTCGATCTTGACCGGCCAGATGCCGGCTCCTGGCATCCAAGCCAGTTCGATGTCCTCGCCGATGAGCCGTCGCAGCATTTTGAGCATTCCGCCTATCGTGTCGTTTAAATCGAGAACCCGGGGTGCCGCCGTCTGCCGGCGGGCAAACGCCAAGAGTTGCCGTGTTAAATCGGCCGAACGCTGCGCAGCCTTCAGGATCTCCTTGAGATCCGCATGCAGCGGCAAAGAAGGATCTACCTGATCTATGGCCAGCTCGGTATGGCCAATGATCACCCCCAGCATGTTGTTGAAGTCATGCGCCACTCCGCCCGCCAACCGCCCCACGGATACCATCTTCTGGGCCTGGAGAAGCTGGGCTTCGAGACGTTTCCGTTCCGTTGTATCGGTAACAAATGCAAAGGCACTTTGTACATTACCCTGCTCATCCTTGATAGTTGTCGCATTAAACCATACGCTTAAATCTTCTCCATTCTTTTTTTTCAGCTTGATTTCATAACTCCGGTGGCTGGTCCCGGGTATCTTTGATGTCTGCTCAACAAAAATCTTTCGGTTCTCCTCATCGACGAATTCAAAGGGTGTCTTGCCGAGCATTTCGCCTCGACTGTAGCCCAGCATTTTGCAAAGAGAGTCATTGACTTCAATGGTCTTCAGTTGAGGATCGAGCATCCAGCATCCCTCTGACGTGGTTTCAAGAATCCTTCGATACTTCCATTCGCTTTCTCGAAGCGCCTGTTCCACCTTTTTCCGCTCGGCGATCTCCCTGTTGAGATCGACGATTGAAGCGGTAGATCTCTTCAAGTCCTTCGTCATCAGATCAAAGGCCCTCGACAGTTCGCCGATCTCGTCTGTTGCGTCGGTGCCGACCTGATGATCCAAATGGCCCGCTCCGATCCGTCGGATGCCTTCCTGAAGATTTGTTATCGGCTTGGCTAAGCTGCTTCTCACCCAGAACAGGATGCCCACGATGAGCCCGGTGAGCGAAGAAAGGTAACACGCAATTGCCACCGAATTTCGATATAATGTTGAAGACAAATCAGACTGGATTTCCCCTTGCAACTGGAGGGCGAGTGATGTCGCTGCCTGCAGTTTTACCATCAGTTGAACCGTCAATCTTTCTTTGAGTTCCTGTTCGGACGCGTTCCCCTGTCTGCCGGAGTCCCATATATTGTTTTCGACCGCGGCGAGTCGGAAAAAATCGGCCTTAAAGCTTTTCAGATCTCTGATTATATGATCGGCTGTGATTCTTTTTTCATGATCACTGAAACGCCATTCACTGAGAAGCTCTAATAAAGAATCGTACACCAGTTGCGACTGGATCAGAGATCTTTCCCCGAAATAATGTGAATACTCGTGGGCTATGTTTTGCAATGCGCTAATGCCACTAATGATTTCAGTGATTTTCTCAGTTTCGACCTCCGCCTTTTTCACCGATCGAGCCGAAGCGAATACCAGGGCCCCCACCGTCACGGCAAGAACAACAGATAACACAACGCCAATCTTTAATCTGGTTTGAATCTTCATCGCGAGCTTCTAGTGTATGATCGTATCTGCTTCAGGTTTGATAGCATCTAAAGCTTCGGGGCAAATGTAGTTTAGATAATTTGGGATCTCTTTTTTGTCAGTGAGCTTGTTCTCGATGGCCCATCTCGCTATTTCATCCCAGCTGATCAATAAGGACTGATCCAATGTAAGTCTGAACGCGAAATCGTTCCAGATACCGGACACTCGGTTTTCGTCCAGGTTAAAACTTGCGGCTATTATGCCTTGAGCCTTCTGCCTGTTCTTGATTGCAAATGTGGCCGCCCTGTCAATGGCTCTTAGAAAACGCTTCATGGTTTCCAGATGTGGTTCAACAAAATCCTTCATGGCCGCAAAGCTGAAAGTTGTTCTGTAGATTTCAGAACTGGGCAGTTCCAATGCATTATTCTCTAAAAGGCGGATCGCTTTCTGGTCATAAGGCTTCCAAACGGAGATTGCATCCACCTGGTTGTTTTTCAATGCATCCGGTAAATCAACCGTTTTTATCGGAACCATTTTTATGTCGTTCATTTCTAAGCCATTATGGAGCAGAAACACCGCGAGAAAAAAATGGCTTGACGTTCCCGGGTTTGCTCCCACTTTCTTGCCCCTTAGATCGTCCCCCTTCTTGATCCCGGCGTCCTTTCGGGTGATGATCTTGACCATTTGAAATGACTGCGTGAAACTTGTCAGGAGGCAAAAATCATGTCTCTTGAAGCTATTAAGCACAATCGGCATGTCCGCGACAGTCGACAGGTCAACCTCCCCGGCGAACAGGGCCTCAATGGCCATTTTGCCGCTGGGATATTCTTTCAGTGTGACGTCAAGCGCTTCCTCGCTAAAGACGCCGCTTTCTTGAGCGATATACACGGGAATAGACAAAAAGGATTTGGAAACTCCAACGGCCAGTTTTTTCCTTGCCTGAGGTTCATTTGACCCGCAGCCGCAAAGAACAAGACCACCGATGAAGAAGCCCGCGATGACCAAAAGAAGCCGCAGCAGGTTGGGAGATGTTAAAGATTTCCACGCATTGATCGAAGCGTCCTGTTTGATCGAATTGTTGTTTCTCATCATGCTTTTTTCCCGGTTTTCAAAATGCCTCTGAGATTAGTGTCTGGTTGTGCCTGTGGAAGCTCTGATGGATATGGATAAGAACTTGCTTTTTTGCGAACGGATCAAGCACGAGAATTGATTGTGTATTGCCGACATCTACACGCCAAGATATGGGAGCTTACCATTATTTAAATGAAGATGAATGCGCTGTCAATCGAAAATTTCTCGGCAGATGACCCTTATTTGGGCCGATTCGGGCACAGTTCGACGGATCAGCGCCGGCGGGTTTTTCAGGAATAGGCATCCAGTGGATAAATCGGATCGGCGATGAAGTCCTCGGGGGAAGGCTGAGGGATGTCGTCGTATGCAGGCGATTGAATGATCGGCGGGGCGTGGGCGACGGCCTTGGTGGATTGATAGATCACGGACCCGGCTTCCGGAACATACGTCATCCGCTCCTGGGAGAACGACGCCCGGATGACGTACCTGGCCGGATTTTACATGGATGTTTTTTACCGGGGAAGGATCCTTGGGCCGTAGTAAACGTTGAACCCGGTATGGCGCCATTTATCCAAGAGGGCGATCATGTCCCGGGTGATCTTGCCCTTTTTCAAAAGCATCTTGAGCTCATGGTGTCGGAAGAGGCGTTCCAGGGCCTGGGTATCGATCGTGGGGGCCACGGTGAGCATGTCGCCTTCGTGGAAAGACCCGTCTGAAATCAGCACATGGAGATGGGGATTGAATCCCAAGAAATCCCCGAAGGTCTGTATGGCGACTGCGGCGCCGGGAACCGCTTTTGGATCCCGTGAAACAAGATTGAAATAGGCTGAAGGGGGGGTGAGACCGCAAGACGGGGGCCCCCTTTTGGTCAACAGGGATGAAATCGTAACGCCGGTTTAAAAAGCGTCATGAAGCGGCCGCGTCGATTCTCAGGAAGAGATCCTTTCCCCTTAAATCCATGGACAATACGTCCGGCAGCGAAACAGGGCCGCCCTGCCTGCCGCGTTCGCGACGCAGGCAGGCGTCCACCGTGATCTTCAGCCCGTCTTTCCGGAGCACCGCTTCTTCGTCTTTTAAAAAGGCGTGAAACGTCGATCCGTCCACAACGATGCCGGCCGTCAACCGCTCCGGACCCAGCTCCTTTGCCACCATGTTGAACAGCTTGACGGTCACCCGCACCGGGGTTTTACCGGTTCCCGGGGGGGGTGCGCCTGCTTCAATGCACTGGCGCATGGCCGCCAAATAGCTGCCCCGCCGCAGGGTGGCGCCCACCAGGCCGGGCATGGCCGCGGAAAGGGCCAGGACCGATCCCTCCGCCACAACGGCGGCGTCCAAGTCGTCCACGGGCTTCCGCTTCCCGTTTAGAAACAGGGTCTGGATTCGATTCTCCAGGTAAGCGGGATCCATCCCGAAATGCTTTACCAGTGTCTCCCGTACCGAGGTGCCTTGGGGCACCCGCAGGATCATCCCGGTTTGCAGGAGCCGCAGGAACGGCCTCAGGCCTTTTGCGGTGATGGTGATTTTCATGGTCGATAAAAAACGGGGAAGCCGAAAGGCTTCCCCGAATCTCCTTTAAAGTGTCCTCGGTCTACCAGTTGAACAGCTGGTCCAGTTCCTCGTCTTTCACCTGGAAGGTGATGTTGTGGGGCGGCAGCTTTTCTTTCTTGAAATAGTCGGGGAGCCGGTCATGCTGGGGGGTGAACCCCGCCGCTTTGTTGAACTCCCTTTCGTTTTTCAGGATCGATTTACCCAGTTCGGCCACATCGTCCGCCGTCAGACTCATGCCGTAAAAGGCGTTGATCATATCGATGAGGGCCTGGAAGGTCTCGGGCTGATCCAAGGCCGGAAACGCGATGAAGATGCACATGCCGGCGGCGTCTACGGCCGCGGTGGTGATCTGGAGGTTCCGGGAGAGTTCCACCTGGCCTGCCGGTTTCAACGGATCCACGCTGCCCCCCACCCCCAGGATGTTTGTGGCCACGGCGTATGGACGTGGCATAAGTCACGCCGATCCCCTGGACCGTCCGCGGGTCATAGGCCGGCATGGCCTGTCCTTTGACCACAGGAACCCGTTCCACGCCAAAGACCTTTCCGGTGACCGCAGCCCCGTTGCCGAGGATGCGCCCCAGGTCCGTCCCCTTCCCCACTTCCTTGACCAGGTTGATGGCGGCCTGGGCGTCCCCGAACTGGGCCAATCCGGCCTCCATGGCCACGCCGATGGTGGCCCCCATCTCGATGGTGTCGAGTCCGTAGTCATCGTCGAGCCGGTCGATCTGGGCGATGGCGTCCAGGTCGTCGATACCGCAGTTGCCGCCATGGGCCCAGACCGTCTCGTATTCGGGCTGCTTGGTGACGTAGTTCCCATCCTTGTCGTAAAAGGTCCCCGAGCACCGGATAATGCATCCCCGGTGGCATCCATGGGTGGCCGACCCTTCGCCGCCCGCTGATCTTGGCGGCACCCTCGAATTGGCCGGTCTTGAAGTTTCGGGTGGGGTATCCGCCCGCCTCGTTGATGACATTGGTCAGCACGTTGGTCCCGTATGCGGGAAGGCCCTGTCCGGAAACGGGATGCTTTTTCAAGCCCGCCACGAAGGTCCGGTTGGCTTCCTTGAATTTTTCCGGATCCTTGGGCTTGCGCATGGCGGCACCTTCATCGTCGATCACGATGACCTTGACACCCTTGGACCCCATGACGGCCCCCACCCCGCCGCGGCCGCAGTGCCGGGTGGGGCGTTGTTCCATGTCGGTGCAGGCCACGGATGCGGCGGCCATCTTCATCTCCCCGGCCGGGCCGATGGAAATGCAGGCGATTTTTTCTCCGAACTCGCCTTTCATCTTTTCCACCACGTCATAGTTGCCCAGGGTCTTGAGGCTGTTGTCCGGCGCGATCTTGACGCCGTCCTTGTTGATCAGGATTTTATACAACGTGTCATCCCTGGGCTTTCCTTCCAGGACGATGGCCGCATACCCCAGGCGGGCAAGCATCTGGGAGGGCTGCCCCCCCGCGTTGGCTTCCTTGATGCCGCCGGTGAGCGGGCTTTTGCACCCCACCGAAATCCTTCCGGACATGGCGGCGGTGGTGCCGCTCAAAAGCCCCGGCGCGACCACAAACTTGTTGTCGGCCCCCAGGGGGTGGCAAAGAGGCGGCACTTCCTTGGAAACAATGGCCGACGTCATGGCGCGCCCCCCGAGGCCGGCATACGCCCCAAGATCCGTCACTGTGGTTTTCGGGCCGCCATCGGCCCCCATGTCGATCCTCAAGATCTTGTCCATGTTGCCTCCTTTCCCCGACGCTGAATTTTTTGTACGTTGTGGACATCCGGCATCCGGAATTCTCCGGGCCTCGATAAACGCTTTTATCCTTCATGCGGTCTGCAGCGTATCGATTCGGGCCCCAAAAGTCAAGATCCGCCTTATCCGTGCTTCTTCTCAAAAGCCCTCATGAAATCCACCAGGCCCCCGACCGCATCCATACTCGTGGCGTTATAGATCGAGGCGCGGCACCCGCCCACGCTCCGGTGCCCCTTCAGGCCCCCCAGGTCGTTTTCCAGGGCTTCTTTGACAAAAAGGGCCTCCAGTTCCTCGGAAGGAAGCCGGAAGGTCACGTTCATCAAAGACCGGCTCCCGGGTTTCGACGTCCCCCGGTAGAATTCGCCCCCATCCAGGACATCGTAAAGCAATTTCGCCTTTTCCCGGTTGGCGGTTTCCATTTTTTCCAGCCCGCCGACGGTTTCCTCCAGCCATTTCAACACCAATTGGATGACGTAAATGGCGAAACACGGAGGGGTGTTGTACAGGGAGTTGGATTCCGCATAGGTGCTGTATTTGAGCATGGAGGGCAGGTTCCCGGGGACCTTTTCCAGCATGTCTTTCCGCACGATCACCATGCACACGCCGGCCGGGCCCACGTTCTTCTGGGCCCCCGCATAAATCAAACCAAAAGGCGCGGCATCGAACCGCCGGCTGAAAATGTCCGAAGACATGTCGGCGATGAGAGGAACCGTCCCCGTATCCGGAAACTGCGCCCACTGGGTCCCCTTGATGGTGTTGTTGGAAGTGATGTGGCAATACACCGCATTCTTGTCGAAGGAAATGTGATCCGGGATATAAGAAAAATTTTCATCCTCGGAAGACGCCGCCACGCGCACCGCCTTCCCCAGGATCTTGGCCTCCTTGATGGCCTTGGCGGACCAGGTCCCGGTATTGATATAATCGGCGCTTTCATTGTCTTTTAAAAAATTCATGGGGATCAAGCAAAACTGCAGGCTGGCGCCCCCCTGAATGAACAACACATGGAATCGGTCGTCCAGATTCAGGAGTCGCCGCGTCCGGGTCACTGCATCATGGATGACCTCTTCGAACCATTTGGAGCGGTGGCTGATCTCGGTGATCGACATGCCGGAACCGGAAAAATTCAAAAAGTTCTCCTGAACCTCTTTTAAAACCTCCAGGGGAAGGGCCGCGGGTCCTGCATTGAAGTTGTGAATCCGTTGTGATTTCATTGACATCCTCCATCTTTGATTTATACCTCTTTTTACCCGTATCGTCTTCTATGTCGATCTTGAGGTTCTGTCAACGGTGACGGCCTTTTTCCTTCACGGGGGCGTCGGGACCGGGGTCATGGGCCAAGGGGTGCAAGTTGCACGAAAAAATGTTAATAGGATAATTTTATCCCCACCCCTGGTTGACGGGCAAGGAATATCCTCAACAAAGGCCGTCAAATGGGGAGAAAGGGATTCAAACAGCATTCCAATGGCAAAAGCAGGAGGATAAAGACCGCCGGGTGACTTCATTGGAAGGATCATAAAAGAGGGAAGTAAAAGGAACCACATCATGAAATGGTATCATATCGCCGACAAGACAGCGGAAAAGCGGATCGAGGAGATCGTCCACCGTGGATTGCGCATCCGAAAAAAGGATCTGGCAGCGGTTGAAAAGATCCTGGCGGACGTGAAGAGAAACGGAGACCAGGCTGTTTTATCCTACACGCGGCGCTTCGACGCATCGGATATGACCGTCGAATCGATTCGGGTGACGCCCGAAGAATTTAAAGCCGCCCGGAACCGGATAAGCCCAGGATTTTTAAAATCCCTTAAAACGGCCAAGGCCCAGATCGAGGCCTTTCACCGCCTGCAGCGGCCCCGATCCTTCATCCACGCGGAGCGGGAAGGGACCTTTTTGGGCCAGCTCGTGCGGCCCGTGGACCGGGCCGGGATTTACGTCCCGGGAGGCGCGGCGGGAAAGACGCCTCTGGTTTCCTCGGTGTTGATGGGGGTGATTCCGGCAAGAATCGCAGGCGTTCCGGAGGTGGTGATGGTCACGCCGCCCACCCCGGATGGTTCGGTCAACCCTCACCTTCTGGCGGCGGCGCAAACGGCCGGCGCGGATGCGGTCTTCAAGGCGGGAAGCGCCTGGGGGATCGCGGCCCTGGCCTACGGTACCGGGACGATCCCCAAGGTGGATGTCATCGTGGGACCGGGCAACGTTTACGTGACGGCGGCCAAAAAACTTTTAACCGGGGAGGTGGGGATCGACATGATCGCCGGGCCCAGCGAGATCCTGATCCTGGCGGATGAAAGCGCCGATCCCGAATTTATCGCGGCAGACCTCCTTTCCCAGGCCGAGCACGACGTTCTGGCCTCGGCCATGCTCATCACCGATTCCAGGGAACTGGCGGATCAGGTCTCAAAGACCGTCGAAGGTCGTCTCAATACCCTGGAACGAAAAGCCATCGCCCGGGACGCCCTGGAGCGGTACGGCCTCATCCTGGTGGTGCCGGATCTTTCAACCGCCTTTGACCTTTCCAACCGCATCGCACCGGAGCACCTGGAGCTTTTGATTGAAGATCCCATGGCGCATCTTTCGAGGATCCGGCACGCCGGCGCGGTCTTTGTCGGCCCCTATTCCCCGGAACCCATGGGGGATTATATCGCCGGCCCCAACCACGTTCTCCCCACGGCCGGAACGGCCCGCTTTGCCTCCTCCCTTTCCGTGGATCATTTTATCAAAAAAACGAGCCTGATTTACTATTCCAGGAAAGCATTTTTACGGGAAGCCAAAAGTGTCATGAAACTCGCTAGCATCGAGGGGCTTTCGGCCCATTGCCAATCCGTGGCTGCCCGGCTGAAAAACCTGAAAAATAGATGAAATCCTATCTAAAAAGACCGCCCCCCAGGAGCATGCCGATGACCACCACATAGACCCCTTTTCCCGGCCAGAGGACATTCCCGTATTCGATGCCGGGGACGATCAGGGAAAAGGAGGGGCCGCCAGCATGACCCCGGCCGCCCCGCCCAAAAGCATACTCATAAGGCGGTCCGAAACTTTCTGGAAGAAAAAGACCGGCAATGCTCCCACGCCGGTGGCAAACCCCGCAAGGGTGCTGGCGATGATGCCCAGTTCGAACTGGCTCAATCGTTGTCTCTCATGCCGCGGGCCCGGGCTTTTTCGCCCATCGACGGTAAGGATTTTTCACCAGGTTGGCATTGTAATACCGGGGATCGCCGGTGACTTCTTCCCCGATCCAATCGGGTTTTTCAAAGGGTTCGTCTTCTCTTTCAAGTTCCAGCTCGGCGATGACCAGACCCTCGTTTTCCCCTGAAAAGACGTCCACTTCCCAGGTAAGACCCTTGTAGCTGATGAGATACCGGATCTTTTCGATCAGCGGTTTCTCGCAGAAATCGGCCAGGAGTACTTTCGCATCGGCGACGGGAATCTCATACTCGAATTCTTTTCGGGTGATTTCCGTTAGGGCGCCTTTTACCGCGAGATAGGCCCTGTCGTCGGCGGTGCGGACCCGAACCACGCAATCCCGGGTGCGGCTTAAGTACCCCTGCCGGCATACCACGCCGCGGCCCAGAGATTTCCAGCCGTCGTTTTTCACGAGGAATTTGCGTTCGATTTCGAAAATCACGCCGGTCAAACCCGTTCCAGGATATCGCACAGCAGCCGGACCCCGAACCCGGTGCCGCCGGGAGAACAATACGGTCCCCCCTTCTTGGCGGACGCCGGCCCGGCGATGTCGATGTGGGCCCATCGGGTCTTTTCCATGAACTCGGCAAGGAACAACGCCCCCTGGATGGCCCCGCCCCAACGGGATTCGGCCACGTTCCGGATATCCGCCAAGTCGCTTTTCAGCAGATCCTTGTAGTCTTCGGGCATGGGAAGCCGCCAGCACCGTTCAAAGGTTCTTTCCCCGGACTCCAGGATCGCGCCAGCCAGTGCCTCGTCTTCCGTGAAAAGACCCGCGATTTTTTCCCCCAGGGCCACCACGCAGGCCCCGGTGAGGGTCGCCAGATCGATCATGAATTCCGGCTTGTAGGTCTTTGCCGCCCAGGCCATGGCATCGATGAGGATCAGGCGCCCTTCCGCATCCGTATTGGCGATCTCCACGGTTTTTCCGAAAAAGCTTTTCACGATGTCTCCCGGGCGCGCGGCGCTTCCGGAGGGCATATTCTCCACAATGGGAAGGACCCCCACCAATCGCCGTTTCATTTTCAGCCGGGAGGCCGCGATGAGGGTCGCCGCCACGGCGGCGGCGCCGGACATGTCCGTCTTCATCTCGTCCATCCCCTGCCCGGGCTTCAGGTTGATGCCGCCGGTATCGAAAGTGACCCCTTTCCCCACCAGAACCACAGGCTTTCCCGTTTTCACGGTGGCGTGTTCCAGAACCACCATTTGGGCCTGGCGCTCACTTCCCGCCGAAACGGAAAGCAGGGCATTGAAGCCCTTTTGCCGGAGCGTTTTTTCGGTATAAAGAGTCGCTTTCAAGCCGGTTTTTCGGGCTTCAGCCATGACGGCCCTGGCGAAGTCCTCCGGTCGTTTCTCATTGGCGGGCATGGAGACCCATTCCCGGGCCAGGAGGGTTCCCCGGCACACGGTTTCAACGGATTCGGGCAATCTTCGAAGTTGCTGCTGAATCGAACGCGGCGCAAGAAACGCGATCCTCGCCAGCTCTCGCTCTTTTTTCTCTTTTTTATATCGGGTAAAGCGATGATTGGCCAAAAACGCACCTTCAAGCATCGGTTCGAGAACTTCCTTCGGATCCCGATCCAGGCGTTTCGGGGAAGGCACCTCGAACATCGCTTCTTCAAGCTTCATTCCGATACCCTTCTGGACACCCTTCCCGGTAAAAGCGCGCAGGGTTTCCCGGTTCACCGCTTCGGATTTTCCAAGGCCCAAAAAAAGCACCCGTTCCACCGGAAAACCGTCGGGGCGGTAAAGGATCAGTTCGTCTCCTTTTTCTCCCTTGAATTCCGGATATCCCTTGGCGGCCTCCACGAGCCGGGCGATTATCGGATGATCTGTAAGCTCCCGGTCTTGGGTAACCGGAACGATCAGGTTCTTTACGCCATTTTTCTCAATGTCGACCCACCGCAAACGCATCATGATCCTTTCCTTTCCCCTGTCATAACAGATAAAATTATAATAATCCGACGTTGTTCTTGCCGCCTTCCCAATCACACCTCCCCGGGTCGGGTTGTGTTCGACAAATTACAGGGTGATCCGCCGACCTGTCAAGGTGCCGATTCAAGGGGACGTTGTTTCTTTGTTGACAAATAAGTTCAAAACAGGCAATCAGAACGTATGCCACGTCAAGCCCGCATTGATGCGCCAGGCGCACTGCATCATATCCTCACCCGAGGAATCGAACAGAGAAAAATTTTCGAGGATGACAAGGATCGGGAGGATTTTCTTGAACGGCTTTCCAGGCTGGTTCAGGAGATGGGTACGGTCTGCTATGGGTGGGCGTTGATGACCAATCACGTGCATCTCCTCCTTCGCACCGGAACAGCCCCGATTGCTTCGCTTATGCGCCGACTTCTAACCGGCTATGCGGTGAGGTTCAATCGACGGCATCGCCGGTACGGGCATCTTTTCCAAAACCGATATAAATCGATTCTTTGCGAAGAGGACAGTTATCTCAAACAATTGGTCGCATATATTCATCTCAACCCGTTTAGAGCCGGAATTGTCGCGGATGTTGCAACATTAAAGGTTTACCCTTTCACTGGACACAGCGCATTGATGGGCAAAAAGGACAGACCCTGGCAAGATACTGAGTATGTATTGACGCTTTTTGGAAAAACCGTTTCAGAAGCAAGGCAAAACCTGCAAAGGCATATGGTAAAGTGGTCAGCCAAGGGCCGCTGTCCTGAGTTGACCGGCGGGGGATTGGTCCGTTCCGCCGGAGGGTGGCGTGCGGTCAAAGAGGCGTATCGGGATGGAATTCGGCTTGCCGGTGATGAGCGAATTCTGGGAAGCAGCGAATTTGTCGAAACGACGCTCAAACGGGCTGGCGAGGCGTACGACCGGAGGACCCGGATACAATCTGCAGGCATGGATCTATCCGGGGTGATCATGGCTGTTTGCCGTTATTTTAAAATCGAAGAAAAGGAACTGGCCAGCCCGACAAGACGTCTTAAGATTGCAAGGGCCCGCGCTCTGGTTGGCTATATTGCCACTCGGGAGTTGTCGATCTCCGGAAGCGAGGTGGCCCGTCGACTGAATGTAGACCGCTCCGCCATCAGCAGAGCGGTGCAAAGGGCGGAGAATGATGCAAACCTGATTGCCGCCGCGGGCACTATTTTGCAGCCGCTTGATTCTAAATAAATCAACATGGAAACAACGTCCCTTTTATCCTTTTATCCCGGCGGGAGCCACCCCACGATGTTCGCCATCATCCACCAGAACGCCTTTCCCTTCTGGTAACAATTGAAGCAGTGGGAATGCGCACAGTCCTCGCACGTCGGGCAGACCCGGGTCGCACACCACGCCTCGCACCATTCACACCGATCCGTTCCATACGGATAGCCGGTTCCCTGCGGATCGAAGCGTTCGATGTCCGCGAAATCGAAAAGGACCTTGTGGTTCGCCGCGCAGTAGGAACGGATCCGCTCATTGTTTGCGTACAATGTTCCCAAAGGACCCTCACCATCAAGATGCCCGGTCATGTAAACGAAGACGACCCCCGGGAACTCCTGCTCCAGACGGCTCATCTGCGCCAGATAGGCGTCGACCTCAGACGCGGTCAGCCAGGACAACTGGCCGCACCAGGACCACATGACGACGTTGGTCTGGGGATTGCTTGAAAGAAAACCGCGCGTGATCGAGGCCCAGTCCGGATCCCCCAGGTCGGTCCAATCATATTCCTGAATCACCGGCACCGCGTAACTGGTTGGGTTTTGGGCATTCAGCATCTGAAGTCCGGTAACAATCTGGCTTCCATGGGACGTATGGCCGTAAAAAATGTGATAGGCTAATCGAACCTGACTGAAATACGACGCCGGAATGTCGGAAAAGGCAGACGGCGCATGGTGGTCAGCAGTCAGGCCCCAGATTGTCAGTGGACTCAGGAAAATCAAGAGCGCCGAAGCAAGGACGCCGATGAGACCGGTTTGCATCCCTCTTCTTTTCATCCCTCCCTCCCTTCACGCGGATCAGTTTATCCGCCAGACATGAACCACGGCGGCATTTTCGTTCAAATGACCTCCGAATCCCTTTTCGACGACAAAGACCCGTTTCCTGCAGCATCGACCGCCAGGGCTCCGGTATGGCCGCATGAGATCCCGTCAGATGCGTTGAGCATGAAGTCCTGTGGAATACAGACGGCGCAAGGCGCCACGCTCCACGGATCCCGCTGGCCCAAGGCCCCCTGGTAGGCGAAATGTCCCGGCATGAGCCGGGCAGCGAAAGCGTCGACGTACCCTACGGTAAGGAAGCAAAAGAGCACGAAAAAATCGGCGCTTCTCAACCTTCTGTTGTGCCTTGCGGAAGCCATGTCTCCCTCATTCCCCGCGGTTCACGGAGGCTGTAGCACGTGCAGCCCCTGACCCTACTTGGCGGCACGGCCGTGTGGTTCCATATGCCGATGGCCTATAGAACTCCGAAAAAAATGCCGGGATTACTTATAGATGATGTGAAGCTTCTGAAAAGTCAAGGAAAAACAGGAAGCCTGAAAAAAGACTGGACCGCCCTTCCGCGTGGGGGACGCGGCAATAGGGATTGCCGGTCAAATTCTCGGCATGGGATTTTCGGCCGCGTTGCCGGCTCTGATTGCAGGTTTTCGGCCAGGGTTTCCGGAAAACGGGAGCGAATCGGTCTTCGCCTTGAAAAAAGTGAGGTTGCTTCTGAGACCCGTTCATTTTAGGAAAAAGGCATTGGGTGACACGCGCGGACGGCTGGCCCAGTCTGCACGGTCACGAAAACCAAGCGCGTGGCATCGGGACCTGATTCTCTTTTCAATTTCAAAAGACCTGGTCCCGAGTGATCCAAAAGATCTATGAAGTGGATCCTTTGGTCTGTCCCCAATGCCGGGGAAAATGCGAGTAATTGCGTTCATCGAAGATCCGGATGTCGTCAAAAACGTACTCCAGCACCTGGATTTATGGGATTTCAAAAAACCGCCAAGGCCTGTCGCGCAAGCCGCGCCGATCATTCAATCCCCCGCATACGACGACATCCCTCAACCTTCCGTCGAGGATTACATCGCCGATCCGGTTTATCCCATGGATGCTTATCTTTGCCTTGTGTATCCAATGCCGCCTTCACTTCACGGCGGCATTTTTATGCGCAAAGGACCTTGATCCGCGTGACGACTTCCCAGGAAAACGGCTCCTTTTGACAGGGAAAAACCGCGTTGTTGGTGAAAATCGGATCCGATTCAAGGGGATATCTAGAGGAAGCGACGGCTTCTTTCCACAGCGCCGTGTGAGGAATCGGCGAATAATAGGCCGGAATCGGCCGGATCCCGCAGGCCTTTACAGAGTGAATGGAGGATGCCACCGAAGAAAAGGATTGGCCCGGAAGTCCCGCCAACAGATACGCCCCCACCTGCCGACGCGTAAAACCGGCTTCCAAAAGAAACGCGGCGACCCGCGAAAATTCCTCCAGAGTCACCTTGTGATCCCATCTTTTCCCGTCTTCCGATCCTGCCGTCTCCAGCCCCAGTCGAAGCGTCACAAATCCCGCCTCTTTGAGCAGCCGCGCTGTTTTCGGCGTGATCTTTCGGATATGCAACGCATTGGGCGTGTGAAAACGGACCGGCAGGTGCATCCGGATAATTTTCTCCAGTATGGGAACCGCATGATCCACGGCCTCCACCAGGAACGCATCGTCATAGAGGGTGTAATCCGTCACACCATGCCGTTCATACCAGTAGCGGATCTCCTGCACAACGATATCGGGTGAACGGCGCATCCGTTTCGGGGAAAGTACACCGGAGGCACAATAGGGACAGGAGAAGGGGCACCCCAGGGACGTGAGCAGGGGAACATGGGGAATCCGGTGCTGCAGTTCCAACGCCGGGTAAGGCCATGTATTCATGTCCGCAGGATCGAATCCGCTTTGTTCCTGCAGGGACACCGGGGTACACCCCGTCAGTTCGCCGGCCAGGTTCAGGATGTGGGCCCCTCCGGGTCCAGCCAGGACGCGATCCGCACCGCTCTTTTCCCGGGCATGGTCCGGGCAAAGTGTGGCGTACACCCCGCCCAGCACCACTGGAATCGTCGGAAACACCTCTTTTAGCATGCCGATGGTTTCCCGGACGCCGGTCCACCAGTAAGTCATCATGGAGCTTACCAGGATCAAATCCGGAGGGGTCAACCGGCAAAGATCGTCATAAAACCAATCCGGCGGTATGCCATATCGGGAAAACCGTCGAAGGACGTCTTCGAGGCCTCCCGGTTTTGGGATCGGAGTTTTTAGGTACGGCCCGCGGCCAAATCGAAGGTTCGGGGATAAAGGACGGGCTCTGGGATGAAAACGATCCAGGCAATTGACATACGACACGGTGATGCCGCATCGGCGCAGCACCGCCGCCAGCATCAGAATCCCCAACGGTTGCGCCCAGAAATCGTATGCTGCAAAGTCGTGGATCCAGGGATTGACGATCAAGACGTGGGGGGGTGTGGAACGCACGGCCATATCAGCCGCCGGTGGGTTTAGCCTCGGGAAAGTACGCCATCGAGGTTTTTTTCAGTTCCCTTTTGCTGAACAAGAGCGTGTATTGAACAATTCCCGTCCTTTCAGCGATTTCTTTCACGATCTTCCGGCAGGAGGCCTCGTCCCTGGCATGGATCATGGTGTAAAGATTGTACGGCCAATCTCGAGCGGGATTTCGGCGGTAACAATGGGAGACCTGCCGGAACCTCGCCATCTTTTGACCGACGGCCTCGATTTGATCTTCTTCCACATGCCAGGCCGCCATCACGTTCACTGTGTACCCGGATTTCTGGTGCCGCAAGGTAGCGCCGAACCGCCGGATGATGCCCCTTTCGCATAGCTCCTTCAGGATGGCCATCAGCCGTTCTTCCGGGATGGAAAGTTGCTGCGCCATCGCCAGATAGGGCCTTTCGGTAAGAGGGATATCCCCCTGGATCAGGGCAATTATCTTTTTCTCGAGTTCGGAAAGCATTAACGCCCTCACCCGCTGAATTTTTCCGGAAAGAGCTTTTGGATGGCTTCCCTGGAAGCGCCGCAGATACCGCGCTCCGTGATCAGGCGGGTGACCAGCCGCGCCGGTGTCACGTCAAAGGCATAATTGGCGCAGGGGCTTTCCTTGGGTGGAATGAGGACCCGGTGGTGCACGCCGTCCTCCAAACCCTCCACAAAACGGACCTCGTCCGCGTCCCGTTCTTCGATGGGGATCTCCCCGAGGCCGTCTTTGAGGTTCCAATCGAAGGTGGTGGACGGCAGCGCCACGTAGAAAGGAACGCCGTTGTCTTTTGCCGCCAGGGCCTTGAGATACGTCCCGATCTTGTTGGCCACATCCCCGGTCCCCGTGGTGCGGTCGGTCCCCACCAGCACCATATCCACCAGGCCGTGCTGCATGAGGTGCCCGCCGGCGTTGTCGGTGATGACGGTGTGCTTGATGCCGTAGGCGCCCAGTTCCCACGCCGTAAGCCGGGCGCCCTGATTCAAGGGGCGGGTTTCATCCACCCACACATGGACGTCGATCCCCGCGTCATGGGCGGCATAAATAGGGGCGGTGGCGGTCCCGTATTCGATGCAGGCCAGCCACCCGGCATTGCAATGGGTCAGGATGTTCACCGGGCCGCCGGTCTTTTCGGCCGCCGCCTCCCGGACCAGGGTGACCCCGTGCATACCGATGCGCCGGCAGTTTTCCGCTTCCTCTTCGGCGATGATCCCCGCCTCTGTTTTGGCCGTCCGGATGCGGTCCTCGGTTTGGGACAGCCCCGCGGTTGCCTTGTAAACCCGATCGACGCCCCAGGAAAGATTCACCGCCGTGGGGCGCACCGCCTTGATCTTCTCGCAGAGTCGGTAAAATGCGTCTTTTCGGCCGGCCCCGGCCTCTCTTGCGGCCAGCACCACGCCATAGGCACCGGTGACGCCGATCAGCGGCGCCCCCCGCACCATCATTTCACGAATGGCATAAACGGTATCTTCTACGGTTCTCAGTTCCGAGATGACCAGGCGATGGGGCAGCAACCGCTGATCGATCACCTTTACGGCGTCGGCCCCGGCGTCGAACCAGATGGGGCGAAGGTCTTGATTTCCCACTTTCATCTTTCAAAAAATCTCCTGGAATGCTGCGTGTGGAAAGGGTTTTCGGGGAAATGTGGAGCCCCCCACCCTGAAGGGCGGGGCTTCAAGGGAAGCGTTCCGGTCACGCAGAAGGCAAGACAAGGTCGGATTGGACACGCCCTTGAAGGACATGTTCTTTTAGGACCCGTCGCATTTTTTCCGGATCCATCTTCTGGTATCGAATCGGGGATGCGCCTTTGAGTTCCACCGTCACGACGGGCTCCTTGTCGCATTTTTGAATACATCCGGCGGTATAAACGTGGATATCCGGCCGGTTCAGGGCCTCCAGTTCCTCGAGGAGAACCTCCATGATTTTCCGGGCACCCGCCTGGATGCCGCAGTCACCCATGTGGACAAAGATTTTGGCCGCGGATGCCTCCTGCCGGAGCGCCAGGGCACCAGCGACCTTTTCGTGGAGCGCTGTCAGGTCTTCCACCGTGAGTTTCAAAGCCCATCCCCTTTCGCGGTCGGCATTTTATGTTTCAGTTACCAAAATCTTGCCCCGGTGTCAATTCCAAGGGCACCCGTTGTCGTCCCGCCACCGGGAAAGGATTTCCTAAGCTGAGCGTTTCAAAGCCGGGCGTCTTTCACCGTTGGAAGGATCTGAATCCCGGAATCATCGACCAAAATCCTTACCGCCCCGTGGACATGCGTCGAATAAATTCTGGCCCCGAAACGGCGGTACCGCTGAAGGATTTTCGAATGAGGGCCCCGGTTGCCTGCGGAGACGATGACCACTCGGGGCTTGACGGTCTTCACAAAAGCCACGGTGTTGGAGGTCTTGCTCCCGTGATGCGGCGCCACCATTACGGTGCTTTGGATCGTATCCCCGGCAATGCGGATCAGTTCATCTTCCGCCTGGGCCATAATATCCCCCGGAAAAAGGAATGCGGCATTTTTGTAGCGAACCCTAAGGACCATGGAGTTGTTGTTGGTATTGCGCCACCGCTCCCTTTCTTTGAACCTTCGGTATCCCGGCGGCGGATATAAAATGCCGACATCGGTGCCGTTGATCCTAAAGCTTCGGGGCAATTTCTCATAGGGCGGGATCGGGATTTGTTCTTCGCCAACGGCGCGCATGAATGCATGAAAGGATTCGGATTCCTCCCGGTCGCCGTTGGTCCAAAGGGCCTTCACGCGGAAATGACGGAGGATATGGATCAAGCCGTTCATGTGGTCGCTGTTGGGATGGGATAAGACAACGGCATCGAGAAAATGGATTTTTTTCCGCCGCAAAAAAGGCGCCACCACGCTAGCGCCGACGTCAAAGGCGGTGTTGTCGGGGAATCCGCCTCCGTCGATGAGGAGGTTGTACCCCTTGGGCAACTCCGCCAGAATGGCGTTACCCGCCCCCACATCAATGACGCTGACCCGGAGATCCGTATGCCACAACCGGTAGTGGAGCCAGTACCCCGCATCCGCGGCGAGCCCTGAAACAAGAATAAAAATCCCCACCGTTTTCCATCGCCGGTAGAGCGTTAGGGGAATATAACGATCCAAAAAAGGGAAAAGTCCTTTTTCCGATGGATCCCATGACGGGGATTCAAAAAGGCCCTTTTTCCGATGGATCCCATGGAAAACAAACCCCATGGCCGCATAATACAAAAACATTTCAAATCCCGTCGGCGTGAAGGTATCCAGGGACGCATAGGGGATTCGGGAAAAAAAGTGCACTGCGTCAATGGCCTCTTGGATGACAACTGCGGAAAACTCAAGGCACATCGCCGATCCGTGAGGAAAAACAGGAAAGAGACAAACACCCAAAAGCCCCCCGGGGACCGCCAGAAAACCGATCAGGGGAACGATTGCCATGTTTGCCGCTAAAGAAATCAACGCAACCCTGTTGAAATAAAGCATCACGATGGGAATTGTCCCCAGCACGGCAAAGGTGGAAACCAGCAAAAAGGAAACAAGCCATCGCCGCACCCTTGAAAAAAGAGATTCTTTCCCGGTTTTATGACTGCGCTCCCACCACCCTCTGGTCTTGGACATACCGAAAAGGATCGAAAAGACAGAGGCAAAGGAGAGCTGGAAGGAGATGGAAAAAAGGGCGGGCGGATGGACGAGCAAAATAACCAGGGCGGCCAGGGCCAGGGTGTTGAAGGGTTCGTGCTCCTTTTCAAAGAAAAGGGCCGCAAGGAAAACCGCCACCATGATGACGGCCCGCTGGGTGGACGGCGCCATCCCGGACAAGAGCCCATAGCCCAGGACCGGGATCAGGGATAACAAGGCAGCCACCTTCCGGGTCCAGGCGCGCCGCAGCAATACCCCGGAACAGGAAAGGGCCTGGATCCAAAGCCAAAAGGCCACCCCGGCGACGATGCCGATGTGAAGTCCGGAAATGGCCAGGATGTGGCTGACCCCCGCCCGGCTGAAGGCCTCCCGCAGATCGGCGGGAATCTCCGACCGGAATCCCAGCACCAGGGCCTTGAGGATCTCCCTCGTCTCGGCGGAATACGCAAGAAGGCGGCCGTCGATGAAGCGGGAAAGGGTTTGGCGGAACCCTTGAATCCGATAAAAAAAAGACGATTTTCCCGTTTCCGGCGCGACGCGCAGATCCCTTTCGGACGTATAGGCATTGGCCCAGATCCCTTTAAAGGCCAGATACCTTCGATAATCAAATCCCCCGGGGTTTTGAAAACTGTTGACGGGACGGATCCGTGCCGTGAGCCAAAGCCGGTCCCCTGCCTGAAACGCCGGGGGGTTCCCCCAACAGGAGACCCGGAGTTTTCCCGCCACGGGAAGGGCCCCCTCCGAGTTCGTCCTTCGATCCTTTATCGAAAGGTGTGTCAGGACAAAGCGCGTCCGCTTTTCGTCCCGGCGGATCTCGCCTGCCACGGTCCCGGAGAGATGCCGTTTTTGGAGGCCGATGAATCGCACCACGTGGTTTTCGGGGAACCGGGGCGCGGACCAGGGCTGGACGGAGAGATATCCGAGGAGAATAAAGAAAAGCAAAGGGGAAAGGAGGGTTTCTTTCCGGCGTATCCGAGAGTGACCGATAAAGGCGCCTGCCGCACCCGCCCCCAAAACACCCCATATCCAATGCCCGGGGAATCGCGTTCCGACAAAGATCCCGGAAATAAGGGACAACAACAGCGGGATCAGGGGACGGAAATAGGTCCTCTGGCGCATCTGCGTTCACCCCTCACCGTGCCCGTGCACCGGTTCACATCAATGGATTCCGGCACGCCCTAATCTCGAATGCGTTTGATGGCGGCACCCAGACGGGCAAATTTTTCTTCCATCTTCTCGTAACCGCGATCCAGATGATATACCCGGTTGACCACGGTGGTCCCTTTGGCGATGAGGCCCGCCAGCACCAAAGAGGCGCTGGCCCTCAAATCCGTGGCCATCACCGGCGCCCCGGAAAGGGCCGGGACCCCCTTGATTGCGGCCGTGTTCCCCGAAACAATGATATCGGCCCCCAACCGGCGCAGTTCGCTGACATGGATGAACCGGTTTTCGAAAATCGTCTCGGAGATGACACTCAGGCCCTTTGCAACAGACATCAACACCATGAACTGGGCCTGCATATCCGTGGGAAAACCCGGGTATGGAAGCGTCTTTACATCCACACTGGCGATGGTGTCGCCCCCGCGGACACGGATACCGCCTTCTTCGACTTGGATTTTCGCTCCCACCATGAGGAGTTTATCCATGAGCGCGCCCTGATGCGCCGGATCACATCCTTTCAGGAGAACGTCCCCCCGGGTCAGCGCCGCTGCCACCATGAAGGTCCCTGCTTCGATGCGGTCCGGAATGATGGCGGTCGAAACCGGGGACAAGGAAGAAACGCCGTCCACGGTAATCACCGAAGTCCCCGCGCCGGTGATTCGCCCCCCCATCCGATTGAGGGTGTCGGCCAATGCCGAGACTTCCGGCTCCCGGGCTGCGTTCCGGATAATCGTCCGGCCTTCGGCCAGCACCGCCGCCATCAAGATATTCTCGGTTCCGGTCACCGTGGGCACATCCAGAAACAATTCCTTGCCCCGCAGTCTCGGGGCTGCGGCCTCCACGTATCCGCCCTTGAGTTCCAGGGTGGCCCCCATCTCTTCCAGGGCCTTCAGGTGGATGTTGATGGGCCGCGCGCCGATGGCGCACCCGCCGGGCAAAGAGACCCGGGCCTTTTTCAGGCGGGCGACCAAAGGACCCAGCACCAGGATGGACGCCCGCATTTTCCGAACCAGGTCATAAGGGGCCTCGGAATTTTTCAGCCCTGCGGCGTTGATCCGCACCTCTCCCGGGCCCCTTTCCACCACCGCCCCCAGGTGCGACAAGAGCCGCTCGATACTCTGCACATCCATGAGATTCGGAACATTATCAAAGGTGTTCCATCCATCCGTCAAAAGGGCGGAGGCCAATATGGGCAACGCCGCATTCTTGGCGCCCCCGATGCGGACCTCCCCCTTTAGCGGCCGTCCGCCTTCTATCACGATGCGATCCATTCTTCCTCCCAATACAAAAGCGCTTCTGCCCAGGATCCGGCAGAAGCGCTTCCCTTATGCGATGATTCTATGCCCGACGGATCAGTGGTGCCCGCCGCCCTTCCCCTG
Organism: Deltaproteobacteria bacterium; assembly: GCA_019309485.1. GTDB lineage: Bacteria > Desulfobacterota > Desulfobacteria > Desulfobacterales > UBA2156. Next base: position 22,933 of record JAFDGC010000016.1, on the reverse strand, counting down.
GGCCGTATCGATGACCGCCTTGATGATGCAATAGGCCATGCCCAGACCCAGGATCGTCAGTGCAAACCAAAGTCCGCCCATGAAGACCAGATGGGACATGTCCCAGATCCACTCGAAATTAAATGGAAACATCTTCTCCTCCGTTTATGCCTGGGCCGGGCTCAGTTCGGCGTCAGCGGGTTCGGCGTCGGTGTCGGGCGCGGGTGCCGGTGGTGCCGCGGGTTCCGATACGATGGGATTCAGTTCCGCCTCCTGGGGAAAGACCGGAAGATACCGGTAAGAAAAAGCCACCAGAATAATGCCGTACGCCACGGGCAAGAGGGTGGTGGCCACTTCCTGCCAGCTGGGATAATACATGGGCCACCCTTCGAAGGGGAGTACCGGCACCGCCAGGGTCTGGAGCACCATGACCCACCGGTTGACGCACACGCCGATGACCCCCAGGACCACGGCCGTCATCAGCGCGAAAGGCGTGTTTCTCCCTTTCCGGGTGAGCAGGATGGCCGCCGGGATCACCCCGCCGATGACGATCTCCAGGATCAGAATCCAGATGCCGTACAGGGGATTGTTGGAATAAAACTGCATGAAGGTCATCCCCCTGGCCGGCGCCGTGACCGTCGCCCAGTACCAGGTATCGATGATCTTGGCCACGATGTAGGTAGCCATCATCCATCCGGCAATCTTGGCCAGCAGGTCGTAGACATCATCCTTGATGAGCCTTTTGCCGGTGACCTTTTCGGTGATCTTGGCCAACATGATGGTGAAACACGGTCCGTAGGCCGCCGCCGACCATGTAAAGAGGAAAAAGGTCCAGGGCCAGATGAAAAGGCCTTCCCGAAACGCGAAAGGACGTCCGAAGAGAACGCCGGCCACACCTCCCAGGGAGCCCTGGTGGAAAAAGCTTAAAAACGCCCCTGTGGCGGCGAACAGCGGCATGACCTCGTGCATATGATGAGTCAAATTGTGGAAAAAGGGAACCCGGTCGATCTGGCGGTTTTCCAAGACCAGGGGAAGATACTCGATGGTCAAAACGCCGAAATAACAGGTCAGGCAAAAGGCCACTTCGGTGAGCATGGAATGGACATTGGCGTGCCAGAAGATGAACCATCCCCTCAACGGCTGGCCGATATCGATGGCCAAAATCAACAAGGCCGAACTGTAACAGATGAACCCGATAAGAACGGCGAAGTTGATGATGTTTTTCAGCTTTTCCTTCCCGATGAGATATCTCAAAAATCCCGTGAAAAACGCCCCGCCCCCCAGGGCGATCACTGTCAGGTCCGCCCAGATCCAGGCGGCGAACCCGTAGGCGTCGTTCATGTTGGTCTGGTTGAGCCCCTTGATCCAGCACATGAGCATGGCCACCACGCCCCAGATCAGAAGCGCCACCACCGGCCCCAACTTCATGAGAAATTCCGGCAGCGGGCAGCGTTTCACCCCTTTGGGAAACAATGCGTCATCCATACGTTCCTCGCTTTTTATGCCTCAGGTTCCTTGCTGTTGCGTCGTTTTTGATGCCGGTTCATGAGATGCTCAGTGTCCCCCGCCCGGCCCTTCATGGGGCAGATAGTGGTCTCCGGACCGCCGGACCCATTCACGGCTCGACAAGTAATAGACCTTGGGATTGGTCCCCAGGCGTTCCAGGAGCCGGAATGCCTTGGGGTTTTTTGGACGGCCTGCGTGGGCCGGGTCCGGCTGAACGATCTGATGAACCCGGTGGGTTTTGTTGTTCAAGTCTCCGAAAACGATGGCCCCTGCCGGGCAGGCCTGGGTGCAGGCGGTCTGGTATTCCTCTTCCTCCAGTTCCCGCCGGCCTTCCATGAAGGCCCTGTCCTTGGCCAGCTGATACCGGTGGTAACAAAAGCTGCATTTTTCCACCACCCCCCGCATGCGGGGAGATACGTTGGGGTTGAGATACTTTTCCATGCCGTTGGGCCAGACCGGATCCCACCAGTTGAAGTACCGGGCGTGATACGGGCAGGCCGCCATGCAATACCGGCATCCGAAGCACCGTGTGTAAATCTGGCTGACGATCCCGGTGTCCATACTATAATCGGTGGCGGTGGCCGGACAGACGGAGACGCAGGGTGAATGGCCGTGATCCCCCTCGCAATGCATGCAGGGCCGTGGAAGATAACAGATGTCCGTATCCGGAAAGGGTTTCCCGTTGGTCAGCTGGTAGACGCGCATCCAAGTAATGCTGTCCAGCTTGTTGGTTTCGTCCTCTTTGAACGGAACATTGTTTTCCGCCATGCAGGCGACCATGCAAGCGCCGCATCCGGTGCATTTGTCGAGATCGATCACCATTCCGTACTTCTTGGCCTGCTCGTGTTTCATCGGAACCTCTTATGCAATGTGGAATTTCGATCTTGCGCAATAAGCGCCGCGTCTCTTGACGCCCGGCAACAACTTCATACCCGGGACAATTTCGCCCGAATGCCCCACGCGGCGTTGAGCCCGGACGCCCCGTCCTCCACCGGACCCATCAGCGCGTTGGCGTTCACGCCTTTTCCGGCCAGGTACCCGTCATAGGCCTGATGCCCGAGGCCCGTGGGAATCCCCACCAGCCCCGGCATGATCCCTTCAAAAAGATGGACCCGCACCCGGGCCTGCCCTTTGGGCGTTGCCAAAAGGGCCGCTCTCCCCTCGGAAAGCCCTATGGCCTTGGCCGTTTCGGGATGGACCTCCACAAAAAGGGCGTCTCCCTTCAATACCGTGTCCGGGACGGTCTTGATGACAAATGGCGGATCACCGATGTACCCGTTGGCAAGCCGTTGGGAATCAAAGGGAATCAATATCAGGGGAAACGCCGGTTCCTCTCCCTGGGGCTGTACCATCGCCTGCATTCCCGCATCCCGGATTTCCTCGGGGATGAATTCGAATCTTCCCGAAGCGGTTTCAAACACCGGATACCCGGAACCTGGTGCAAAGTCCGCTTCCACCCGGTAACCGGTTTCCCGGAGTGTCTCCAGCGCATCGCCGAAAGTGTCATCCAGGCAGCCTTCATAATCCTCCCAGGGGAATGCCTTTTGCACAGGATCCCCCAAGGCCTTTGCCAACCGCAGAATCACATCCCCGGCGTGCATGGTGCTGAATTGGGGATGGATCACGGGTTTGGCCAATCCGATGTACGGCTTGTTGAACCCTTCCGCATAGGAAACATCTTCGTATCGTTCCAAGTACATATGGTTGGGAAGGATCAAGTCGGCGTTTTGGGCCGTTTCATCCATAAAGGAAGAAAAGCTGACGATGAAGGGGATTTTGTCCCATGCCTTCTTCAAAAGGGCCGAATCGGAAAGGGTATAGTACGGGTTGGCTTCCAGGATGAACAAGGCCTGCACCAGGGAGGGGTCGGCGGCGGTGACCATTTCCGGGACCCGATGGAGGAGATGCCGGGCGAAGATGTATTTTTCCGTTCCGGCACCGTCGATGCGGGGTTGCTGCATTCCCGCGGCGGCCGTGGCGTCCATCTCCACTTCGGGCCAGCGGATGTAATCGGGGCCCGGAACCGCCCACACGCCGCCTTTCCGGTTGATGTTCCCCACCAGGGCGTTGAGGGCATGCACCGCCATGAACTCGCCGATGCTCCCGGGTGTGCTCCCCTTCCCCCGCCCGCAAAGGGCCAGGGGGTGGTCAGCCCGGGCGAAGCTCCGGGCCAGGGCGACGGTCGTGCTTTTATCGATCCCCGTCACCGCTTCCACCTGTTCGGGCGTCCACTTGGAAATCACTTCGTTTTTCCACCGGTCAAGCCCCGATGCATAAAAATCGACAAATTCCTTCCGGTGCAAGGATTCCTTCAGGATCACATGGGCCAAGCCCAGTGCAAGGACCGCTTCGGTTCCCGGGTTCACCGGGAGCCATTTATCGGATTTTGCCGCCGTGTTGGAAAGCCGGGGTTCGATCTGGACCACCTTGACCCCCTTTTCCTTCCAGGCGCTGTGGGCCCGGAACATGCGGACCGGGGACCCCCACCCTTCGAGGATACCGCTTCCAAAACTCAAAATGAAATCCGCGTTTTCCACGTCGAATCCCGCGGATGCCTGAACCCCTTGCATCAGGTGAAGGGTCATTTCGTAGGCATCCCGCATGGAGGGGGTTCGGATAAAGTTGGGGGATCCGTACGCGGTGAGGAACCGTTCCATGAGGCGGCCCACGGTGCCGCCGTCGGTTCCGGAAATACACGCCAGGGTGTGGGACAGACGGTTCTCCCGCAGGGCCGCCAGCTTTTCAACGACCAGGGCAAGGGCATCATCCCAGGAGATCTTTTCCCAGTGGTTCTCGCCGCGCCCGCCGGCACGCCGAAGGGGCGCGGGGACACGCGTGGGACCATACAGCAGCTGGAGACCGGACAGTCCAAGGATACAAATCCCCCCGTCGTTGACGGGATGTCCCGGTGTTCCTTCAATCTTTACGGCGCGATCCCCCACTTTGCGTACCGTGACGCCGCAGCCCCCTGGACACAACATGCACGTCGTCTCGACAAAGGTCACCTCCCCGCCTGCCGGTACCGGGGTCCAGGGCCAGTTCTGGGACCAAATGGCCAGATCATCCGTGAGCTTCCACGGCAAGGGGGAGAGTGTCGTTCCCGCCGCGCCGCCGATCAAAAAGGATAAAAAGCTTCTTCGATCCATCTTCATCAGTGCTACCTCGTCAAACCGTGGGTTGGGATCCGCTTCATCGTTTTTCCCTTGTCTTTCATTTATGGCACACGAAACAGGCCTCATTTTGCGTCTGGACGCTGCTCTTTCGTCCGGACAGGGATCCCGGGAAGGCGATGCGGATAATATTGTTGAAAAACCCTTCGATGGGCGCCTCCCCTTCGGAAGCGGTCTTTGTCGCCGCCTCGGCATGGCACTCGGCGCAGTCGTCCATCTTCATGCGGTCCCAGGAGTTCCTCTTGATTCCGGCGATGTTGCGGCCCCAAATATCCCGGCTGAGGCCGGTGATACGGTTTTCTTCATAGATCCTGGAATGGGTGGATTCGCCGATGGGGCCGTGACAGGTCACGCAATCCATCTCTGCCAACCGGACGTGTGCGGCATGGGAAAAGAAGACGCAATTGGGCTGCCGGGAATAGACCAGCCAAGGGACTTCCCGGTACTTCTCCACGTATTGGGTAACGAACTTGATTTCCTCCGGGTGATCGGTTTGGGCTTCTTCGTGGCATTCGATGCATTGCGCCAACTCCGGAACCCCCGAAAAGCTCCCGTCCTCCCGGAAAAAATGACAGCTTTCACACCCCTCGTCCACCATGTCCACATGAAGGGCGTGATTGAAGTCGATGGGCTGCTTTTTCTTGGAATACAAAAGCTCGGGGAAGACGACCCATCCCACCAGGAGGCTCGCAATGAGTCCCACCAAAAAGAAAAAGAGAATGGATCCGCTGGCTCCATTCCCTTTTTCGGGTTTGTCCTGTTCCGGCTGCTTCCCCGTGTCTGTCAGTGCATCCGCCTTTGCCTTGTCATCGTTGGTGCTCATATCCACCCCGTCTTTACAAAATTGAACCGCATTGCGAGCGCATTCCCCGCTGTTTGCCGGAGCAAAACGCCGAACCCGCCGCTCAGGGCAAAAAAATCAGCGGGCGCATCTGAAAATGGATATTTTTCCTTACGGTCCCTGCGGCACACCGCCGTAAGGCAGAACAATCCCCGGGCTTGCGGCGGGGAATCTCAGTTGTCCCATCAGGCTATATTTGCCATCGATCGATTTCGGTGAAAATTAAAATCGGGCTCTTTTACCCTTTGGGACTTTTTTTGTCAAGGCAAAATCAAATGGGAAATCACTGGGCGTAACTGTGCAGACCGGGCAATAAATTGACGCCGAAATAGGTAAAAAGGACGGCGCCGAATCCGATGATGGAAATATAGGCCAATCGTTTTCCGTGCCATCCCCGCATGAGCCGGGCATGCAAAAGGATGGCATAGACGAGCCACGTGATCAAAGACCACGTCTCCTTGGGGTCCCATGACCAGTAGCTTCCCCATGCGGAATTGGCCCATACGGAGCCCGTGATGATCCCCGCAGACAAAAACAGGAATCCGAACGTTACCATCTGATGATTCAGGTTCTCCAACAACCGATTCTCCGGAAACAATGAAAGCAACCGGCCCTGTTGCCGGCCTTCCTTTTGTTTTATCAGGTACATGAGGCTGATCCCGAAGGCGATGGCAAAGGCGGCATAACCGATGAAGCAGGTGATGACGTGGGCGATGAGCCAGTTGCTTTTCAGCGCCGGCACCAGGGGCTGGATCCGGTCATTGATGTTGGGGGACAGGGACGCATAGGCCATGGCCAGAAAGGCGATGGGTGCCACAAAGGCCCCGATCACCCGGTTTCCATACGCCCGTTCCACCACCAGATAAATGACCATCAAGGTCCACGAGAAAAAAACAAGAGATTCGTAGAGGTTCGATAAGGGGGCATGACCGATGCCGAGTTGATACGATTCCATCCAGCGCAGCAGGATGCCCGCGGTTTGCCCAACAACACCCGCGAATGCGATCCAGGTGGCGGCTTTTCCGACGGATGCCTTTTTAAAAACCCAGGCGGCGATGTAAAGCGTCGCCGACAGGCCCAAGACAAAGGTGATCACAGACAATATGAATGAACTGGTCATGGAATCTTCCTTTTTTCCGGCATTTTTCGGGGTTACCCGGCCAATTCCCTGGCCATCTTATCGACAACGGCGTCCATGGACATTTTGTTTTTATTGGCCGTTCCCGTCACATGCACCTGGTTCCCGTTTCCTTTTTGCATCACCTCCACACAAAGCCGTTTGTGGGACATGAAAAAAGTAATATAGCATCCGACAATCATGATCATGAACCCGGAATAGACCACCCATACCCCCGGATCCTTGGAGACCTGAAGACCGGTATAGTACCGGGGTTCGACGGTCTCAACGGAAAAAACCATCGTGTCCTTGCGCATCCGATCGAACCCGGGGAACCGTAAAGGCAGAACGATCTTCTTTGGGGTGCCGCCCGGCGGAATCAGGGTTCCAAAAACCGTCTCCCCCAAATCCCGGCCCCTGAAGAAATATCGGCTCTTGAAATCCCGGTAAATGAAGGATCCGGCCCCTTCGGGAAGATCGATCTTTTGCCCGGCGGAGGCCTTTTTCCGGTATTCCAGCTTTGTTTCTTCACTTTCCATTTTCAAAGTGACGGTATCCGGAGGAAGCTTTCCGTAACTCGACTGAAAAATACTGATCCCCTTGTAATGCATGGGGTCATTGACCCGGATGCTCTTTTTTGCCACGGGGTTGCCGTTTTCCACGATGGTCAGGTCGGATCGAAACTCCTTGGGCGTCCCGGATTCGTAAAAACTCACGTGGAACGCATCGCAGCGGATGGCGAAATCCAGAGGCAGGACAACACCCGTCTTTCGCAGGCGGATGCGGCTTTTGGCCTGGCCCTCGGGAATGGTGACAAACCCTTCGAACCCGAAAAAAGAGCCCACCAGCGCGCCGATCAAAAGCAAAATTACGCTCAAGTGCACCGTATAAACGCCCAGCCTGGTCCATCGCCCCTTTTCGGCAAAAACACAAAAGCCTTTTTCCGTATCTTCCATCAGAACGGTCCCGAACCGCCGTTTGATCCTCGAAACGAAAAGCGGTTTCAATGTCTCCAGGGGCCTGGAATCGTTAAAAACGGGTTTGTTCGGAATTTTCCGGAACCGTTCCAAGACAAATCCTGGATTTTTCCGGAAAACGATCTTCCAGGTCCCCGAGAGCCGATTCAAAGAACAAACAATGATATTGAGGGTCAACAGCAGCAGCAGGAACTGGAACCACCACGAATGGTACATGTCGAAGATGTCCAGGATGGCGAAGAGCCGGTAAAGAAAGGGGCCATAGGTGTTGAAATAATCTGATGGACTGGCGTTTTGGGGAACCAGGGTGCCGATGGTGGAGGTAGCCGCCAGAATGAGCAGGAGAACCACCGTGAGACGAACGGAGGCAAAAAAATCCCAGATTTTGGCCGCGGGTGTATTCGGATCGCTTGGCTTCATTTGAAATTCCAAAAAAATGAAAGCTTTTAACAAAAGGGCGCCGGATAAATCAAGAAGATAAATCCTATCTTTCAGATCAAAAACAAATCAGGGGTGCGCCCCGGGCTGGAAAATGATGACGGCGGACCGGTTTTTTTTAAGATACGTGTCGGCCAGCGCCCGGATCTCCTCCGGCGTGACAGCGGCGTAATCGGAAAGGATCGTTTTGCTCCATTCCAACTGCTCGGGGTGATCCCGGCTTCCCGTGAGGACGGTATCCAGCCAGTAGCCGTTTCTGCGCATGGTATCCTTGATGCCGGTGAGGATCGGTTCTTTGGCCCGCTGGAGTTCCCCGGCGGAGATCTCCGTCCGCCCAAGCGCCGCGGCGGTGGATTCGATTTCCGACGCCAAGGTGCGGATCTCATCCGGTTCAGCATAGGCCATAGCCCACAGCATCCCGTAATCCGCATAGGTCCGGCTGGGCCGATGAAAGGCCGTGGGAGAGTAGGCCGCCCCCTTCGTTTCCCGGATGGTCACCCGTAATCTCTCGGAAAGGACCTGGGCCAATATGTTCAGGCGCCGGGTGCGTCCGATGTGCCAGATGTCTTCCGTGGGATACGCCGCCACTAAAAGGGCCTTGGGAATCCGGGTGTCCACGGGGAAAACCCGGGTCTGTCCCTCCGGGAACCGGACTTGGGAAACGGGCCGGGTCCGTTCAACGCCGGATCGTTTTTCCAGGCTCCCGAAATACCGGGAAGCCAGGGAAATCACCTCCTCCACAGGGATATCCCCCACCACGGACAATTCGAGCCGGGCGTGTTCAAAGTTTTCCGAAAGCCATCCCCGCACTTCTTCAAGGGGGATTTGGGAAAACCGTTCCCAGGAAGGATACCCGAAACGCCCGTCTCCGCCGGCGAGAAAATTGACCCCGTAAAACCGCAGGGTGTCTTCCACGGAATGGTCCGCCGCCGCGTAGCGCTGCTGGAACCGTTTCATGGCCAGGCGATACGCTTCTTCGCGATAGGCCGGGTCCAAAAGGCGGGTCCCCACCAATTGAAACAACAGGGGAATCTCGTCCGTGACGCTCGTACCCTTGAAAGCGAAATGATCCTCGGCCACCCGGAAACCGACCTGCGTGTTGCTTCCGGCCAGAGCCTGCTCCAGCTCATGGCGGTTGAGCCCGCCCACCCCGCTTTCATTGACCACGGCCTCCGCCAGGATTCCGATCCCGGGGAAGCCCGCCGGCTCGTCGGACCGTCCGAATCCGAAAATCAAGTTGGCCCGCACCGTATTGGCTTCGTAATCGGTTTTTTTCAGGTTCAGCCGGACCCCGTTTTCAAAATCCACCTGGACGATGCCAAGATCCGGAATCTCTTTTCGCCGGAGGATTTTCCCCGGAAATTCGGGCGCCGGCAGATATGGGAATTCCACCCCTTTTCGGGAAATCGGCGGGGTTGCGGGTTCCTTTTGACCCGCTTCGAATGCGCGTCGGATCCGGTCCTCGGGACCATCGGGGGATCCGGTCAAATCCGCGTTCCCGGTGATTAGGATCAACCGGTGATCAGGCGCCCACTCCCTTTGAAAGGCATGGTGCACCGTGTCCGGTGTAAAGGCGGCGATGGCATCACCTAACAGGGTTTTCTCCTGCATCGGGGAAAGGAAAACCCGTCCGCTGTTGAGGTGTGCAATGAGCTTCCTGGCCAGATAACGGCTGTTGCGGGTGGACGCCCCGCTCACGGCCTTGTCCATTTCGGCGGCAATCTCTTTTTTGACCCGCACGAGTTCGGATTCGGTAAACCCGAACTCGAGGGCCTGCCGGAGGGTCTTTTCAAGAAAAACCAGGGCCCGGTCCCACTGGTCCGGACTGCATTCGGCATAAATCTGGGCATATTCGATTTTTCGCAAAAAGAATCCCCCGTCAATGCCGGCGGAAGAAAAAGGCGGGTGGGGTGCGGACAGTGCCGCCTCCAGGCGTTCCCGGATGATCCGATGGGCCACCTCCTGTTTCCAGAGCGCCAACCGGAATGCTTTCGTGTCCGGGCGCTCGGGGACGGTTTTCATGACCTCTACGGAGACCTGCGTATTTCCCGCTTCCTTTTCAAAATGATAAAATGGGGAAATTCCTTTGTGACGGATCGGGCCGATGTCCGGGTCTTCCGGTTTTCCGTCTCGAGCCGAAAGATCCGCAAACCGATCCCCGATCATGGGGGCGGCGGCCTGGACATCAAAGTCCCCCACCATTACCAGGATCATTTTATCCGGGCGGTACCAGCGGTCATAAAATCGTTTCACTTGATCCCGGTTCACATTCCGGAGTACGTTTTCCGTTCCGATGGGAAATCTTTTGGAAAGAATCGAATCCGGAAACTCGAATTTCGACACCGCCACATACGTCCGATAGGAAGCGGAGTCCCGCTCCCGCTTTTCCGCCAGGACCACCCCGCGCTCCCGGTCGATCTCCGATTCCAACAGGAGGGCACCCGCAGCAAAATCCTTGAAGACGATGAGGGCTTCGTCGATGCTTTTGAGATCTCCTGCGGGCAGGAGGATATCGTAGACGGTTTCGAAATAACTCGTATGGGCATTGGCGTCGGGGCCGAACTCCATTCCCATCTTCTGGAAGTACTTGACGAGTTCTCCGGGTGCAAAATGGGTGCTTCCGTTGAAGACCATGTGCTCCAGGAAATGGGCCAGACCGCGTTCTTCCTCTTTTTCATGGGCGGATCCCACTTGAACGTTCAGGTGCATGCTCACCCGGTTTTTCGGCTCCGAGTTTTGCATCAGCACATAGCGGAATCCGTTGGGAAGCCTTCCGAAATGCAATGCAGGATCAGGCTCCAGATCGCTGCGTTCATGCGGCCACACAGGGGAAACGGCTGCGGAACCGACGTCACCCGCCGAGGCGGTTTTTGCCTTGCGGGCTTCCGTAACGGACCGTGCGGCAACGCCGTGGGTATCCATCAATAAAAAGAAAATCAGAAAAAAAAGCGGCCACATAACTTGCTTTAGCGGCTGTTTCCGCCGGGATGTCTTTTTTGAAGGCATTGGGACGTCTTTCTTCTACCTAAGCTGAGTGTTTCATATTTTTGAAATAGTTCAATTGGAAATAGTTTTAAGGAATTCTGCCAATTTTAGCTTCAAAAATGTGAAACGCTTCGGGATTTTCGATATTACCGCATCTGCGGCGCCAAATGCAGTTGTGCATCCTACAACGGCGAACCCTTTGCGCCTTGGCCCTGAAGCCTTCCGGCTTTTGCAGCATTGGAGTAAACGGTCACGCTCGGATGAATATAAGGCGGGAATGCGGTTCTGGCAACGAGAAACGCCTCCTAAAAAAGAAAAAGCCTCAACCTGAAACCCGCACCCGATTCGCCTGCCGATCCTGTGCCAGATAACAGTACCGGCAGGCGCTTAGGCGGTTCCGATTGGAGGCTTTCTGTCTTTCGAAACGATATTTCTCAGGCCTTTGTGTAGACCCCTCGCGATTCGGTTTTAATCAATCCTTTTTTTGTCAGCTTGTAAAGGGCGTTGCTGAGTTGCCGGGTTTCAAGGTTGGTTTTCTTCTTGATATTGGCGATGGCCACCCCTTTTTTGGATCGATTCACGAGGTTCAACACGCTGTCAAGGACGGTGGGTTTTCCACTTGCTTTCTTGGGGGCGGTTTTTTTTGCGGGTTTTTTACCTTTTACTTTGGCTTTGGCTTTGGCTTTGGGCTTTACCAGCGCCTTGGCTTTAGCCTTGGCTTTTTGGGGCGTTTCCTTTGCCGCGGCATCCGCAAGCTTTTCGACTTTCTGTGTCAAGGTTTGAAGCTGTTTTGCGATGGTTTTCAGTTGTTTTTCGTTTTTTGTCATTAATCTATTCCTCCTTTCAGATTCTACAGTTCACCCCACCGGAAAGGCAGTAAACCATCTTTTTTAAAAAGTCAATGCTTTTCATCCGTTTTCTTTTCTTTTTTTAAGCTTTTTTTCTTGAAAAGCGTGTCTTGCGAAACGCGTTGCCGCCAATGGGTGTTGACATACGCAAGGGGTTGTGAAACATACGATTCCAAAAGGGAACCGTATCATTCCTCAATTGTTTTGGAGTTAAGGTGTGGAGCCCATCGGCCCTGAAGAGCAGAGATCCCCGGCAAGAAAAACGCCCATTATAATACCGCTTCCCTTGATCCCGCCTCAAACGGCGGGGCTTCCGTGAAGCATTCCGGTAAAAGAATTCGCGAAGGCCTTTTTTAATGGTTAATGCATTTCAAACTGACTATCTTAAAGCACTCAATGACAGGCAAAGGGAAGCCGTAGAACACCGGGAAGGACCTTTGTTGGTCATCGCCGGGGCGGGAAGCGGAAAGACGCGGACCCTTACTTATCGTGTTGCGCACCTGGTGGAACAACAAATTTCTCCCCGGTCGATTCTGCTTTTGACGTTTACCCGAAAAGCGGCCGCAGAGATGCTGAACCGGGCTTCTAAACTTTTGGATGACCGGTGCGGCCAAATATCGGGAGGAACATTTCACGGCTTTTCCAACTTGCTTATCAAGAAATACGCCAAACAGTTAAACATGGGGCCTTGTTTTTCGATTCTGGATCGTGCCGATACACACCACCTGATTTCCATGGCAAAAAAAGGATTGGGGGGGATCAAGGAAATCCGGGCGTTTCCCAAATCCCGGACTCTGGCGCAGGTTTTCAGCATGGCCGCCAATAAGGAAAGAACCATCGAAGAAATTATCGAAGAAAATTTCGGGCACCTGGCCCTGTTCACCCAGGATGTTCGTGCCATCTTCGATGAATACACGCGGCATAAAGCCCGACATCATTTTCTCGATTACGACGATCTTTTACTCTACGCCAAGCGCTTGCTGTCGGAACATGAGGATATCCGGGAGCGCGTGTCGGCCACTTATCGGTATATCATGGTGGACGAATATCAGGACACCAACCGAATCCAGGCCGAACTCCTCTATCTTTTGGCAGAAACGCATCATAACATCATGGCCGTGGGAGACGACGCCCAAAGCATTTATGCCTTCCGGGGCGCCGACATCCAAAACATCCTGGAGTTTCCCCGTCGGTTCGGAAATACCCGCATCATCCGCCTGGAAGAAAACTACCGCAGTGTTCAGCCCATCTTGACCATCACCAACGCCATCCTGGAAAAGGCCGAAGAACGTTATCCAAAACGGCTTTTCACAAGAAAAACTCAAGGGAAAATTCCCTGTTTAATCCGCGCCGAAGATGAAAATACCCAGTCCCGTTTCGTGGTGGAAAAGGTTTTCGCTTTGCAGCAAGACGGCGTTTCGCTGGATCAGATCGCCATTTTGTTCCGATCCAGTTTTCACTCCTTTGACCTGGAAATCGAGTTGAAGCGAAAGGGCATCCCTTTCGTGAAAGTCGGGGGGTTCCAATTTGCCGAATCGGCCCACATCAAGGACTTTTTAGCCCATTTGAAAGTGATGACCAATCCCTATGACCGGCTCAGCTGGCTGCGCATCCTCATGCTCCTCGAACGCGTCGGTCCCAAAACCGCAGAAAAGATCTTCGACGCCCTGGTCGCACAAGATGCCGGGCTTTCCGGATTTTTCTCCCTTAAAAGATCCGCCTTTTCCTTTACAAACCTGCGAAGCCTGCAAGAACTCTTCAAATGCCTCCAGGCGGACAACCTCAAACCGGTGGAAATGGGCGAACACGTGGCACGGTATTACCTTCCCCTTTTGCGTGAAAACTACGAGGATCATCCCAAGCGGGCCAAAGAATTGGAACAGGTTTTGGTCATTTTGGATCGTTACGCTTCGCTGGAAAACTTTTTATCCGACATGGCCCTGGAGCCTCCCAACACGAGCGCCGGTTCCGTGTTCCATCTTCCAGAAGCCGGGGATAAACGCCTCACCCTTTCAACAATCCACTCGGCCAAAGGCCTCGAGTGGCATTCTGTTTTTATCATTTGTGCCCTGGAGGGGCGGTTTCCTTCCTACCAATCCGCTTTACAGCCCCATGCCTTCGAAGAAGAACTCAGGCTCATGTACGTGGCGGCCACCCGGGCCAAGGAGAATCTTTTTTTTGTCTATCCTCAGGATGTTTTTGACAGGAGCAGCGGCATGGTCCTGAATCGACCGTCACCGTTTCTCCGGGAAATCCCGAAAGAGATGTTGAAAAAGCAAGTGGCCAGAACCCGTGCGGGGGTAACCGGATCCCGCCGCTTGGGCATGGGCCGGTTTCACAACCGGCGATTTTAACGCATAGGACTCCCGGGGGCACGGTCGGCCCGGATCTTTAAACACGAAAAAAGCGAGGCCTTTTCAACGCCCATGCAGTTCGATCTCATCGTCTTGATCGTTGGATTCCTTTTCGGCTTTTATATGGCGTGGAACATCGGTGCCAATGACGTGGCCAACTCAATGGCGACAGCCGTGGGCGCCAAGGCCATCACGTTGCGTCAAGCCGTGATCATCGCCGGCGTCCTCAATCTCGTGGGGGCCACGTTTATCGGTTCCCATGTCACCAACACCATCCGAAAGGGGATCGTCTCAACGGAAGTCCTCGCCGACCCGCATCTGGCGCTGATCGGATCCCTTTCCGCCCTCCTGGCCGCCGCCCTATGGGTCTCTTTCGCCACCTGGAAGTCACTCCCCGTCTCCACCACCCATTCCATCGTCGGCGCCATGGTCGGATTCGGAATCATGGGAGGGGGATTCAACATGGTTCGCTGGGGAAAACTTCTTGCCGTGGTGGCCAGTTGGATCATCTCCCCGATTTTTGCCCTGGTCATTGCCTTCGTGATGTTCAAGATCATCGTGAAGTCGATTTTGGAACAACAGGATCCTTTTGAACGTGCTCTCAAGGGGGCCCCCTTTTTTATCGGTATCGCCGTTTTCGTGGCGGTGCTTTCCCTGTTTTTAAAAACGCCCCTGGGAGAAAAGATCGGTATCGAAACCGCTGGGGCGATTCCCATCGCCCTTTTTTCCGCTGTCGTTCTGGGACTTATCGGGACACAACTCGTTAAACGGGCGATAACGCCCCGCCTGAGGGACGTGGAAGAAATTTTCAGAAAAATCCAGATCGGGACCTCCTGTTATGTGGCCCTTTCCCAGGGGGCCAATGATGTGGCCAATGCCATCGGTCCTTTGGCCGTCATTTACTTTTTAGCCAAAACCGGAACAGTGGGAGAACAGGTCCCGGTGCCCATTTTTCTACTGGCTTTCGGAGGCTTGGGAATCGTGTGCGGTATCGCCATGGCGGGTTCCCGGGTCATGGAAACCCTGGGAAAGAAGATCACCACGTTGAGCAATACCCGCGGATTCTCCGTTGATTTCGCCGCCGCCACCACCGTGCTGGCGGCTTCCAAACTCGGGCTTCCGGTCTCCACGACGCATGCCGCCGTGGGGGGCGTCCTGGGCGTGGGCTTGGCCCGGGGGATTGCAGCGGTCAATTTTCGCATCATCTTGCAGATTACATGGTACTGGATCCTCACCGTTCCGGCATCGGCGATCACCAGCATGATCCTGTTTAAAATACTTCAACGGATTTTATAAAGGAGGCGGCTATGCGCATCCCTTTTCTTTCCATTTTTATCACATCTCCATTTGAGGGACTCATGGAACATGCCGAACGGGTCAAGGAGTGCGCCTGGGTGTTCCAGCAGGCCATGGAATGCTATGTGGCCGAAAAATGCGTGCGCTTCGAAGAGTTCCGCACGGAAGTGGACAAACTGGAACATGAGGCGGACGCCGTCAAGCGGCGTATCCGGGGGCATCTTCCCAAAGGGACCTTGCTTACGGTGGATAAATTCCAGCTTTTCCGCTATTTAAGGGAACAGGACTCGGTACTGGACTCCGTGCAGGACGCTTTGGATTGGCTTTCCTATCGCCCCATCGGCGGCATTCCCAAACCCTTGGAAAAGGATGTCCTGCTCCTGGTGGATTCGGTGATTGAACCCATTGAAGTCCTTTCCCAGATGGTGATGGAGGCCAAGCGGTATTTCGAGTCATTTTCGGAAAAACAGCGCGTCGTGGTGAAAAACATCATCCGGAAACTGCGCCGGTTTGAACATGAATCGGACCACTACGAAGAGGCCATCAAGAAGAAAGTCTTTGCCGGAGAGTTTGATCCGGTGGCCGTCTTTCACATGATCCGGCTGGCCGAGATTATCGGCGCCATCGCGGATCACGCGGAAAACGCCGGAGACATGATGCGGGCCATGGTCGCCAAGTAGACCCCCGACCTCAGATCGCTGAACGGAAAACCGCGTCATGCTTCATTCCGAGAAATGCTCCACTTCGTAGACCGCCACCGTCGTCTTCGTATCTCTCCAGCAATCCGGTTCCATACCGGCTTTTCTGCACAGGTGTTCCAGGAAAAGGTCCTTATCCGGGAGTTGATCCCAGACCTGGGGTAAAAACGTGGCCCGCCGCCCTCCCCTCGAAAGGATCACGCCGTGCACGCCGGGAATCAGTTGCCGTTTCAAGTCTTCACCGTCTGTAAACCGGAGCACCCTGGGTTCGGTCAGAATACTGATCTCGATGTCAACGCGGTCCAGCTCTTCTTTCTTCAGCGGGGAGAATCGCGGGTCGCAAAAAGCGGCATTCTTCGCGTTTTCCTCGATGCCGTCGATAAGGGGGTGGGTCGCTTCGATGGTGCCGATGCACCCTCTGAGCTGTCCTTTTTCGTGGAGGGAAACGAAACATCCGCGCTTTTCGGTAAACGGCTCAGGAAGGGGTTCAGGGCGCTTGAGGGGGTGCCCGGGATCCAGGCACGCGGCAATGGTCCCCCGTGCCAATTCCAGCAGGGCTTTTTTTTCTTCCGGGGTCAACTGGGTCATGATCGTACTTCTTTTCGATCTTCTATGTTCGTAAAAACGCCCACCATACATAGAAGATAAAAACGGCCCACGATACGATGCACAACAGATAGGAAATCCAATCCGTGGGCCGCTTGGCCCTTCCATCCGGAGCCACCGGTCCCACGCGGGCATGGCAGGAAATACATTCTTTTGCGTTTAAGGGCAGCTCGTAAAAACACTCCGGACACCGCTTCATGGTGTGGAGCTGTTTCCTTTTGAATAATGGCATTCCCTTATCCTTTTTGGGTTACCGCACCTCGGGGCGTCCGGCCGGTGCGGCACCTAACGCACCGCCGCCGCTATTGTCCGGAAAAGCCTTCTTCCATAAAGATCTCCGCCTTGTTTTTGAGCCGGGAGACTATCGTGTTAAACGCGAGGAGTTGTTTTTGTCTGCCGATCAACTCCCGGGCTTTTTCCTTCTCCGCTGCCGCATCCGCGGAGGGAATGATCTTTTTTCCCACCAATCCGATCACGAAATACCCCTTTTCCCCCCGAATTGCCTTTGAGGGAACCGGCTGCTCCGGCGTCAGTTCAAAGGCGGCTTGTGTCAGCTCCGGTACGGTTCCGATTTGGGGAATCGGCGCATCTCGTTTAAAAAAACCGGTGACGTTCACCGGCAGTTGTCTGCGCCGGGCCTGGTCTTCAAAGGCGGCGTTGTCTTTCACGGCCGCAAGGAAGGCTTCGGCATCGGTTTGCGCCTTTTCCCATTGGGTTTTCCGAATCCAGTCCTTTCGGACCCGGTCCGACACCGTCTCGAATTCGGGTGTGCGGGGGGGGCTTTTTTCCACTCCCTGAAGGATGTAGTAACCGTCCTTCATTTCCTGGATATCACTGATTTCACCTGCTTGGAGCGCAAACGCCGCGGCGGCAAACGCCGCCGGATCGGTCGGTCCGGCGGGGGGTGCCTCCCGGGTGAAAAAATCGGTGGTCACAAGTTCGAATTTCAATTCCTCAGCCGCTTTTTCAAATTCCGAGCCGGCGATCAGTCGATCGTAAAAGGCTTCCGCCGCTTCATAGGCGCGGGTCTTTGCTCGATCCTCCAACAGCTTTTTTCGAATCTCTTCTTTTGTCTCGGAAAAAGAAAGCGTCCCGGCCTCGTTGACCTTTTCAGCCTTGATGATATGCCAGCCGAACCGTGTCCGCACCGGATCGCTCACCTCTCCCGCCTTCAACGCAAACGCCGCTTCTCCAAAAGGAGGCACCATCATCTCCTTTTGAAAGGGCCCGATGCGTCCCCCCGACGCCTTGCTTGGATCCTCGGAAAACGCCCTGGCAAGGGTGGCGAAATCCTCCCCATTGCGTATGCGTTTAAGAAGGCCTTCGATCTTCTTTCTTTTTTCTTCTATGGTCTCAGGCTTATCCGCCGGATCGATCTTGATCAGGATATGCCTGGCTTCCATGGTCTTTGGAACCTCAAACGCTTCGGTGTTGGCGTCGTAATACTCTTTGAGCTCGGCCTCCGTCACGGAAACGTCATTAAGATAGTGCTGCGGGTCGAAGTGCACGTATCGGACCTTCACCTCCTCCTTTGTCCGGTAGCCGGAGGCGTTTTCCTTGAAAAACGCCTCGAGTGCTTCCGTTGAAGGGGTGATGTCCGTGTAGGCGTCGGGATCAAAGAGGACGTACCGGATGTTCACGGCCGTATTCTGCCAGTCGATCCACGCATTGACCTCCAGATCCGATACGTGGATGCCGTCCGTCACAAACCGCTCGAGCCGTTGAACCTGCAAGGACCGTTTCTGAAGCATTTCGAAGGTCTCCGGAGTCATCCGGTTCAAATCCAGGATCCTTCTGTAGAGGCGGGGATCGAAACCGCTGTCGGACTGAAATGCCGGAATCGCGCGAATGGTATCGGCCAATTCGGACTCGGAAACGGACAGGTGGAGTCTTTGGGCTTCCTGGAGCAACAACCGTTCTTCGATGAGTTGATTCAGGGCCTGTTCCTTTACCTTGAGTTGTTCGATCATTGCCTCGTCCAGGTTGTCGCCGAAACTGGCCCGAAGTCGTTGGATCAGGTTGTTGTAGGTTTCCCGATACTCCGCCACGCTGATGGGTTCTCCGTTCACGACGGCCACCCGTCCCGCCTGTCTTTCCCTGAAACTTCCGATTCCCCAGAAAACGAACACGATCACAATGGCGCCCAGGATGATCTTGATCAACAGGGAGCCGGCATGTTTCCGCATGAGATACAGCATGGAATATCCTGACTTTTAAATGAAACGAGTTATGGTTATGCCGATGCGTAATGCCCTTCGTGCTTCGAGAAACCTTTTGAAAGCCATTACATGATCAGCGTCAAGGGTTTTTGCTGCCGGTCGATTTTGGTCCCCACCGATTCGGAGCAAAAAGCACACAGATATTCGTATTTATCCCCTTCGGGCAATATGAGCAACAGGCGTTTCCGAACCGGAACCGCCCGGCGGCATCTGGGGCAATACAGCTCCGACGCGTCGAACTCCCGGTACATTCCTTCCGATTTTTTCGACGCCGTTGGGGAAACGGGTTTTTGCGTATATTGTAATGGATTCATCGTCTAATCAATATTAGGCGGCACCAGGGGCCCCGCCGTAACTTCCGTTTATCCGATTCCATTATTCCTTAACAAGATCGTAAAAAGGCTTTTGTGAGCGCCATCCAAGCCTTTTCGGAAAAAGAGAGAGACAAAAGGTTGAGCGTTAAAAATCTCAAGCTGTTTGAGGCACTTGTGCCGAGTTCTTGAGATTTAGCGAAACCCTTTGGATCTCCCGAAAAGGGTTGCGGCGCGAACAAAATCGGTCTTTTTACGATTCTATCATTCCTTAACTACGGCAAAATTTACGAATGTTGTTCATTTTTGTCAACCGTTTCCCGTCCCGCATCCCGTTTTCCGAAAATCCAACCGCTTTTTGCGCTGCATCCGTTTTAAACGATCCCGAAAGGAAGACGAAAAGGGATTGACACGTAACCGCCGCCGGTGATAAAAAAAGCTTTGTTATCCGAGGGGCTGTAGCTCAGCTGGGAGAGCGCATGACTGGCAGTCATGAGGTCGTCGGTTCGATCCCGATCAGCTCCACCACAAAAAAACCAAGGGTTTTCGGTGGGTTGTACCGAAAACCTTTTTTTGTTTTGGATCACCCTGTTTTGGAAATTCTGACCAAATCTGACCATGGCGTTTCATCCTTCCCGGACGTCGCCCGCCCCATGAATTAACCGCTGTTTTTTTATGTTTCTGGGATAGATGGGGATTTAGCAGGGTCATTGTAATGGTCTTGTAGCCGAGCAATTCTTGAACATCTTTTAAAGACCTTCCCCGCATCACCAGGTGGTTTGCAACTGTGTGACGCAAACCAGGAAATCTTAAATTCTCAAAACCCGTCCTTTTCGCTGCTGACGCAAACGATTTTTTCCCATTGATCGCCCTTCCATGGCAGATGAAAACATGGGGAATTTGAGACCATTACACTCCCGAATCCGCTTGAAAAGCGCAGCAAGGCCATCTGAGATGGGAACCTGCCGGGTCTCTCTTGTTTTGTTTTTTATATTGGAATCCCATAAAAAACGATACGCCAGTACTCCATCACTCCAATACTGCAGTGCCTTGTCCTATCCGGCAGTGCCAACATATCCTGATCCATTCCATTTTCCCGCCTCCGCTTCTCCAGTCGCAAGTGGCACGGTCTTGCAGCAAAACATTATGAAATAAAAGAAAATTTCGAGACAAGACCGGAACGGGTGTTTTTCGGGTTTCCACGGTAAAATTCCCCTTGACACGACCTTAAAAATGGGACAAAAGATTGTTAACAATTTTATTGTCGAATAAAATTAAAGAATTGTTAAAAAAATTGCGAACAATTGATAAAATAATATAAACGGATGGATACAGAAGCGGTCCACCACAGACAAACCCACGGAATCGACGCTTATGCCTTCACAATTCAGAGTACTCATGTTTGAAGCCATGCATGCCAAGGGGACGGACCTGCTCAAAACCTCCTGCGAGCTCGTTTATGCCAAAAACCTGGATGAGGCCAACCTGATCGAACAGGCCCGGGATGTGGATGCCATGATCATCCGTGCCAACGGCGTCATCACCGCTGCGCTCATGGACGCCGCACCCGGCTTGAAGGTGATTGGGCGCCACGGTGTGGGCCTGGAAGCCATCGATCTGGAGGCGGCGCGCAAAAGAGGGATCCGGGTGGTATACACCCCGCAGGCCAACAAGGAAAGCGTTGCCGAGCACTTTGTCGGAATGGCCCTGATGCTGGCGAAGAAATTGCAGCTGGCCGATCAAGCCCTCCGCAATACCAACTGGAAGGCGCGCTATGAACTTATCGGCACCGAACTGAACGGCAAGACACTCGGGGTGCTGGGATTCGGCCGCATCGGGCAGCAGACCGCTCGTATCTGTCATGCCGGTTTTGACATGCCTGTCATCTATTTCGATACGATCGATTATCCGGATGCGGAAAAAAGCCTGGAGGCCCGTCGAGTGGATGCGAAAACCCTGTTCCGGGAAGCCGACTTCATCTCCATCAACATGCCGCTGCTGTCCGAAACCCGTCACTTCGTCAACCAGGAGCTGATCGGACTCATGAAGCCCACCGCATTTCTCCTCAACATGGCCCGTGGACCGGTGTGGTGCGAAGCAGACGTGGCAGCGGCCCTCAAAGCCGGACGCATCGCCGGCGCCGGTTCCGACGTGTACGAGATCGAGCCGGTGACAGCGGACAACCCGCTGCTGGCATTGGAGAATTTCGTGGGCTCTCCGCACATGTCCGCTCACACGGAAGAGGCCATGATTCGAATGAGTATGGTGGCCAGCGACGTTCTGGCCGTTCTGGAAGGCCGTGAACCGGCGTATCCGTATCTGTAGGAACGAAATGAGAGTAATGGAGAGTTATATGGCAAAAGTGACGATACTTACGCAGATGTGTAAAGGCCTCGACGATTGCGGGATATGCCGGTATGTCTGTCCGGAGAGGCTGTTCGAGGCGTCCAGGGAGATGAACGCCTCTGGATATTTCCCTCCCGAGCTGACGCGGCCGGAGGACTGCACCGGATGCCAGACATGCATGATCTGCTGTCCGGACTTCGCCATCGTTGTTGAAACCGAAGAAAAACAGACCTATCAAAATACAGAGGAAGAGCATGGGGCGGAACAGTAGAGTATTGACAGGAACCCATTTCGAACTGGGCAATTGGGGCTGCGCCGAGGGGGCCATCGCCGCTGGCTGCAACTATGTGGCGGGGTACCCCATCACACCGGCCAGCGAAATCGCCAACCTGCTGGCGGCCCGTCTGCCACAGGTGGAAAGCACTTTTCTGCAGACCGAAGATGAAATCAGCGCCATCTGTTCGGCAATCGGTGCATCCTGGGCTGGCTGCAAGGCCATGACCGTCACCTCGGGTCCCGGAATCAGCCTCATGCAGGAAAACATTGGATTCGCCGCAGCCACCGAGACGCCGCTGGTCATCGTGGATGTGCAGCGCTTCGGGCCTTCCACGGGCGTGCCCTCGGTGGGTCTCGGCGCCGACGTGGTGCAGGTGGCCAGGGGGTCCCACGGCGACTACCAGATTATCGCCCTGTGCCCGGAAAGCCCCCAGGAGATGTTCGACTTGACCATCCGGGCGTTCAACCTGGCGGAAAAATACCGGGTGCCGGTTTTTCTACTGGCCGACGGGTTTATCGGCCACATGCGGGAGCAGATCGTCATTCCCCCGCAAGAACGCATCCAGATCGAAAACCGGAAGATTGCCGCCCCGGCAAAGAGCGTGCTGGAGCGGAACGATTTTCTTGACGTCGAGGTGGCCCCCATGCCGGTGTTCGGCTGGGGTCTAAAGGCCCATGTCACCAGCTCCTGCCACGACGAGCACGGGATGCGGAACCTGTCGGACCCGGACGTGATGCACCGGTACGTGATGCGGCCCATCGAAAAGATCCTCACCCACCGCGACGACATCGTTCAAGTGCAGGATGATGTCAGCGATGCGGATCTGGTGCTGGTCAGCTGCGGCACAGTGTCGCGTTCTGCCCGGGCGGCGGCCCGCATGGCCCGCAGCCAGGGCCTTAAGGTGGGCACTCTGCGGCTTCTGACCTGCTGGCCCCTGCCGGACAAAGAGATCCGCAGCGCGGCTG
>JAFDGC010000064.1 GCA_019309485.1 Deltaproteobacteria bacterium | reverse complement strand
TTGCCCGTGATGGATGAAATCAAAGCCGTGGCAAAGATGGACTTCGACTACCTGGAGCTGACCCTGGATCCGCCGGAAGCCCACCATGAAACGGTCTTGAACCGGAAAAAAGAAATCCTTACCGCCCTTGCCGATCACGGACTGGGCCTCGTGTGCCATCTGCCCACGTTTTTGTACCTGGCGGACCTGACGCCCCGCATCCGGGAGGCCTCGCTTTTTGAGATGAAAGGCGCCCTGAACACCGCCGCGGCCTTAAACCCCCGAAAGGTTGTCCTGCATCCGCCGTACATCGGCGGCCTGGGCCCCCTGGTGATGGACCGATCCATGGCTATTGCCATGGAAAGCCTGGAGGCCGTCATTACGGAAGCCGGGCGTTTGGGGCTTTGCATGTGCATCGAAAACATGTTTCCCAAATACCCGGGGTGGATCGAACCCAAGGATTTTATCCCGGTAATGGAGAAATTCCCTTCCTTGGAGATGACCCTGGATTTCGGCCATGCCAACGTGGACAGCAAACGGGGGGATCGGATCCTGGCCTTCGTGGAAACCTTTAAAGACCGCACGGGTATGACGACACTGTGACGCTGGAGATTTTTTCATCGGACCGCCGGTACTTGAAGATCAGCAGGGATCGGATCAACGAGCTTTTTTCGAAGTCCCCGTGATTCAGTCGATCCGCCTTACAAGAGCGTTTATCTTTGAAAGATGAAGATAATTTTCCACCGGCTTTTTCAGCAGCGCCCGCTCTTTTTCTGAAAGGATCCGCTTCACATCGGCGGGCGTGCCCGCCACCAGCTGCGCAGGACCCACCGCCTGGTTTTCCCGAATCACGCTTCCCGCCGCCACCACCGTGTGTTTTTTGACCAAGGCACCGGTCAAGACAACGGCACCGATGCCGATGAGGCTTTCCTCTTCGATGGTGCATCCGTGGATCACCGCATTGTGCCCCACGGTGACGCGGTCCCCGATGACAGCGGGATGCCCGTAGTCCGTGTGCACGATGCAGTTGTCCTGGATGTTCGTCTCTTTCCCCACCACGATTGGTTCCATGTCCCCCCGCAGTACCGTGCCGTACCAGATGCCGGCGCCGTCATGAATCTCCACATTTCCGATGATCACCGCCGTAGGAGCGATGAAGACATTCCCGCCGATTTTCGGGCGTTTCCCTTCGATTTCAAAGATCATGGCGCTTTTTCCTTTTTGTCGTTCATCGTAGAATAAGAGAAAAATCATCGTATTGAAGAAAAGACCGCGGTTCACATATCATTCGTTGACCCCTTGACCCCTTGACCCCTTGACCCCTTGAACCCTTGGCCACTCGACCCCTTCCATAATCGCTCAAAACGAAGACCCCTTTACTCGACAAGGTCTCAAACTATGAGACATTCAGGTTTTTATTCCTGTTCACCAGCATTTTCGCCATCAGGGATCCGATCCCCTTGAGCGTCAAGTCCCCGGGCTTGATCTGGTCCAAAATCTGGATAAACGCCTTGGCCGGCGGTGACAAGTGCTGGTTTTTCAGATACGCCACGCTCACATCCAAAAAAAGCTGCTTTTCCCGGATCGGAAGCACGGCAAGCTTTTTCTCCTGAACTTCTGTCAAGACGGCTTCTTTCACCAGAAAGGCAACACCGTCTCCCCGCTGCACCAATTGCTTTATAAATTCGGTATTTCCGGTCTCCATGAGGATATTGGGCGTCTGTCCGGCCTTGGCAAAAAGTTCCAGGACGCGTTTTCGGGTGCCGGATCCCGCTTCTTTCATGATGAGGGGTTCCCGGGCCAGTTCCTGAAGCGAAACACTTTTTTTCACTGCCAGCGGGTGATTGACCGGAGCGATGACAATCACCTCCTCCCGGCTGAAGGGGATGAATTGGACCTCGGGATGGTCCTCGGCCTTGGCGATGACCGCCACTTCGTTTTTAAATTCGAGAAGACTGTAGGTCATCTCCAGCGAACTTCCCTCGTTGAGCTGAATTTTGATGTCCGGGTGTTTTTCGTGAAAGGTACTGATCATGAAGGGCATGAAATACCGGGCATATGTCTTGGTGGTCCCCAGGCGAAGGACCCCGATTTTCAGTTGTTGCAAATCATTGACGATGTTTTCGAGTTCCCGCGCATATTCGAAGATCTTGCAGGCGTGCTTAAAGAGGATTTTTCCTTCCTCGGTGAGATAAACCCGGCGTCCCCGCTTCTTAAAAAAGACCAGGTTGCAGGCCTCTTCGAGTCCCTTGATCTGCGCCGACACGGCAGGCTGGGTGATAAAAAGCTCCTTTGCCGCCTGGGTGAAGTTCTGGCTTTTGGCGGCGTGGAAAGGGTTCAAGGGTTCAAGGGTTCAGGGGGCCAAGGGGCCAAGTGAAAAAAGTGATTTCTTCAGGTCTCCCGCGGATGCCCTCATAAAACATAAAACTTAAAAACTCCAATGAAAAATTGATCAACAATCGTATTCGGTACTCCCGATATGGTAAAGGGATTTTATGCTTTGTCTGGTTATCATAAATTGATCTTATATAAAACATAAAAATTATCAAATTGACTTTGCCTGAAAAAGGGCTCAAATAAAATCCAGCACGATTCTTATTTTATCGATCCATCCGGGGTTTAAAAAATTGCATGCCCTCCGGCATGCGGTTTTCCTCTTTTTCATTCGTGCCCTTATTTTCCGTGCACAAGCGGGAATGGCCGTTCCATTCATATGTGCGTCAACCCTTAACGTAAGGAGAGGAAAAATGGCAGAGGAAAAAGCAGGAAGGTTCCCGGATCCCCACGAGTTTCAGGTGCCGCCGGAACTGGAAGGCTGGGAAGAGATGTACCCGACACATCATCTCTTTTCGGCGGACCGGGCCGAGTGGGAAAAACAGCAATTCTGGTACCAGGACAAGATTCACGCCCCGGACCCGTTGCCTCCCCTGGACTTGATTTTCCAGGAGGCCTGGCAGATCTCCCTTTCCCAGTATACCACCCGGGTCTTTTGTATCCCTCCGGCCCAGGGGATCGCCCAGCGATTGATGGGGTGCTACCTTTACATCTGTGCCGTCGCACCCCCGCCGCCGGAGATCATCCAGGAAAAAGCCGGGCATTTCGAAAAACGGGTCTTTTACGTCTTCGAACATTACGACGAACTCTGGGATAAGTGGCTTTCCAAGTTCAAAAAACTCGGCAACGAAATGGACGCCGTCAACATCCCGGAGGAACTGCCCAAGTTCGTTCCCGAAGACAAAGTGATCCCGGCGCCCACCGGATATTACGTCTCCTATGATATCATCGCGGCCTTCGACACCCTGGTGAACCAGATGTTCAAGGGGTGGCAGTACCATTTTGAAATGCTCAACCTCACCTACCTGGCCTACCTCATGTTCGCCGACGTGGCCCGAAAACTCTTCCCCGGGATCAGCGAGAGCGCCATCGGAAAGATGGTGGCCGGCGCGTATGTCTCCATGTTCCGGCCGGAAGAAGAGCTGTGCCGCCTGGCCCGGCTGGCCACTTCCCTGCGGGGCGCTGCCGAAATCCTCAAAGGGGCTAACGGGGTCGAGGAAAAAATATCCGAACTCAATAAAACCCCTGACGGCCGGCAATGGCTGGAAGAGTACGAAAAAGCGAAGGATCCCTGGTTTCATGTCTCCTGCGGCAGCGGTTGGTTCCACTATGAAGGAAGCTGGATCACCCACCCGGAGATTCCCTTCAATTATATCAAGGGATACGTGGAGCGCCTGGAACGGGGGGAAACCATCGAGCGGTCCTTGGACAATATCGAGAAACAGCGGGAAGCCATTGTTTCCGAATACCGGGCCCTGATCCAGACCGATGAAGACCGGAAATCATTTGACGATGCCTATAAGGTCATCCGGACCATCTACCGGTATGCCGAAGACCATCTTTTCTGGGTGGAGCATTGGTTCCACACCATCTGGTTTAAGAAGATCCGCCAGCTTGGAAGCCTTCTAGCCAAAAACGGGATGATCGAAAGCCCGAGCGACATCTTCATGTTCAACCGGTATGAAATCCCCGAGCTGTTGACGGAACTCTCCACATGGTGGGCGTTGGGGGAAGACATTCCCCACCGGGGAACCTATTATAAAGACAAGGTGAAAAAACGAAGAAAAATCCTGGATGCGGCGAGGAAGTGGAACCCCACCCCGGCATTGGGCGTTCCTCCGGAAGAGGTGGCGGAGCCCTTCACCATCATGCTCTGGGGGGTCACCACCGACAAAGTAAAAGAATGGCTCAAGGGCGTGGATGTTTCCGCCGGCGCCGACATGAACGAAATCAAAGGGTTTGCATCCTCCGCAGGAGTTGCCGAGGGACCGGCCCGGGTTCTCAAGCTCCTCAAAGACATCGTGGACCTCAAGCCCGGTGAAATCCTGGTCTGTCCGTCCACCAACCCTTCCTGGGCGCCGGTTTTTACCCAGATCAAGGCGGCGGTGACCGACATCGGCGGGCTGACCAGCCATGCTGCCATCGTATGCAGGGAGTACGGCGTACCCTCGGTGACCGGGACAGGGATTTCCACCTCCGTCATCAGGACAGGGGATATTCTCAGGGTGGACGGCGACACCGGGGTGGTTACCATTGTCAAGAGGGCCTCTTAGCGTCAAATGCCGGTGAAACCGACGGCCCCCGGGTTTCACCGCGCCTGTTCAATACGTGCATCGTCTTCTCCCTTTTCATTGAAAATAGAAGGGGAGAAGACAGGGGGCCGGAAAGGAAGGAAAGGATGCCATACGTCCTGGATTTAAGGGAATTGGACAAGCATTCCCTTCCCGTGGTGGGGGGTAAAAACGCGAGTCTGGGCGAGATGATCAAGGCCGGGATCCGGGTCCCGCCGGGGTTTGCCGTGACCACCGATGCGTACATTCGCTTTATCGACAAGGCCGGGATCCGGGACACGCTTTTTCAAGTATTGTCCGATGTCAACGCCGGCGATGTGGCATCCCTGGATGGCGCCAGTGGAACTCTTCAACGCCGGATCGCGGAGACGCCCCTTCCTTCGGAAATTCGGGATGCCATTGAAGAAGGATACGATCGACTTTGCCGCGAATGCGGCGTACCGGAAACCCCGGTGGCGGTTCGATCGAGCGCTACCGCTGAAGATCTTCCCACTGCCAGTTTTGCCGGTCAACAGGATACCTACCTGTGGATTCAAGGGGGTGCCCGGGTGACGCATCATGTCCAGCGCTGCTGGGCCAGCCTTTTTACTTCCCGGGCCATCGCGTACCGGATTCGAAATCAATTTCCCCACGAAAAGGTTTATATCAGCGTTGGGGTCCAAAAAATGGTCAACGCCAAGGCGGCCGGCGTGATGTTCACCCTCAATCCCACCGACGGGGATGCATCCAAGGTGGTCATTGAAGCGAGCTGGGGGCTCGGGGAGACCGTGGTCTCCGGATCCGTGAACCCAGACCGGTTTGTGGTGGACAAGGTCATACTGGAAGCCGGTGTGAAAAACATCTCCGCCAAACATATCGAATGCGTTTTCGATCCAAAGCAGGGAAAGGTGATCAACGCGGAGGTGGATCCCAAACGGCAGTGCGTCTGCTGCCTGGAGGATCAAGAAATCAAGGAACTGGTCAAAATCGCAAAATACATCGAACGGCATTACGGGAAACCCATGGATATTGAATGGGCCATCGATTCGGACATGGCCTTTCCGGAAAACGTATTCATCGTCCAGGCGCGGCCCGAAACTGTCTGGAGCCGGAAAAAGACCCAATCCGTGATTGGTGCAAAAAGCGGGTACCAGCTCCTCATGGAACAGGCCATGAAACGGATCAAGATCCCCCAATAAAAAGGGAATGTGCCGCTGGTGAAAACCTTGCAAAACATGAAAGCAAATAAACAGATGAGTGAAATGCTGGAAAAAAGGAAGCCATCAAAAAGGAGGTTAGGTTCATGGGTGTGAAGGACATGCGGGACTTTGTGAAAAAGGCTGAATCCGAAGGCTTATTGAAACGGATCACTGCGGAAGTGGATTGGGACTTGGAATTATCCCATATCGCCAAGCTCAACGAAGAAAAAGCCGGGCCGGCGCTGTTGTTTGAAAACGTCAAAGGCTACAAGACACCGGTCATCACCAGCGTGTGCACCACCACCAAACGCCTGGCGATGATCATGGGCCAGCCCCTGGATTCCACCCTGGTGGACCTCTACGTGGCCTGGGCCAGGCTCGGAGAACACCTGGTGCCGCCCAAAGAAGTGGATAAATCCCAGGCGCCGTGCAAGGAAAATATCCTCATGGGTGACGACGTGGATCTTTACCAATTTCCCGTTCCCAAATTCTACCCCATGGACGGCGGACGATACTTTGGGACGGCCCATTTCATCATCAGTAAAGACCCCGAAACCGGATGGGTCAACCTGGGGACTTACCGGAGCCAACTTCTGGGAAAAAACAAGCTTGGCACCCAGTTCATCAAGGGGAAACATGCTGACATCATGTTGAAAAAGTATCAAAAGATGAAAAAGCCCATGCCGGTGGCCTCCGTGGTGGGGTGCGACCCGCTCCTCTTTGTCCTGGGTGCCGCCCGGGTGTCGGCCTTCGTATCCGAATACGATGTGTGTGGCGCCCTCCGGGAGGAACCGGTGGAAGTGGTCAAAGGGGAGACGGTGGATCTTCCCGTTCCGGCCCACGCGGAAATCGTCGTGGAAGGAGAGGTGGACGCGGACAAATTCATGGATGAAGGCCCCTTCGGCGAGTACACGGGATACTATTCGGGCGTGGGAACCGATCCTCGCAATTTTATCGACGTCAAGTGCGTCACATTCCGGAACAACCCCATCTTCTGGGGAACCACCGTGGGCCGGGCTGTCACCGACACCCACATGACCATGGCGTTGTCTTACGGGGCCGCCCTGTGGCAGCAACTGCTCGCCATGAAGATTCCGGGATTGAAGGCCGTGTACTGCCCGCCGGAAGGCTCGGGTCGTTTCCTGGCAATCATCTCCCTGAAGCAGATGTATCCCGGGCATGCCGACCAGGTGCTCACGGCGGCCGTTTCCACGGAGATGGGGGCCTATGGCCTGAAAACCGTCATCGTGGTGGACGAAGACATCGATCCCTGGGATATCCCCCGGGTCATGTACGCCTTGAGTTTCCGCTTTCAACCCAACCGGTGCCAGGTCATCAAGCGGGGCCGTTCCACGCCGCTGGATCCGTCCT
This sequence comes from Deltaproteobacteria bacterium, assembly GCA_019309485.1. Taxonomy (GTDB): domain Bacteria; phylum Desulfobacterota; class Desulfobacteria; order Desulfobacterales; family UBA2156. The sequence goes on along the minus strand of JAFDGC010000064.1, from coordinate 8,559 downwards.
TGCCCATCGAGTCCCGGGAAATCACGGGCAGGCTCCTCATGGACGCCACCATTCCCTACGAGTGGAAGCAAAAGCCGATTCCCATCGAGCTGGATCCGGATGTGGTCAAGCGGGTGGAGTCCCGGTGGTCTGAACTGGGACTGTAATTTCCTCGGTTGCGCCGGCAAGGCCTTTTCCGGCGCAACCGTCTTCTCCACATTGAAGGCACAGCCGGGAAGGATTCAGCAGTTCATATTCTTTCCGTCTGGCCGAACCAAGGAGTGTACGTTATGCCCGACAATCCTTTAAACGGAAAACGGATTCTCGCCGTAGACGACGAACCGGACATCCTGGATACGCTGGAAGATCTTCTGCCCATGTGTGAAATCATCAAGGCGTTTTCCTTTGAACAGGCCAGGCGCCTTCTGGAAACCCAGGATTTCGATTTGGCTGTTTTGGATATCATGGGGGTGGGCGGATACGGGCTTCTCGAGATCGCAAAGAAGAAAGGGATCCCTGCCGTCATGCTCACGGCCCATGCCCTGACCCCGGGAAGCATCGTCAAATCCATCAAGGAAGGGGCCGCCTCCTATGTCCCCAAAGAGGAACTCCACAACATCGAGTCTTTTCTGATCGATGTCTTGAAATCCAAAAAAGAGGGAGTAAATCCCTGGGATGCCTGGGAGGAACGGCTTCCGAGTTCCTATTTTGAAAAGCGCTTCGGAGCGGCCTGGAAGGACAAGGACAAGGATTTCTGGGAAACCTTCAAAGCCGGGCTTCGCGCCAGGAAGAAAAAAGACGAATCCGAAACGGCTTAACTCCAGAACACAAAAGCATTTTCAGGACGTTGCCAACCCCAAAGGAGGGACTCATTTGAAACCGATTCGATACACCGAAAAAATGGTCGATGAATTCGTCCGTGACGGATACTGGACCCAGGAGACGTTTTTTGATTTTTATGAAAAAAACGCCCGGGAGATAGGCGATCGGGAAGCCCTGGTGGATTCCCGGTACCGGCTCACATGGGCCGACGCCAAAACCCTGGTGGATGCCATCGCCGCGTCCTGGGTGGAGATGGGCATCGAAAGGTTTTCCCGGGTCATCATCCAATCTCCCAACAGCGTCTTCGGGTTTCTGGCCCGCATCGCCTGTGAACGAGCAGGCCTCATCTCCCTGACCGTGTATCCGTACCTGCGGCAGCGGGAATTGCGTTACATGGTGGAACGCACGGAAGCCTCCGCCGTCGTGATCCCGCATATGTACAACAAGTTCGATTATCTCGAGATGTACCGGGAACTCCAAAAAGAGTTTCCCCATTTGAAAAAAATATTTCTTTTCGACGACCAGGTGCCTTCCGGTGCGCCCGAAGGGACCCATTCCCTGACGAAGATGGCATTTGAACGGGCAAAAAAACCCGTGGATGCATCGCTTCTGGCCGGGCGCCGACTCGATCCCCTGTGGAACGTGGCGCTTCTCACCACCACCTCCGGGACCACGGGAATCCCGAAGCTGGTGGAATGGCCCACTGCCCCGCGGATTTGCACCTCCAAGGGCCGCATCGGGCTGTGGGACTTGACGAAAGACGACATCACCATGGCCATTGCCCCCCATGCCGGGGGTGCCGCCGGAACCCTGACCTATTTTGCCGCGCCCCTGGCCGGCGCCAAGACCGTGATGCTGGAGGAATTTTCTCCGGAGGCGGCACTTTCCCTCATTGAAAAAGAACGGGCTACGGCCATCGGGGTCGTCCCCACGCACCTAGTCCGGATGCTGGAAGCCGGTCCTTCCCGGTACGATTTGAGCTCCTTGCGCTTCATCCGCTCCGCCGGCGGATACCTTTCCCCCCAGATCGCCGAGGAAGCCGAACAGGCCTTCGAAGCCGTAATCACCAGCGACCTGGGCACTCAGGACATGGGGTCGGTTTCGGGGTGCCGGGTGGACGATTCCAAAAAACTGCGGCGGCGGAGCGTGGGCCGTATGCTCCCGGGGAACAAGGTGCGACTCCTGGATAAAGACGGAAAGGAAGTCCCCGAAGGCCAGCCGGGTATTCTCTATTTCCGGGGACCCCATGCCCCGGCCGGATACTACCGGGATGAGGCGCTCACCGCCACCGTATTTGACCCGGACGGGTGGACCACCACCGGCGATATCGTCAAGATCGAACAGGGTTGCCTGTGGATCCTGGGCCGGGCCAAGGACATGATCATCCGGGGGGGGCAAAACATCTACCCTGCGGAGATCGAAGGCCTCTTGAATGAACATCCCAAGGTGGGCTCAGTGGCCATCGTAGGGTATCCGGACCGGGAAATGGGGGAGCGCGCCTGCGCCTACGTCATCCCCCGGCAGGGGCAGACGTTTACATTCGAAGAGATGGTGGACTTTTTGAAAGCCCAAAAATTGGCCATGTTCAAGCTTCCGGAGCGGCTCGAGATCGTGGATGCTTTTCCCACCGTGGGGGATTCGGGGAAAGTCAACAAAGAGGCGCTGAAAAAGGACATCGCCGAAAAAGTACAACGGTCATGACCGGGAAAAAATCCATCCTCGTCCTTTCCACCCTGGATACCAAGGGGGAGGAAACCCGGTATGTCAAAGACAGGCTGGCGGACCTCGGGATGGTGCCGCAGATCCTGGATCTGTCAATGGGCGGGAAAGGGGCCTTCCCCGCGGAATTTCCCGCGAAACAGGTGGCCCAAGCCGGCGGGGGCAGTATCGAGGAAATCCGGCGCTCCCGGGATCGCGCACGGATTACCCGGACCATCACGGCAGGTGCTTCGGCCATCGCCGTGGAATTGGTTTCAAAGAATCAAATCCACGGGGTTGTCGGCATCGGGGGATCCACGGGGTCCTTGATGGCCTGCGACGTGATGCGGTCTTTGCCTTTCGGAATCCCCAAGCTGATGGTCAGTTCCACGGCGGCACTCCCCGGACTTTCCACCCGATACATCGGCACGGCGGATATCGTTCTTTTTCACTCGGTCATCGAAATTTCGGGTTTGACGGATCTTTTGAAAAACGTCATTGACCGGGCGGTATTCGCCATGGCCGGTATGGTGGAGGACGCCATTTTTCCGGCGCTCTCCGGGCAGGGGAAGCGGATCGCGTTGACCATGCTCGGTCCCTGTGAAAAATGCGCCAGCGCCGTGAGGAAGGGACTGGAAAAGACCGGGTTCCAGGTGATCGGGTTTTCAGCGGCCGGCATCGGGGATCGGGCCATGGAGGAAATGATCCAAGACGGCTTTTTCCACGGCGTGGTGGACCTGGCGCCGGGGGGCGTGGGGGAGCACCTTTTCGGATTCATGCGGGACGCCGGGCCGGACCGGATGGAATCGGCCGGAAAAAAGGGGATTCCCCAGATCATTTCCACCTGCTCGGTGAACCACATGACCCCGGCCAAGTCTAAATACAAGCCCGAATACCTGAATCGTCCCAAATACCACCTGGACAAGCATCGGACCTGGATCCGGCTTTCCGAAGAAGAACTCCAACAGGTGGCCCGGGTATTTGCTGAAAAACTGAACAAGGCCGTAGGCCCTGTCAGGGTCCTCGTCCCCTCCAAAGGGTGGTCGGCGGTGGACGCACCCGGAAATCCCTCCCACGATCCAGCGGCGGATCAACGTTTTCTGGAAACCTTGCGGTCGTTAATGAAACCGGAAATTCGGGTGCTGGAAGTGGAGGCCAACATGGAGGATCCGTCCTTTGCCGAAGCGATCCTACTGGAAGCTGAGACGCTTTTTAGGGCTTGTTAAAATCGTAAAGGCTGATTTTGTTCGCGCCGCAACCCTTTTCGCGAGATTCAAAGGGGTTCGCTAAATCTCAAGAACTCGTCCCGCCACGATAAGCCGTGGCGCGGACTCAAACAGCTTGAGATTTTTAACGCTCAACCCTTTGCCTCTCGTTTTCAGAAAAGGCTTGAACGGCGCTCACAAAAGCCTTTTACGATTTCATCAGGGTAAAGAGCATTACAAAACATAAGAAACCAGGTAAGAACCCGAAGGTAAAAGAAGACGGCGTTTATGGGCATGGAAGACAATTCCATTGCGTTTACCCTAAAAACCCAAACCGGTGCTTTTGACATCGAGGCGAGCGTCCGGCGAATCGGGCAGGATTTCGTGATCTGCATCTGGGGCGGGGAGACGCCCCACGTGGGAGCGGTGGCGGTGGCCCAGCCCCGGCCTAGCCTGAAAGATTCCCGGAACACCAGCGCCACGGCTTCCGTGTTCTGCGTGGTGGGACATAAGGAAGACGAAATGGCCAAAGCGGTATCCGAAATCCTTTCGGCCGTCCTGAATGCCCGGGTGGTGGTGACCGCCGGGATCCATTGGGACAATTTGTCCCCTGAGGGGATTTCGCGGGTCATTCAAAACAGTGAAATCCTAGTGGAAATGATTTTGAAAAGAATCGCCGGAATGAAAAGCCGCAACCGGCAGAAACAACTTCGGCAAGAAGAAAAGAAAGGGTAGAAGATGCCCAAACGGATCGTTATCGGCATATCCGGGGCTTCCGGAGTCATCTACGGCGTCAGGATGCTGTCATTACTCAAGTCCACGGATTTTGAAACGCATCTCATCCTATCCGAAGCGGGAAAGATCAATATCCAAATCGAAACCGGTCTTTCCATCGATGAAGTCGCCGGTTCCGCCGACGTGGTGCACGATTCCAAGGATATGGCCGCTTCCCTTGCCAGCGGCTCCTTTTTAACAGAAGGGATGGTGGTGGTGCCCTGCACCATCAAGACCCTTTCCGCCATCGCCAACTCTTACAACAGCAACCTTTTGGTCCGGGCCGCGGACGTCACCCTGAAAGAGAAGCGGAAACTGGTCCTCGTGGTCCGGGAGACTCCCCTCCATAAGGGGCACCTGCGGCTCATGTCCGTGGCGGCGGACATGGGCGCCCATATCCTGCCGCCCATTCCGTCCTTTTATCACAAACCCAAAACCATCGACGACATCATCCATCAGACCATCGGTAAAATCTTCGATTATCTGGGCATCGAACACCGCCTGTTCCAGCGATGGGGAGAATCCCTCAAGGATCCGGATTAGCCTTACCTTGGTAAATGCATCACTGCAATCGGGATGTCTCCCGGATTTCCCCAGGGTCCGCTCGACGCGTTCGTTGTGCCGTTATGATCATAATCGTAGTACCAGGTCCGATTCGACGGTCTGAAAACGGCCACGTCATCGTTGTAGCCGTCTCCGTCGAAGTCGCATGCGACGGGGATGTCTTCGGCGTATCCCCAGGGGCCTCGGACCTCGTCCGTGGTGCCGTCATGGTTGTAATCGTAATACCACATATGGTTCGAAGGGCGGAAGACAGCAACGTCGTCGGTGCAGGCATCCCGGTCGAAGTCCCCGACAATGGGTTTATCTCCTTCCCAAGCCCATGGCCCGATGGCGGCATTGGTGGTACAGTCGTGGTCATAGTCGTAATACCACGTACGATTGGACTCCCTGAAAACGCCCACATCGTCATTGTGGCCGTCGCAATCGAAGTCTCCACCGAAGGGAATGTCGCCTTCCATACCCCACCAACTGGGACTCCGTGCATCGGTGTTCCCGTCGTGATGGTAATCGTAATAAAAGATCCCCGTGGAAGGCCGATAAACAGCCACATCATCCAGGATCAAGTCCCCGTGATCGGAATTGAAGTCTCCGGTCAAGGGGAGATCCGTGGATAATCCCCATGGGCCATAATAATTATCCGTGTTCCCGTCGTGATAGGCGTCATAATACCAGATGCCGGTACCAGGGCGAAAAACGCCGACACCGCATTTGGAATAGGTCGGATCGAAATTTTCCAACGACACCGTGGCATCCCGGGACTCCTGGGCATATCCACTGATGGGAAGAAAGAGGATCGCCGCAGCGAATATCCAAACACTTAATGGCTTTTTCATGAGTCTCCTCCTTTAATGGGTGGGCAAGGATTTTTGATGCATTTGAAAAAGGTTTCGAGCTTTAGGATCTTTTGGTGTGGGATTGAGATCCTTTCTGAGATCGGATAAATTCGATATGAAAAACGATAAATATACCCTTCACATTAAAGGATGACTAGGATAAATTATCATTAAAGTCAAGATATTTCTGTTAAAAGAGATGCAGGAAGAACGCCTTGCCTTGATTTTTAAATGTCGCCACCGGGAGATTTCCGGAAATCTGATCTTGGACATCGATTTTGAAAGGAATGAAAAAGGATGAAGTCTCTTCGACAGCCCAGTGGAACGCTACGGACGAACGGGTTCGATGAGCAACCCAAAGAATTAATGCGGGTGGCCCTGGGAGACATGCCATCGGAAAGGATACGCGCTGCATCGATGCCGCGGGAAAAACACTGATCCCCGGATTCATCGAAGGCCACACCCACCTGTCCTGGTTGTTCAGTCCGGCGGAGTTCCTGAAGGCGGCGATCCCCGGGGGCACCACGACGATTGTCACGGAAACCATGGAACCGTATCCCGTGTCCGGAGTCCGCGGCGTGATGGATTTTATCGCCTCCACTCAGGATCAGCCGGTCAAGATTTTTCTCACGGCGCCCGCCATGGGTTCCATCAGCAAAAGGGCGGTGGGGATTTCTTCAGCGGCATTAAATGCATTGTTGAAGCATCCGGCCGTCATCGGGCTCGGGGAATCCTATTGGCAAGGCGTTCTTCAAACGCCGGAAAAATTTCTTCCGGCGTTTGAAAAAACACTTCGTTTCCGAAAGGTCATCGAAGGGCATGCGGCTGGAGCCGGTGGGAGGAAACTCAACGCCTATGCCGCCCTGGGGCCAACTTCCTGTCACGAACCCATCACCGCCGAGCAAGCTCTGGAGCGCCTCCGGCTGGGCTTCTGGGTCATGATCCGGGAAGGGAGCATCCGCCGGGACTTGTCCGCCATATCCGACATCCGGGCGACCGGAATCGATACACGAAGGATGATCCTCGTGACGGACGGCATCAGCCCCAAAGACCTTCTGGAAAAAGGTGGCATGGAGTACGTGGTGCAAAGGGCCGTGGATTGCGGCTTCAAGCCGGTGGAGGCCGTCCAGATGGCCACGTTAAACGTGGCACAGCGTTTCTGCTTGGAACATCGGCTGGGCGGCATCGCCCCCGGCCGGGATGCCGATATGATTCTTATCCCGGATATCCAAACCATCCGGGCGGAATTGGTGATCAGCAACGGTCAGGTGATCGCCGAAAAGGGAAAAGTTCGCAAAAAACCCAGAACCCACCTCTTTTTGAAAGAAAGCCTCAACAGTGTCCATCTTAAACGGGACATGACCGCGAAGGATTTCGACGTCTCGACCCGGAAAAGCGCACGTTACGCCCATGTCCGGGTGATGGAAATGGTTACGGACCTGGTGACCCGTGAATCGGAAGCCACCCTTTGTGTAAAAGACGGAAAGGTCCTTCCCGATCCGGCCGGGGACATCCTCAAAGTGGCGGCCGTGGATCGGACCCGGTATCCGGGGAAAACGTTCACCGGTTTCATCAAGGGGTTTTGCATGAAGCACGGCGCCATTGCGTCGAGTGCGGCCTGGGATACATCCGATATCGTGGTGGTGGGGGCGAATGAATCGGACATGGCCCTTGCGGTGAACCGGATTCATGCCCTCCAGGGCGGGGCGGTGGTGTGCGCAAAGGGAAAAGTCCAAGCGGAACTTGCCCTTCCCATCTTCGGCCTCATGAGCGATCTGCCCTTGAAGACGTTGAATCGGAAGCTGGCCGCCATTCATCGGGCTGCCGCGGCTTTGGGGATTCCCTTTCCGGATCCGCTGTTGACGCTGGTCACCTTGACGGGTGCGGCCATCCCCTTTTTACGTATCTGTGAAGAGGGGCTGGTCCATCTCAAGGACGGCCAAAAAAGAGATCTCATTCTCCGCTTGAAAGCGTAAAATCGAATTTAAGATCGCTATGGGACGACTTCAAAGGTATATGTTGTCTTTGCCTCGGCATTCCTGAGCTTGTCGTGGAGAATTGCTTCAAACTGGTAAGTGCCGGGTGAGACTTTTCCCAGGTTGAGGGAGTTTTTTGCATAAAGATCCAGGACCGGTGCAATGGCTTGGTGGTTGAAATTTAAAATTTCTTCGGATTTCAAAAGCACCTTCCCATCGGCGTCCCGGACGATGATGCTTTGGGTATACCAGACATGATAGATGCCGTTGCGGCGATCGGTGTACACGTTTTCCGGCTCATAATAAAAAAAGATGGTGCTCCCGGTTTTTACCTTGTTGTCCGGATACGGAATGTATTGGCCATAGGTAATGATATTTTTGCAAAGGGTAAAATTGCGGAAACCCAAATCTCCTTTGTTCTGGATATCGATGATGCGTTCCTTGAGGGATAAAACGGTGTCTTCCGCCCATGCCGGCAGGGCCGGGGCAAGAAAGAGAGATAGGAAAAAGAATAATGCGATCCGGTTCTTTTTGGTTTTCATGGCTGGACTCCTCGGTGTAAGGTTTCAGGCTTTCCTCGGGGGTCCATAACGGGGGTCCTCCGAAGCCGGTATGGGATGTCTGGCAAAAAGGAAACGTTTGTGGTTCGGCTAAAAAAAGGGTCAATCCGCCGATTCCGTATTGGACAAAATAGAGTGGATCGTGTAT
>JAFDGC010000063.1 GCA_019309485.1 Deltaproteobacteria bacterium | reverse complement strand
CTGAACCATGAAGTGGAGAGCGTCTGCAAGCTGCTGGAGCGGACCATTCCCAAGATGATTCAAATCGAAACCCGGCTGGATCATCCCCTGGACCTGATCAGCGCCGATTCCGTTCAACTGGAACAGATCCTCATGAACCTGGCCATCAACGCCCGGGACGCCATGCCCGAAGGCGGAAAACTCATCCTTGAGACCCGAAACACCATTTTAGACGATGACTTTTGCAAAAAAAACATCGGGGCCCATCCCGGGAAATACGTCTGCTTTTCCATCGGGGACAATGGATGCGGCATGGAAAAGCGGATTCTGGACCGGATTTTTGAGCCCTTTTTCACCACCAAGGAAACCGGGAAGGGAACGGGTCTTGGGCTCTCCATGGTCTACGGGATCGTGAAAAACCACAAAGGATACATCACGTGCCGGAGCACCCAGGGGAAGGGGACGCAATTCGACCTCTATTTTCCCGCCATTGTCATGGAAAAAGAAAACGGGGCGGATGCCGGGGCGGACAAGGTCCTGAAAGAGATTCCGAAAGGAACCGAAACCCTCCTTCTGGTGGATGACGAAGCCCCGTTGAGGGAAATCGGAAAGGCCATGCTCCAGCGTTTCGGATATACCGTGTGGGAAGCCGAAAACGGGGAGCAGGCCGTGGCCCTTTACCGGGAAAAAAAGGACCAAGTCCACCTGGTCCTTTTGGATTTGAACATGCCCGGCATGGGCGGTTACAAGTGTTACCAGGAACTGCTCCGCATGGACCCGAACGTGAAGATCGTGGTGGCCAGCGGGTTCCTGGAGGATCAGCGGAGTAAAAGGGTCTTGGCGTCCGGGGTCAAGGCCTTTGTTGAAAAGCCCTATCGGGTGAATGAGCTGGTCACCGCCGTCCGGAACGCCCTGGAAGGGAAATAAAAAGAGGCGTCCCTGTCATTCCGATTCGCCGGATGCGGCGTAAATCGCGGCCGCAGATTCCCGCGGGTCGCCCTTCGGACGAAAGCCTTCGGCGAAATCCCCGGCGGACAGGAAAGGCATTTGTCAATGCATCCACCCCTTGTTACCCGAAGAGGCGTGCGGCACAAGCAAATGGGATGCCAGCGATGCCATCAAGAGTTGACATGCCCGGGGCCTTGTGATCCTAAGGGGCAGATTTATACGGCATTGAGCGGCCCGAAATCCGTTTTCCGGGAATCCGATGGAGGCAAGCGTGGATAAAAACGCTTTCGTCAAAACCATTCCCATCGAAGGGGAATCCCTGCGATATTACGACATCGATCTTTTGGAAAAAAAGGGGATTGCAGAGGTTTCGTCACTCCCTTTTTCCATCCGGATATTGTGCGAGAATCTCCTTAGGCACCTCGACGGGGCGGCGGTGACGGAGGCGGATCTGGAAAAAATCGCCCGATGGACCGGCCGGTACGACACACCGGTGGAGATCCCCTTTCATCCGTGCCGGGTCCTCATGCAGGATTTCACCGGAGTGCCGGCCGTGGTGGATCTGGCCGCCATGCGTGACGCCGTGAAGGTCCTGGGCAAAAACCCCAAGATCGTCAATCCCCTCATCCCCGTGGAGCTGGTCGTGGACCATTCCGTCCAACTCGATTATTTCGGCACTGCAGACGCCCTGGAAAAGAACGTGGCCAAGGAGTACGAGCGGAACGAAGAACGCTACGCCCTGTTGAAATGGGCCCAAAAAAGCTTTGAAAATGTCAAGGTGGTTCCCCCCAACTCAGGGATTTGCCACCAGGTCAATCTGGAACACCTGGGAAGGGTGGTGATGACCCGTGAGTCGAAGGAGGGCTTGTGGGCTTTCCCCGACACCCTGGTGGGGACCGATTCCCATACCCCCATGATCAACGGCATCGGTGTGGTGGGGTGGGGCGTGGGCGGCATTGAAGCCGAAGGGGTGATGCTGGGTCAACCCTACTTCATGGCGATTCCCGAAGTGGTGGGGGTGCGCCTTTCCGGTGCCCTGGAACGGGGCGTCACCGGGACGGATCTGGTGCTGGCCGTCACCGAGATGCTCAGAAAAAAAGGCGTGGTGGAAAAGTTCGTGGAGTATTTCGGCCCCGGCGCCCGGACCCTCACCGTTCCCCAGCGCGCCACCATCTCCAATATGAGCCCCGAGTGCGGGGCCACCATCAACTTCTTTCCCGTCGACGACAAGACCATCGACTACCTCGTCTTGACCCGGGGAGAAAAACACGGCCGCATGGTGGAAGCCTACACCCGGGCATGCGGTCTGTTCGGTTCCGATGAAAGCCGCCGGCGCTATACGGAAGTCCTGGAACTGGATTTGTCAACGGTGCGTCCGGCGGTGGCGGGGCCGGCCCGGCCCCAGGACCGGATCGATATTACAAACCTTAAGGCCGCCTTCAAGAATCTCATGGGATGTGCCTGCGACCGGGACGCCGATCCGATCCAGCTGTCCGTATTCCGGGAGGAATCGGGGAGGAAAACCCCCCGCCCCGACGAATGCCCCCCTTCCGATCGGCGCGCCTTCGAAGTAGATCTTTACGGGAAAAAGGACCTGATCGGCGACGGGAGTGTGGTCATCGCTGCCATCACGAGCTGCACCAACACCTCCAATCCGGAGGTCCTGGTGGGTGCCGGGCTTTTGGCCAAAGCCGCTGTCCAAAAAGGGTTGAAGGTCCCGGCCTTCGTGAAAACCTCCCTGGCCCCGGGCTCCCGGGTGGTGGTGGACTACCTGGAAGCCGCGGGGCTTTTGCCGTATCTCGAGGCGTTGGGGTTTCACGTGGTCGGGTTCGGGTGTACCACCTGCATCGGCAACAGCGGGCCGCTGCATCCTCAAATCGAATCCCTTGTGGATACACACGGACTCACGGTGGCGGCGGTCCTTTCCGGGAATCGGAACTTCGAAGCCCGGATCCATCAAAAGGTGCGGGCCAATTTTTTGGCTTCCCCCATGCTGGTGGTCTGTTTTGCCCTGGCCGGAAGGATCGACGTGGACCTGACCCGGGAGCCCCTCGGACTGGACCCCAACGGCGAACCCGTATATTTGAAGGACATCTGGCCATCCGAGGAAGCCGTACAGCGGCTCATCGACGCGTACGTCAAAAGCCGCTTTTTTCAAAAGACCTACCGCCGGGTGTTTACCGGGGACGCCTTCTGGAAAAAGATGTCGGTGGGAAAGCGCACCACCTTCCCGTGGGCGAAAGGCTCCACCTACATCAAGCGCCCCCCGTATTTCGACGGACTTCGGCTGGAAAAAGACGCCCCGGAAAAAATTGAAGAGGCGCGAGTCCTGTTGTGCCTGGGGGATACGGTGACCACCGACCACATCTCTCCGGCAGGCGCCATCCCCGAGACCTATCCGGCGGGGCGCTATCTTGTGGCGCAGGGGGTCCCTCCCGAGGCGTTCAATTCCTACGGCGCCCGGCGGGGGAATCACGAGGTCATGGTGCGGGGGACTTTCGGGAATATCCGGATCAAAAACCGTCTCGTGGCGCCGAAGGAAGGGAGTTACACCCTCAAATTTCCGGAGAAAAAAGAAATGCCGGTTTTCGATGCCGCCATGGCCTATGCCAAGGAAGGGGTTCCCCTGGTGGTCCTGGCCGGGAAGGAATACGGGACCGGATCCTCCCGGGATTGGGCTGCCAAGGGGACGCGGCTTTTAGGGGTGCGGGCCGTGATCGCCGAATCCTTCGAGCGGATCCACAGGAGCAACCTGGTGGGAATGGGGGTACTGCCCCTGGTGTTCGCCGATGCGGGAGGATACCCGGCGTTGCCTCTGGACGGAACAGAAACCCTTTCCATTCCGGGCATTTCGGAAATACAGCCCCGAAAAGTCCTTGAGGTAATCGCGGAAAAAGCCAACGGGTCCATGATCCGGTTTCCGGTCATCACCCGGCTCGACACGCCCATCGAGGTGGAATATTTTCTCCACGGCGGCATCTTGCCCTACGTGGCCCGGAAGATTTTCAGTGCCGCGGATTGATGTTTCTCCATTAACGTGGTAGGGAAACAAGACAGGAAAAATTCGCCATGGCCAAGCCGAAATTGAAAGAACATCAAATCCAAACGGAATGGTGCAAGGGCTGCGGAATTTGCGTGGCCTTTTGCCCCAAGTCGGTTTTGGAACTGGATTCCCAGGATAAAGTGCGGGTGGCCCGGCCCGAAGACTGCATCTGCTGCAGGCTTTGCGAACTCCGGTGCCCGGATATCGCCATCGAAGTGATTGTGGAACAAGAAGGCTCCGGATGAAAGACAATATCAAGTTTGTCCAGGGAAATGAGGCCTGTGTGGAAGGGGCCCTTTATGCCGGCCTCGATTTTTTCGCCGGATACCCCATCACGCCTTCCACGGAGATCGCCGAACATCTGTCCTACCGACTTCCGCAATCCGGGGGCAAGTTCATCCAGATGGAAGACGAGATCGCTTCCATGTGCGCCATCATCGGGGCGTCTTTGACCGGCCACAAGGTCATGACGGCCACCAGCGGTCCGGGGTTCTCCCTGATGCAGGAGGCGCTGGGGTACGCCATCATGACGGAGATCCCCTGCGTCATCGTGGATGTGCAGCGGGGCGGACCCTCTACGGGGCTGCCCACCAGCGTTTCCCAGGGGGACGTGAACCAGGCGCGCTGGGGCGCCCACGGGGATCATGCCGTCATCGCGCTGACCGCCTCCAACCACCAGGATATCTTTGCCATTACCGTGGAAGCCTTCAACCTGGCGGAGACCTACCGGACGCCCGTGATCCTGCTGTTCGATGAGGTAACGGGGCACATGCGGGAGCGCCTGGTAGTTCCCGAGGAAGGGGAGATCCCGCTGGTGGGACGGCTACGGACCTCGGTGCCGGAAGGAGTCGATTATCATCCCTATCTTCCCCGGGAGGACGGCCGGCTCCCCATGTCCGACTTCGGCGGGGTGCACCGGTACAATGTGACGGGCCTTTTCCATGACATGTGGGGGTTTCCCTCCAACAATCCCGGCGTGGTCCAGGGACTGCTGCGGCATCTCATGGACAAGATCAACAACAACGCCCATCAAATCGCCCGGTACAATGAATATTTCGTGGAGGATGCCCAGGTCCTGCTCATCTCCTACGGATCGGCGGCCCGGAGTGCCCTCCACGTGGTCCAGAACCGCCGGCCCCGGGGGGAGCGGGTGGGGCTTTTGGAACTCCAGACCCTGTGGCCCTTTCCCGTGGATCTGGTCAGGGAACGGTGCCGGGCCCCCGAGATCGTCATGGTGGTGGAGATGAATATGGGCCAGGTGCTGCAGGCCGTCAAACTGGGGGTGGACGATCCGGAAAAGGTCTTCCTGGCCAACCGCATCGACGGATCGCTCATTACGCCCACCGATATCCGGAACATCCTCCGGGTGATCCAGGGGAAGGGGGTGTAAACAGATGCCGGTCAAAGATTATATTCGGGAGCGATTCTTCCCCCATCTGTGGTGTCCGGGCTGCGGCCACGGCATCGTCATGAACGCCCTGATCCGCGCCATCGAGGCCCTGGGCCTGAGCAAGAACGAAATCGTCATGGTTTCCGGCATCGGCTGCTCTTCCCGGATTTCCGGTTACCTCGATTTCCATACGCTGCATACCATCCACGGCCGGGCCCTGGCCTTTGCCACCGGTGTCAAGATGGGGCTTCCGGAGCTGAACATCATCGTCCCCATGGGGGATGGGGATGCCCTGGCCATCGGTGGAAACCATTTCATCCATGCCGCCCGGCGCAACATCGAGATGACGGCCATCATCATGAACAACCGGATTTACGGCATGACCGGCGGGCAGTACAGTCCCTTATCCGGGTACGGGACCCTGGCCACCACGGCGCCCTATATGAACATCGACCACGCCTTCGACGTGGTGCAGCTCTCCATCGCCGCCGGCGCCACCTTCGTGGCCCGCACCACCACCTACCACGTGCAGCAGATGACTGATTGTTTCAAAAAGGCCATCCTCCACGAAGGCTTTTCCGTGGTGGAAGTCCTGTCCCAGTGCCCCACCTACTTCGGGAGAAAGAACAAAATGGGCAGCGCGGCGGACATGATGGCCTTTTACAGGGATCATACCACGCCCATCGGTTCAAAAAAGAAAAAAGAAAACCCGGATCTTATCGAACGGGGGATCTTCGTCCAGAAGGATTTGCCGGAATATTGCCGGGCGTACGACACGGTCATTGAACGGGCCAAGGGGAAAGGCCAAAAGGGTTAAACCATGAATCGATGCAGGATGGTGTTTTCCGGTTCCGGGGGCCAGGGCGTCATCACGGCGGCCATCATTTTGGCCGAGGCCGCGGTGCTCCATGAGGGGCTTATGGCCGTCCAGTCTCAGTCTTACGGACCGGAGGCTCGGGGGGGGGCCACGCGCACCGATGTCATCATCTGGGACAGCCAGATTCATTTTCCCAAAGCCAACGAACCGAATGTGCTCGTGTGTCTGACCCAGGAGGCCTACAACAAATTTTACACCATCATCCGCCCCGGCGGGCTTCTCATCACCGATTCCCGATTCGTCCGGATCGAAAGGAAAGTGGACGCCCGACAGGTGGAGTTGCCCATGTACGAAAAAGTCATGGAAACCATCAAAAGGCCCATCGTTTTGAATATCTGCATGCTGGGGGTGGTGGTGGCGCTCACCCGGGTGGTCCAGCCCGAATCCCTTTTAAAGGTACTCAAGGCCCGCATCCCGGCCGGATTTTTGGATATCAACACCCAGGCCCTGGAACTCGGGATGGCCCTGAGCCGGGAAGGCCGAACCTGATCCCGGCGGTCAAGGGCGCATCGTGCCTCCCGGACCGGTAGCAAAAGACGGTTCCATTCCTGCCGCAAAAAAGACCGCCGGGCTTTACATCCACGTTCCGTTCTGCCTTTCAAAATGCCCCTACTGCGATTTTTACTCCGTCACGGATTTGAAGCGAAAAGACGCCTATCTGGCCTCTATTCTATTGGAAATGGAGAAGGTGTCGGCAAAATGGGCCGATACCGCCTTTGACTCCCTTTACTTCGGGGGCGGCACCCCCTCTTTGCTTTCCCCTTTCGAAGTCGAAAAGCTCCTGAAAACGGCCGAAAATAGGTTCCGATTCCGAAAAGATGTCGAAGTGACCCTGGAGGCCAATCCCGGCACCGTGGATCGGGTTCGCCTTGAAGGGTACAAGACAGCCGGGGTCAACCGGATCGTCATCGGCGTCCAATCCTTTTCTTTGAAAAACCTGGCCTTTCTCGGGCGCATCCATACGGACACCGAGGCCGAAAGGGCCGTCGAGGCGGCGCGGCGGGCCGGATTCGACAATATCGGCATCGATCTGATCTTCGGTCTTCCCGGACAGTCAAAGGGACAATGGCTTGCCGATTTGAAAAAGGCCGTGCGTATGGATCCCGCACATCTGTCGTGCTACCTGCTTTCCTATGCCCCCGGGACGATATTCTTTGCCAGCCGGGCGTCGGGAATAATCACGGCCTTGCCCCAAAAGCGCCAGGCGGTATTGTTTTTGACCGCATCCGAGTTTTTGGAAAAACACGGTTACCTGCATTATGAAGTCTCCAATTACGCCCGGAAACTCTCAGGGCGTCCGGATGCCCTCCGTTCCCGGCACAACCAAAAGTACTGGAACTTTTCTCCCTATGCGGGCTTGGGCCCCGGGGCCCACTCCTTTCGGAAAAACCGGCGATGGTGGAACTTGAAAAATATCAATGCCTACGTGGACCAAATCGCTTCGGGAAACCACCCCGTGGGCGGATGGGAGCGGCTTTCGACCAGCCAACAGCTAATGGAGGCCGTTTATTTGGGACTTCGAAAACGGGAAGGCATCGACATCAGGGATTTTGACCGCCGATTCGGTGTATCCTTTTACGATTGCACGTCAAAGACGGCGGCGCGGCTGGGACAAGAAGGATGGGCCACCCTCTCTTTCGATCGTTTTTGTCTCACCCGTCGCGGAATGCTTCATCTGGACGATATTGCACAGGCCCTTGTCGTGGGTCTTTCCTGAGGCCGGAGAAGACCGTCGCCAAGCCCCGTTGGGGTTTAGGTGGAAAGGGCTTTGATCAACACGCCGACATAAAACCGGGCGTGGCTGATGGGGGCGGCCATGTTGGCCCGATGATTGGCGAAAAAGCCGCTCAAATCGCTGTTGAAGACGATCCATGGATCCATCCGGGTGGCCAACTCCAGGGAATGGATGGCATGATGCAAATCGTCGGTTCCCCTCCGGGATTCCACGATGACGTCGAAATCCACGGCCACGGCTTCCAGGAGGGTGAGCATGGCGCTGGCCACCCCCTTGGCATAGTAAAAGTAGTCGTCGGCGGCGAAAAAGCTGACGGAGGAGCCGTCTTTTTCCTTTTCTTTCACAAGGTTTTCATCGCAGCTGCCCAAAAGGTCTTCGTATACGATCAAAAGGGGGATGAGGTTGTCGGCCCGGGTATAAAAGGCGGCTTGCTGTTTTTCGAGCTTGTTGAAATAATTCCTGAGTTCTTTCAGCCCATCCCGATACTTGGACTCCGCCGAGGGGAACCAGTATTTATCGGCCTTGATCATGAACCAGTTCATGGCGTTTTCCAGGTTCCGGTCAAAGGCCTCTGTGCTTCCGGTCCGGGAGATCCGTTCGGTGAGAATGACGGCGCTGCGCCGGGTTACCTCGAGGACGCCCAGTTGAAATTGGTTCACGTTGTCGGTGAACTGGATGAGATCATTGGGGCGCCACCCCCAGAACCGTTCGTTCAATTCATGGTTCAACGGCTGGATGAGGGCGTCCACGAAGGCCATCCCCCTGGCCGGAAACTGCACCCGGGGGTGCGATTCGGCGTCATGGGATTCCGGGGCGGCATGGTCGGGTTCCGCGGATTCGGAGGCGGGTTTTTCAATGATTTTTTCAGCGGCCGGCGCCGGTGCATGGGTGGGGGTGTCCTGGGCGGCGGATCCGCCGTGGGAGGGTTCTCCGGCCGGAACCGTTGAGTGCACTGTTTCTTTTTCCTCTTTTTCGGATGAAACCGTTGGGGCTGTTTCTTCCTTTTGGACCGCAAGAAAATCGGGTCTCTCGGATGAACTCGGGGCGGTATGGGAGACCGGCGTCTTTTCGGCGGATTTCAAATCGGAAAAATAGGCCATGACCGTGCCGATGACCCAGAGTGCGGCCACGGTGACAAGTATGCCCAGGGCCATGCGTTTGGCGGCAAATCGTTTGAAGGCTTTTTTTTCTTCTTCCATTGAAGATTTACTCTTTGGGGTATCCATGGTGTTTCAGCTTCTTTCCTGTTTGTCGGGTTTGAACCTGAGCTTGCGGGCATCCCCGACCCTGAGGGTGATATTTTTGGCATCGAAATATTCCAAAAGGGGAATCACGAATTTTCTCGACGCACCGGTCATTTCTTTGAATTGGGGAGTCGTGATCTCCTCGTGGTCCTGAAAAAAGGCCTTCAAGCGACCGATCAGATTGTCGATGGCCCGGGTTCCGAAGAACAGGTTTTCCTTTACTTTAACCAGGCATCCTTCGTCAACCAGGACCGAGAGGATTTCCCCGGCCTTTTTGGGATCCAGGCCCAACTCCTTACACAGTTCGCTGAAATAAGGGGGCATGAATTCGGCGTTCTCGTAGGCGGCGAGGATCCGCTCCCGGATCGCCTGCTGATCCTCCTGGAGGGCCACGGCGTGGGAGGCCATCCGGAGCGCTTGTTCTTCCTGGACAATCTGTTTTTGCGCCGCCATTTCACTGACGGCCAGATGAAAAACCTTCGGATGAATCGTTTTCGGAAATTTGGAACGGAGTTCCTCTTTGGGCATCCCGGTTCTCAAGGGGAACCGCCGGTGGTATCGTTTCAAGTATTCCGCGATTTCGTTTTTGAATCGTTCGAAACTATCGGCGTGTAAAAAGATGCGGCTCTCCTTGTCCACCAGAAGGATTCGTCTTTCCGATAAAAACTGTTGCAGGATCTGCTGGAGTGCCTTTTCCGTTATATTGACCATGAGGAGCAAGTCCTGGAATCCGATGCCGGCAAAGCCGGATTCCCGAATGTGGTGCAAGGCAACGGCGTCGGGAGGGTCCTCGGCGATCCGGTGGAGAAATGAAAGGATATCGGGCTTGAACCGCTTGTGCTTTTTGGGGATGGGATTGAGAATGCTTCCTCCGCCGATGGTGCGGATGGGCGAATAACTCCTGAGAACGCATCGATCCCCCTTGACGGCAGTGATGGGCTTTTCCAAGCGGATCTGTGTCAGCGCCGTTTCTCCGGGAGAAAGCTCTTCCCGATCCAAAAGGATGACGTTCCCGATCACTTCACTCGTGCCGGCGTGAAAACGGACCCGGGTGCGATCTTTCATGGGTTTTGGATTGCTTTTGAGAAAGCGCAGTTTCACGTCCACCATGTAGGTGGGTTTCAAGGTGCCCGGCCGGGCCATGACCTCGCCGCGTTCAATGGCGGATTTTTCCAGGCCCTGGAGATTGATGGCCGTGCGCATGCCGGCTTCGGCGGCGGTGACACTGTCGTTGTGCACCTGGATACCCCGAACTTTGGAGGAAATGCCGGAAGGATAAAGGGTTATGGTTTCTCCCACTTCCACGCGCCCGGAAGAAAGCGTTCCGGTGATCACCGTCCCGAAGCCCTTCATGGAAAAAACCCGGTCGATGGGAAGGCGCAGAATCGATGACGGCGGCCGGTCCGGGATGACGGCACACAACGCTCCAACGGCCTCCCGCAATTCGGGTAAGCCTTGCCCCGTGACGGCGGACACGGGGAGGACCGGGGCGTCTTCCAGGAAGGTGTCCCGGGTGAACGCACGGATGTCCTCCTGTACCAGTTCCAGCCATTCTTCGTCCACCAGGTCCACTTTGGTCAGGGCGACCAGGCCGTGTTGCACATCGAGGAGGGTGCAGATTTCCATATGTTCCGCGGTCTGGGGCATGACCCCTTCGTCTGCGGCGATGACCAGGATCACCATATCGATTCCGGTGGCGCCGGCCACCATATTTTTCACGAAGCGTTCATGCCCCGGGACATCCACAATGCCGACGGGATGGCCTCCGGGAAGATCCAGGAAGGCAAACCCCAGTTCGATGGTAATCCCCCGCAGCTTTTCTTCCTTGAGCCGATCCGTGTCGATGCCGGTCAATGCCTTGATGAGACTCGTTTTTCCGTGATCGATGTGTCCGGCGGTGCCCAGAATGATCCGTTTCAAGGCGCTTAAAATCCCTTCCTTTCGTTTTCGAGAATCCCTTGAACGCCCCTTTGATCAGGGCTTCTTCCGGTAGCGAAAGTATTCGGCCACGTAAGCCATCATCACCATCAAAACGGCCAAAAAACCCACCCGGACGGCGTCGATTTGCCCGAAAAACATCTTGGCGATGAATACGGAAAGCACCAGGCCCAGGACGGCGCGGAGGATAAATATCTGCAGGCGGCTCATGAAAGCTCCTTTCCTGAAACCAATG
>JAFDGC010000015.1 GCA_019309485.1 Deltaproteobacteria bacterium | reverse complement strand
GGCTCATCACATCCTGGGGCTGGAGCAGGTCCCAAGGGTTCGGCTGTTCGCCGATTAAAGTGGTACGTGAGCTGGGTTTAAAACGTCGTGAGACAGTTTGGTCCCTATCTTTCGCGGGCGTAGGATATTTGAGAGGAGCTGTCCCTAGTACGAGAGGACCGGGATGGACGAACCAATGGTGTTCCAGTTGTCGCGCCAGCGGCATTGCTGGGTAGCTATGTTCGGACCGGATAACCGCTGAAAGCATCTAAGCGGGAAGCCGACCTCAAGATGAGATATCCCTCTTGATGGAGACATCAAGACTGAAGGCCCCTCGGAGATGACGAGGTTGATAGGCCGGGTGTGCACGTGCGGCAACGCACTTAGCTTACCGGTACTAATCGGCCGTGCGACTTAGCCACATCTTTTGACACAAACAAACAAACCGCTTTTATGTGCTTATACGATTTTGCAATCCATTTTCGGCGGCAATGGCGGAGAGGCAACACCCGTTCCCATCCCGAACACGGAAGTTAAGCTCTCCAGCGCCGATGGTACTGCTCGGGAGACTGAGTGGGAGAGTAGGACGCCGCCGAATTTTTTTATAGCCCGGAGGATTTTAAATGCCTCCGGGCTTTTTTGATTCTTGCACCGAAACCCATTCCGGTTTATACATTTTCCATCTCTCGGCCATATAAAATCCTGCGATTTTAAAGGCGCCGATTATCATACGGGGCGGACAACATGGCTTTTCGCGGACTCAAAACCCTGACGGCCGTCAATATCGCCGCTGTGCTGTTCATCGCCATGGGGTTGGTGAACCTGATTCTCGTGATCTTTCAGCAGGAATCCGCCGTCCGGCAGGAGATTTCCCGGGGGCGGTGCCTCATCCATGCCCTGGCCAGCCACTTTTCGGAGGAGATTCGGACACCGGAAGCCTTCTCCTTTACTGACAAGAAAGCCGCCCTGGACAATCTGGTGACACGCGCCGGATTCCCGTGCGCGCTTGTCTTGGGTCGGGAGGCAACCCTTTGGATGGTCGGAAAAAAACCATCTCTCCAGGGAGTGGACCTTGAAAGCGCCGCACGGACTGCCATGGAAGACGAAAAAGAATCCCTTGCCCCTTTCGGGAGGACATGGGGGATCTTCTGGAAGCGGGAGCAGGGGTATGTTCTGGCCATGCCGCTTGTGCGCGGGGACGAGGTTCTGGGCGGGATCAGCCTTGTTTTGCCCCTCGAGGAGCTTTATGCCGATCTTCGGAACTCGCAGAAGCTTGTCTGGATTTATATCGTCGTCAATGTCGTTGTGTTCACCGGCATCGGGGTGGTCCGGGTGTCCAGGGCCTATTTCAGGCCGGTCCGGCGCCTGGCCCAAAGGGCCGAAGACTATGCCGAAGCAGACGGCCTTTTCTTTCTGGTGAGAAAAGAAGACGATGAGTTCGGACGCTTGTCCCAATCCCTTAATCTTATGCTCCAACGCATATCCGAGGACAGAGAAAAACTCAAATCCACCATCGCTTCCCTGGCCCAGGCGAACAAAGAACTCCGGCAGGCCCAGCAGGAAATCATTCGAACGGAAAAATTTGCCTCCGTCGGACGATTGGCCTCCGGGATCGCCCACGAAATCGGCAATCCCATCGGGATTGTGGCCGGATATCTGGAACTGCTTCGACGAACGGATGCCGAAAAAGAGGAAAAGGAAGAATACATCCAAAGGTCCATTCGGGAGGTGGAGCGGATCCACACCATCATCCGACAGCTCCTCGATTTCTCGAGATCCCAGGGGGAAAATACCGTTTGTTTTTCAATTCACGACGCCATCGGCGATATTACACGGATATTGGAGCCCCAACCCCTTATGGCCGGTATTCAGGTGAACATGGCCCTGTCGGCAAAAGAGGACCGGGTCCGGGGAGACCCGGACCAGGCGCGACAGGTCTTTCTGAATCTGGTGCTCAATGCCGCCGACGCCATTGCATCCGTCCGAAATCCCGCATCCGGGACCATTTCCATCTCCTCTGAAAACACCGTTTTGGATGAAAAAAGCACGGATCCCCGAACCGTTATCCGGATTTGGATTTCCGACGACGGCCCCGGAATTCCTGGAGAAGACATCGACGCAATATTCGATCCCTTTTATACCACCAAGGCTCCGGGCAAAGGGACCGGCCTGGGGTTGTGGGTAAGCTACATGATTGTGGAGGGGATGGGCGGTCGCATTTGCGCCCGGAGTCGCCCCGGAGAAGGGACCACCATGGAAGTCCTTTTCCCCGTTTATCACGGGAATGGGCCTCAGTCCCGAGAGGCCGACGCCGGAAGGAGGCAACCATCCCACGACCCCGCAGGGGCGGATAGGGAGAAAAGATCATGAAGACCGAACCGGAAACGGGGCGGAGCGAGGCGCCCAAGCGTCTCCTTATCATCGACGATGAAGAGAACATGCGCCATATGCTTTCGTCCATGCTGAAAAAGGCGGGATACGCGGTGGATGAAGCCGGCGACGGTTTGAAGGGGCTTGAAAAGATCAAGGCCGGATCCTATGATTTTGTCCTTTGCGACCTGAGGATGCCGAACATGGGCGGCATGGCCTTTCTCGACGCCGTTCAGGATCATTTGGGTACGCTCACGGTGATCGTGATGTCTGCCTACGGTACCTTGGATACCGCCCTGGAGGCCATGAAGCGCGGCGCCTACGACTACATCTCCAAGCCCTTCAAACCCGACGAGGTCTATCTGACGTTGAAAAAGGCCGAGGAGAGGGAACGGCTCAAGCGGGAAAACATCCGCTTGAAAGAACGGATCGAAAAAATCAAAGGAAGCTTTTGTTTCGGGAACATGGTGGCCAAAAGCGCCAACATGCGCCAGGTCTTTCAAATGGCCCAGCGGGCGGCCCAATTCGATACCACCGTATTGATTTCCGGGGAAAGCGGCACCGGAAAGGAACTCATCGCCCAGGGTATTCACGCCGTGGGAAAGCGCGCCGAAATGCCGTTCGTGACGGTGAACTGCGGCGGGATTCCGGAAAACCTCCTCGAAAGCGAGCTGTTCGGGTTTCGAAAAGGGGCTTTCACCGGGGCCGACCGGGACCGAAGAGGGCTTTTCGAAGAAGCCGACGGGGGAACGATCTTTCTGGATGAAATCGGGGAGATGCCCCTTTCCCTTCAGATCAAGCTCCTCAGGGTACTTCAGGAAGGGGAGTTAAGACCCATCGGAGACACCAAGGTCAAGTCCGTGGATGTGCGGGTTATCGCCGCCACGGCAAAGGATCTTCACGCGGAGGTCCAACGGGGGGCGTTCCGTGAGGACCTGTATTACCGGATCGCCGTGTTTCCCATCGTGTTGCCGCCCCTTCGGGAACGCACCGAAGACATTCCGCTTTTAAGCCGGCATTTTATAGAAAAATATGCTGTAGATATGAACAAAACGATCCAGGGTGTCTCCGCTTCCGCCATGCACATTCTCCTGTCCCATGCCTATCCTGGGAATGTCCGGGAACTGGAAAACATCATCGAAAGGGCCGTGGTGCTCACGGAAAGCGATGTCATCGAGCCGGAAAACCTTCCCCTGG
Source organism: Deltaproteobacteria bacterium (assembly GCA_019309485.1). GTDB lineage: Bacteria > Desulfobacterota > Desulfobacteria > Desulfobacterales > UBA2156. Next base: position 36,856 of record JAFDGC010000015.1, on the reverse strand, counting down.
ATCTTGGGCGTCCCCTTGGCGACGCACCCCTGTCTCCGGCGGCGCTCGGCGGATATTCCATCCCCATGGCCCGAAAAACCATGGAAAAAACGCTCATCACCCAGGCCCTTATCGAAACCCGGGGAAACCGGACCCGGGCCGCCCGGCTTTTGGAAATCAGCCATCCCTCACTGCTGAGCAAGATGAAAGAATACGGTATCGTGATCTAAAACGGCAGGAAAGGATGCTGGAAAACGATTTCCCCGCCAAACCTCAAATGAGGCCCCGACGCCGCACCACTGCTTTTAAAGGCGGGAGGGCATTATGGTTCACAGGCCGTGATATGGCAGCGGTATCGCCGAAATGAAGCCTCCCCGCTGCCCCGCAAGGCGGAATTTCCGCTTCGCTCCAACCCGCGAAGCGCTGCCGTCAGGCAGAACCTGCTGGGAATGCCCTTGCTGTTGCGGTTCACTTTTTAGAAGCTGCGTGGGAAGCGGGGAATGATCCTGGAAAAAGCCGTTGGACAGGAAGGCATTGAGCTTATGCGCCGTTGATTTTTTCCCGCAATTTTCCGGAACACTTGAAGGTGACCACCTTTCGTTCCCTCAGGGTCAGATCCGATCCGGTGGCCGGGTTCCGCCCCCGGCGTTCCTTTTTCTGTTTCACGCAAAATTTTCCGAAGCCGGAAATAAGGACGTCTTCGCCGTTTTGTAAGGACTTCTTGATAATATCCAGGAGGGATTCCACCGTTTCCACCGATTTCTTCTTGGTAAACCCCAGTTCATGAATTCTTGCAACGATGTCGTTTTTCGTCAGCGCCATGCTCCCTCCTCATCAAATCTGACCAGGTGATTTATCCCGCAAAAGTTTGGCGGCACGGTCTCTTGTTTGCGCTACGCCGGCAACCGGAAGCCCTGGAAAGGCGTATGCATCCAGATTAAAATAAAACGGTAAACTATACCGATATCGTGTCCATGTCAAGAAGCAAAAGAGAAAAATTCCGCTTTCGCGGGATTCGGGATTGAAACCCTGCCCTTCATTTTGATACGATCAACGGCGAATCGTCATCCGGCATCTGAAACAACAGGCAAGGGATTTTTCGACCTTTCGAAGAATCCCTTGTTTTCGCCTGAACCGCAACAGCAAACGCGAACCCCGCAGGTTCTGCCTGACGGCAGCGCTTCGCGGGTTGGAGCGAAGCGGAAATACCGCCTTGCGGGGCGGCGTCAATGCGCGGGCCTAAAAACCATGGAGCCGGCGGGCGGACTCGAACCGCCGACCTGCTGATTACGAATCAGCTGCTCTACCAGCTGAGCTACGCCGGCCCAAACGCAGGTAACTTACTTAGTTTATGAGACAAAATCAAGGAAAAAGTCATATCGACACGTTTATCGATAAAATAAGCGATACGAATCGGCATTTCCGGTGCGCCGGACTGTCCATGTCGTCTCTGGCCTACTTGATATTCCGCCTTTTTTCACGGTTGCGCCGCCCTGTGGTTCTCATCGCCGCCGGTCGACAGGAAGCGGAACGGTGGATGCAGGATATCGGGTTTTTTTTCTCCGGGCAACCGGTTCCGATTTATCATTTTCCGCCCTATCATCTGGCCCCTTTCACGTCCCTTGCCTATCACAACGAAACCGCGGCGGCCAGGATCCGCATCCTTTACCGGATGATGACCGGGGAGGCGCCAGTGGTCGTGACCTCCGTGGATGCGTGTCTGCAACGTCTGGTACCAAAGAGCCGGGTTGCGGGGTACGCGGAACTGGTCATGGAAAACGAGGAGGTGGATCGGGATGTCCTGGCGGCCAAGCTGGTCTCCGGCGGATACGGTCGCACCGCCATCACGGAAGAACCCGGGGATTTTTCGGTCCGTGGCGGCATCCTCGATGTCTTTTCTCCGTTATACCCGGATCCCATCCGAATGGAATTGGACGGAAACCGGGTGGTTTCCCTGCGTTTTTTTTCGGCGGCCACCCAGAGAAAAAAGGCCGGCATTTCGGAGGCCGTCCTCCTTCCGGCCCGGGAAGCGATTCTAAACCCATCGGAGATGAATGCGGTTTTGGCCCGCATCCGCAAGGAAGCCTTACGCATGGAAATACCGGTGACCCGGATCCGGGAAATGGTGCAGCAGTTCAAGCAGTTGGAAATGAACGAGACAATGGAAGGCCTTGTCCCCCTGATTTACGGCCGACTGGACACCTTCCTGGATTATGTTTCACCTCAGGCTCTGATCGTGTTGCCGGAGCCCGATGCCCTGGAAAAGGCTGCTGACGCCTTTCACGACACCCTGAGCCGGAACTATCTTGCCGCCTGCAACGAAGGGCGTTTGTGCGCATCCCCGGACTCCTTGTTTTTACAGTGGAAAGACTTTTCCCGTCTTCTGGAATCGAAAACGACCCTGACATCCGAGGTTGTTACCGTCACTTCGCCGGCAACCCATGGAGACGATACCGGCCCGTGGGCCTTTTCGGTGGAGGAAAATCCCGTTTTTCAACTTGCGCCGGCTTCCCATGATGAGGCCGGATCCCTGTTTTCGCCGGTGGTGAACTGGGTTCACGGCCATACGAACGCCGGCCGCTGGGTGCGCATCGCCTGCGCCACACCTGCGGACGCAAATCGCCTGGAAGCGCTGCTTTCCGACCACGGCATCCCCACCCGGACCCGGGACGGATTCGAAGGGATCGTTCGCGTCCCGGGACAGGAGAAAGGGGACGTGGTCCTGTGCCTGGGATACCTCAGCCGGGGCTTTGCCTGGCCCGAGGAAAATCTGGCCATCATCACCGAAGAAGAAATTTTCGGAAAAAAGCACCGGAAAAAGATCCGTCGCCGGCAATTTCTCCAGTCCGTTCGTGTGGCTTTTGAAGATCTCAAGCAAGGGGATCTCATCGTCCATGAGGATCACGGCATCGGCCGGTATGAAGGGCTCGTGAAGCTGGGGGTGGAACGGACCGTCAATGATTATCTCCTTCTGGCCTATAAAGGGGGGGACAAACTCTATCTCCCTGTGGAACGGATGGCCGTGATCCAGAAATATCTGGGCGTGGACGGCGTCGTTCCGGTGCTGGATGCCCTTGGCGGAAGATCATGGGAACGGGTCAAACAGCGGGCCAAAAAAACAGCGGAAAGGATCGCCGGGGAACTCCTTGATCTTTATGCCGCCCGGAGCGTGCGGGAAGGGCATGCCTTCGAGCCCGCGGACAACCGGTTCCAAGACTTTGAATCCGCCTTTCCTTACGAGGAGACAGAGGATCAGCTCAAGGCCATTACGGATGTTTTCGAGGATATGTCCGAACCCCGTCCCATGGAACGGCTTATCTGCGGGGACGTGGGCTACGGGAAGACGGAAGTGGCCTTGCGGGCGGCATACCGGGCGGTCAACGACGGGAAACAGGTGGCGCTGCTGGTGCCCACCACGGTGCTGGCCGAACAGCACCTGGAGACCTTTTCCAAACGTTTCGAGGATTTTCCCGTTTTTCTGGCGGGCCTCAGCCGTTTTCGGACCCCCAAAGAACAGAAACGGATTCTGGAGGATGTGGCCGCGGGAAGGGTGGATATCGTTATCGGGACCCACCGTCTCCTGCAAAAAGACGTCCATTTCAAAGACCTGGGGCTTCTCATCGTGGATGAAGAGCAACGGTTCGGTGTCAAGCACAAAGAGCGGCTAAAGGCCCTGAAACGCACTGTGGATGTGCTGGTCCTCACCGCAACCCCCATTCCCCGGACCCTCCACATGTCCTTGACCGGCGTCCGCGACATCAGTCTTATCGCGACGCCCCCCGAACACCGGTACCCCATCGTCACCTACGTTTCGGAGATGGAGGACGGGATCATCATCGAAGCCGTCCGGAAGGAATTGAAGCGGGGCGGACAGATCTTTTTTGTCCACAACAACATCCACGGTATCTGGAAGATGGCGCGCCGGTTGCAGGAACTGGTCCCCGAAGTCCGCTTGGGGGTCGCCCACGGCCGGATGAAGGAAAAGGAACTCGAAGCGGTGATGCTCTCCTTCGTGAGAAAAGAGATCGACATGCTCGTCTCCACGGCCATCATCGAATCGGGGCTCGACATCCCATCGGCCAACACCATCCTCGTCCACCGGGCGGATCGATTCGGCCTGGCCCAAATCTACCAACTCCGGGGACGGGTGGGGCGTACCGACCAGCAGGCCTATGCCTACCTTTTCGTTCCCAAGGGGGGTCATATGACCGCGGAAGCCAAAAAGCGCCTCAAGGTCCTCATGGAACACAGCGATCTGGGGTCCGGCTTCCAGATCGCCATGCGGGATCTGGAAATCCGCGGGGGCGGGACCATCCTGGGGGCCTCTCAGTCCGGACATATCGCCGCCGTGGGCTATGACATGTTTTTGCAATTGATGGAAAACTCCGTGGCGCAGCTCAAGGGAGAACCCCTGGAAACGCCTCTCCAGCCGGAAATCAACCTGGGGCTTTCGGCATTTGTTCCGGAGACATTTGTGGCGGATATCGACCAGCGGCTTTCCATCTACCGCCGCCTTTCCAGGATGGAGACCATCAAAGAGGTGATGGACTTCAAAACCGAATTGACGGATCGTTTCGGATCCCTTCCCGCAGAAGGCACGCACCTGATTTTCAAGATCATCGTCAAGATTCTGGCGGCAAAGGCCGGAGTCCGACGTCTGGATCTTTCCGGAGATCAGCTGGTGTTGCATTTTTCAAAAGCGCACATGAAAGACCCCACCCGGCTTGCCGGAATCCTCCAGGCGGATCCCAAACGCTTTTTGCTTTCTTCCAAGGACACCCTGCGGGTGAAGCTGGACAACAAAAGCGGAAACGGCCCCCTGATGCAAACCAGAAACCTGTTGAAGACCATTGCAGAGCATGTTAACTTTGTAAAGATATGAGGCCATCCCCCCGGATCCGGAACCCCCGGCCTCCAGGGCGATGTTTTACCGGAATGCTTCCAGAAAGCCCCGCCTTTCAAAGCGGTGTTAAGGGAAGCTATCTTAAAATAAGCATTTTCCTTACCGGGGAGCCTGCCCTTCAGGGTGGGTAGGCTCCACATGGCGCGAAAAGACGCTTAAAATTTTGAAATATATCCGGATGAGAACAGGTTTTACAATGCAACCCCGATCTATTTTTAAGGCTTGCCGGGCCTTTTTATCGGCCGTGGCCGTGGTGCTGGGCGCTTGCGGATGGATCCCCGTTTCATTGCACGCCGAGGTGGTGGATCGGATCCTTGCCGTTGTCAATGACGATATCGTGACCCTTTATGAATTCAACCAGGCCTTTAAACCGTATGAAACACGGATTCGATCCTTGAATTATCCGCCGGAAAAGGAACGGCAGATGCTAAAAAAGGTCCGGGAGGATGTGCTGAATCAACTCATCGACGAAAAATTGACGGAACAGGAAATCCAACAACTCAACCTGTCCGTTAGTGAAACGGAAATCGAAAACACCATTGAGCGGTTCAAGGCTGCAAACAAGCTGACGGATGCTCAATTCCAAAATGCTTTGGTAAAAGAGGGGCTTTCTCTGGAAGAATATCGAAAGCAGGTCAAGGACCAGCTCCTTAGGGCCAAGCTGGTAAACCGACAGGTGAAATCCAAGATCGTCATCACCAAAGAAGAAATACAGCGCTACTATGAAAGCCACCCAGAACGTTACGGTCCCAAGGCCCGCTATAGGCTCCGGCATATCTTTATGAGGGTCCCCAACGGGGCAGGAAAAGCGGAACGGGCCCAAAAGAAAAAGCAGATGGAACGGATCCTGGAGGAGCTGAAAAGGGGAGCGCCTTTTGCAGCGCTGGCCAGCAGACACTCGGAAGTGGCGGCGGAAGACGGCGGCCTTTTGGGCCTGTTCGATTTCGAAGAATTGTCCCAAAGGCTTCGGGAAACGTTAACCGGGAAGGGGGCCGGCGAATTCACGGGGCTCCTGGAAACCGAACAGGGGTACCAGATCGTTTATATCGACGAGATCGTTGAAATACCGGCCAAGGAAGTGGACGAGGTGTCGGCGGAAATCGAGGAAAAACTCTTCCAGGAACAGATCAAAAAGCGATACGATGCATGGCTCGAGGAAATTCGGACCCAGTCCATCGTCAAAAGGATCGATTAAAAAATGGCCGACGAAACACCGGAAACGTCCTTCGGCCGATACCTGCGCGCCGTTCGGGAACACCGGAGCATGTCCATCCGACAAGTATCCGAGATCACCAAAATACCGGCCTATCTCCTGCAGGACATTGAGCGTGAAGCCTGGTCCCGGCTCCCCCAGATGGTGTACTTGAAAGGATTCATCCGATCTTACGCCGAAGCGGTGGGGGCGGATCCGAAGGAAGCCGTTCGGCTCTATCTTGAGAAGGTGCCGCCCCCTGTTTACGCCGGAAGGGTTCGTGTAAAACCTCCCCCCGGCCGAAGACGCTTCTGGCCGGGTCTGGTCCTTTCCCTGGCGGGATTCGCCGGCATCATCTTCCTGTCCGTGTGGGGCATGTCGGCGGTGAAGGGAAAATTTTCACCCGTTTCCCGTCCGGCGGCCAAGGTCGAAAACGCCGCCTCTCAGGGAGGGCATAAAAACGATGAGCCGTTCATACGAGACGCCTCCACAGAACCCTCCACGACGGAAGTACCGGTCCCTTCAAGCGGACACCTCCTCAATATGAAGGCGTTATCAGACACCTGGGTTCGCGTGACCATCGACGACCAAGGCCCCAAGGAATATCGCCTCAAAACAGGGGATGAACTGGCATTGAAAGCCCTGTCGGGACTCAGACTGCACATCGAGAATCCGGCCGCCGTGGCCATGATCCTCAACGGAGAACCCTTTTTTGTTGAAGGCGAACCGGGACGGCCCGCGAAAGTGAAGTTTCCTTGAAAGGGAAGGATCTCCGCATGTCCAATGATCGTAACCGAATACTGGTGGAGAGCATCAAGCGTCTGCTCCGGCGGGGGGCCACCTCCCACTTGACCAAGATTCTCAACATGGCCCATGCCGCCGATCTTTCCATCGTATTCCGTTCCTTATCCCGGTCGAACCAGAAAAGGCTCTTCGACCTCATCGACGGCCCCGAAAAGAAGGGGCACCTGTTGATGGAACTGGACGAAGACATTCTTCTCGATCTCGTGGAAGACATGGACATGGACCTTCTGATGGAGATCCTGGAAGAACTCGCCGAAGACGACGCCGCCGATCTCCTCAGTCTTCTTCCGGAAGAAAAGGCCGATCTTCTCTTGAAAAAGATGAAGGAAAAGGGCCTGGAAGACCTGGAGGACATCCTCAAGTACGACGAGGAGACGGCGGGCCGTATCATGGTGACGGATTTCATCGCCCTGAAACAGGACATGACCGTCAAGGAGGCCATCGAACACATCCAGAAGGAGCATCAGGATGTGGAAATGCCTTTTTATCTGTATGTGGTGGACGAATACGGAAGGCTGGTGGGGGTCAGCTCTTTGCGGCAACTGGTGCTGGTTCCCCCTGAAACCCAGCTCAAAGAAATCATCACCACCGATGTCATTTCCGTGCAGACCCACTGGGATCAGGAAGAAGTGGCGCGCATCGTGGCCCGGTACGATTTTCTGGCGGTTCCCGTGGTGGACGAAAGCCACCGGCTGGTGGGGATCGTCACCGTGGACGACGTCATCGACATCCTCCGGCGGGAAGCCACCGAAGACATCCTCAAGATGGCCGGCGCAGGGGAGGAGTTCGTCGAGACCAAATCCGTTTTCAAGAGTACCCGGATCCGGCTCCCCTGGCTTTTCGCCAGTTGTGTGGGCGGGATCATCGCGTTTTTCGTCATCGGCCATTTCGAAGGCGAGTTGACCCAGTTCGCTTATCTTGCGGCCTTCATCCCGGTGATCATGGGAATGGGGGGGAATATCGGCACCCAGTCTTCCACCATCGTGGTGCGGGGACTGGCCACCGGACGGCTTCACATCCGGGACATCTGGCGGGTGGTCTTCAAGGAACTGGCTGTGGGGTTGATCCTGGGGGTCGTATACGGGGTCTTCATCGGGACGGTGGCCCAAGTCCGATTCAGCACCATGGCCCTTGCCGTATCCGTGGGGCTGGCCCTGATCTGTTCCATGTCGGTGGCGGCCCTGATCGGCTCCTTTGTTCCCATGGCGTTTGCGCGATTCCATATCGACCCGGCGGTGGCCACCGGTCCCTTTGTCACCACATCCATCGACATCGTCAGTGTTTTTTTCTACTTTCAAATTGCCACGGTTCTCCTTGGAATCTGATCCTGTGTCCGTCTTTTCCAGCCCCGCCATCGTGTTGCGCCACGCCGATTACGGGGATTACGATCTCATCGTCACCCTTTTCACCCAAAGCGAAGGAAAGCTCACCGTCATCGCCAAGGCCGCCAAGAAAAGCACGCGGCGGTTTTCGGGTGTCCTGGAACTTTTTTCTTTCATCGATGTTGTATGCCGCCGGGGCAAAGGCATGCCGGTCCTTCAGGAAGCAAACCTGGTGAACGCCCACCCCGGCATCCGCACCGATTTTAAAAAGACCGCATACGCCGGCTACTGGACGGACGTGGTCCATGCATGGAGTGAGGAAGGCCATGCCCAGCCCGTCTTGTTCCGGCTTTTGGAGTTTGTCCTGGAAGGCCTAGACCGGCGGGAGATGCCCGAGGAGGTCCTGTCGCTGATTTTCCAGGTTCGCTTTTTGAAGCTGGCCGGGATGCAGCCCAATCTCACCCATTGCAGCGGATGCCGCACGGCGCTGGAAGATATGCCGGGATCGAATGCCGCCTTTGAGCTTGCAAAAGGCGCCCTGGTGTGTGACAAATGCAAGTCGACCTTGACACCGGCGTCGATTTTATCCAAAGGGCTTTTAAAGCAGTTGCAGTGGATGGCCGATGCGGACCTGGATGCGGTGAGACGCCTTCGATGGACCCCGGCGGCCCGACAAGAGGCCGGACAATTTTTGGAAACCTTTGTGCCCTTGCATCTGGGAAAGCCCCTGCGCAGTCTGAAGGTATTAAAGCAACTGCGGTGATGATGACAACCCACATGCAAAAAATGCTGGAACGCGCACCGGTGGAAGCTTCCGCCCCTTGCCGCATCGACGCTGGCGGCACGGTGGATCTTTCCACTTTTCACCTTCCCCTGCAACATCTGTCCCCCAGCACCGTGAACCTGGCCCTGGATCTGCGTACGCGTGTCATCCTCAAACCCTTTACAGCAGGGAAGCTGAAAATCTCTTCCAAGGGCTTCAAAAGCGTTGCGGTATCTCCCGAGAGGGCGTCCTTCCGCCACCCGTTGGGACTGATATTTGCCGTGGCCGCCCATTTCAACGCGACAGGGGTGCACATTCACATCGATTCGGCGTCTCCGCCCAAAAGTGCTTTGGGGGGATCTTCGGCGGCGGCGGTGGCTCTTGTGGCGGCCTTTTCCAAGCTGACGGCTCCGGATCAAAAGGCGCCTTTATCCCCGCGGCGCATCGCGCTTCTGGCCCATGCTCTCGAAGCCGGCGTGGCGGGGGTGCCCTGCGGCCTCCAGGATCAATTGGCCGCCGCGTTCGGGGGTGTGAATGCCTGGTATTGGAGGGCCGCACCCGGTAAAACCGGTTACCGCAGGGTGCCGCTTCTTTCAAAAAAGGACTTTCGGATTTTAGAGCGGCATCTTCTTGTGTGCTACGGCGGAAGACCCCATGCATCCAAAGACATCAACGGCAGGTGGGTGCGCCAGTTCCTGGAAGGCAAACACCGGGCCCTGTGGGCGGCCATCATCGCCAACACCCACCGGTTGGAAAAGGCAGTGGCTGAAAAAGATTTCGAGGGTTGCGCCCGGGCGGTTCTGGAGGAAACCGAACTGCGGATGAAATTGACCCCCGATGTTCTGGATCCCGCCGGAAAAAAGCTTTTCCGCGCCGCCAAGGAACAAGGCTGCGGCGCCCGGTTTACGGGGGCCGGCGGCGGGGGATGCGTCTGGGCTGTCGGGGAAAAAGAGTGCATCGAGGCCCTGAAGGATCCATGGACAAAGATTCTTTCCAAAATCAAGGGAGCCCGGATTTTGCCGGTCGCCATTGCCTCCAAGGGGGTATTGTAAGGCTCTGGATGGAATGGTATAAGACTCTTTTAATATTCTTAAAAGTGATGGAATCGTAAAAAGGCCGATTTTGTTCGCGCCGCAATCCTTTTCGGGAGATCCAAAGGGTTTCGCTAAATCTCAAGAACTCGGCACGAGTGCCTCAAACAGCTTGAGATTTTTAACGCTCAATCCTTTGTCTCTCTTTTTCCGAAAAGGCTTGGATGGCGCTCACAAAAGCCTTTTTACGATCTTGTCAAAAGTGATGGGATCATAAAAAGGATGCGTGCTCGCTGGAAAAGAGATCAGGGGGTGCACCGCTTATGTTACGCCTTGACCCCTCGGACCCTCGAATCCTTGACCCCTTTTGATCCGGATTTCAACCCGTTGTGGCATTTGCGTCATCCACTATCAAACACAGAGGAAAAGGAATTATGTACTTTCAGGATGTCATCATTTCCTTGGAGCGTTTTTGGGCGCGGAAAGGATGCGTCATCGCCCAGCCCTACGATATGGAAGTGGGGGCCGGCACCTTTCACTGGACGACCCTCCTGCGGGCCCTGGGTCCCGAACCCTGGAATGTGGCCTATGTGCAACCCTCCCGGCGACCCACGGACGGCCGGTACGGCGAAAACCCCAATCGTCTCCAGCATTACTATCAGTACCAGGTGATTCTGAAGCCGTCCCCCTTGGACGTGCAGCAACAGTACCTGGATTCGCTGCGTGAATTGGGGGTCGATCCCTTGGACCACGACATCCGGTTCGTGGAAGACGATTGGGAAAGCCCCACCCTCGGCGCATCGGGTCTTGGCTGGGAAGTCTGGCTCGACGGCATGGAAATCACCCAGTTCACCTATTTCCAGCTGGCGGGAAGCATCGAGCTTTCCCCCGTCTCTGTGGAGCTGACCTATGGGCTGGAACGGATCGCCATGTATCTTCAGGGGGTCGACAACGTCTATGATCTGAAATGGAACGCCCACATCACGTACGGCGACGTCCACCATCAACAGGAAGTGGAGGGTTCCACTTATAATTTTGAAAAGGCCGACGTGCCCATGCTCCAGAGCCTGTTCAGCCAGTACGAGTCGGAGTCGGCGCGCCTCATCGAGATCCCCCTGGTCCTTCCGGCCTATGATTACTGCCTGAAATGTTCCCATACATTCAATCTGCTCGATGCCCGGGGCGCCATCAGCGTCACCGAGCGCACCGGCTACATCGCACGGATCCGGAACCTGGCCCGGCAATGTGCCGAAGCCTACCTGAAGCAAAGAGAATCCATGGGGTTCCCGCTGCTTGACCGGGGCATATAGCCCAGCAAATATCATACGAGGTGTGATCATGGACACATTACTTCTGGAGATCGGAACCGAGGAGATTCCCGCAGGCTATATCGAACCGGCCCTTGACGCCCTGTCCCAAACGATCGTCCGCAAGCTGGACGCCGCCCGGATCGTCCATGGCGGGGTCAACGTATACGGAACCCCGAAACGGCTTGCCGTTGAAATCGCAGACGTGGCCGAAAAGCAGACGCCGCTGTCCGTGGAGATGATCGGCCCGCCCAAGAAAGTCGGATTCGACGATCAAGGACGGCCCACCGTGGCGGCGGAAAAGTTCGCCGAGAAGGCCGGCGTGGCAGTGGCGAAACTCATTGTCAAGGAGACGGAAAAAGGGGCGTATCTGTGCGCGCAGAAGATGGAAAGGGGAAAGTCCAGCCGTGCATTACTGTCCACGATACTCCCGGAAACAATTCTTGCAACCCCTTTTCCTAAAAGCATGCGATGGGGAACCTTGTCCATTTCCTTTGCCCGCCCCATTCATACGGTATTGGCTTTGTTGGGAAACAAGATCATTCCCTTTACCGTTGGGGATATTAAGAGTGGACGGATGACCCTGGGGCACCGGTTCATGGCGTCCGGGCGGATCCGTGTGGACCATCCCAAAGAATATATAAAAAAACTCCGCGAGGCGCACGTCCTTGCAGACATCCGGGCGCGGAAGAAAAGCGTGCGCACGGCAGTGGAAAAGGCCGCCGGGAAGATCGGCGGCCGCGTCCTGGAAGACGACGCCCTCTTGGACACCGTGACTCATCTGGTGGAATATCCGGTGCCTTCCACCGGAAGATTCGACGATGCGTTCCTTGCGCTTCCCCCGGAAATTCTCATCACGGCCATGCGCCGGCATCAAAAATATTTCGCGGTGGAAGACGACAAAGGGTGCCTTATGCCCCATTTCATCGCCGTCAATAATACACGCACCCGGAATCCTTCCCTGGTGGCCACCGGTCATGAGCGGGTCCTGAGGGCCCGACTCTCGGATGCCAGGTTTTTCTTTAACAGCGATCTTTCGGAGACCTTTGATCAGCGGGTGGAAAAGCTCAAGGGGGTCTTGTTTCAATCCGAGTTGGGAACCATGCACGAAAAGATCCAAAGGGTCCGGGACATGGCGGCCTATCTGGCGGATGCGGCGGCGATGCCCTCCGATGTCATAAAAGATGTAAAGCGCGCCGCATGGCTGTGCAAGGCGGATCTTGTCAGCCAGGTGGTGGGGGAGTTTCCCGAACTCCAGGGGATCATGGGCCGGGTCTATGCCGAAAAATCCGGAGAACCGGAACGGGTGGCCCGGGCGCTTGAAGAACACTACCGGCCGACCCATTCGGGCGGGGTGCTTCCCGGAGATCCTGTGGGGGCCTTGTTGAGCATTGCCGACAAACTCGATTCCATCTGCGGATGTTTCAGTGTGGGGCTTGTTCCCACCGGGGCATCGGACCCGTATGCCCTGAGAAGACAGGGCATCGGCATCGTATTGATCATGCTTTCCCGGAATTTTCAGTTTTCCCTGGAGGCGGCCGTGCAAAAAAGCCTTTCCCTTTTTCCCGAAGCGGTATGCAAGGATGCCGCCGCCGGCGAAAAGATCTTTTCCTTTTTGCAGAACCGGATGGTGCACCTGTTGGCCGAAGAAGGGTATGCCAAGGACGTTATCCAGGCGGTAACGACGGTTTCTTCGGATTGTGTCCCGGACGTGTGGGCCCGGGTCAAGGCCCTGGACCATCTGAAGAAGGCCCCGGATTTTGAACCCTTGGCAGTGGCCTTCAAGCGCGTGGTCAACATCATCAAGCAGGCGGGCGGCGGCGCGGTTCCCGAAGTCAAGGAATCCCTTTTTTCGGATAAAAGTGAAAAAGCCCTTTACGCCGCCTATCAAAAGACGGCCAGGGACGTGGAGCAACTCCTGAAAAAAGGCGCTTATGAAAAGGCTCTCGTGCGCATCGCTTCCCTGAGAGAACCCGTGGACGCCTTTTTCGACGCCGTGTTGGTCATGACCAAAGACGGGCGCGTCCGGCTGAACCGGTTGGCCGTGCTGTCTTTAATCGCCGGACTCTTCGAACGCATCGCCGATTTTTCAAAGATTTCCACCTGAACCGCAACCGCTAGCGCCTTCCCCGCAGCGTTCTGCGGGGAGGCGTCAAGGAATGCGTATTCCCATCGTCCATACCGGGTTTTCCACGGACCGCACCTTGGATGACTTGGAGTCCGTGTCCTGGCCGACGCCCTATTCCCCGCCCTGAAGATGTTCGGCCATTCGGTACGGAGCCTCTGAGCCACGTTCGCGCCTCTTGTCGTTTCATCAAATATTGCAAGAAGTAAAGGGGTATGCTAAAGAAAAAGAATGAAACAATACGTCATCGATGAACTCCGACCCGGGGACTATGAGGCGATCAAGGACTATTTGGACACGCATTATTCCCTTGGCGGCTTGAGCGGCATCTATTGGATCCCGCTCAAACCCGAGATCTTAAATGATCTCCAGTCTCAACATCGCCAATGCCAGCCCTTATATTTCACCCTTGAAATCCACAAAGACCGGCTGGCCTGTGAACTGCTGATTCGGACCCGGGAGCGGGTCCGGTGCGCGTGTATGGGCTATGCAGACGAGAAACAGCGGAACTGGCTGATTCAACACATTGATGCAATCTTTAAGGAACTCGGCATCCACACATAACGTTGTCCATCACGCCCAAAGGAAGGCCTCTTGAGATACGTTGCCGATATGATGCGCACCTGCCTGATTATTGCGGGCGTGGTGTTTTTGACGGCATTTTTGGGAATCGTCGCTTTGGCAATTTCCTTTCTCGGGAGTTCCGAACGGACCGTCCACAAGATTGCCCGGATCTGGGGGAAGGGAATCCTGTTCATCAGCGGGATCCGGGTGCGGGTGAAGGGGATGTCCTTTGTCGATCCGGATCAAAGCTATATTTTTATGGCCAACCATCAGAGCAATTTCGACATCCCCGTCCTGCTGGCCCATCTCAAAGTCCAGTTTCGGTGGCTGGCCAAGGCGGAGCTTTTCAAGATCCCTGTTTTCGGGAAAGCCATGCGCAAGGCCGGCTATATAAGCATCGATCGATCGGACCGAAAAAGAGCCTTTTTAAGCCTGAAAGAAGCGGCGGAAACCATCCAAAACGGCACCTCCGTGCTCATCTTCCCGGAAGGGACACGGAGCGCGGACGGTCGGCTCCGGTCGTTTAAAAAGGGCGGCTTTGTCCTGGCGACGGAAGCCGGCGTTCCTGTTGTCCCGGTGATTTTGTACGGGACCCGATCCATCATGCCCAGGGAGTGCTTGATCATCCGGCCCGGTGATGTCACCCTTCGGATCTTGCCTCCGGTGGACACAAAAGATTTTCATCGAAAGACAAAGGACGCCCTTTTGGAAAAAATTCGTAAAATCATGGAAACCGCTTTTCATTCGGGATTTCGGGGAGACATGGCGTGTTCAAACTGATCCCTCTGGGAGGTCTGGGAGAAATCGGCCTGAACATGATGGCGATTCAGCACCAGGACACCCTTTTTGTCATCGATGCCGGTCTCATGTTCCCGGAAAACTATATGCTGGGGGTCGATTTCGTGATCCCCGACATGGCGTATTTAAAAAAGGCGGGACCGAAGCTTTCCGGTATCGTCCTCACCCATGCCCACGAGGATCATATCGGGGCCCTTCCTTACCTGCTCAAGGATATTCATGCGCCGGTTTTCGGTACGGCCTTTACCCTGGGAATGGCGCGGCACAAACTCGAAGAGTACGGGATCCTGCCTTCCTGCGATTTGCATGAAATCGCTCCAGGGGAACTGTTGAAGGTGGGGAAACTGGAGCTCGAATTTATCCGGGTGGGGCACAGTGTCGTGGGGGGCGTCGGCGTGGCCATCCATACCCCATACGGCCTGGTGGTGCACACGGGGGATTTCAAGATCAACCATGCGGTTTCCGGGGAAATGGTCACCGACGTGAATCGATTCGCCCGATGCGGTGAGGAGGGCGTCTTGGCGCTTCTCTCCGATTCCACCAATGTCGAGCGGGGAGGATACACCGTCTCGGCCGAAGAGATCGGCGAAACCCTGTCCCGGATTACGGGGGGGCATAAAGGACGCGTCATCATCTCTTTGTTTGCGTCCAACATTACGCGTATCGGAAAGATCATCGAGATCGCCGGGTCCCAGGGACGAAAAGTGGTCCTGGACGGGAAAAGCATTGAAACCAGTGTCAATATCGCAAAGGATTTGGGCCTGATCCGCATTCCCGAAAACATGCAGATCGACATTACCCAAATGGGAGAGTTTCCGGATGAAGAGATTCTCATGATCACCACTGGAAGTCAGGGGGAGCCCATGTCCTCCCTGGCACGCATGGCCACCAAAACGCACAAGCGGGTTGCCGTCAAGAAGGGAGACATGGTGATCCTTTCTTCCAAGGTGATCCCGGGGAATGAACGGGCCATCGGCCACATCATTAATAAGTTGTGTCGATTGGGCGCCGATGTCATTTACGAAACCATTTCCAATATTCACACCAGCGGTCATGCCTTCCGGGAAGAATTGAAGCTGATGATTACCCTTACCCGTCCCAGGTATTTCATTCCGATTCATGGAGAATACCGGCACCTGATGCTTCATGCACGTCTGGCGGAGAAAGTCGGCATTCCCAAAGAGCGGATCCTCCTTGCCGAAAACGGGCAGGTGGTGGAATTTGACCACAATGGCGGCAGAATCCGGGATCGGGTATTCACGGGGCGTGTCCTGGTGGACGGGAAGGGGATCGGCGACGTGGGGAGGAGTGTACTCAAAGAGCGGCGGCTCCTCTCGGAGGAAGGCATGGTGGTGGTGAATATGGCCTTTGACGAGGAGACGGGGGTGATTATATATGGTCCGGACGTGGTGTCCAGGGGATTCATTTTCGAAACCGAATCCGGCTATCTTCTTGAAGACGCCAAATGCGTGATTCTGGAAATTGTCGAAGAAATCCCGCCGGAAACACCGAACCGAATCGATAAAATCCGATCGAAAATTCAATCGGCGCTCAGACAGTACTTTTATTTCGCCATTCAACGCCGTCCCGTTATCCTCCCCTTTATCGTGGAGGTGTAGAAAGGGTTCGGGAGCAAAAAAGAAAAAGGGTCCAAGGACCAGATGAGAATCGATATATTATGTCCAATCATAAACGGATGTCGTCGGTGCAATTGACCATGCGAAAAGAGATCGCCGGTATTATATTGTTTTTCCTGGTGATCCTGACGCTCATCAGCCTGCTGTCCTACAGCCCGTCGGATCCCTCCATTCATACCGCTGCTCCCGGAAAGAAGATCCACAACCTCTTCGGGATTTTCGGGGCCCAGCTGGCGGGTTTTCTGGTGGGTCTTTTCGGCCTCGGCGCCTTCTGGATTCCGGTCCTTTTGCTCCTTTCCAGCATTCATTTTTTCGGAGGACATCCAAAAAGCGTCATTTTGACGACCCTTTCGGGAGGCATTCTCCTCATCGTCACAACGGGAAGCCTGCTGGCCTTTCAAAAAACGACCTTCCAAATCTTCGGACAACCCTTTTCGGCGGGGGGCCTGATCGGATTGCCCTTGAAATCCTTTTTCACGGCCTATGCCAATGCCACCGGCGGATTCATTACACTGTTGGTCATCTGGATCATCGGATTTATCCTGGCCACCCGGTTTTCGATCCTGGCTTTTTTCCGCTATTTTTCCCGTTTATGGCTTGTGGCCTTCGACAAAGGAAAAAGCATTGTCGTCAAATACAAAGAGAGAAGAGAAAAAGCCCGGAAAAGAAAGATCGTGACCCGGAAATATTCGGCAAAAGAATCCATTGCCATCAAAACACCTCCGAAAAAACCCCTTCCGAAGGCGCCGGTTCCCAAACAAGC
Organism: Deltaproteobacteria bacterium; assembly: GCA_019309485.1. GTDB lineage: Bacteria > Desulfobacterota > Desulfobacteria > Desulfobacterales > UBA2156. The sequence continues at coordinate 19,668 of JAFDGC010000015.1, read as the reverse complement.
CGTCTTCGACTTTATGAAAAATGAAAACGGATTTCAGGCGCCCGGCACTGATCTGTTGGAGGATCCGGAAACCCGTGCCGTGGAGGTGGACAACGAAAACCTGAAAATGCAGTCCAGGCTCCTGGAAAAGAAGCTTTCCGATTTCGGTGTGGATGGATGGGTGGTTTCCGTGGCCCCCGGACCGATTATCACCACCTTCGAGTACGAACCGGCACCCGGGATCAAAATCAGCAAGGTGGCCGGATTGGCGGACGACCTGTCCTTGGCCCTTCGCGCCCTCAGCGTTCGCATTGTGGCACCGATTCCCGGGAAATCGGTGATCGGTATCGAGATCCCCAACGCCGTCCGGGAAATCGTCCGATTCAAGGAGGTCATCGTTTCCGGTCCCTTTGAAAAGTCCAAATCCAAACTGACCATATGCCTGGGAAAGGATATCGTGGGGGAACCGGTGGTCACGGATCTGGCCCAGATGCCGCATCTGCTCATCGCCGGCGCCACCGGCACGGGGAAGAGCGTGGCCCTTAACGGGATGATCTGCAGCATGCTCTACAAGGCCTCCCCCGAAGAAGTCAAACTGATTCTCATCGATCCCAAACGGATCGAGCTGTCCCTTTACAACGGGATTCCCCATCTGATTGCACCCGTGGTGACGGACGTGAAGGAAGCCAATAACGCCCTCTTCTGGGCGGTGCGGGAAATGGAGCGCCGATACGTCCTGCTTTCCGAAAAACGGGCCAGGAACATCCGACAGTACAACCAGAAGATCGAACAGGAGAAAAAGGAAAAAAAAGAAGAACCCCTCGAACCCCTCCCGTATGTTGTCGTGGTCATCGATGAACTTTCCGACCTTATGATGGTGGCGTCCCGGGATGTGGAGTTTGCCCTGATGCGTCTGGCGCAGATGGCGCGGGCGGCGGGAATTCACCTCATCATCGCCACCCAGAGACCCTCCGTGGATGTCCTGACCGGCGTCATCAAGGCCAATTTTCCTGCGCGGCTGACATTCCAGGTCTCTTCCAAGACCGATTCCCGGACCATCATCGACGCCAACGGGGCCGAGGCCTTGTTGGGAAGCGGAGATATGCTTTTTCTCCCCCCCGGCACGGGGAGGCTCCAGCGCATTCACGGGGCCTATCTGTCCGAAATGGAACTGGTGCGGATCGTGGAGTTTTTGAAAAAACAAAAGGCTCCCCTCTACCTGGAGGAGGTGACCAAGGCCCCGAAAGAAGAGGCGTTGAACGCCGATACGGGGGAATACGACGAGCGGTACGACGACGCCGTGGCCTTGGTGACCCGGACGCGCCAGGCCTCCATCTCCATGATCCAGCGCCATTTGCGCATCGGATACAACCGGGCGGCCCGGATCATCGAAACCATGGAGAAAGAGGGGATCGTGGGTCCCTCCGACGGTGTGAAGCCCCGGGAAGTCCTGGTCCGCGGTTACGAGTCCGACTAGATCACCTTGTTTTCAACCAGTTCCCGGATTTCTTCTTCCGAAAACCCCAGTTCTTTCAATATGGCAGCCGTATTCTCGCCAAAGGCAGGTGGGCGGGAAGGGGATGCCGGTGGATCCTTTTCAAGTTTAAACGGCAGGCCCAACACCCGGAAGAGCCCCCTGGAGTCGGTGTGTTTGACGACCATGTTTCTTGCCGCGGCGTGGGGGCTCTCCAGGGCCTCCGGAACACTGAGGACCGGTCCCAGGCAGACGTCTTTTTCAGAAAGAAGGGCTGTCCAATCCTCCCGGGTTTTTGATGCAAAGGTTTTTTCAAAAAAAAGGATGAGCCGGGTTTGGGCGTCTTCAACGTATTGCAGGGGAATGAATTCCGGGACGTTGAAATACCGGCACACGGTTTCCCAGAACCGGGTTTCCAGGGCGGCAAGGGTGATGTAGCGGCCGTCCCGGGTGCGGTAGATGTTGTAACAGGCAAAGCGATGGGAAAGAAGGGAATTCCCCTGTTCGGGCGCCCGCCCCGATTCCCAGTACTGCCCGGCCGCCTGTGCCAGCATGGCCATGAGGGCGTCGGTCATGGAAACGTCGATATACCGGCCGGATCCGGTCTTTTCCCGGTCATACAGCGCCATCAGGATGGCGATGGCGGCGTTGAGCCCTCCGGCGATATCGGCGATCTGAATCCCGGGGATGCACGGCGGGCCGTTTTTGGGTCCCATGAGGGAAAGAGCACCGCTGTAGCCGAGGTAGTTCAAATCGTGTCCGGCCCGGCGGGCAAGGGGGCCTTCCTGGCCGTACCCGGTGAGGGAGCAGTAAATGATTCCGGGATTGAGGCAGGCGATGTCCGGATACCCGATTCCGAGCCGACGGGCCACGCCGGGACGGAAGCCTTCCAGGAGGATATCCGCCCGTCGGGCCAGCATGAAAAAGATCTCTTTTCCTTTTTGTGATTTCAAATCCAGGGTCATATGCTCCTTGTTTCGGTTGATGCTATGGTAATCATAAAGGGCGTCTTTTTCGAAACGCCGGCCCTCCACCGCAATGACCCGGGCGCCGTGGTCGGCCAACATCATGGAGCAATAGGGCCCGGGCAAAAGCCGGGAAAGGTCCACCACCAGACATCCATTTAAGATTTTTTTCATCTTTTCCGCCTCATGGGTTGAACCGCAACAGCGATCGCATTCCACGCAGGTTCTGCCTGACGGCAGTGCTTCGCGGGGTGCGGGGTTAGCGAGCGGCCGGGCGCTTCCTGCAAGCTCCGCCTTTTAAGGCGGGATCAAGGGAAGCGGTTTTAAATAGACATTTTCCTTACCGGGGAGCCCCGCTCTTCAGAGCTGGGGCTCCAATCTTTAAATTGGCAAAATTCCTTACGGTGAAGATTCCCCGCTGCTTGCAGCGGGGAGGCGTCAATGTTGGAAAGAATGCTGCGGAAAAAAAAGAAAGTTTTTCCATCTTACGGCCGGCTAAAAGGAAAAACGGGCCACCAGTGCGCCGCTGCCGGGGACAAATGAAGCGGACAGGGAGACTTTCTGTTCTTTTTTCAGTGTATCGATGAATCGTTGTATCCGGTTTTCGTTGAACTTGCGGGCGCTGGCGACCGATCCGAAAATGGATCCGGAATAAAAACCAAATTCCATCGCGGAGATGAGGCTGCCCAGGGCGGGGCTGTCGTTGTCAAAGGCTTCGACAGCCGCCCAGGCGAAAAGGCCGTTGACGATAAACGCCGTCAGGGCATCCCGATATCTTCCGCAATACAGGTATCCCGCCCCCGGCACCACGGCCAGGACGCCCGCCGTCGCGGGGTCCTTTCGTTCGAGTTCCCGGCGGGTCTCCATCCGGGTCAAAAGGGGCGCGATTCCCAAGGACTCCCGGCCGTTGGGACCGATGTTTTCAAAGGCGGCCCGGGCCTTGTTCCATTGGGCCGTTTCCAGATAGATCCATCCCGCGCGATAATAGGCCGAATCTTTCACGGAAGGGTCGTCGATGAGCGCGATGAGATTGAAAAGGGGGATGAGGGCCCGGCCGGGGTCCTTTAGCTTCCAGTAGGATTCACTGATCTGAAAATGCGATTTTATACCCAGCGGCGTTTCTCCGAAATGATCGATCAGGGTTTGAAACGCCTGAACGGCGTTTAAATAACGGCCGCCGGCAAACCAGGCCATGCCGGTATGGTACCAGGCGTCTTCGATCCTGGGATCCGCCGGAAAAAAATGGATGAACCGCCTGAACTCGGCGGCGGCCTCCTGATATTCCCCCTCATCATACAGGGTGCGGGCATAGGCGAACTGATCGTCGGCCGTGATACAGGGCGGTCCAAAGGATCCCGAATCGGCAGAAGCGCTCACCCCCGCGGTAAACGCCATGATCCAGACCAGGCACAACCCTTTGAAAAGACCCCTCTTCGACAAGAGTTCCTTTCTCGGGACAAGGGCCGGGCATGGTTTTTTACTTTTGGGTGACCCGCAAAACCTCTTCAATGGTGGTGATCCCTTTCAGGACCTTGCGGATGCCGTCTTCCCGCAAGGTCACCATACCGTTTTCGACGGCCCGGGCCTTGATCCGGTTGGCGTCGTATGTCTTGAGGAGGAGATTGGAGACGCTCGCATCAATGACCATGACCTCGAAGATCCCGATCCTGCCCCGGTAACCGGTGTGAAAGCAGTTGGAACATCCCACGGATCGGTAAATTTGACTAGACGCCAGTTCTTCGGGCGAAATACCGATGGCATCCAGCGCCGCCCGGTCCGGTGTGTAAGGTGCTTTGCATTCATTGCAAAGAATCCGGATCAGTCGCTGGGCGGCGACACCCTTGACGGAGGATGCGATCAGAAAGGGTTCGACACCGATATCCACCAGACGGGTGACGGCGCTTGCCGAATCGTTCGTGTGGAGGGTGGAGAAGACGAGGTGCCCGGTAAGGGCGGACTGTACGGCGATCTCGGCGGTTTCCAGATCCCGGATCTCCCCCACCAGGATGACATCGGGATCCTGTCGGACAATGGAGCGCAAGCCCCGGGCGAACGTAAGTTTGATTTTAGGGTTGACCTGGATTTGATTGATTCCCTTGATCTGGTATTCGACCGGGTCTTCGATGGTGATGATGTTGATTTCCGGGGTGTTGAGAAATGACAGGATGGCATACAAGGTGGTGGTTTTCCCGCTTCCGGTGGGACCGGTGATGAGGATGATTCCGTTGGTGTTCTGAATCAGTTCTTTCAGCCTGACCAGACGTTCGGGATCCAGACCGATTTCGGTCAACTTCAACAGGTCGATGGATTTGTTCAAGAGTCGCAGCACCACGCGTTCCCCGAAGGTGGTGGGGATGATGGATACCCGGATATCGATTTCCTGGTCCCCGACCTTTACATCGAAACGGCCGTCCTGGGGGAGCCTCTTTTCGGCGATGTTCATCTGTGTCATCACTTTAATGCGCGATACCAGGGCGGGCTGAATCCATTTGGGGGGCGTCAGGGTGTCATAAAGGATCCCGTCGATGCGGTAGCGGATCTTGAAGCTGTCCTGGTAGGGCTCAACATGGATATCGCTGGCTCGGGCCTTTACCGCCTGGGAGATCACGTGGTTGACGAGCTTAATGATGGGCGCGTCACTGGTGTCGTCTAAAAGGTCGGCCCGGTCCTCGATTTCGTTGAGGATCGCTTTTCCGTCTTCTTCCATGTCTTGAACGATCTGTTCCGCCGAGTCCAGGCACAACTCGAAAGCCGTGTTGATGGCCGACAGAATCGCCCTCTTGGTGGAAAGGATCAGCCGGTAATCCTGAATTCCCATGAGACGGACCAGGTCGTCGACGGCCTGGAGATTGTCGAGATTCCGGACAGCGATGAGATGGGTTTCCCCGGGCGCCTCATGGGAAGGCCCTGTTTCACCATCCGGTTCCTTGATGGATTCCAGGGGCAGTGATACACTCAGGGACTTCAAGGGGATCATGACATGCTTTTTTAAAAAACCGATGGGCAATTGCTGGAGAAACGCCGTGCAGACACTTTCCAGAGGAATATCCGGCCAGTAGGGGATCTCATAGGCCATGTGCATGGCCTCGAGAAGTTTTTCCTCCGAAAGTATTTTCTTCTGAATAAAGAGTTCGCCCACACCCATTCCTTTTTGCTCCCGAAGCGCCATGATTTCCCGGACCTGATCTTCCCGGATCTGGAAGCGCTGGGTAAGGACTTCCATCAAGCGATTTTGCAATGTCGTCATCCTTGCGGCGAAGGGGAATTGTTTGTGGATTGCTTTCCGGTTTTTCCGGGCCCCGGTGTTTCTTCTTTCCCGGGATCCACGGGTTCTTCCCGGAGTTTTTCGAATTGTTCTTTTTTACGGTCATAAATACGCCGGGCTTCGGCGGGGTTTTTGATGACATGGGGGGTTAAAAAAACGAAAAGGTTCGTTTTTTCGCCTTCTTTTGCCATGGATCGGAAGAGCCAGCCTGCCACCGGGATCTCCCCCAGGCAGGGAACCCGGTATTCGGTTTTGGAAAAGGAGTCCCCGATGAGTCCGCCGATGACCACCGTGTTGTTATCGTGAACGATGACCGTGGTATCGAGGGTGCGTTTCAAGGTGGTGGGGCGGAAGTCCGTGGTGGATTCCAACTGGGAAAATTCTTGGGAAATGTTCATGCGGACCAGCCGGTCCTTGCTGATGGAGGGCGTGATCTTGAGTGAAATACCGACATCCTTATATTCATATGTGCTATACGTCTCGTCTGCGGAGGTGGTTCCTTCTTTGGTTTGATAGGGGATGTTTTTTCCGATGGTGATCTTTGCTTCCTGATTATCGGTGGTCAGGAGTTGGGGGGTGGACAGGATATGCACATCCTTGTCTTTTTTATAGGCATTCACGATGGCGGCCAGGTTCGGAAAATAGAAATTGCCGATTTTAATCGTTTCGAATATCCCCAACGAAAAGCCGCGGGGAAGCGGTTTTGTGGGGAGCCCTGTCTCTGGATCGATGGGGGGAATCTTGTCGAATCCCCCGCCGCCGAATCCGCCGCCGCCCCCCCTGAAGGATCCGTCGTCCCGGAGATCCCCCCCGAAGGCGCTCCACTCCGTCCCCAGCTCGAACTCCTTGTTCACGTCCACTTCCATGATGAGGCACTCGATGTACACCATGGATCGAGGAATGTCGAGCTTTCGGATGACTTCTTCCAGTGCCCTGTAATCATCGATATTCCCCCGGATGATGAGACTGTTGGTGGCCTTGTCCGGGGTAATGGTTACTTTCTCGGTGACCGGCGGCTGGGTTCTTCTTAGGGGCGGACGTCCGGTCTGCGGGGCCTCTTCTTCCTGGGTGGGGAGTTCCTGGAGCACTTTGGCCAGTTCTTCTGCATCGGCGTTTTCCAGGTAGTAAATGTGGATTTTTTCTTGTCCTCTGGGGACGTCCTTGTCAAGGATCTCGATGAGTGTTTTGATCTTCAGGGTGTCGCTTTCACTGGCCAGGATGACGACGGCATTGGTCCGTTCGTCGGCGACGACCTTCACCTCCCGGCCGGAAATGGGCTTGGGCGGCCTCTGGCGAGAGGTAAAAACGGACTCGATGAGTTTCACGATTTTATCGGCGTAGGCATACTGGAGTGGAATCACGGTGACTTCCCGGCCGATGCCGGCCACATCGATAACCTCCAGGATGTGCATGAGCCGCCGGATGTTGGAGTAGACATCCGTGACCACCAGGGTGTTGGTAGGGGAATACGCCAAAATCACGCTGTTTTTCGGAATCAAGGGGGCAAGAAGCCGTTTGACTTTCTCCGGGTCCGCATATTTCAAGGGGATAATCTGGGTGACCACCCGGTCATCGGGGGAATCGGCTGCTTCCCTCATCCGGATTTCAATACTCTTGGTACGGGCTTCCCGGGCTGGGACGATTTTCAAAATCTCTCCTGACGGTATCACCGCATAGCCGTAAACTTCAAGCACCGACTCGAAAATTTCATAGGCTTCTTCTACCGAGACCTGTTTGGGGGAAAGAATGGTGACTTTTCCCTTGACCCGATCGTCCACAACAAAATTCTTCCCCGAAATTTCGCTGATGAATTTGATTAAAACGGCGATATCCACATTATTGAAATCAATAGAGACATGCCGGCCGGGTCCTTCCGGGGCGACTTTGTTTTCAGCGGGAATTCCCTGTCTTTCCGGATTTTGACCCGGGCTCATGGCGGGGAATGCACCGATTGCCAGAATGAGAACGGATGCCGCCATCCACGCCGACCGGTGGAAAAAATGCCGCTTTTGCCGTGAAGAATCGTTTTTTTTTGTATTCATCGGACCATCCTTTAAGGGAATTCTATTCGATCTGATAGACCAGGGTTTGTCTTTTCCCTGCCCGCTTGACGTCTACGTTCACGCGGCTTCCGGATTTGATGCTTTGATAGAGTTTAAGGGCGTCGTCTACGGTCATGATCTGCTCCCCGTTGACGCCCGTGATGATGTCTCCGTTTTGAAGCCCCATTCGACTGAAGATGGAGTCGGATGATATTCCACCCACGGCCAAGCCTTCGGGTTTTCCATCCAGGAAATGGGGACGAATCTTGATCTGGGTCATCAGTTCGTGCACATTCTGGATGGCGTCATCGATTTGGGAGCGGGAAAGGGTGATTTCTTTTGATGTGGGTGACGGAGCGGATACGGGCACGGGCGGCATTCTTTCCGGAAGACTCTTGGGGTCTTCCATTCGGAGGACCTGTTCTTCGCCGCGAACGCTCAAAATCACCCGATCCCTCAGGATCGCCCGGAGGGTTGCATCTCGGATTTTTTCCCCTACGGCGAAAAGGGCCTGTTGCCTGGAGGGGACATCCTCGATGACGGCGAACCCGTTCCCCCCTGAAAATGTGGCCGTCCCCCAGAGCCTCAAGTCGAGGCTGGTGGATTGGGCGGTTGCAACCGGCGATGTTTTCGGCCCGGCAATGGAAGCGGCCTTTGTTTCGACCTGAAAAAGGTTACGCCTGAGAATGCTTTGATAGGCGGAAAGAGGCGGCGGCACCTGCTGGGGAACCAAAACGGTTTCCGGAGATTGCGTGGACAAAGAGACAACATAAAGGTCCTGAATGACCCAAAGGTAGAATAATTTCACGCCGAAAAAAAGCGCGGCGGTGATTGCAATCAGGTTGATCAGATGAAAATAGCGTCTCATGGCGTCCAGTCGCTCAGGAAGGCTCGAAAGAAAGCCGTGGGTTCCCGAGGGTTCCGTTGATTTTAAACGCGATCCCGCCCGGTTTGTCTTTTGTTGCGGAAAAGAAAAAGGAGGAAACCCCTTTTCCGATGCCGGCCAGCAGTAAGTGATGGGGCTTTATTTTTCCGGTCAGGTTCAAAACGCTTTGCCTGATGTCGTCTGTCAAAAAAATGGAACCCGAAATGCGGCCGTCCAGCTGGGGCCCCGTGGCGGCCATTTGTCGGAGGATGAGGGTCCGGCTGCGCATTTTAAAGTCAGCTTCGACCCTCTTGAAAGAGAGGGCTTTCAAAGGCATAAACGGGACATTCAGCTCCACCGTTGCCCCGGCGATCTCGAGGTGAGCGTTGATGTCAATCCCTCCTTTGTCATCTTGCTGCAACAAAATATTTCCGTTGAGTTTTCCCTCTATGGAAAAGTCGGATACTGTTCGGAGAAACGACACACGCCCCATATCGATTTCCTGAATGCGGGCATTTCCTGAAATCAGCGTGCCGTTGTTCCCCGGATATTCCCGGAATCGACCCCGGATGCCGCCACCATAGGCGGTCATTCGGAAAACATAGGAGCGGTTTTCGGCGAACAGGGTTCGGACTTCCGGAGAAACACGAATGCTTTCGATGTCCGCCAACGATTCCCCGGCATGCCGGACCGACACGGTCTGAAAACGCAAACCGGGCGGCACTGACGGACGTATCTTTTCAATGGCGACGGAAAGGGCCGGCTGCACCTGTGCGATCCGCTTTTGTGCGTATTCCTTGAGAGCGTCTTCGGGAAAGAGAAGATATAGAAAAAAAACACCCGCCATCAAGGTGTAGCCGCCGTAGAGAATCCATTTCCCGCTCGATTTCATGATTTCATTATTTTTCAATGGTTTCCACATGCATCACGGCCTGGAGATATTCCCGGGCGTCGCCGGATTTGAAAAGAGAAAGGCGCCTGACAGTGATGAGGGGATCTTTCGTTTCCACGTGGTATAAAAAATTGACCAGTTCTTCCATGGTAATCGGTTCGAGCTTCATTTCAATCAGCGACTGCTTCAACGCAGACGCCTTGAGGGGTTGCACCGAGGGTTTCATGTAGGCGATTTTATTCTTGACGCCGGATCGGCCGGCTGCGTCTTCCAAGAAACTGAAAAGGGTAAATCCCTTCCGCCGGCTGTTCAGTCGGTTTTTCACGGCCGAGGACCGGTTCACGAAAGCGCGGTACTCTTGCTGGAGTTGCTGCATCTCTTGCAGCATGGCCTTTTTTGAGGTGAGACTTCTTTGCATCCGATGGCGGGCATCACAGAATGGAAAAATCACCAGGCGAAAGACAAGAAAAAGGCAGACAACCCCTACGGCCGCACCGATCGCCAGTTTCTCTCTCGGCGTGAGGTTCCATCGATCAAGATGTTTAATGAGTTCCATTTAAAATCGAATCGTCAAAACAAAATCCACACGGTTTCCGGAACGATTCTGGTTCGCGGAACTGATGGTGACTTCTTTAAACAAGGCGGACGATTCCATGCTGCGCTTCATGGTATTGACCGTAGTAAAGGTATCCGTCGTTCCGGTGATCACGAGATCTTCATCCCCGACGGTCAATCTTGAGACATTCACATCCATGCCTTCCGGCACAAGGCGGCTGATTTCCTTCAAAAGATCGATCCGCCGGATACGAGGGCGTTGATTTTCCGCAAGAAGCGATCGTTTCTTTAAGTTTTCCAGCTTGGCTTTCATCTGGCCGAGCGGATCGACGATGACCTTTTCTTCCGAAAAAGCGGCTTGAAACGCCTGGGTCATGAACGCATTCAGTTGAGCGCTTCGTTTTTCCATGATCCGCATGTCCAGGAAAAAATAGGCGCCGGCCAGGATCAGCGCCATCACCAGGAGCCCGCCGGCGCTTAAAATATCGAAGCGATATTCGGAAAAACGTGTTTTAGGAGAATACGCCCCTCGAAGAAACTGCATTCCCTGAACATGACGGCGTTTCATCAGTGCAAGGGAAAGGGCGGCGTCGACACCGGAAGCATCTTCCGGAAGATCCATAGGAAGACGGGTTTTCATTTTCAGGGTTTCAATCAGGTCGACGGATTCCACCGGGATGTCGAAATGGGTTTCCAGGAGTTTGCAACCCGCCTGATCCGGAGCTTTTCTATTGAAATTGATCCGTATGGCTTCGGGGCGGTAATCGAACGGGAAGACCGCTTCCACGTTCCAGAGGGTTTGGCGGACGGCGGAAACCAGGGCGTCATTGGGGCGTGTCGCTTCGGAGGGAACGGTGGTACATCGCAGGAAAAGCGGCTGTCCGGACTTAAAAAGGAACAGCGTCACGGTGGACAAATCCACATCGACCAGTATCCAGTCGCCCGGCACCTCGAGCGTTTCCGCCAGACAACGGGCAAGGGCGTAGCCCTTGAAGGTGACGATCTCCGGCGCAATGCCGGCAGCCCGGTAAACATCGAGCCATGCATCCAAATCCGCCTTTCGGATAGTTGCGGTGACGATGTCGGTTTGATCGGGACGTTGCGGATCCTTGAAAACGTCAAAGTCGGTGACGACGTCTTCTGCGGGAAACGGCAGCAACGGTTCCAGCTCGAAAGGCAGGATGGGTTGGATCTTTTTCGGTTCAAAGGCCGGGAGGCGGAGGTTTCGAAAAAAGAACTCCCGTGCGGGGATGGATGCCGCGCATCGCACCCCTGTAACGGGAAGTTCGCGAAGAGCGGTTTTCAACACATCGATGACGGCATTGAGGTCGGAAAGACCGCCGTTGAAGGGGATGTGTCTGTACCCGCCGATACGAAACCCGGAGAGGCTTCCCTCCAACAGGAGTGCGGAAATCCCCGTGTTACCGATATCGACTCCAATCGTTTTTTGAGGCATCCTCTTTTTTTCCGTCGACTACCGCCCTTATCCCCGTTCTCAGGGGTGAAACTGATCATTTTGACGAGAAGTCGTTTCAAAACCTCGGATCAGGTCCAAGGGCAAGGCGTCAGGCCGATCGGGAAAGCGCAGCATACATGAGTATGTGAGCATTTACCGGAGGCCTGCAACGCAGCCATTGGGTCTCAGATGGGGTTTTCGATTTCTACCATACTTCATCCGGGATGCCAACTCAACACCTTGCAGGCCCATTTTCCCGTACTTTCATCTTTTTGCCGGGCCACCACGGCGGTGATTTTTAGACGCGCGGATTCAATCACGGCGGTGGCATCAATCCGGAAAATATCGCTGGAAAGGGTGATGAGTTCGGGATCGATCCGAAGGTGGCGGCATCCCGGTGCTTGCCGGTACCAATTCGGATCGGAAAGATCATGAAGAAAGGTGTTTTCGCTGCGATCCGCCCGAAAGTCATAAATGGCCTGAGCAAGGCCTTGTTCCCCGACGGGAAGGAGTGCGGCCAGCACCGGAAGGCCGGCGGTATTGATGTTGATTTTTCCTTTAAACTCGGGGGCGCTTCCGCTGGACTGGGAAACCCCGTGAACCGTTAGATGTTTGGAAATTTCGGCGATTCCCCCCAGTGCGGCAAGGAGTTCGGAAGAAATGCCCTTAACGAGGGCCAACTCGCTCAGGTGCGTCATGGGGGCGTTTTTACATGTGTAAGGCGGATCCAGGCTCCGGTAATAGTCGGATTCAGCGCCACCCAGCCCGCTGAGGGTGTCTCCTTCGCCGGTGTCCATCCAGTCCTTGAGGGCGTCGATTATATTTTCCGCCTGGAAGTCCATTTCTGGATTTCCGAGTTGATCCTTGAAATAAAGGAGCAACCGATCCCATAACCGTTTCTGTACCGGGTTGAATTGTTGCCCTTCCGGTTGTTTCACCAGGGCGTTGATTTGTACTTTTCCGAGCTCATCGTCGATGGCCAGGATCACCTCCCCGGATTCGAACGGCACGGCGGAAGCGATTTTTTTCAAAAACAAGGGATCGGCCCAGTCTTCCTGGACGGAGTCCACTTCGGAATCGGCCCTGTCCTGGGCGAGGACCGCCATGGCGGCCTGAATGCCCGAAGACGCCATGTGATACAGTTCCATTCGAAGCCCATAGGCGAAAGGCATTGCGCGGCCGCTACGGATCCGCTGGTGAATCCCCACCACAGTGGCCACCATCAACGTGATGATGGCAAGGGTCAACAAAAGAGCCATGCCCTTGGATCCCCCCGCCTTTCGGCCGGCCTTTATTTGGTCGTCATTTTCAGAGGGCTTCATCCGTTCATTGATTCCCTGTATAAGGGGAGGTGAAGTCGGGTTTCAAAGATCCGGGCGCCGGGAGAATCCCCCACTTCGAGGCGGATGTGAACGGCCCTGGGCGTGGCGTGCTTGAAATCCGGTGAATCCGAATCCCAACGCTCAAAGGGGTTTCCGGTTTCATCGTAAAAGGTCAGGGTGAAAGATCGGACCCGATTGCAAACCGCATATGCCTTTTCCGCCGAATCCTCCATGTAAAAAGGGTATGCCCGGCTTGCGCGTTTTAAAACGAAGTCTCCGGTTTCGGATGCTTCCACAAAATAGCGGATTCTGGATACGGCGCCGGCGGGTCCCGCTTCTGCATTCACCGGTGCATGAGCAAGTGAAGTAAAACGGATCGAAGAAAAATCCCGGGTGCCGCGCCATTCCCGTTCCCCCGTGAACCGGTAAGGATCCGGTGCATCCGCCGACAATGCGGGTCGGTAGAGGGGGGGGATCTGTACGACGAGGGAATTCAAGTCCAGAATCATTCGGTGCACGGCCAAGATCCCTGTTTCATCGTCTGAAACGATTTGAAGAAGCGCATCCGCGTTGGAAAAAACGGATCGATAGGCGCCGAAAACCGTGACGGCCACGATACCGAAGATGAAAAAGGCCAGAAGGATTTCGATGAGGGTGAATCCCTTGTCCCTATGCAAACACGATGCATACCGGCGCTTCGAAAGCATCCGTCCGATCCGGGCAGGACAGGGGAAAAACGGAATTCTCATTTGTTTCCCTTGGGTGTACGGGTGAAACGGTAGGCACGAAGGGCATAAAAAGCCGAAGGGCGATCGGAAAAGACTTTCAGATCGATTCGTTTCAAGTCTTTTCCCGCCGCCTTGAATATATCGGATTCAATCCCTTTTACCTGCATCTCCCATCGAAATCCTGGAAAATCGTCTCCGAAATCCCCTGAAGCGCTGCTGAACATATCCTCCGAAGCGGTCTTTACTTCCGCGAGCTTCTTTTGGGCCAAGAGGAGACAGCGGGTTTCCAGTGCGGTTTGATGCCCCTGGGAAAGGGAAAAGAAGTGCATCTGATAGACGGCCGTGGAGACGATGGCGATGATGGAAACAGCCACCAGGATTTCAAGAAGCGTAAACCCCAATGTTGTATAAAAAACATGGCGAAGAATGTTTAACATTCTTAATTTTTTACAAAAAAAGCCTTTTCTGCTATTGGTATAGATATCACTGTGGTTGAATTCGAGGATCACGCTTGTTTCCGCCATGTTTTTACCCTTCGGGAAAGCCGGAAGACTGCAGATCCTGCGTTGCAAAGGGTTCGCCGTAGACGACTACGGCTTCACCCTTTGCGCCCCGGCTCTGAAGCCTTCCGACTTTTGCAACATTGAGGAAAATTCCCGGCGTCCTGGAAAGGGCATACTCATCTTTGGTATCCAGATAGCGGATATGGGGCAGAAACGGCTCCACGAAAAGCCGCGTCCGTCTTTTTGCGTTGTCGGTCAGATGAATCCAGACAGGATCGGCGTGCCCGTCCGGATAAAACAGGATACGGGCCACCCCGGAAGTCACCGGATCCCGGGTCACAAATTCCACTTTCCGGATGCGCACGCGTGAATCCAGAACCATCCCTTTTTTCATGGCCGCAAGGGCGTCTGCCTCGGACATGGTTTCCCGGGTGACCCACAGGCGCCCCTCCGTGATTCCCACATGTATCGTGATGCGGGTCTGTTCGGCCATGGCGTGGGATCGAGCCGCTGCCGCATGGGCCATGAACCAGCGGGCCACCTTGCGGGCATCGTTGGGAATCAGGATTTGCTGAAATCGGGGGACGGTGAAAAAAAGGAAAAGGCCGATCAGCGCCATCACCACCACAAGTTCGATCAGGGAAAACCCCCTACTCAATCTCCCAGCTGGCGATGTCCTGGTCTTTCCCTTCCCCTTCGGGCACCCCGTCGGCGCCGTAAGAAATGATGTCATAGTCTCCATGTACCCCGGGACTCAAATAAATGAAATCGTTTCCCCAGGGATCCTTGGGCACTTTTCCCTTTTCAAGATATCCGCCCGGCCGCCACTTTTTGGGCAAGGGGCCCACCTGGGGCGGCTCCACCAGGGCTACAAGCCCTTGTTCCGTTGTGGGATATGCGCCGTTGTCGAGCTTGTACAGGTGCAATGCGGTTTCCAGACTTTGAATCTGAATTTTCGCTTTGAGTTGTTTGGCTTCTTCAGGACGTCCCATGATCCGGGGGAGGATGAGCCCGGCCAAAATCCCCAGAATCACGATGACGACCATCAGCTCGATAAGGGTGAACCCGGCGCTTCCCGCATGACGCTGGAAAAAGCGGTGGAGAAAGAATGTTTTTTGTGCGTTTCGCATGGGCGGCCTCGTTTCTTTTGGCTCAAAAGACCAATTGGTTCATTTCAAAAATAGGCAGACAAATGGATAACACAATGGCGCCGACAACCACCCCCATGACCAGAATCATGATCGGTTCCAGGAGGGCGGTGATCCGGGTGACCTGGGCGGTGACTTCCTTTTCATAAATGACGGCGGTTTTTTCCAGCATGGCTTCCAGTTTTCCGCTTTGTTCGCCCACCCTGAGCATCTGCATGAAAAGATCCGGAAAGACGCCGTGGACGGCCAGCGCCTCTGTCAAGGCGCTTCCCTTCTCCACGTCCTGAATCCCCGATTTGACGGCCTCGGCAAGGGGGGTGTATCCCACCACATTTTTTACGATGTCAAGGGCCTGAAGCATGGGAACGCCGTTTTCCAGAAGGGATCCCAATGTCCGGGCGAACCGGGCGGTGGCGAGACGGAGCACCAAAAACCCGATCAGCGGCATCCGCAGAATCAGGCGATCAATTCCCTCCCTCCCCCGGGGCGATTTTTTGATTTTGAAAAAAAGGGCCCACGCGCCGAGACATAAAAGGCAAATGAGCCACCAATAGGACTGAATGAGATCGCTTGCACCGATCAACAGGCGCGTGGGTGCAGGGAGGGCCCGCCCCATCTCGGTGAAGACGGCGGCGATGTTGGGAACGATGGCCGTCATTAAGAAGATCAGCACAGCGGCCCCCAGAAGGGTCATGAAGACGGGATAGGTCAACGCGCTCCGGATGCGGTTGTTCAGATCCAGTTGGCTTTCCATCATCTCCGCCAGGCGTTCCAAAACGATCTCCAGAGTCCCTGACGCCTCCCCGGCCTGGGCCATGTTGACGTAAAGGGGCGGAAACACCGCCGGGAATCGAGACAAGGCATAGGCGAAGCTGTTGCCCTCCACCACAAGGTTCTTGACGTTTGCCATCACTTTTTTCAGGGCAGGGGAGCGGGTCTGGAAAACCAGGGTTTCCAGGGCGCGGACCAGGGGGAAACCGGCACCCAAAAGGGTGGCCAGCCCCCGGGTGAAAACGGCTATCTCCGAGGCCCGAATGCGGCCGAAAAGAACCGACAAAAACCCCAACGATCGTCCGCCGGCGCCCTGGAGCAACCGCGACACCTCCGTGATGGAGACGGGGAATATCCGGGAAGCGCGCAGCTTTTGCCGGGCCGCCACCGGGCTTTCGGCATCCACGATCCCGGACACCCGTTTCCCTTTTTCATTGAGGGCTATGTATTCGTATACCGGCATCGATCGGATCTGTATCGCTTTGCAAAGGGTTTCCCCGAGGCCAAACACAGGGTGCCTTAAACAGGGATGGGCGGACAATTACGCCCGCCCATCCCTCAATACGATCCCACTTCACGACATCATGACAAGTTCCACATGCGTCTTTTGTTTCTCTTGAAACGGATTGCAAAAGGAATCGCCACGAGGATAAACACGGCTGCTCCCAAGGGGAGCAAGCCGGTTTTCAAAATCAGCCAGCTGAGTCCGACTATCGGCATGAGCGCCGTGCGCACCATCCATCGTAAATTTTTGTTTTCCCGGATCGTTTCCGCCCAATCCGGGGAGTGTTGATAATAAAACCGGACAAAAGCCTTTCCCAATGCATGGGGTTTTAAATATCGATCACGAAAATCACGGAGAACCTTTACATGGGGTTCCGCATAGGAGCCAAAGGCCGCCGTGGCGATAAAGCATCCGCCGCCGCCGTCATCATCACCGCCGCCGTCACCCCCGCTATTTAACGCATTAAATGCATTAATCCTTCCCCCGCTGGAAACGACGCCGCTCAATTGCGTCTTTGTATCCACCGTTGCCTTGATTCTTTGGATAATGTCAACGGCGGCCAGTGTTCGATTTTCTGCAGAAGACCAAGTCCAGCCGTAAAGCAGTGCCGCAAGGCCCGAAACGTGGGGGGCTGCCATGGATGTCCCGTTTTTATATCCGTAGTCCCCCGGCTCCACAGTGGAAAGGGTACTCAGGATGTTCACTCCGGGTGCTGCAACATCCACGGAAGTTGGTCCGTAGTTGGAAAAAACGGCCAGGTTGTCATTTTGGTCCGTGGCGGCGACAGCGATGATATTTGTACTCAAATAGCTGGAGGGATAAAAGGGGATTGCATCATTGTTATCACCGATGCCGTCACTTCCGCCGTTTCCGGCGGCACAAACATGGACGGATGCCGATGCATCGATGGCATCCTTTAATGCCTGGCTGTATCCACCCCCACCCCACGAATGGTTTTGAATGTGCGCCCCCATGGCGTTGGCATACAGAATCGCACTGATGGCATCGGCGGTGCTGCCGCTCCCGCTGGCATCGACGAACCGCAACGCCATGATTTTGGCGTTCCAGCTCACCCCGGCCACACCCTGGGCGTTATTCGTCACGGCGGCGATGGTTCCCGCCACATGGGTGCCGTGCCCGTTGGCGTCATTGGGTTCATTGTCATTGAAAACGAAGTCCCATCCCCGGCAATCATCGATGTATCCGTTCAAATCATCATCGACCCCGTTTCCGCAAAGTTCGCCCGGGTTTTGCCAAAGATTGGCCGCCAAATCAGGATTGTACTGGGATACGCCGCTGTCCACCACCGCGACGACGACCCAGTTCCCGCCGGTATTCAGATCCCACCCTTCTGGCGCGTCCATATCCGCATCCGCGGTTCCGATGACACCGTTCACGTCCTGTCCCGTGTTATGAAGCCCCCATTGGAGCCCCAAATACGTGTCATTGGGGACTGCTTCAATAAATCGATAGTAATTGGGTTCCGCATATTCCACGTTGGGATCCTGTCCCATAACTTTAACGGCGTCTTCCACGTTGAGATTTTCCGGGAGTTTGAGATGGTCCACACCGATGACATTAAAGGATGCAATCGTGGCGATACCGTGCTGCTGTTGATAATAAGCCGCAGTTGAAAGGCGAACGGCGGGTTTATACTTGACGAGAATCTCCCCTGCCACATACTCCTCCGACCGGTGATCGGAGGATTGCAGTGAGGCCACAGGATCGTCATCTTCTGTGCAAAAGGCCGGATGGCTGAGCATCAATAAAAAGAGTAGAGCGCACATAATTTTTCGACTCATGGCTTTTCCTTCCTTTATAGGGGTTACTGGGCTGAGGGAATGGACATGATGTAATTGGGCTCCGCGTACATCACTTCGGGAAACGCATTCAAACGCATCACGATGCCTTTCATCGGGATGGAGGGATCCGACGTTTTCACCCGGTACAAACCGGGCAAGGGTAAAGCCTCCGCCATCTCGAGATCCAGTTCCTCAAGGATGGCGTGGATCCGCGCATTTTCCGTGTCCGGTGCAAATCGCACCAATACCTCTCCGGGCACATGGGCCGGTGCGGCTTCCGGAGGGTTTAAATTGAAAATAAAATTGGGTTCCGCATAGACCACCAGGGGGTGGGGCTGAATTTCCGTAATTTTTTCTTGGACCCCTTTTCCGTCCGTAATGGAAAAAAGGAAAAGACCCGGGGATCGGAACGCATGTAGAACAAAGAGCCCGTTTTGGATACAGAAATTTTCGATTGTTTCCGGAAGCAAAGGCGTCTTGAAGCGAACCAGGATTTCCCCTTCTTTAAAAGCGCCAGGGGATTCACGCGGTATTTTTTCCGGTGAATCCTGTTGCGGTGCTTGCGCGGGCGGTTCCGCCGGTGCGTTCCGGGCGGTACAGGCGCCGAGTATCAGCACCCAAGTCCCAACCAACATTAAAAGGAAGACCCCGCGTTTCATAAAACAAGATATAATCGATACGATTCCGAAAGGCAAGCAAAGAACACAACGACGGTCGCCATACCCTTGGAAAATACGGGTATCAACGACGGTCGCCATACCCTTGGAAAATACGGGTATCCTTCACCGCCCGTCGTTTCGGCGCCGGGCACGCATTGTCTTTTATACAACGCCGGGGTTTACTGGACATAGACCGTCTGGTCCGGGTAGATCCGGCTCTTGGGGGTGAGGCGGTTTACGCTTAAAAACTGCTCGAGGGACATGTTGAATCTTGTGGCGATCTTATAAGGCGAGTCCCCTTTCCGCACTGTGTATGTCCTTAAGGTGCCGGCCGGGGGAGTCGCCTGGGAGCGGGCGGGGATCTTCAGAACTTGACCCGTGGTCAACCGGGTCCCCGAAAGGCCGTTAAAATCGCGTATGGCGCTGATTGTTGTATCGTATACTTTGGCAAGCCTCCATAGGGATTCCCCTCTGCGGACCACGTGCGCCACGGTTTTTGTTTCCGATGACGGTCCCGCCGTTGCCGGACGATAAACGCTGACGCCGCTTTGTGGGATTTTCAAGGTGTGTCCTGCAATGATGCGGCTTTTCCGGTGGATGCCGTTGGCGACGGCAATGCGTTCCATGCTCACATGGTATCGCCGGGCGATGGTGGAAAGGGTTTCCCCCCGACGGATACGGTGCTTGATGAATGCCGGGCGTGGGGGGGCGGCTTCGGAGAGGGCGTCGATGGCGGC
>JAFDGC010000107.1 GCA_019309485.1 Deltaproteobacteria bacterium | reverse complement strand
GCAAGGAGGAGTCCCGTTGCCACAGATCCATTTTGCGGGCGCTTCTCCTGAAATGCGGTGCAGTAGTCGTTTAGATCAGGCCTTCAATCCACGCCCCCGCGTGGGGGGCGACGTCACCCCGTTTATAACTCTATGTATTTGGATTGTTTCAATCCACGCCCCCGCGTGGGGGGCGACTCTCCATTTTTTAATTCAATACCAATACGACCTGAAGACACCTTTTTCGCGAAGCCGCAGGGTTTTCGTCTTCAACAAAGCCCCATTGATTCAAAGAAACAAAAAAAACCAAAATAATCATCCAGTTAAACCTTGCGCGAACTCCCCGGCACTTTTATGTCCGCTTGAGGTTCGCGGAAGCGTTCAGACAATTAAAGGCCCCTCCTGATCAATGCCCTCTTTAGCGCCCACATGCTCCACCCGATGACGCCAATTCGCCCCAAGGAAATAAAAACGCAGGCTATCGGTTTCAGGGTCGATAATATCCACCAACGCTTGTCTGAGTCGTGTCCATTGTGCGGGATCCACAATACATTCAAAAACGGAAAGCTGGACGCGCTGTCCGAAATTTTTGCAGACCTTGGCCACGCGCCGGAGCCGCCGCTGGCCGGCCTTCTCAGTGGTCGAAACGTCATAACTGACCAGAACAAACACTTTGGTTATCTCCAGAAAAAGACCGGATAGCCGTCCAGGTCACCCCGAATAAAACGGGCCAACAGGAGCGCCTGGATATGAAAAAGCAGACCCACCATCATTTTTTCTTTCAAGAACGGATGCTCGATTTCGTCTTGTTTCCTTTTCTGGTAAGCCACCAGAACCGCCTTTCGGGTTTCATCGGTCATCAGAACCGCCCCGGTTTCCCTTTTCTTGAAACCGGTATTTCTTACCTGGCCCAGATTGATCAAGGAAAGCGCGAGCCGATCCGCAAGGACATGCCGGAATTCCTCAAGCATGTCTAAGGCCAGCCCAGGCCTTCCCGGGCGGTCCCGATGTAAAAAGCCGACCGCCGGATCCAATCCCACGCTTTCGAGCGCGGAGCGCACATCATGAAGCATCAGGGTGTATAGGAAAGAAAGAAGGCAGTTAACCGGATCCAAGGGCGGCCGCCGGTTTCTTTCTTTGAAACAGAAGGCATCCTTTTGGGAGGTAATCAGATGATCGAATACGCCGAAATAAATCCTTGCCGCTTCTCCTTCATATCCCCGCATCTGTTCCAAAGGCATATTCTGCCGGAGCAGGACGAGGATCTCTCCCAATCGCATTAGGGCGACCTGGAGCTCAGAAATATTAATCTTATCTGCATGATCCCGAAGAGCCCTCTGCAGGACGGCCCTGGAATTGGCGATCTTGCCGAATAGAACGGCTCGGGTGATCTCAGACGTCTTTTTTGGATCGTCGGCCCATCGATACTGTTCCCGTCGCAACAGGACATTCCCCGAAACCGGCCCCTGCACCCTGGCGAGAAATCTACCGTGCTCACTCAGGAAGCTGAGCGCCACATCGCGTTCGGCGCAGAATCCCATGAGATACGGACTGCAGGAAACCTGCCCGAAACAGACGATGCCGCCAAGCGTATGAATCGGTATCTGAAGAGCGACTTTACCATCGGTTTTCACCACTACGGTTTCACCTTCCTTGGCAAGATAGGAACCCTGCGTGGTGACGAACAGCGTGTTGAGATGCTTTTTCATTCCCCGAAACTTTCGAGATATGACAAGACAGAACGCTTTTCGGAAACGGTTTTTGGCATGCAGACATGGATCAGGGAGCAGCTTTCACAGCGCTTGCTGTATTCAGCGGGCGACGTGATCCCTGAAGCCACGAGTTCATGAAGCCGAATTGCGGCATTTTCCGTTCCTTGTCTCAGGCGTTCATCAAACAACACAACCTCCCGCCTCCGGTTTTTCCCGTAGAATAAAGCCCCTTGCACAATTTTGATATGCAACATTTCTTCCAGGCACATGGCTTGGGCGCAAAGCTGCACTCGATCCCAATCCTCTTTTTTGGGCTTCCCCCTTTTGTATTCCACGGGAAAGGGGCGCCAATTTCCAGTATTTTCCCTGTGGAATTCGACCACATCCGCCTTACCGATCAAGCCCAGACGCAAAGATCGGATCGG
>JAFDGC010000106.1 GCA_019309485.1 Deltaproteobacteria bacterium | reverse complement strand
GTCCCCAGCCGGCAACGGCGTTTTGCACTTTTTCAAGGGCGTCTTTTCGCAAAGGGTTGACCGCTTCGGCGGCAAGAACGTGGTGCAGAAACGTTCCCAGGGATTCCGTCGTCCCGGCATTCGTGATGGGCAAAGGCGTTCCCGAAATCATACGGCCGGCAATGCGGGCATCCGAACAAGGGGCAAAGTCGGATGGGCTTAAAATCGCCGGCAATTTTTCCAAAAATGCCTGGTTTCCGGAAAACCAGAAAGGCTGAAACGGTGCGGGTTCGCCCGTGTCGGGTTTTTCGGATGCATCCAGTTTCCAGCACGCCGCCGGAATCCGGTTGCCGTCCGGTAACGCCAGCGTATCGCCGGCGGGCAGCATCCAGTCCGCCTGCAGGAGTTTCATCCATTCACCGGTGGATTTTTTTTCCGGCAAGGGGATCACCAAAAGATCCCGGGCCCGGGTCAGGCTGACGTACAGAAGCCGGATGGATTCGGCTTGATCCCGCTGCTCGCAGGTTTTACCGAATTCGGATTGATTCAACGTTTCGAGCACCGGGATTCCGGATCTTTGCCCGCCGAAGGGGTACGGCCAGAACCGGAGGGATCGATCCGACAGGGGATCCTGCAGGTCCAACCGGGGGTTTTCGGAAATCACGTTCAGACCCCAAGTCCGGGACTTGAGGTCGCTGTTTAAATCCATGGCGATCACCACGGGCCACTCGAGCCCCTTGGCCCGGTGATGGGTCAGGATCTGGACGGCATCGGATCTCGGATCGCCGGGCTGGGTGTCCAGTTTTGCGGTGTTCAATTTTTCAAACCAGTCCAAGAGCCCGGCGATGGTGGCTGCCTTTTGGTGAGTGACGCAGTGGTCCTCGAACTTTTTTGCAAAACCGACCAGGGCATTCAGGTTTTGCAGGCGCTGCCGCACCCGCCAGGCATTGGGACCCCATGTAGAAACGATGTGCCGCAGCTGGGCCACGTCCATTACGGCGGACAATGCTTCCGAAGGCGAGAGTTCCCGGATGCGGTCCCGCGTCCGGGAAACGGCTTTTAAAACAGGATAATCGCCCCCCTCCGCTGTTTTCCACGCATGATCCGGCGTTCCGGATTCCAGGTCCTTTAAGCGCGCCTCCAGCCAGGTTTCGGCTGCAAGGCACTCGGAAAGTGATAGGATCTCGGCGCCTGCCAGCGTATCCTTCGGGTCCGCCAGCCTGCGTATACACGACAGGACGAGGCGCGCCTCGGGTGTTTTCAGGAGGCCCGGACGTTCCATCTGGATGGGGATGCCCCTTTTCGCCAGTGTCTGGGCGATTGCCGACACCTTGTAATTGGTTCTGGCGAGAACCGCGATGTCTCCGTAGCGTACCTTTCTCAGAGAACCGGACTCTTTGTCCTCGACACGGTATCCGGAATCCACAAGCCGTTCGATGCCAAAAGCCAGGGCGTCATGGTGCGATGCGGTATTTTTTCCGCACAGGATCCAGTGGGCCACCGCGGGTTCACCAGTGACTTCCTTTCGGGAGGGGGTCAACCGGACCTGGTCTTCCGGGATATGGTCTGAAAACGCCGGAATAAAAAGGGCGTTGGTATAATCGACCAGGGCCGGCCGGGAGCGGTAAGACGTTTCCAAAATTTGGACCTGATGGCCCTGATTTTCGATTTCGCGCTGGACGGCCAGCATCAGGTCTGGATCGCTCCCCCGGAACCCGTAAATGGCCTGCTTGATGTCCCCGACAAAGACGGCTTCCCGGGCCGCTTCCGCCAGCTTTAAAAAAAGCGCCAGCTGGATGGGGCTGGTGTCCTGGAATTCATCCACCAGCAACAGTTCCAGTTCCTCTTTCAGGGGTTCGAATACTTCCGGCTGTTTGAGTGCATCGAGGAGCCGCTGTTCCTGGTCGATGAAATCGATCATGCCCAGGCGTTCTTTTGTTTCCTGGTATTTCCGTAACGCCTCAGCCGCCACTTTGAAAAGGGTTCGGCAGTAATTTTGGATGTCTTCATGAAGCTGGGGGTGCCGGTCGTAAAAAGCGGCCGCCGCCTGGATTTCTTCGGCCGCCTCCCGGCTTTTTTGGGCGGGTGTTTCCTTGCTCAACTTGACCCAATCGGACCAGGGCAGCCGCCTTTTTGTGATCCGGGTTTTCTGGTCATGCAAAAAAGAAATGTATTTTTGCGTCGTTATTTTTTGATCTTTTTCCACCGGAAT
>JAFDGC010000014.1 GCA_019309485.1 Deltaproteobacteria bacterium | reverse complement strand
CCTTGAATCCTCGAATCCTTTAAAAAGTCACCTTGGACACCGGGACGGTAATGGCCTCGTCGGGACAGACACACCCGCACTCATTGCAGTCCTCACACAAAAATTCCGTCACCACCACGCGATCCCCTTGGACCCGGATCGCCTGGTCCGGGCATATCTCGACACACAGCGGCTGGGTAAAGCCGCCGCACATGGTGCACTTGTTCAAATCGATTTGGGCTGCCATAACACACGCTCCTATTCTTCTTTCTTGAAGAGTCGAATACGCCACATCCCCTCCCCCCGGGGAATGGCCTTTTCCACTTCAATATCCAGCGGAATATTGAAAAAAACACTCACATCCTCCAGGACGGACTTGAGCATTTTTTCCCGGGTGAGCGCCACTTCCTGCATGGGGACGTCAAATTCCTTGGCCCAGGTGGGCCAGGGGTCCCGGGTACATTCTATGAAGACTTCCGTCGGTTTTTCTCCTTTTTCGGCCGTGGCGACACCACCGTCCACCTGCCACAGGTTCGCCAAGGCCCGGCCCAGATTCAGCAGAAAGGCCGCTTCTCCTTTGAGCCAGTTGAGCCTCGGAAGCAATTGCTTTCCGACGTCTTTTCCGAAAACCTCCGCCGCTCTTAACCCCACGTCGAGGGGTTCCACGCCGTCTCCGGCATATTCCAAGGCCACCTGGCGCCACCGATAAAAGGTCTTTCCGATTTCCCTTTGGGCGGCGCGCAGCCCGCTCAATACTTTTCCGATCTCTTTTTCCGCATCGAATTGCATTGCTGACCTCCTTATATCCTCATCCCGATCCGGTAACCGTCATGGACCGCACTGGACAGGTTTCGGGGAACCAAGGCATCTCCGATGACGAAGAGTTCGATTCCCTCGGATTGCACGACCTTTTTCAGGGCCTCGTTTGCGGCACGGTCGCTGTTCACGATGGTGTCGCAGGCCACCGGGATTCGATAGCCGTCAAAGGTGCGAATGATGATCCCTTCGCCCGTGATGGTCTCGATTTCGCAATCATTGTAGGCCTTGACCCCGTTTTGCCTCAGGTAAATCATATAGCGCCACTTGAATGACGGATTCACATCGAACCCCGCCGTCTTTTCCCGGCCCACAAGGGTCACTTTCTTCCCTTGCTTGGCCAGGTACAGGGCGCATCCGATGCCGGGTTTCCGGTTTCCCCAGATCACCACCTTTTCGCCCACCTGGGCGTTTTCGCGCATCACATCCAGGAGATTGACCACGTTGGCGTGGGGGCCGCCCGGGAACTCCGGATACTCGGGTCCCGTGGCCAACACCACGGCGTCGGGAAGTTCGTCGGAGATGAGATCCTCGGTAACTTCCGTGCCCAAATGGAACGTCACGCCGGCCAATTCGCACATCTTCTGTTGATACGCCACACAGGTCCACAGCTCGTCATCGCCGTAAGGCGCCTTCCGGGCCTCGTTGAGGGTGCCGCCGATATTGTCCCGTTTGTCATAAACATGGACCTCGTGACCCCGTTTCGCCGCCATGTAAGCGCATTCGAGGCCGGCGGGCCCGGCACCCACGATCATGATCTCCTTTTTATCTTCCGCGGGTTGGGGATCCGCAAACTCCGGATTCGTCTCATGGGCGCACACGGGGTTGATGTAGCAGGTCATGGGCGCATCCCGGAAAAGGCGCGCCAGGCAAAGGTTGCACGCCACGCAGTGCCGGATCTCGTCTTCCTTGCCTTCCAGGACCTTTTTGGGCATTAAGGGATCGGCGATCATGGAACGGCACATTTCCCATTGGTCGAGTTCCCCGGCACCGATGGCCTTGTTGGGCAGATCCGGCCGGAAAAGGCGGTAGGCCATTTGAACCGGCACCTTCACGTGCTCTTTGGCCCGCTTGGCCAGGTGGATCCAGTTCCCCATGGGGATGTCCCGGCTGATGACCGGGTAGATGGATTCCTGCCAGCCGAGGGTGACGCTGATGTAGTCCACGCCGGCTTCTTCGGCAATCTTGTAGGTTTCCATGGATTCATCGGGGGTGTTTCCCCGCACATCGTCCAGGAGTTCCTCGGCGCACAATCGGATGCCCAAGGGGACATCCGATCCGCAGACCGCCTTGACCCCCTGGATGATCTCCACCACCGCCCGCATCCGGCCCCGGATGTCTCCGCCGTATTCGTCGGTGCGTCGGTTGGTGTAGCGGGAAATGAAGTTGGATACGAGGTACCCGACGATCCCGGAAATCTCCATGATATCGAATCCGGCCTCGATCCCTCTCCGGGCCGCATCCACATGCTGCTGGATCATCTCCTTGATCTCATCCTTGCTCATCTCTTTGACGGGCCGGAAGATGCGCAGGCGTTGGGGAACCGCCGAAGGCCCGTGCCCGTATTCCACGTCCACGGCGCCGACCCGGCCGCAGTCCATGAGTTGGAATCCGGCCACGGCCTTTTCCTCGTGGATGGCGTCGGCGATTCTTTTGAGTCCCGGGACGAACTTGTCGTCCCAGCAGGCCGCCTGCCCCACGTATCCCTGGCCCTGGCGTTTTTCGTCCATGTAGACGCCCTGCATAAAGCAAAGCCCCCCCACCACACCCTTGGCCCGCTCGCGCATGTAAGCCACACCGGCATCGGTAACGAAACCGTCCCGTCCGTTGAGATTGTCTTCGGTTGCGGCGTACTTGATCCGGTTGGGCACGATGAGATTGCCGATCCGGATCGGTTTGAACAGGTGGGGGTAAGTGCTGGCCCCCGGATACGACGAATAATCCCACTCAAACAATTGTTTCGCCATCGGTTCACCCTCCTCCTTGAAATTTTAGATCAAACGTTTCTGGCACTTTTAGTGAATATCAGGGCCCTTGGCCGGTCCCCCTCTCGGGGTTTCGGCGCCTCGGGTAAAGGCCCCTACCATCAGATCGAAGGTCTCTTCCAAGTTTTCAAAGAGGCTGTAAGCGCGATCCCGCAGGAGCCACAGGGTGATGATGTGTTCCATGGTACCGATAAATATGTTGCGGGCGATGCGGGGATCAAGGTCGGGTCGCAGTTCTTTTGTGCGCCGGCCTTCTTCGAAAATTTCGAGCAGATATCCATAGAGGACCTTGACGTTGGAATAGACTTCGGTCTGCATGAAATTGGCGTTGGTTTTCAAAAACAGATAGACGATCTTGGCGTCCAGGGGCGATTCTTCGACCCGGCGGCAATACCACCACAGGTATTTGCGCAATCGGTTAACAGCGCCTTTAATCCCGAAAAGCTGGCGCTCGAGATCTTCGATGAGATCGCAAACCCATAGGTCCGGTATGGTTAACAGGAGATCTTCTTTTCCCTGGAAATATTCGTACAGGGCTGCTTCAGACAATCCCGCCTGCCTGGAAATGTCCGCAATGGTGGTCTTCGTGTATCCTTGATCGGCGAAAAGGGCCTTTGCGGCCTCGATGATCCGGTTCTTGGTGGATTCTTTTCGGTTTTTCAAGGATGCCGCCATCAGTTTAAATGTATTTTTATAAAATTGCTTTTACAACACTTTAATTATATTAACATATTGTTTTTATTTTTATTATTCAACCTAATGACACTAATACCAAAATGCTTATGGCCTCCTGTTATCATATCTCTTGCGGAGGGTCAAGCCCTTTCCGGATCGTTTTGTCCTATGGCGCTGAACTTTATCTCTTTGAGATGAATATGATTAATATATTGTTTTTTTACGTTTATTTTAAATATTTAAGCCCATATTGGCAATACTTTCCGAATATCATTCGGATATACTTTCAAGAGAAGTCCCCGGGTTCTCCACCAGCACCGGTACGACTCCGCACCCCTTGTCTCTACCTTTTATTTTTGATAGAATTCACTTGATACCCTTATCGTAAGGCAATGGGTCCATCGGGATCGGGATCGAAACTCCCGACAATGGCTGCAGACTCGATCCCGTTTGCGATTGCGATACCTTCGACGCCGAGCTGTGGAAATCCCTGTTGTATCGGGGACTCGATTTTGAAGGAGATATTCTCGAGCACCCCGAATACCTCCGGGAGGCGTATGCATCGAGCAAAGCACTCGTCCAATCCGTGGAGGGTGACAACGCATCCCAAAATACGTGACGGGCATTGAAGGAGGAAAAAAATGAAAGAAACGGTTTACAAGAATCTGTTCACGCCCCTGAAGGTAAACGGCCTGAGGCTGAAAAACCGCATCACCATGGCGCCCCTGTACCTGGGGTACGCCGGTCCGGGGGGTAACGTCTCTCCTTTAATCCTGCATTACTACAAAGAGATGGCCCAAAGCGGCGCCGCCATGATCATGGTGGAAAACGCAGGAATCACGCCCGTGGGGATGGGTTCCCCACGGACCCTCCGCTGCGATCACGATCGGTATACCAAGGGACTGGAAACCCTGGCCGAAGCGATTCGGAAGGAAAAGGCCTTAGCCGGACTCCAGATCAACCATGCGGGCCGGTTTGCGTATGTCCCGGAACCCGTGGCGCCCTCTTCGGTGCCGGCATTCGGGAAAACCCCCAGGGCTTTGACGAAAAAAGAAATCACGACGCTCCAAAAGCAGTTCGCCAAAGCCGCATTGCGCGTGAAACAGGCCGGGTTCGACCTGGTGGAACTCCACGGCGGGACCGGATACCTCCTTGCCCAGTTCGTGTCTCCCAGGACCAACCGGCGAACCGATGCCTACGGCGGATCCCTCGAAAACCGGATCCGCTTTCCTCTGGAAGTCTTGAAGCGCGTCAAGGACGCCGTGGGCGATTTTCCGGTGGGTTATCGTTTTCTGGCGGACGAGTGGCTGCCGGACGGCCTCAAACCATCGGAGTCCGTCGTCTTGGCGCAACACTTGGAAAAAGAAGGGATTGCTTACATTTCCGCCATGGGCGGCACCTATGAATCCTTTTTCCTGCCCGAAATCGTGGAACGCGGCAAAAAGCCCGGTTACATGGTCTCATTGGCGGCCCTCGTAAAAAAGGCCGTGAAGTTGCCGGTAATCTCCGCCGGAAGGATTTCCACCCCTTCAAGAGCCGAAAAGATCTTGAAAGAACAGAAAGCCGACCTCATCGGCCTGGCCCGCATGCTGTGGGTGGATCCCCAATGGCCCCAAAAGGCCCGGAAAGGAGATGATCGCGCAATCGTGAAATGTTCTCCGAAATGCGATGCCTGCCTTCAGCTGGTAATGCAGGGAAAACCCGCCTTCTGCCCGAAATGGCCCAAAGACAGACGGGCCGTCTACAAAGACCTTTTTCATTAACGCTTCTCCGGATTTTCCCGCCTGGAATGCAAGCGCCGCCTGATTTTCTCTTTTAAAAAATCGGCGGCGCTGCTTTAGGGAAAATTCCCAAAGAATCCTTCCTGCCCATTTTCCCCGATAACACAGTCCTTTTATATTTCCAGACGGTTTTCGGTTTTTCCCCCTATCTCGTAAAATGTAAAAAAAGCTTGACACCCGGAAACGGCCCTGATAATTTATGTCACACATAATAATTAAGCGTCACTCATAGTGAACACGTCGGCCCGAGTCGACAAGGGGAGAGCATGCCGATTAAAGGCGAAAAATACTACTTCATCGGATCCCTTGCCAAAGGCATCCACATTCTGGAAGCACTTTCCGAACACAAGGCACTGACCGTTTCCGAAGTGGCCAGACGATTGGACCTGAACCGCGCGGCCAGTCACCGGTTTTTGGCAACCCTTCGGGAATTGGGGTACGTGGAGAAAGACGAAAACGACCGGTATCATCTGACATTGAAAATCCTGGAAATGGGGATGAAGGTTTCCGCCCATTCGGAGGTGAACCGCATCGCCCGTTTGTCCATGCAGGAACTTTCCGTGGCGTTCAACGAAACCGTGAATCTCGGCCATTTCGACGGATCCGACATTTTCCACCTGGACAAGATCGACAGCAAAGAAATACTCAGGATGGACACGTCCCTCGGGTCCAGGGCCCCGGCCTACTGTACCGCACTGGGCAAGGCGATTCTGGCCTTTTTGCCTCCCGGCGAACTCGACGATTATCTCCATCGAACCAAACTGAAGGCCTTTACGGAAAATACCATCACCAACAAGAAACGCCTTCGGGAAACACTGGACACGGTTCGCAACAAAGGGTTTTCCACGGACAACGAGGAACTGGCCTACGGCCTCAGATGTGTCGCCGCCCCTGTTTTCGACCACAATGCCCGGCCCTCTTATGCCATCAGCATTTCTGGCCCTTCCACGCGGATGACCGATGATCGAATGCGCCTGATGCAGTCAAAAATACAGGATGTGTGCAAGGCCCTGTCGGCAAAATTAAAGGGCAAAGGCTCCATCGCGCATCAAAACTGAACCGTTTCCGAAAATATCGAAAGGAGAAAAATACCCATGGCAAAACAAAAACGGTCCAGACTGGACCTGCAGAAGATGAAGGACGAAAAGCAGCCTGCCGTTTGGATTACCGCATATGATTTCTGGACGGCCCAGTTCGCCGAAAAAGCGGGCATGGACATGATCCTGGTGGGAGATTCTCTGGGCATGTGCATTTACGGATACGAGGGGACCGTTCCCGTCACCATGGCCCAGTGCATCTACCATTCCGAGGCGGTCCGCCGGGGCGCCCCGAACACCTTCGTCATCGGAGACATGCCGTTTCTGTCTTATCAGGTCAGCATCCCCGATGCCGTTCAGAATGCGGGTCGATTTTTCAAAGAAGCCCGGGTGGATGCCGTCAAACTGGAAGGCGGACAACGGGTGGTCCCGCAGATCAAGGCGATTGCCGACGGCGGAATGCTCGTCATGGGACACATCGGGCTGACCCCCCAGAGTTCCGGACAACTCGGGGGATTCAAGGCCCAGGGACGCACCGCTGAAACGGCCAAGGAGCTCATCGATGACGCCCTTCTTATCCAGGAGGCCGGCGCATTTGCTCTCCTGGTGGAAGCCGTCCCCCCCGAAGTCTGCGAAATCATGAAAAACCGCCTTAAGATTCCGGTTTACAGCATCGGCGCAGGGATCCATGCCGACGGACAGTTGATGATCTGCAGCGACGTACTGGGCATCTTCCAGGCCTTTACGCCGAAATTCGTGAAAAAATATGAAAACCTGGCTCAAAAAACCACCGATGCCTTTTTGAAATATGCCGAAGAGGTGCGAAAGGGAGAATTCCCCGCCCCGGAGCATGCCTATAAAATGGTGGACGGTGAACTTCCCCGGTTAGAAGCGCTTTTGAAACACTCATAATCTTTTCATTTGAGAATAGATAAAGGAGAAATCGACCATGTCGGAGATGTTGTCAAAGATCAGGGCATTCATGGAAAAGGAGGGCGTCCCCGGTCGGGACGCCTACGATCTTCCCACGTCACCCAAAACGTTTCCGGACGGAGCAAACTATCGGATTGAAATCGCCGGTGTCGAAAGGGCCTCCACCATGGAAGCCTTGCTGGACGAAGCGCAAAAGCGAAACGTCACGATCCATCGTGCCATCGCCACGGTGGGCGGATCGACCTACTGCGACTTTGAAGAACTCCGGGCCATCGCAAGGATGGCGAAATCCGAAAAAATCGAAGTGGTGATGACGGTGGGCCACCGGAAAGCCTGGGATGCGGGATCCAAGGAGATCTCCACTCCCGAAGGGGGCATGCAGGCTTTCCGGCTGAGAGGTTCGGACAGCATCTCCTACCACATCGCGGATATCATGCGGAATATCGAAGCGGGGCACCGGGGGTTTTTGGTCTATGACGAAGGCGTTTTGTTTATTTTAAATAGGATGCGGGCCGAGGGGCTGATTCCGAAAGAAACCATTTTCAAGTTTTCCGTTTTCGGCGGGTATTGCAGCGCCGCCGGCGCCAAAGTGGTGGCCTCCATGGGGGCAAACTCCCTGAATCCGATTTCAGATGTGTCACTCCCGATCCTTGGGAGCATCCGGAAGGCCATCGATATTCCGCTGGATGTGTACATCATTATCGTGGATTCCTTCGGCGGCATGTATCGGGCCTATGAAACCCCGGAAATCGCCCGGATCGCTTCGCCATGTTACTTCAAGTTCGAGCCGGGAACCTCTGAGGGTGACATCTACAAGCCCTGGATCAGCGAAGCCTGGCACCAGGGGCTCATCCGCGAGAAAGTCAAAATGGCTTCCGTGGTGCAGGAACTCATGCAGCGCCACGCCCCCTCCTTGAAGATGTCCCCAAAAGGGCCTTCGGACCTGGTTCTGCCGGCGGTCGAATGAACAGGTGGATTCCAATGGAATTCCATCCGATGAAAAAGGGAATCCTGGGAAAACAACTGAGAGGATACGATGGAAAATGTGTTTGAGGTGGCTGTTGCCACGCTTAACAAAGCAGGAGAACTGGGAAAGATCGATTCCCGGGTGATGGAAATTTTACAGGAACCCAAACGGATCCAGCAGTTTCGGATTCCGTCGAAGCTGGAAAACGGATCCTTCAGCGTCTTTCAGGCGTATCGTGTCCATTATTGCGATGCGCTGGGGCCGTTTCGGGACGGCACCCGGATCCGGAAGGACCTCACCCTGGATGAAGTCAAGGCCCTTGGGCTTTTCATGACCATCAAGCATTGTGTGGCGGATATTCCGGCCGGCGGCGCCAAGGGCGGGATTCAGGCAGATCCGGGCCGCTTGAGTAAAAATGACATGGAGCGATTGGTACGCGCCTTCGTGCGGCACCTGCAACCCAGGGGCCCCTGGGCGGACGTCCCCGGCGCCGACATCGGCACGGGCGAACAAGCCATGGCCTGGATGCTGGATGAGTATGAACAGATTACGGGTCTTCACAGCCCGGCGGCCATCAACGACAAACCGCCCATTTTAGGGGGATCTCTCGGAGGTGAAGAAGCCACCGGACGCGGGGTCTTTTTGACATTGACGGCCGCGGCAAAAGACATAGGAATGGACGTGAAAAACAGCACCGCCGTGGTCCAGGGGTTCGGCCAGGTGGGCGCCGCCCTTTCCTCCCTCCTTTATGAAACCGGTTGTCGGATTATCGCCGTAACCGACGTGTATGGAGGCATTTACGATCCCGCGGGGATCGATATACCGAAACTCGAGGGATACGTCCGGGAAACGGGGAAGGTCACGGATTTTCCGGGCACCGAACCGGTATCCAACGAAGCCATCTTCACCCTCGACTGTGACATCATCGTTCCGGCCGCCGTACAAAGCGTGATCCATAAAGGGAACGCCGAAATGGTGAAAGGCCGGTTGATCGTGGAAGGGGCCAACGGCCCCGTCACCACGGAGGCCGACGCGATACTGACCGAAAAGGGCGTCGTCATCGTCCCGGATGTGGTGGCCAACAGCGGCGGTGCAACGGTGTGTCATTTCGAACGCAACCAGGGGCTTTCCGATCAATATTGGGATCTGGAAACGGTCAACGCCCTTCTAAAAAGACGCATCCTCAACGCCTACCGGTACGCCCGGGAAGCCGCCGACAGCGCCGGTACAGATTCCTTGAGACTCGGGGCGTGGATCTATGCACTGAAAAAAATCGAAAAAGCGATGCGCCTGCGCGGGTGGGTGTGATTTGAACGTGCGCCGGTTGAACCGCAACAGCGAGCGCAAACCCCGCTGCTTGTTGGAGCGAAGCGGAAATCCCGCCTTGCGGAGCATCGGGGAGGCTTCAAAAACGGCAGGGATCAAAGGGATTCGGCGACACGATGACACATCCGGCGAATCCACCAACGACGCAGAACCCGCAACATGGACAGCGAGGGATTCAACCATGCCGCCTTTTACAAAAGAAGAATACCAGGCCCGAATCAAAAAGACAAAAGAACGCATAACCGACGCCGGCATCGACGTGCTCGTGGTGTCGGATCCGGCCAACATGAACTATCTCACGGGGTACGACGGCTGGTCTTTTTATGTCCCCCAGGTCGTCATCGTTTCAACGGAGGCAACAGACCCCCTTTGGGTCGGCCGTGGAATGGACGCCAAAGGCGCCATGCATACAACGTTTCTTGGTGCGGAAAACATCTTCGGTTACCCCGACCGCTACGTTCAGTCCGTTGAACGGCATCCCATGGACTTTGTGGCCGACGTCATCCATGACCGCGGCTGGGGAAAAAGATCCATCGGGGTGGAAATGGACGCCTACTATTTCAGTGCCCGGGGATACGAAACCCTGAAAAAAAATCTTCCCCAAGCCAAATTCAAAGACGGGAACCTATTGGTCTCCTGGGTGCGCATCATTAAGTCGGAACAGGAAATCGAATACATGAAGCAGGCCGGCAAAATCGTGGAGCGCGTCATGCAAACGGCCCTGGATTCGGTGGCGCCCGGTGTTAGGGAATGCGACGCGGTAGCGGAAATTTACCGGGCCCAGATCCGAGGAACCGACGCATTCGGGGGGGATTACCCGGCCATCGTTCCCATGATGCCCAGCGGCGAAAAAACCGCCACACCCCATCTGACCTGGACGGATGCGCCTTACGGAAACGAGATCGCCGTGAACCTGGAGTTGGCCGCCTGCCGGAACCGGTATCACAGCCCGCTGGCGCGGACCATGTACATCGGCGCCCATCCGCCGGCAAAACTCACCGATACCGCCGATATCGTGGTGGAAGGCATGCACGCGGCACTGGATGCCATCAAACCGGGGGTGTTGTGCGAACAGGTGGAAGAAGTGTGGCGGAAGGTGATCGCCCGGGCGGGGTTGGAGAAGGAATCCCGGATCGGTTATTCCATGGGGCTCAACTATCCGCCGGATTGGGGGGAACACACCGCCAGCCTTCGTCCCGGGGACAAGACCGCCCTTCAACCGAATATGACGTTTCATATGATCCTGGGGATGTGGATGGATGATTGGGGATTCGAATGCAGTGAATCGTTCCGGGTCACGGAAACCGGCTGCGAAACATTCGCCGACTTCCCCCGGAAGCTGTTCGTTAAAAACGGATGAGTCCCTTCGGCGCCCAAAGGGAGCCGGGCGGAGACAGAGATAGAGGATATGATTTACACGGCACGAAAAGGACAGACCAGCAGCGGGGAGGCCATCGGTATATTACTTCTGGAGACTTCGGTTCCGTTTATCCCCGGAGATGTCGCCAATGCCACTACGTATCCGTTTCCGGTACGATTTCAAAAGGTGGAAGGATTCACGGTGGCACGGGCCATTGGAAAAGACCCGTCCGTGCTCGAAGCCATGATCGAAGCCGCCGAAGACCTGGTGGCGCAGGGGGTTCGTGCCGTTACCGGGGATTGCGGATTCATGGCGATCCATCAAAACGTATTGGCGGAAAAAATCCGGATCCCGGTTTTCCTGTCGAGCCTCCTCCAGATTCCGTTTATTACCGGCCTGTTCACGGACACGGGAAAGGTCGGCATTATCACCGCCGACGCCGGAAGCCTGGACAGCCGGCTTTTAAAAAGTATCGGGATAGAAAACCCTGAAAAACTGGTGATCGTCGGGCTGGAAAATCAACCGCACTTTTACGATTTTGCCATCAAGGAAACCGGCGTGCTGGACACCGATAAAGTGGAAAAAGAAGTCGTCGCGGCTGCGCGGCACCTGACAACAAGGAACCCGGATATTCGAGCCCTGTTATTGGAATGCAGCCTGCTGCCGCCCTATGCGGCGGCCGTACAAGAAGCGGTGGACCTTCCGGTCTTCGACTATATCACCATGATCCGCTTCGTTTTTTCCGCCGTGGTACAGAAGCGCTACAGCGGCTTTATCTGAACCCGAAAACCGGCATCCCGAGGGATGGAAGAATAAAAATGGATATTTCCCGACACCTCATGCGTTACCAGGACGAACTCATCGCCTTCAGGCGTGATTTTCATCAGCATCCGGAACTGGGGATGCAGGAGTTCCGCACCGCCGAAAAGGTCGCCGATTACCTGAACGCATGCGGCATGGAAGTCGCCAGGATGAATGTCACCGGTGTGGTGGGCCTTTTGAGGGGCGAACACCCGGGTCCCACCTTACTGCTCCGGGCCGATATGGACGCCCTCCCCATCCAGGAAGAAAACGAGATACCCCATAAGTCCGTCAACGACGGAGTGATGCATGCCTGCGGTCACGACGCCCATACGGCCATGCTGATGGTGGCCGCCAAGATCCTCGCCGGCGCCAAAGAGACACTGAAGGGAAACATCAAATTCGTATTTGAACCCAACGAAGAAAACGTCGGTGCCCTGGCGATGATCAAGGAAGGCGTCATGGAAAACCCCCGGGTGGATGCCTGCATGGGATTGCATATCTGGAATCAAATTGACACTGGGAAAGTGGGGATCACCCCGGGGCCGGTGATGGCCGGGATGGAACATTTTGATCTCACGATCAAAGGACGGGGGGGGCATACCGCCGCGCCCCAGAGCGCCGTGGATCCCATTCTGGCGGCCGCGGCGGTCATCCAGGGCGTCCAGGTGATACAGACGAGGGAAATCGACGTCCAGAAGGAACCGGCCCTGATCATGTTCGGCAAAATTCAAGGGGGCACCGCGTCCAACGTGATCCCGGATTCCGTGACCCTTTCCGGGACCCTTCGCTATCTCTTCGACGGCCCGGCCGAAAGTCCGGACAACCCCAAAAAACGGCTCGAAAGGGTGGTTTCCCACATCTGCGCTGCCCATCGAACCGAATATATACTCGATTTTCTCTATGGACACCCCGCCCTGGTGAATCATCCCGAGATGACGGATCTGATCCGGAGCGTCGCGTCCAGCGCGCTTTCGCCCTCACCCGAAATCATTTCCTTTGTGACATTGGCGGGAGAGGATTTTTCGGAATTCGCCGCCCGGGCACCCGGAGTCTTTTGCCTCGTGGGGGCGGGAAAATCCGGAAAAAAGAATTACCCGCATCATCATCCCTGTTTTGATTTTGACGAAGACGCCATGCAAACCGGAACGGAACTCTTTGTGCGCGGCGCACTGCATTTTTTTGATCAGGCGGGCAAATTGAATTTCATGAAAAAGGGGGTGGTATAGGCATTTTAACAACGCGTCTTTTGAATCATACCCAACCCAAAATCGGCTGTGTTTTCCGCCGAAAACCAAAAGGAGTATCCTCATGAAAAAAATTTTCGCCATTGCACTCATCCTCACAATTACTGTTTCCGCAGGGATGGTTTATGCGGGAACCTATACCGGAAAAGCGATTAAGGCTCGACTGGCCTCGGAAGAAATCGAAGGTGACTTCATGACGGTCTGGGCCAACAACTTTTCGGAACACATGAAAAAATGGTCCGACGGAAAAATCGAAATCAATGTCTATCCGTACGGCACTCTCGGTGCCACCGGGGATATCAATGAGCTTTGCCAGATGGGTGTGGTGGAATTCGTCTTTTCCGACTATGCCTGGATCAGCTCCTTCGTCCCCCAGGCGCAGGTGTTGGCCTTGAATTATCTCTTTCCCACCGAAAAGGTGCCTGAAATCCTGAACTGGGTAGCAAGAAACGGAAAATTCATGCCGCTTTTAGAGGAAGCCTTTGCCAAAAACGGCATGGTGCCTCTTTCCATCATGTTTGAAGGATGGCAATGGGTCACCTCAAAAAAAGAGATCACGTCGTTGGAAGATATGAAAGGTCTCAAACTCCGGTTGATGTCTTCCAAGCTGCTGGTGGAAACCTACAAGTCATACGGCGCCGCGCCGACACCCATGAGCTATGGTGAAGTGTACAGCGGTCTCCAGATGGGCCTCATCGACGCCCAGGTGAATCCGCTTTTCGCCATTTACAGCATGAAGTTTTATGAGGTGCAGGATTATTTGACCCAGCTAAAAAGCGAACCATTCGTCGGGATCCCCACGGTGAACAAGCAATTTTTTGACAACCTCCCCAAAGAGGTTCAGCAGGAAATGCGCAAATTCTGGATCGACGCCATTATCCCGGCAGGAAAATGGATCACGGCGAGAAACGCCGGTGACAAGGAGAAAATGAAAAAGGCTAAACCCTCCCTGAAATTCCACACCCTGGACAACGCCGCCATCGCCGCATTTAAGGCCCGGGCAAAAACCGTCTATCCCAAGTTTACACAGATCGGGGGAGAAGGCGCAAAGGAAATCCTGGACGCTCTTTTAAAAGACATTGAAGCCGCCAAGAAAGTCCTTGGCGTCAAATAGGCATCACCGGGCAAAGCGGTGTATCCGCCGCTTTGCCCTCCATTCGGGTACGTAAAAGAGAGACAACACATTTTCGGGATCCACCGGCAAAGGAGAAACCGATGCGTCAGGAAAAAGATGAACAACACCCGGCACAGTTTTTGCGGAAGCTCAACAGGACCGCCGGGCTGTTCATTAACGCCGCGGAAGTGTCGATTCTGGTCTTTTGCATGACGGCGCTCGGTCTGCTTCTCATGACGAATGTGTTCGCGCGTACCTTTTTCCAAAGTATCTATTTTGCCGAAGAAGTGTCAAAATTCCTGGTGATGCTCACCACCTTCACCGGCGTCAGCTACGGCGTCCGAAAAGCCCGGCACATCCGAATGGGAGCGTTTCTGGACGCCATGCCCGTAAAAATGGAGAAAGTCTTCATCATCATCATTTCCCTCGTCAGCGCCGTCGTCATGGCGATCATGGCGTATTACTCCTATCTGTATCTGATTAACGCCATGAACATGGGGCATAAGACGCCGGCATTGAGAATGCCGAGTTGGACATTTTACGTGATCATCCCCATCGGATTCGGCCTGGCCGCTGTCCAGTATATCCGGACGATTTTGAAAAATTTAATCGAAAAGGATGCGTGGCAGTCTCCGGACCAGCAAAGCGAATACGAAGATGAAGTCATCGGGGGGGCGCCGCTATGACCCTTTTTGGAATCAGCCTTGCGACCATGCTGATGTTCGGGTTTCCCTTCATGGTGACTCTGTTGGGATCCCTGATGCTCTACGTATGGGTGTACATGCCGGATTTCGCGCCTAAACTGATGATCACCATGGTCCAGCAGGTCATCACCGGGGTCACGCCGCCGGCGCTGGTATGTGTTCCCATGTTTATCCTTTCGGCCAGCATCATCACGTCCGGGAAATCCGCCCAGCGGCTGATACAGATGATCAAAGCCTTTGTGGGACACCTTCCCGGAGGGCTTCCCATCACCACCAATGCCAGTTGTACGCTTTTCGGCGCGGTATCCGGCTCCACCCAGGCCACCGTGGCCGCCATCGGCGGAACCATGCGCCCCATGCTTTTGGAAGCGGGATACAAAAGCTCATTTACCCTCGGCCTGATCATCAATTCCAGCGATATCGCGTTTTTGATCCCTCCCAGTATCGGGTTTATCGTATACGGGGTGGCCACCAGCACGTCCATCGGCATGCTTTTTCTGGCCGGCATCTTTCCCGGTCTCATGATCCTGGTGATGTTCTCCGCCTACTGTTATTTCTATTCCAAGGCCAAGAAGGTGGGCGTGCTTCCAAAGGCCAGCCGGACCGAACAGATCAAGGCGGTTAAAGAGGGGCTTCCGGTGATGGGCTTTCCGCTGATCATCGTGGGCGGCATCTACACCGGTTTTTTCAGCCCCACGGAAGCCGCCGCGGCCTCGGTGTTTTACGCGTTGTTCCTGGAAACCCTTGTTTATAAAGCGATCACCTTGAATCGGATCGTTGACTCATTCTTGCAAACCGGCGTCATCACCGGTGTGGTGTTCATCCTGGTGGGTGCGGGGCAGGCGTTTTCCTGGATGATTGGATTCATGCAGATACCCCAGCAGTTGCTCCCGCCTCTCTTTGGGGTGGATCCGTCCATGCTGCGGGTTATCACCATCGTCGTGGCCACGTATTTCATCGCCTGCATGTTCGTGGATCCTATTGTGGCGATATTCATCCTGAGCCCCATTTTCCAGCCCTATGTGGTCAGCGCCGGCGTGGATCCCATCCTTTTGGGAACCCTGGTAACCCTGCAAGCGGCCATCGGCTCGGCCACACCGCCCTTCGGCTGCGACATCTTCACCGCCCAGTTGATCTTCCGGCGGCCCTACGTGGAAGTTATCGGTCATGCCCTGCCCTTTTTGTTGATTCTGATTCTAGCCACCGTCATCCTGATCGTTTTTCCGCAAATCGTACTGTTCCTGCCGAATCTGGCCATGGGTGGATAAGCACAAGAAACGAATCGATGCCTTTAGGATATGAACCAAAACAGGAGACGGTATTGGAGAAGACGCCTTGATCTCTTCCATGCCCACATTGCACGATGCGTATACCGCCCGCGCCCGGATCCGCTCTCTGATCCGAAAAACCCCCCTTTTGGACGCTGCCGTCCTGGCTCGAAAGACCGGCGCCCGTGGCGTGGTCTTCAAACCGGAATGCCTGCAGAACACCGGTTCCTTTAAAATTCGGGGGGCGGCCAATAAAATTTTAAGCCTCGGCGACGCGGAAAAAAAAACGGGCGTTATCACCTTTTCCACAGGCAATCACGGCAAAGCCGTGGCCCACGTGGCCCACACCCTCGGCATTCCTGCGGTGGTCTGCCTTTCCGAGCACGTGGCACCGTACCGGGCGGAACGCATCCAGGCCCTGGGGGCCGAGGTCGTCCGCTGGGGACGTTCCCAGGACGACGCCGAAGCCCATTACCATGAAATGAAAGCTGCCCGCGGGCTTATCCCGGTAGTTCCCTTCGACGACCCCATCATCATCGCCGGACAAGCAACCATCGCCCTCGAAATCGTAGCGGATCTCCCTGAAATTCAGGTGTTGCTGGTTCCCCTTTCCGGCGGAGGACTCCTGGCCGGCATGGCCCTTGCGGCCAAAGCCATAAACCCGGCCATCCATGTGGTGGGGATTTCCCTGAAACGGTCTCCGGCCATGCTGGAAAGTTTGAAAGCCGGAAGGCCGGTTGCCGTGGAAGAAAAAGATTCCATCGCCGATTCGCTCCTGGGCGGCATCGGAACCACGAACCGGTACACCCTCCCGCTGGTGGAAAAATATGTGGACGAACACCTCCTGGTTTCGGAAGATGAAATCAAAGACGGCATGTTTTCCGTTTTCGAAACGCATCGACTGATCATTGAAGGAGCGGCTGCCGTGACCGTCGGCGCCCTCTTGCATCAAAAGATCGACGTACGGAAAAAGATGGTGGGGGTCCTGCTTTCCGGCAGCAGTATCGATTCCAAAGCGTATCTTTCCATTATCCAAGGCGGCCTGGACGGCGAAGAAAGAAAAAAATCAGATCTGGAAGCACCGCGGCCTGTCCGGAAGGGAATCCCGTAATGAGGCAAATAACCGCGGTCAAGGCGATGGCCCTTGCATGGCTTTTCCTCCTTTTGTGCTCGGGATCGGCCGGGGCGGTTAAATATTTCTGGCAAATCGCCCTGGAAGAAATTGAAGGGAGCATGCAGCATGCCTATGCCGAAAAATTCGTCGATGTGCTGGAAGAAAATTCCAAAGGAGAAATCCGCTGCAAAATCAATTTCTACGGCGAACTCGGCACTTCCGGTGAAATCGGCCGGCTCCTTCGGGAAGGCGATCTTCACTTTGCATTCCAATCTCCCGGACACCTGGGATCCGATATTCCCGAGGTCCAGGTCTTTTCCATCCATTATCTTTTTCCCACCGACTTCAAGTTGTTGGAAAAAATTTTGCGCAAAGGACCCAATACATATAAAGTGCTTCAAAAATACTATCATGCACACGGCCTGGAACTCCTTTCCATCATCGAGGAAGGCTGGCAGATCTGGACAGCCAACAAACCGATTCGTAACCCCGATGATTTCAAAGGGATCACCTTCCGGGTCATGTCTTCGCCTTTGCTCATCACCGCGTACCGCCTCTACGGTGCCTACGTCATCACGGTGCCGTACAGCCAAATTTACAGCGATCTGGAGATGGGCCGGATAGACGCCCAGACCCAGCCTTTTTTTGCGATACAGGAAATGAAGTTCTACGAAGTCCAGGACCAGATGATCAAGGCTCGCCAGTTGCCCTTCATCAGCACCTTCGCCGCCAACAACACCTTCATCAACAGGCTCCCCCCGGACATCCGCACCCGGGTCGACGACGCCGTTCAAGCCGCCAATGAATTTATTTTCGCCTTGGAACCCCGGCTGAACGAAGAACGAAGACAAATGATCATGGATGCCAAACCGTCCATGAAATACATTGAATTGACCGATGAAGAAATCCGCGCCTTTAAGGAAAAATCGAAACCCTTGCGCCAAAAGTATCTCGAAATGGGAGGTAAAGGGGCAAAAGAAGTGCTGGATGCCGTGATTAAAGACATCAGATGGGCCGAACAACAATGACATTACCCAAAAAACGCATTTTCACCGAAGAAGAATATCGGCAACGGATCCGAAGAACCAAAAAAAGAATGGACCACGCCGGGTTGGAAGCCTTATTGGTCATGGACCCCGGGAACATGAACTATCTCACCGGCTATGACGGCTGGTCTTTTTATGTGCATCAAGGCATCATCCTCTCTTTGGGCGCCCCCTATCCGGTTTGGTTCGGCAGGGAACAGGACTCCAACGGCGCGCGGATCACCACCTGGCTTCCGGATAATTGCATTTACGGGTATCCGGACGCTTATGTCCAGTCCCGATACACCCACACCATGCGCTGGGTGGCGGATCTGATTCGGGAGAAGGGATGGAACAAAAAACGGCTCGGGCTTGAAATTGTGTCGCAGTAAGCGGAATCGACGACGGTTTGGACGTGGAAATTGAAGTCATCGCCGGCGTTTAAAGTCCCCTCTTGACGGGACATCGGAGCCCATCACCAGTGTGACGGGCTCTCAGAAACATCCTACACTTCTTTACCCCGCCAGCTTGGCAGCGATGGCGGCCACGTGCTTGCCCTGGAATCGCGCCGCGGCCAGCTCGTTTTCACTGGGCATGCGGGATCCGTCGCCGCCAGCGATGGTGGACGCCCCATAGGGAGACCCACCCGTCATCTCATCGATCCGTATCTGGCCCTGGAATGTATAGGGTAGCCCCACCACCACGAACCCGTGGTGCAACAGCGTCACATGAAACGTCAAAATCGTCGATTCCTGGCCGCCGTGCTGGGTGGCGCTGCTGGTGAAAACGCTCCCCACCTTTCCGACCAGTGCGCCTTTGGCCCATAAGGCGCCCGTGGCATCCAGAAATCGGCGCATCTGACCGCACATGTTCCCGAACCGGGTGGGGGTGCCGAAAATGACGGCGCCGGCGTCGGCCAGTTCATCCACCCCGGCGACCGGGATGTGGGCGAACTGTTTTTGGGCTTCCAGGGCACCCATCTTTTCCAAAATATCCTTTGAAAGGGTTTCCGGAACCCGGCGCAGGATCACGTCCGCTTTCTCCACTTCCTTCGCCCCTTCGGCCACGGCCTCGGCCATCTTGTAAATGTGGCCATAGGTGGAATAAAAAAGGATGAGTACTTTCATGGCGTCCTCCGTTTTTTTGATTTCGATACCGATTTTGATGCGCTTTTCATACTCCAAAAGACCCTTTTCTACAGCAACAACGGTTTAAGTTGACGATTGGGTGCTTAATATTCCTGATGTATATTCTAAGACGGATCTGTCAATTTCCAGAACAAAAATCGGTTCGAAA
Organism: Deltaproteobacteria bacterium; assembly: GCA_019309485.1. Taxonomy (GTDB): domain Bacteria; phylum Desulfobacterota; class Desulfobacteria; order Desulfobacterales; family UBA2156. Next base: position 22,349 of record JAFDGC010000014.1, on the reverse strand, counting down.
AGGAAATTTTCCATTGACAAACCACAGCAGGTTTTTTAAAAGCGTCTCACGCCGATCAGGTGCGGTGTGTGCGCCCAACGCCCGCATGCCGTTAAAAGGAAAGCGTGGTGAAAGTCCACCGCAGGCCAGTCATTGCTGTAATCGGGGACGAAGGCTGCACGAAAGCCACTGCCGATCCTCCGGGGTGATCAACCCTTGGAAACCGGTGGGAAGGCGCAGCCGGTAGAACGATCCGTAAGCCAGAAAGCCTGCCTGGCGGCGCAGTGCCAACGGATATCATGCTGGATGCTATCCGTATCTTGGGCTGCAACCGGAATGACGGGGATGCAGATCAGATGCGGATCGAACGATTCGGCGTGATGTGTTCTCCTTTCTTTCGATTCCTCTTTTCCTTCTTTGTCGTTCCGGGCGTGTCCTATTGAAGCACTGTTGCAGGTCCTCCTGAAGCACCGGAGATTCCATGAATGCGGCTTAGGACCTGTTTCCGTTGAACACCGTAACAAAACAAAGGAGGAAGATTGTCATGAACCCGATCAAGAACGCCCCGAACACCACCGAAGCTGAAAATTCAAACCGGTCACACGATTTCAACGATTTTCAACAGCCCCACCGATCTCTTTTACAACAACTCAGACCGGCAAAAAAGGATCTGCTCACCGCGGCCCAAACCAAAATCGACAACAAGACTAAGCCGGTGGGATCGCTGGGACGGATGGAAACACTGGCCGTACAGCTTTGTCTCATCCAGGAAGACCTCAACCCGGTGATTCGACGCAAATCCATGTTTGTCTTCGCCGGGGATCACGGCGTGGTGGAAGAAGGTGTGTCCGCCTATCCCTCGGAAGTCACGGGGCAGATGGTGAAAAATTTCCTGGAAGGGGGTGCCGCCATCAACGTGCTTTGCCGCCACGGCGGCATCGACCTCCGGGTCGTGGACATGGGCGTGGCGACAGAGATCAAAAGCCATCCCCTGTTGATGGAAAAAAAGATCCGCAAAGGCACCCGGAATTTTGCCCGCACACCGGCCATGACGACCCAGGAGGCCCTCCGGGCCCTTGAGGCCGGTATGGAGGCGTTTTTAGCGGAGTACCAAAGAAACCCCATCGACATCGTGGGATTGGGAGATATGGGGATCGGGAACACCACCACCGCCACCGCGGTCATATGCGCCGCCTGCGGTGTCGATCCCCTGGACGTGACGGGACGGGGGACCGGAATCGATGATGCGGCATTGACCCATAAGGCGGAGGTGATTCAAAGGGCCCTGCGGCTTCACGATCCCGATCCCAAAAACGGATTCGATATCCTCCAAAAGGTGGGCGGGCTTGAGATTGCGGGTATCGCCGGTGCGGCCCTGGCGGCGGCAGCCAAAAAAACCGTGGTGGTTTTGGACGGCGTCATCTCAACGGCGGGCGGGCTGATCGCGTATCTCCTCCACCCCCATGTCCGGGACTATGTCATCTCCGGACACCGTTCCGTGGAACCGGCCCAGCAGGCCGCCCTTTCCTTCATGAAGCTCTCTCCCCTGGTGGACTTGAATATGCGTTTGGGAGAAGGGACAGGAGCGGCTCTGGCCATCCACCTGGCCGATGCCGCCGCGAAAATCATGCAGGAGATGGCCTCTTTTGAAGATGCCGGCGTTTCAAGGGAGATGGCTTAACGTCCCGCGTTTGGGAGACGGGCCTTCGATTAACGCGACAGGGGCGCCGGGAAGCCCCCGGTGCCCCTGCCGCGTTCGGGGGGTATGACGAGACTATTCCCGGGGTTTTCCGAGAACCTCTTCGAACATGGCTTCGTTCCATGTCCTTCCGGCGGCGATATTCTGCCGGAACTTGATGAAGTCGATGACGCCATTCCCGGTGATCTTTTTGGTGTTGAAGGCGCCGAAGCCCAGGAAGGCCTCACCGCTCATATTGGCGGCCAGCCAGTGCCGGTTGGCGTTCTTCATGACATCCCAGAAGAACTTTTTCTTCTGCCGGATGCCGTCAACGGATTTGATGAGGCATCCGGGGAAGAGGTTGGCAAAGGTCCAGATAATCTTGTCGATCTCTTTATCGAGGAGTTCGAAATCGGCATTGGGCTGGTGTTCCTTGACAAATTCCCGTGCCTCCTTGAATGCTTCTCCGGTCTTGAACTCACCGTAGACGATTTCTCCGCCCTCTACGTATTTGTCCGTGATGACCATGGGGTTTCTCACCCATTTCCCGTCCACCTTGAGGACCGGGACTACTTTGGAGATGAGCGTCTTGGCCTTCATCTTGTATGCGGACCACATTTCACACGAGATGCAGTTCCACATGGCGTCCTCGATGCCGAGGTACCAGGGGAGAAAGTCCGAAGACCCGCCGTCCGGGGCACTCCCGTGCCTGGGGCCTGCCTGTCCGAAGATGGCCAGATCCGAGGCGATGGACAGATCGCACGCCATCCCGATCTCCTGGCCGCCAGCCACCCGCATGCCGTTGACCCGGCAGATGACGGGTTTCTTGCACTGGAGGATGGCATCCACCATGCCGTTAAACAGTTCCATGTACTGGCCGTACTCGTCGGGCCGCATGCTGTAATATTCACTGTACTCCTTGGTGTTCCCTCCGGTGCAGAAGGCATAGGGGCCGGTCCCGGTGAAGATCGCGGCCACCACGCTCCGATCCGTGGAGGCGTTTTGGAATCCGGCGATGGTCCCTTTCACCATCTCGGTGGTGTAGGAATTATATTGCCGGGGATTGTTCAGTCGGATCCAGGCCACGTAGAGCCCGTCCACCACGTTTCCCTTGGGATCTTTCAAAGGACGTTTTTCAAAGACCACGCAGGGTGCGTCTTCGTCTTTTCCCCAATACATGTCGGTATGCAGGTTATGATCTTTGATTCTGTTGTCCCTGGGCATCCAATCCAGACCCATAAGTCACCCTCCTTGTCTCCGTCTTATTGATGATTCGATCCTTTCGGCCCTTTAAAAATCCGGGGTCAGCACGATCCGCCGCTCCGGCGAAGCGGTGTGGGCTTCTTCAAAAACGTCGGCGATGGTGCTCATGGGACGGGTCTGGACAAAGGGTTCGATTTGGACCCTCTTGTTCAAGACCATGTCCAAAACCACGGGGTAATGCTCGGGGAGGCATCCCCAGGTCCCGATGATTTCCGCATCAAAGGCCATCAGCCGGCTGAGCATGTATTCCACCTTGGCCATGGTGAATCCCACGATCACCAGCTTCCCCACGAAACTCAAAAGGGACAAAGCGGTCTCCTGCCCTCCCCTGGCGCCGGTGACCTCGAAAATCTTCCAGCCGAATCCCGGCAGTCCGTTTTTTTTGCAGATCCCCTTGAACTCATCGGAAACGGCCCTGGCGTCCTTTCCGGTGGAGTTGATGACAATGTCGGCGCCGAACTGGAGTGCCCTGTCCAGACGCTCCTGGACCAGATCGATGCCGATGACACAATGGGCGCCGATGGCCTTGGCGATTTGTCCCATGTACTGGCCCACCCCCCCGGCGATGCCGATCACCACCACGTTGTCCCCGGGCTGAAGGCCCGCCCGCTTGGCCGCCTGGTAGGGTGTTGTGGCGGCATCCGCCACCACCGCCAGATGCGCCAGGGGAATATCGCCCCGGTTTTTCACCTCGCAAAGATCGATGCTCGGCACCGGGATATGGCTAGAAAACCCCCCGTAGATTCCCAGGCTGTTGCCGGGCATCTTCTGGGCCAGGCAACGGTTTCCCCTTCCGGTTTTGCATAAAATGCATTTCCGGCAAGGCATCACCGCCGGGATGATGACCTCTTTTCCGACCCAGGCCTCGTCTCCGGCTACCACGGTTCCCGAAATTTCGTGTCCCAAGGTCATCGGAGGCTTATTCACGGTGGGAACTCCGTCGTAGAAGTAGCCCAGGTCCGTGTGACAGACACCGCACCCGGCGATCTCCACCAACACCTCATCGGAAGAAAGCTTTGGAACGGGTATCTCCGTCTTTTCGAGTTTACCGGGAACCTTTTCTTTTGTTTCCTTGTTGAACGTTGCGGGTTGGACCATCTGCCAGGTCTTGATTTTATCCGGTACGCTCGGCATGTTTCCCTCCTTTACCCCATGATTAAAAGATTCGATAGATTATATCCTTCCAAGTAACTTCAACGTGTTGTTTTCGATAACGATCACGATTTCGATACCGATACCAATTTTGATAAACTCTGTACTTCTAATGTTCTCGGACCCTTGGACCCTCGAACCCTTGTTCCTTTCAAGCACCCTCAACACATTACGTTATGATAAATCCTCGCCAAAGGCGGGGGGCAACGCTAAGCAGTTACTTTCCATCTGGAAGCCATAATATAGCTATAATATAACTAACCCGGTGTCAACAGGTTTTCGAGGGTCGCGCGATCAAAGATATCGCGCTTCAAACGCCCTTTACCCCCCGTTTACGTGCTTTTCTCAGCCCGCTGCTCCCTTAAAAATCTGTTGGAATCCCCGATTTTTTCTGATAGTAAGATTCTTTGAAGGGATTTGCCGTGTTTCCACGCTCCCGGCGAATCCCTGACGGCAGGCCCCAGGCACATTAAATGGTACCGATGGAAAAAACAGCATCCCGATCCAAAGGCCCTGTTCCCGATCCCCTCGAAAAAAAGCCGGTTTCTAGGCGGGCCCTGGAAGAACGCCTCCAGCGCCAGGACGCCTATCTTGAATTCATCCAAAGCGTCTATCCGCGGCTGATTCAGCAGGTCCACCTCGACGATTTGTTTAAGGAAATCGTGGAAAACGCCTGCCGCCTTTCCGGAATCCGCCACGGATTCCTTTATCTGTTGGATGACGACAGCGGAAAAATGGAAATCCGGGTGGGCATCGGGGGGTTCTTTGACGGCCTCGTAGGCCTTCGAATCCGACCGGGAGAAGGCTTGAGCGGCACCGTTTGGAAAAGCAAAAAACCCGCCGTGGTCAAAGATTACCAAGCCTATGCGAATCGGCTGTCCCTTTCCAATTTAAAAGACGTGCGCGCCGTCGCCGCCATTCCCATCCTCTCGGGAAAACGGATTCTCGGCATCATCGGCCTGGCGCACATGGAGGCGGACAAGCGTTTCTCCGAAGAGGATATCCGGTATTTACAACATTTTGCCGGCCTGTGCGCGCTGGCCGTAGAAAACGCCCGCCTCCACGCCGGCACCCTGAACGCCCTTTCCGCGCTGGAAAAGATCCAGGCGTCTTTGCGGGAATCCGAAGAACGATTGCAGCGGATTCTGGCCTCCATTCAGGTGGGAATCGTCATCATCGACGCCCAGACTCATGTCATCGATTACGTGAATCCGACCGCGGCGACCATGATCGGCATGGATGGCGCCGACATAGTCGGAAATGTGTGCCATAGCTTCATCTGCCCCGCAGAGGTGGAAAACTGTCCCATCACGGATCTCCACCAGGAAATCGACAACGCCGAAAGGGTGCTTCTCACGGGGAATGGAAAAAAACTTCCCATCCTCAAACGCGTCCTTCCCGTCACCCTTGAGGGCCGGAATTGTCTGTTGGAATCTTTTATGGATATTTCCGAACTCGTGCAGGCCAGGGAACAGGCCGAGGCGGCCAACCGGGCCAAAAGCGATTTTTTGGCCAACATGAGCCACGAAATCCGCACACCCATGAACGCCATCATCGGGATGACGGACCTCGCCCTGGACACGGAACTCACCCGCGAACAGCGGGAATATCTGGAAACCGTTGTGTCTGCGGGAAAGTCGCTTTTGACCCTCATCAACGATATCCTCGATCTGTCCAAGATCGAATCCCGCAAGCTGGACTTGGATGCCGTCCCTTTCGATCTTCAAGACGCTCTCGAGGACATCCTTAAAACACTGGCGGTCCAGGCTCACGAAAAGGGACTCGAGCTCACCGGCGCCATCGAGCCCGATGTGCCCGTTCATCTCATCGGGGATCCGGGACGCCTCCGGCAAATTTTGGTGAATCTGTTGGGAAACGCCGTCAAGTTCACCCATGAAGGGGAAGTGGGGGTCACCATTGCTACCATGGAGGAAACCGCCCGCCGGGTCGAGCTGCATTTCGCGGTAACGGACACCGGTGTGGGTATTCCTCCGGAAAAGCAGGCCGTCATCTTTGATCCCTTCTCCCAGGCCGACGGCTCCACCTCCCGGAAATACGGGGGAACCGGCCTTGGGCTGACCATTTCCAGACACCTCGTGGATTTGATGGGGGGACGCATCTGGATCGAAAGCAATCCGGGAAGGGGGACCACGTTTCATTTTACCGCCGTATTCCAAAAAGGGGCCCTTCCCAAGCCGGAACCCCGGTACGTTCCTGTTTCCCTCAAAGGATTACCGGTCCTCATCGTGGACGACAATGCCACAAACCGGAAGATCCTGTCGGAAATGGTGGCCCAATGGGGGATGCGCCCCGAAACGGCGCCGGACGCAAAGACAGCCCTGGATCTTTTGGAGAAACGCCAGAAAAAGAACCGGCCCTTTTCGCTGCTCATCACCGACATGATCATGCCCGTGCTGGACGGATTCCAGTTCGTTGAGACCATCCGGGAGAAAAAATGGAAAAATGAACCGGTCATCATGCTGTTGACCTCCGTAGGCCACCGGGGGGATGCCACACGGTGCCGGGAACTGGGCATCGCCTGTTATTTGACCAAACCGGTCCGCCAGTCGGAACTCCTGGACGCCGTCAAATCGGCTTTGGGTATGCCCCAAAAATCGAGAAGTCCCCACACGCTGCTCACACGCCACTCCCTGCGGGAAGATCGCAATCGTCGCCCGGCCACGACCCGACCCGGGAAAAAGCTCAATATCCTCATCGCCGAAGACAACCCGGTGAACCAGACGCTCATGGTCCGAATTCTCGAAAAGATGGGCCATCGCACTGCCGTGGCGGAAAACGGGGCCCGCGCCGTGGAGGCAATCGAGAAGGCGGCCTTCGACCTGATCCTCATGGATGTCCAAATGCCTGAAATGGACGGCTTCGAAGCCACGAAAGCCATCCGGGAAAAAGAAAAGGATTCCGGAGGGCATATTCCCATTATCGCACTGACCGCCCACGCCCTGAAAGGAGATCAAGAACGGTGCATGGAAGCCGGCATGGATGACTATCTCACCAAGCCTATAAAAAAGGAGGCCCTCGAGGCCGCCATCCAAAGGGTCGCCGCTCCGACGTCCGTTTGATCCTTATCCCCGGCCTGGGCACCCCTCGGGTCCGCCAGGCCCGCATCCCTTCATTTCAGCCTTGACTTAGCTTTTTAGTAGCTGTAATGTAGCTTCTTTTAGGTCCGTGTAAACCATCACCATCCGATCATAAAAAGGGGGAACATCATGCTGCTGAAGGATAAGAACGCCATTGTAACGGGAGGGTCCCAAGGCATCGGGACCGCCATTTCCCTGGAGCTGGCAAAAGAAGGCGCCAACATCTGCCTGACCTACCGCAAACACGAAAAAGAAGCCATGGAGGTAAAAGATCAAATCCTTGCCATGGGGCGAAAAGCCGTAGCCGTCCAGTGCGACATCGCTGCTTTTTCGGAAGCGGAAAACGTCGTAAAAAAGGCCCTGGCAACCTTCGGGAGGATCGACATCCTGGTCAACAACGCGGGAATGAACTGGGACGGTGTTTCCTGGAAAATGACCGAAGAACAATGGGATCGGGTCATCGAGGTCAATCTCAAAGGGTATTTCAATTTCACCCGCCACACCGCCCCCCTTCTCAAGGACCAGAAGTACGGGAAAATTATCAACATCACCTCCATCAATGGTCTCAGGGGAAAATTCGGCCAGAGCAACTATTCGGCCTCCAAGGCCGGGATCATCGGGTTCACCAAGGCCCTGGCCAAGGAACTGGGCGCCTTCAACGTGAACGTCAACGCCGTGGCGCCCGGGCTCATCGAAACCCCCATGCTCACCCAGTCCGAGGCCCGGGACAAAATCGTGGACATGGCCATGGCCGAAATCGTCCTCAAGCGGGTGGGGACCCCGGAGGATCTGGCCAACGTGGTGGTCTTTCTGGCTTCGAACAAAGCCCGGCACATCACGGGCGAAGTGATCAAAGTGGACGGAGGACAGTATATTTAAAGGGGCCAAGGGGCCGAGGGGCCGAGGGGTCAAGGGGCCGAGGGGCCGAGGGGCCGAGGGGTCAAGGGGCCGAGGGGCCGAGGGGTCAAGGGGCCGAGGGGCCGAGGGGTCAAGGGGTCAAGGGGCCGAATAAAGGATACAGACGAACCGAAAAAGGGGGAGCGTTTATGGGAAAAGTAGGAATCATCGGTGTGGGCCAAAGCGCCTTCGTGCGCCAATACCCCGGATCCATCCGGGAGCTTGCCTTCGAAGGCTTTAAAAACGCCATGAAAGACGCCCAGATCACGGTCAAGGACGTGGACGCTTCGGTGGTCTGCTCGGCACCCGAATACGACAAGCAGCGATCGCCTGCCGGCGTCTTTGCCGAGTATCTGGGGCTCAACCCCCAACCCACCTTTTACGTGGAAAGCCTCTGTTCATCTTCGAGCATGGGCCTGCGGCTGGCCTATTCCCTGGTGAAGTCGGGTCTCCACGACGTGGTGGCGGTCATCGGATTTCAAAAGATGTCGGAGATCAGCTCCTCCGAATCCCAGGAGCGGATGGGCCGCGGGGCCGACATCCAGTGGGAAAGCCCCTTCGGGACTATGATGCCTGCCTACTACGCCATGTATGCCCGGGCCCACATGGCCGCTTACGGCACCACGCCCGAGGACCTGGCCCGCATCCGGGTCAAGTCCGCCACCTACGGACAACTCAATGAACTGGCCGTGTACCGGAAGCCCGTCACCTTCGAGATGTTCGCCGATCCCAACGACCGGATGGCCGGACCCGTGGCAAGCCCTCTCCGTGTGGGGGATTGCTGTGCCAATGCCGACGGGAGCTCCTGCATCATCGTGGCCAGCGAGGAAAAAGCCAGGGCCCTTTCCCAAAAACCGGTCTGGATCCTGGGGTTGGGCGCCGCGTCCACCAGCGTGAACCTTGCCGGACGGAACCTGTTCACCGGGCTCACCGTGGCCCAGGAAGCGGCAAAACAGGCCTACGCCATGGCCGGAATTGAACCCAAGGACATCGACGTGGCGGAAGTCCATGACTGTTTCACCATCGCCGAACTCATGGCTTATGAAAATTTGGGCTTTGCCGCCCCCGGGGAGGGAAAAGACCTGATCCGGAGCAAAGAAACTTACAAGGAAGGGCGCATTCCTGTGAACGTGGACGGCGGGCTCCTTTCCAAGGGGCATCCCATCGGCGCGACGGGCGGATCCCAGATCCGCACCATCGTCCTCCAGCTCAGGGGGGAAGCCGGCGCCATCCAGGTGAAAGATCCGGAGATCGGGCTTGTCCACAACATCGGCGGTGTGGGCCTTTACGGCAACGTGACCATACTGGGGAGGTAATCCATGGGCAAAAAAATAGAAATCGACGATCGCTTTAAAAAATTCGGGACAGTGAGTTTTACCGCCATCACCAAGACCAACGACTTCATCGACCACCTGGAACAGGGCAAGGTGGTGGGAACCCGGTGCAAGGAGTGCGGCATGCATTTCTTCCCTCCCCGGGCGGACTGCTTTCGCTGCCTGGAAAGCCACATGGAATGGTTCGAAGTGGCAGGCAACGGAAAATTGGTCACCTACTCCAAACTCGAATACGGCCCCGTGGGGTTCGAAAAGGATCTGCCCTACCGGATCGCCCTGCTCGACTACGGGGATTACAAGGTCTTCGGACGCATCGACGATGCGGTCCCGGATGACGCCCTTTCCATGGGCATGAAAATGAAAACACGCGTCAATCGTTTGGCCGATGGCCAGTTGAACTATGTCTTCCAACCGGCATGACCCGGTGGAAAAACCATCGCGACCGATACGGAGCCAAATTCTAAAGGAGGACCCTCATGACGGAATTTAAAAATATCCACATTGACAAGGCTGGCGGGGTGGCAAAGGTCACCCTGGACCGGCCCAAACACAACGTCTTGAACCTTGCCATGATGGACGAATTGAGCGGGGCCATGGAACAGTTGGCCGACGACGATGCGCTCAAGTGCGTGGTGATCTACGGGAACGGTCCCAGTTGGTGCGCCGGCGTGGAAGTGGCCGACCACAAGCCCGGGGTGGTCCACACCATGATCGCCGGTTTCAACCGCATCTTTTTCGCCATGGAAAAAATCGAAATCCCCATCATCGCCGCCGTCCACGGGTTCTGCCTCGGGGGCGGCATGGAAGTGGCCATCGCCTGCGACATCATCATGGCCTCGGAAAACGCCTTTTTCGGCCAGCCGGAAATTAAGCTGGGATTCTTTCCGCCCTATGCGGCGGTCCGGCTTCCCCAACTGGTGGGACCCGCCAAAGCCATTGAAATATGTACCACGGGGAAACGCTACACCGCAAAAGCCTTCCGGGAGATCGGGCTCGTCACCGCCCTAGTGGACGAAGACAAATTCCAATCGGAAGTGGACAAGCTCGTGGGGGAAATCACCGCCTGCAGCCCGCTCATCATCCGGCTCAACAAGCGGGCCGTGAAACAGCACCTGGGAATGGGTTTCGAAGACGCCATGGAACGGGTTTCGGAGTTGTTTCTCCACAAACTGATGAAAACGCAAGACACCCTTGAAGGCATCGCCAGTTTCGAAGAAAAACGGAAACCCGTCTGGAAAAACCGCTAACAGGAGGAACGTCCATGCCAGTCATCAACAAAATCGGAGTCATCGGTGCAGGGAACATGGGAAGCGGCATCGCCCAGAAAATCGCCCAGGAAGGGATTCCCGTGGTCATGGTGGACCTGAAAGAGGATTTCGTCCAGCGCGGGATGAACACCATTAAAAAACTCCTCGACGAAGGGGTGGAAAGAAAAATCTTCACCCCGGATCAGGTTGAAACCATCCTGGGGCGCATCACCGGCACCACGGACATGAAGGCTGTTGCCGACGCCGACATCGTCATCGAGGCGGTCTTTGAAGACAAGGCCGTCAAGACCGAACTCTTTCAAAAACTGGACCCCATCTGCTCGGAAAAGACCATCCTGGCCACCAACACCTCCAGCTTCTACGTAAAAGAATTCGCTGAAAAGACGTCCCGGCCGGATCGATTCGTCGGGTTGCATTATTTTTACCACCCGGCCAAAAATCGGCTTCTCGAGGTCATCCCCCACGACGGCACGAGTCCGGAGACCCTTGAGAAATCCCTTCTGGCGGCAAAACTCCACGGAAAGACAGCCATCGTGGTCAAAGACGCCCCGGGGTTCGCCGTGAACCGGTTCTTTGTCCCTTTTCTCAACGAAGCCGCCCGGATGCTGGAAGAAGGAATCGGTGACATCCCCACCATTGAAGAAGCCGCCAAGCGCGCCTTCCGCATCGGCATGGGCCCCTTTGAATTGATGAACGTCACCGGAATCCCCATCGCCGTCCATGCGGCCACCACCCTGGGGAACGAACTGGGGCCTTTCTACGCGCCAGCGGATATCCTTAAAAAACAGATGGAAAAAGGCGAACTCTGGAACCTGGAAGGAAGTCCGGACGAATCCCGCTTCGAGCCCATCATGACCCGATTTTACGGGGTCTGCCTGGGTGTTGCCGCGGCCCTGGTGGATGAAGGGGTGGCCTCCATCGAGGACACGGACCGGGGGGCCAAGATCGGTCTGCGCTGGGCACAGGGCCCCTTTGAAATCGCCAATCGGATCGGCATCGACAAGACGCACGCGGCCGTGTCGTCCATTTGCGAGAAATACCCGGATTTCAAGATGCCGGGGCTTCTCGAAAAACAAAAACAGGCCGGAAAACCCTTTACCTTCAATTTCGTGGACCTGGCCGTCCGCTCCGGCGTGGCCTATATCACCATCAATCGGCCGGAGGCCATGAACGCCCTCAACGAGACCGTATTTGCGCAACTGGAAGACCGTTTTACGAAAGCACAAAAGGATCCGGCGGTCAAGGGGATCGTCTTCCAGGGAGCGGGAAAGGCCTTTGTGGCCGGCGCCGATATCCGGTATTTCGTCCAAAAAATCAAGGCGGGCAAGATCGACGACATTGTGGCCTTCACCCGGAAAGGCCATGAACTCCTCATGCAAATCGAAAACAGCGAAAAGCCCACCATCGCGCTATTGGACGGGTTGTCCCTGGGCGGCGGCAGCGAACTGGCCCTGGCCTGCCAGGCCATTATCGCCACACCGGCCGGATCCATGGCCTTTCCCGAAACCGGCATCGGCATCTTTCCGGGCCTGGGCGGGATGCTCCGCTTCGCCCGTCACACGGGCCCGGAACTGGCCAAGTACTACACCTTCACCGGACAGGCCCTTACCGCAAAGGACGCCTGGGAACTCGGTATCGCCACCCGGCTCGTTGCCCCCGGCGAAGTGGAATCGGCCATCCAGGATCTCATCGCTTCGGGAAAACCGGACAAGTATCGTGCACGGGAGATTCCTGAACGCTTCAATCCCCTGGCCGATGCCTGCAGCCCGGAAAACATCGAGCGGCTCCTGGACAGACAAGCGCCGGCGGGCATCCCCGAAGACCTGGCCGCCAAGACCGCCAAGGCCGTGGGATACAAGGCTCCGCTGGCCATCCGGATGGCCAATGAAATCATCGACGCCCAAAAGGGGAAAAGCATCCCCGAGGCCGTGGAGATTGAACTTTCCCGTTTAAAGGAAATCTTTTCCACCGAAGACGCCCTGGAAGGACTGACGTCTCTGGGCCGCAAGCGGCCCGAATACAAGGGAAAGTAAAAGATTGGGAGGATCCCCGATTTCTTGAAAACGGGTCTTTTCTTCTGACAACAGGTTTCATGAGGGCGCTTGCCGGCAAGGGAAGCGCCCCTTTCTTTTTTTCATCACCACCGGCCCAAGGAGAACCTTACATGCCTGCATCCGAATACCCCGCCCTTCTGATCATCGATATGGTGAAAGACAATTTCGACCCGAAGAAACCGCTTCCCATCACGCCTCTGGCCCAAGAGCTCATCGAACCCATCAATAAAACGATCACGGCGTTTCGGGAGAAAAATTGGCCCGTCGTCTTTTCAACGGATGCGTTCCACCCCGAGGATTTTATTTTCAAGGGGAAGATGAAGCCCCATTCCCTGGCCGGCACCCAAGGGGCAGAGGTGATCGATGGGTTGGATAAAAGGGAAACGGATCTGTGGCTTCCCAAACCCCGATTTTCGGCCTTTTTCGGTACCGGTCTGGAAGAACATCTGCACCGTTTGGGGGTCACCCTGTGCGCCGTGGCCGGCATCGCCACTCATTTTTGCGTCCTCACCACGGCCATGGACGCGCTTTGCCACGACTTCAAGGCGGTGATCCTGGAAGACTGCGCCGCCGCCTTTTCCCGGTCCATTCACCGGCAGACCCTCGACATCTACCGGAAAAACCCCTTATATCCTCTCTTCCGCATCCTTTCTTCCGGTGAGTTCCTGGATACCCTCTAAACCGAAGATGACTATTTAGACTTAGACGATTATATGGGAATTCAAAAAACCGCCAAGACCCGTCGCGCATGCCCCGCCGATCATAGAATCCCCCGCACAAGACGTCTCCCCTCAGCCTTCCGTCGAGGATTACATCGCCGATCCGGTTTATCCCATGGATGCTTATTTTTAAACAACCCGTCGGCGCTGACCCGACGAGCCATGCTCGAATCGGCCCAAATAATTGTCTTCTGCCGAGAATTTCCGCATTGGCAGCCGATCTTCATTTGGGTATCGATTTATCCGAAGGGCACGGCAACGAAACGTTCCCATATATTGCGGTGCAGATGCCGGTAAAACACAATTCATGCTCGTGTTTAATCCGTTCGTAAAAAAGCAAGTCCTATCACTCGTTACAGCAAGGGGTTCGGTTCGTGGGACCATTTTGTTGTCATGCTCTTCTGCCAACCGGCCCGGGGCCAAGAGCCTGCGGGGGATTTGCGGTGAACTGGCCTGCACCACCGGGAAATTGAGGCATCCTGGGATGACAGAAGCGCCGAAAAAGTCCACCCTTTCCTCCGGCCGACGCCCACAGGCCCTGGCAGATGTTTCAAGACCTCTTCTACGCCACCCTCCGTCTATGCAAAGCCTCTGCGCCAAAAAAGGAAGATTCCGTTTCAAGAACAAACTACTTTCCCCGGACAGCATCACCATCGCCCTTTGCCTGTTCCTTTTCCAGTGGGCCGAGTTCCGGCCACCAAAGGGCCCGTTAAACTCCACCTCCTCCTGGATCACGATGGGTACTTCCCGACCTATGGCTACATTTCCAACGGCAAGAAACATGACGTGACCGTGGCCAGGAAGGTTCCGATTCCTTCAGGGTCCATTTACCACCACTGCTGCCCGATCCTGTCCAATACACGCTTCCAATGCCTGGTGTTGAACAGCACGGCGGATTGGCGAGAACCTAATTTCCCAGAACACGATCTTGGCTCCATAACATATTGAAATATCTGGGACTGCTTTTAGGAATCCCTCGTTTTTGGACAGCAGTGAGCCAATTCATTTTTTGATAAGAAGTCCAAGTCCATCGGCGCATGCTTGACTCACGCCATAGTCAGCCTTTTTCTGCCCGGGCATTTTATCCCAGCCCTCTTTTTCAATGAATTCAGACCTCTTCCATGAATCTAATTCCCCTAATTCCTTGAGTTTCTCCTCATGATTGGGCTGCTTCATAAATTGGGCGACGCAGATCGCCGCCTGACTCGCCAAGACCGCTTCTTCGGTCATCGCTTTGGTCGTGCCGGAGGTTGTCCATCCCCCCCACGCAAAGCCGATGATCATTGCGATGACTGCCCCACAAGCAAGACCCCAAACTCCATACTTAACTTTCCCTGCAGTTTCTGGTTTCATTGATCATACCTCCTTGAATTGTGTTGTGATATTTTTGCATAGGATGACCTTTCGACCAATGAGTTGGACGAGGTCATCGGCCCCGGCCGGCACCCGGCCGTTTTTCCCATATGAAGGTTATTTCCATGATATTTCTTTCTCACTGAGCGATCTTCAATTCACAGATTTTACGGAAATGATGGCCATAGATCGCAAGCGTAATATTCAGCGGGAGCAATCCAGGCCGGCGAAAAAGAGTCCAGATCATCATCTTCCAGTACTGGAATCGTTCCTTTCCGAAAACACCCAGGCGGATGCTCGACCGCAAGACTGCCAGCAGACGTTGAAAATCCAGGGGGGTCCTGACCTTTGGTCTCTTGTACTCCCGAAGGAAAGTCATTGCTCGTTTATAGTAATGCTCGGGTGAGTAAATATGCTGCATCAGGTTTCCGTAGCCTTCGCGCAATACATCAAGCCCCATTCTGGGTAGAATGTTGGTTGTGCCGTCTGCGTTATCTCCGGAGATAGATTCGATCAGCCGGCCCTCGTTTCTCATTCGTTCATAAAGTTTCGTGCCGGGAGGGGCGTTCAGTAAGCCCACCATGGCCGTGACGATCCCGCTCTTTTGGATAAAGTCAATCTGCCGCTGAAAGATGGATGGCGTGTCACTGTCAAAGCCGACAATGAAGCCACCGGTCACTTGCAGCCCGGCCCGCTGCATGCGTTTTACACTCTCCAGGAGGTCTCGGTTCTTGTTCTGCCTTTTGTTGCATTCAGCCAGACTTTCTTCGTTAGGTGTTTCGATTCCGATGAAGACCGCATCAAAACCCGCTTGGACCATCATTTCCATCAGCGGCTCGTCATCGGCCAGGTTAACCGAAGCCTCTGTGTTGAAAGGGACTCCCCTCTTGCCTTTCTGCCATCGGATGAGTGCCGGCAGGAGATGGTTCTTCAGATAACCTTTGTTGCCGATAAAGTTGTCATCCACAAAAAAGACCTGTCCACGCCACCCTTGATCGTAAAGCCCGTCCAGCTCGCCAATAATCTGCTCGGCTGTTTTGATGCGTGGGCGATGCCCGAACAGTGCGGTTACGTTACAAAAATCACAATTGAATGGACAGCCACGCGAAAACTGGATGCTCATTGAGGCATAATGTTTAAAATTCATCAATTCCCACATGGGAGCAGGTGTCTTTCGAATGTCGCAAAAGCCGGATGTCTCATAGATGTGCCCGGCTTTCCCCTTCTCCAGATCCGCCAGAAAGGGGGGAAGGGTCAGCTCGGCCTCATTCAGTACAAAATGGTCCACATCCTCAAAATCATCGTATTCGTTGGTGAAGAGGGGCCCACCGGCTATGACCTTGATATTCGCCTCCTTACACCGGGCGATGATCTCACGTGCCGACTCTCTTTGCACAACCATGCCGCTGATAAAAGCGCAATCAGCCCACGCCAGGTCTTTTTCAGTGAGCTTTGCCACATTCAAATCAACCAACTTCTTGGGCCATTCTTTGGGCAGCATTGCTCCTATCGTCAGAAGGCCCAGGGGAGGCAAGGCCGCCCTTTTGTGAATGAATTTAAGGGCGTATTTGAAACTCCAAAAGGTAGCCGGGTACTCGGGATAAATCAGCAATGTCTTCATAAGCTTTCCTTTCGCATCTTAAAATTATCCCTTGTCATTCCGGAAAGATATGGAAGACCCGCTTGCCTGTCTCTTGAATTATTTTCCCACGACATAATTGTTCTTCTTTTTATTGGAACTTTTTTTATGGGTTCCCTCGTTCCTGAGGGCATTGACGACCTCCACCCCTTCCGAATGGGAGACCGTATGGATTTTCATTTCCAAAGGCTTGACTAAAAGGCTCTTTGTCCCGAGCAAAACACTGAATCTTTCAGATCGTATATGACGATCCAAGTCTTCACGGGTTTTCCACTCCTCGATGAGATTGAAAACTGTTTTGCCATCGATATCGCAAAAAACGTCATAGCTTAGACACCCCTTCTCCTTTCTCGCCGGCTCAATCATCGAGAGAAGTGTCTGCATCACCTCCGTCCTTTTTTCCATGAGGGCCTTTATTGAAATCCTCACGATAATCACGAGAGCACTCCTCTCCGTGAAAGTTCTATAATCAGGAATCTCTCCGTCCTGACCACCGTCCAAAAAATCAAGCGTTGCATTATTATATATTCAAGCTTCGTGCCAGACTGAATAAATGCGACCTTGTGTGTCCTACCGTATTGAATTATCAATGAATATATAACTTCGAAAGGTTGGGGGGGACGGCCTGATCAATGCGAAATAGTGCTCATATATGGTAAGTAGTCAAATGTGACCACGACGTTGACATTTTTTCGGTTATGTGGGTGTTGCTTGGAGAATGTATAGGAATGGACAAAGAACGGCTTGAAACCGGGCACAAAAAACAGGTGAGTATTCAGGAAAATCGTCCCCGGCTTTCTATCTTCGGAAGTCGACGGCCTGTTTTTGTATTTCCCCGTAGATCAAACAGGATTTCCAGGCCTTATGGCCTGAGGATACCCAGTTTTCGCATTCGGGCCCGCAACGTGCTTCGGTTGAGCCCAAGGATCTCGGCAGCCCCGTTTTTTCCGCTGATCTTCCATTGCGTTTGCTCGAGGATTCGCACAATGTGGTCGCGCTCGACCGCTTCCAGCGTTTTTTGCGCAGTTGATAAATTCTTTTGCGGCTTCTTCAATTCATCCACCAGGCGCAGCTTGGGACCCGAGGAGTTAATCACCGCACGTTCGAGGACGTTTTCCAGTTCACGGACATTGCCGGGCCAGTGATAATTCTGCAAGGCATTCATGACTCTCGTCGGAATGATCTCAATGGACTTGCCCATTCGCTTGGAGATCTTGTTGACGTAAAAGCCGGCAAGAAGCGGAATGTCATCCACCCGATCCCGGAGTGGTGGCACGGTAATAGGAAAAATATTTAAACGGTACCAGAGATCGTCACGGAACCGGCCACTGCGGACCTCCTCTTCCAGATTGCGATTTGTGGCTGCAATAATCCGCACATCGATCTTGATGGTGCGGGAGCCGCCCAACCGTTCAAACTCACCATCCTGCACCACTCTGAGCAGCTTGGGTTGCAGTTCCAGCGGTAACTCGCCAATTTCATCCAAAAAAAGGGTGGCACCGTCGGCCACCTCAAATCGCCCCAGTTTTCTGGAATGGGCCCCGGTGAAAGCACCTCTTTCATGCCCAAACAGCTCACTTTCAATAAGATTTGAAGGCAGTGTGGCACAATCCAGTTTGACCAAGGCACGCTCTTTGCGCAAGCTCAAACCGTGAATGGCCCGAGCTACCAGCTCTTTGCCGGTTCCGGTCTCGCCAAGAACCAGGACGATTGTATTGCTGCGGGCAATTTGTTCAACCTTATACAGCACGTAATTGATCCCATCACTCTGGCCAATAATGTTCTCATGGTTGTACTTCAACTTGATTTCTTCCTGTAGATACGCTCTCTCGGCTTCAAGTTGATCTTTTAATTCCTTTATTTCCAACAGTGCGGCTTCAGCGATTTGCTTTCCTTTTTCCGCTTCTTCTCTTGCTTCGCTGATTTCGACCGTTCGCTTTTCAACAAGTTCCTCAAGATGTCTTTTATAATATTCACGCTCAGTCACATCCTCGATAGCTAGGAGGATCATCTGGGTTTGCTTCGACTCCGTGTAAATCCGTCTGGCGTTCAGATACATTATCTTTCGGCCTATGGTCTCAAAGTCATGTTCCACCTCAAAGTCATTGAATGTGGTATTCTGAGGAAGGACATCTTCAAGGAGTTCTCTAAGCTTTGGGATGTCCCATTGCCGACTGCCAAGATCATAAATTAATACCCCTTCTGTTCCCTCCGGTTTAACCTTGAAGGTCTGGTAAAAGGAATGATTAGCCTTTACAACCTTTAAATCAGAATCAAGCACCACCAAGGGCTCACGAACCGCTCCTAAGACTTTATCAAAAATTTCTATAAAGGCTTGCAACTTCTCTTTATCGTATCCTAAGGCCTTTGCTGTTTGTTCAAATTCTTTTAATGATTGCTTCTTTTCCATTGAATAAATCTCACTTTAGTTTGACTTCTTGAAGATCTTCCTTGCCTCCTGGTCCATGAAATTATTATTCAAGGGTTGGGCGGTTATGCCGTTTCCGGAGGCTGCCGGCTGCCATGCCGAAGCCCGGGTAAAGGCAGGTCCGGGTTGTGGTGTTCGGTTACCCGACACTTCCGGGCAGTGCCGGACGTGGCCGCTGCAGGCACACGTCCACCAGTTCATTAATATATGCGGTGCCGGCGCACATCACGGTATCTGCTCCGCCCCAGTAAATTTTCACCGTTCCATCCGCTTCAGGGACCGCACCGCAGCAAAACACCACGTTGGGCACATAGCCGGAACGTTCCCACGGAGACTCCGGTTCGATGATCCACTCATCAGCCACTGCCACGATCTTTGCCGGGTCGTCGGGTGCGTGCAGGGCCGCACCGAGCCGGTAGACGGCGCCGTTCATTGTCTGGAAGACGCCGTGGAAGATGTGCAGCCAGCCCCGGCCGGTGGCGAACGGCGTGGCACCGGGACCGATCTTGAGTTCGTCCCAATGGTATGGCATGGGTGCCATCAGCCGTCTTGATTCACCCCAGCGGATGAGGTCGGAAGAGTACGAAATCCAGATGGACCAGGGGTTGATGCCGGTATGCGGTCGGTCCAAACGCGCGTAGCGGCCGTTAAAGCGCTGTGGGAAGAGGACGATGTTGCGGTGATCCGCCTGGGTGATCAGGGCGATACGTTCGACCTGCTGAAAATCCTCTGTCCTGGCAAGTGCAATGCGCACGCCGTGCGTTGAATAGGCGCTGTAGGTTATGTAATAGATTCCATCGATCCGGCAGATGCGGGGGTCCTCCACGCCAAAGGCCTCGTATTCCGCGAACACGCCGTCGGCAGCGGGTGTCAGCCAGGGATCGGGCCGCACCGTGAAGCGGAATCCATCCCCGCTTTCCGCCATGCCGATGACCGAACGGCCGTTGCGCAGATGGGCACGAAAGAGCATCACGTAGCGATCGTTATATCGCGTCACGGCCCCGTTGTGTACGGTGGCCACCGGGAAGGGCACGTTATCCGGCGTCAGGATCGGATTGTGCTCGTGACGGTGGACGAGTCTATACCCGACCATAATCATCCTCCAGCCGCTCGATGTCGTCTTCGCCGAAATACGCCCCCTGCTGCACCTCGATAAATACCATGTCTTCTTTGCCTGCATTGGCAATGCGATGGAAGGTGTTGCGCGGGATATCGACGGAATCCCCGGCTGCCAGGCCCGCGTAGCTCAGCGGCAGGAAATCGAAGTGATTGTGGATGATGTCGAAATCATCCGCATGTTCGAACACTTCCGCGATATGCATGCATTCCCACACCTTGGAATCCAGCGACTTGTCTTCTTCATAGGGACGTGGGCAGACGGCGCGCAGGCGTACGGCGGTGCGTGAATCGCCGGTGGCGAACAGGGTGACATCATGCCCCCTTGCAGCCAGGCCGTCCGCAAGCAGGACGACCACCTGTTCCCAAGGGCCGTATTTTTTCGGCGGTGTACGCCAGGCAATAGGTGAAATCAAGGCAATTCTCATTGCAAATCTCAAGATGATGAATCGTTCAGAAGACAGGTCATCACTTCTTCAAGACTGGCGCCGGCAAGAGCAATACAGCTATCGGCGGCGCCATAGTACAACCGGATTTCATCTCCGACGAGAATCCAACCACAGGGAAAGACGACGTTGGGGGTATCCCCCATCCGCTCATAGGGGGCCTCGGGGCCGAGAACCCAATGGTCAAGACGACGGATCAGGTGGCTTGGGTCATCAAGATCGAGCAACGCCAGGCCCAGGCGGTAGACATCTCCCGCCCCCATACGGCGCACGCCGTGATACAGGATCAACCAGCCTGCAGGAGTTTCCAGGGGCGGTGTGGCCATCCCGATTTTGGCGGCATCCCAGGAACCCGGTCCCCGGGCCGTCAGCAACAGCCGGTGCCCGCCCCAGGTGTGCAGGTCGGGAGAAAAGGAGATCCAGATGTGCGCTGGGAAGCCCGGTATGGCTGGAACGGGACGATGCAGCATGCAATAACGGCCGCTGATGCGCCGGGGAAAGAGCGCGGCGTCCTTGTTCTCCGGCGGCAGGACCGGGCCCAGCCGCCGGAAGGAACGGAAATCCCTGGTCATGGCGAGGGACACGAGGGGGCCGCATTCGGAATAGGCCGTGTAGGCAATCACCCATTCCGCCCGCTCCCTGATCCAGGTAATACGGGCATCCTCCACACCCCAGGCCTCCTCGGGATACGCTTTTAAGCCGGGCGACAGGACCGGGGCGGCGTCTACCCGCCAGTCTTTGATGCCGTCGCGGCTGCGGGCGCAAGTCAGGTGGGAGCGGCCGTCAAAGCCCTCGACCCGCATGAGCAGCAGGGTTTCACCGTCCGCCTCGGTGACGCCGGGATTGAACACGGCCCCTGCTGCATAGGGCAGCGCCCGCACCGTCAGGATAGGGTTGTCCGGGTGGCGGTGGAACAGGTCTGTCGGGCCGGCCATTATTCAAACTCCATGGGCAGCTCCGGCGCTTTCCCCGTTCGCTTTGCCTCGCGGGCGAGCCGGTAGGCCTCGTTGTATTGTTCGGCAACCACGTCCCATGACACCACTTCATCCAAGTAGCGTCGGAGATTGTCGCCGAGTTTCATGCGCAGCTTTTCGGAGCAGGCCAGGCGGATGACCTTCTCCCGCAACATTTTCTTCGTGGTGAACATGAGACCTCCTTCGTTTTCCAGGGTCTGGGAGGTCAATCCCTCCATCGGCGCCGTGGTGATATAGGGCTTGTTCAGAGCGATGATGCGCGCCAGGGTGCCGGATTGGGTTTCATCCTGGGAAGGCAGCACGATAAAGTCGCAGACGGCCATCATCTTGTAGTAGATGTCTCCCCGGGGCACAAACTCGTAGTAATGCGCCAGCCCTTCGCGCTCCAGCAGTTCCACCTCGTTCTTGTATTTCTCATAATTTTCCTTGTCGTGGGGATCGCGCATGGTGCCGGCCGCCAGCAGATCCCATTCCTCTCCGGTGCGACGTTTGATTTCATGACGTTTGATTTCATGGGCGATTTCCCCCCACATGGAGATCAGGATATCCCAGCGTTTGTTCGATTGAATCCAACCGATCAGCCCCACGATGTGCAGCCCGAGCCAGTGCGCCCGGTCCAGACCGAGCTCGGCTCTTATTTCAGGCACCTTTTCCACGGTCCAGTGCCGGTCGGGGCGGGCGCCGTGCGGCACGACCATGATGTTGCTCGGCATTGCCCATCCGAAGCCATCGAAGTTCCACTGGAGCCGCCATTTTTGGTAGGCGCACTTGAACAACACCACGTCGGCAAGGTTGCACATCTGATAGATGAAATTGGCCTCTGAGTCGCGTAAACGCCCGTGCACCGTGTGCGGTTCGACCACGACGGGATAGTCCCGGATGGCCCCGAGCAAGGCCAGGAAGCCGGCGTTGGTGTCGCCGAGACCCCGCTCGTCATAATATTCATAGAGG
>JAFDGC010000062.1 GCA_019309485.1 Deltaproteobacteria bacterium | reverse complement strand
CTTGTCACTGTTCACTGTTCACCGTTCACTTTTCCCCATCAACGCCTCCACGACCCCGACGACGGCGTCCACCGATATCCCGTCCATGCAGGCCATTGCCGCACGCGGATGCGTTTCACTGAAGGGGCATTCCCGTTTAAAGCAGGGGCTGCACGCGGTTCCGGCACGCACCACGCCATTTTCTTTTCCGTAAGGTCCGGTCCTCCAGGGGGCCGTGGGTCCGAAAAGGCCCACCACCGGTGTTCCCACCGCCGCCGCCAGGTGCATGGGCCCCGTATCCGTGGAGAGCACACACGCGGCCTTTTCGTAGACGGCGCCCAGAACCTTGAGGGTGGTCTTCCCTGCCAGAGCCGTTGCGGCCGCCTTCATCCGCGCCCGGATCTTGTTTACCATAATCCCGTCCTCACGGCTCCCGGTGAAGACCATTGCCACGGAATGCCTTTGAACCAGCCGATCGGCCGCCTCGGCGAAGTGTTCGGGGCGCCAGAGCTTGGTGGCCCATTTGGCGCCGGGATTCACGGCCACGAAGGGACGGCCGGCGGGAATGCCGGCGGCCGCCAACATAGATTCGGCGGCCTTTCGATCCGCGTCCCGGATGGGCACGTCATAAACGATCCGGTCGCACCGGATCCCCACCGCCTGCAGAAGCATCAACTGTCGCTCTAGGGCGTGGTGCTCCATGGAAACGGCGGAGATCCGCTCGTTTAGGAAAAGGTGACTGTATTCCATGTGTTCCATCCCTTTTCCGAACCCGATCTTCCGTTTTCCCCGGGCAAGGGCCACGAAAAGGCTGCTCTTCAACAACCCGTGGAAATCGAAAATCATGTCATACGACGTATCCCGGAGGCGTTTCAAAAACAAAGCCGCTTTTTTGACGTGGGAAACCGCGTCCCGGGGCACCGCGCCACGGATCCACGTCTTCCGCTTCGATATCAGGACGCGGTCCAGGGCCCGGTGTCCTTCCACCAGGTCCGCGGCCGCCTCTTCCACCAGCCAGGCGATATGGGCAAAAGGATAATGCGCGCGTATGGCGTTTAGTGCCGGAAGGGTATGGATCACGTCCCCGATGGCGCTCAGTTTGACGATGAGGATCTTCACAAAAAAGTCCTTGCCGCTTCAAAGACCGCTTCAGTGGGGATCCGGGTCATGCATTCCCTGTGGCCGAGAGGGCACACAGGCCGAAGGCAGGGGCTGCAGGACAGCCGGGACGACAGGATTTTTCCCCGGTATCCCCACGGTCCCGTAATCTCCGGATCCGTGGAGCCGAAAATGGCCACAAGGGGAACGTCCAGGGCCGATGCCACGTGCATCAGCCCCGAATCGTTGGTGATGAAAAGCCGGCACCGCTGGATCAGTGCCATGGCCTCGGACAGGTCGGTCCGCCCGGCCAGATTCACCGCGGGATGCCGCATCCCCTGGCAGATTTTCCGCCCCAGGATTTGATCCTGGGGCCCGCCGAAAATAAGAATTTTTGCCCCAAAGGTCTCCCGGATCCGATCCCCTAGAAGGGCGAATCGGTCGGGGGGCCACTGTTTTGCAGGGCCGAAGGCGGCGCCGGGGTTCAACCCCACCAGTCGATCGGCATTTCGAATGCCGTATCGATCCAGGATCGTTTCGGATTTTCGGGCGGCATCTTTTCCGATGGACAGGTGAAGACGGCGGCACCGATCCGGAATGCCGACCCCTTTCAGGATTCCCAGGTAATAATCCACCTGATGGGTCTTTCGGGATTTGTCGGGGCGTGCCGGTCGATGGGTTAATAGCGCACCACGGCCGTCGGTGGCATACCCGATGCGCATGGGAATCCTTGACAACGCCGCGATGAGGGCCGCCTCAAAGGCGTTCTGAAAAAGGATGGCAGCATGGAAGCCGTGTGTCCGAAGGGAACGGATCAGGCGCATCCCACCTTTGATTCCCCGATGCCGGCCCGCCTTGTCATACACCAAAATACGATCCACCGGAGGAACCGCTTCAAAGACCGGAACCACCCAGGGTTTGGCCAGGACATAGATCCTCGCTTTCGGGAAATGCTTCCGCAGGGAACCCACCGCCGGCGTCATCATGACGGCATCCCCCACCCAGTTGGCCCCGCGGAGCAGGATTCGCGGGGAAGGGCTTCCATTGAACCGAACCTTCAAAGCGGTCCTTTCCCTTTCAATCGGTTTCCCTCGGCCATGGACAAAAGGGCCGGGTCTTCCACCGCTGATGCACCCATAGCCATTGACTCGGAAAACGACGAATCGCCGCTTCCAGGACGCGGTTGTAGCGCCGGGTGTTCTCCTCCAGGTCTTTCCGGCGGTCCCCAGTGCGGATCAACGGGATTTCTTCTAAAAATTCGGCGATGAACCGGTCGCCATTCCGCACGAGATAAACCGGAACCACCGGGGCTTCCGTGGTCAAGGCCATGAGGGCCAGTCCCTGGTTGGTGCAGGCCTGCTTCCCGAAAAACTCCGGAAAAGGGCCCTCGTACCAATCCACGTTTTGGTCCAAAAGGACCGCCACCGCCTCTTTTCTCCTCAATGCGCGCAGGATCCTGCGCATGGACCGGGCCGTGGGAATCAACCGGGCCCCGAACCGGGACCGGAAGCGCCGGAAAAACAGATCGAGGGCGGATATGTCCAAGGGGCGGTAGAGGACGTGGACCGGGATTTTCGCCATGGCCGCCACACCGGAAAGGAGTTCCCAGTTCCCCAGATGCAACGTCAACAGCAACACCCCTTTTTTCCGATTCACGGCGTTCCTATAATGGGACAACCCCCGGACGGTAATGAAACGGGAAAGGCTTTCCGGCGTCCGATTCAGGGACCAGCCGATTTCAAAAAAGATTTCCGACAGGTCCTGAAAACACTCCCTGGCCAGTCTTCGAATCGTTTTTTTGGATTTTTCCCCCGAAAAGGCCTGGTGGAGATTTTGCAAGGCGATATTCCGATGCCGGGCGTCGAGGGCGAACCAGAGCCTTCCCATGATCCCTGCGATCTTTCGGCGGACGGGTCCGGGAAGGGACCCCATGAGCCGGAGCGTCGCAGCTACCAGTTGATATCCCATTTCATCCATATCGGTCGCGGATTTTCAGTGAACGCTCCCATGCCTTGGCGTGCTTTAAAAAGACATACCAGGAAGAATTGGCCGCAATCACCATCCCGGCGCATCCGTCCAAAAACCCGCATTTCCAGAAATAGGTTTCAAAAAACTTGATACCGGCGTGGAGGAGCCCCAAAAAAAGGTATCCTGCACCCTTCGGTCCTTTCTCCGAAGCCGCCGCATCCGAAAACCGGTTGATGGTGGCCACCTGACCAGCGATGTTTCGATAAACGTAGTGGTGGAGCGGATGGGAAAGGGGCGTCACCTTTCCGTCAATGATAAGACGCTCGTGCAAAGGGTCCCGGCTCCATCGCCCTTTCCCCCGCCGGACGAGGCGGACCTTCCGGTCCGGATACCACCCTCCGTGTCGAATCCAGCGGTTCAGATAATAGGAACACCGGGGCATGGAAAACCCCGAGCACTCCGGTGGGGCCGCCGCAACCGCATCGGTCATTTCCCGGGCCAAGGGGACCGGCACAACCTCGTCAGCATCGAGGTTGAGGATCCAGTCGGCGTCAAGGGCCTCCATGGCGAACTGTTTTTGGCCGCCGTACCCCTCCCAGGGATGGTGGATCACCCGCGCACCCAACCGCGTACACACGGAAGGCGTTTCGTCCGTGCTCCCCGAGTCCACCACCACGATCTCCCGGGCAAAAGAAATGCTGTCGATAAGCCGTGGGAGGCGATCCGCCTCGTTTTCGGCGATCACCGCCACGCCGATGCGCGCGTCCTTCATGCCTTGGTCCTGCCGGGATTCATTGTTAACCTTCGCCGTTTTCCCGCAGAAGACTTCCCTTTTCCTCTTCCATGCGGTGCCGAAGCCATTCAAAGAACAGGCTCTCGTCGTCAACCAACTGCAACCGAATGCCGATCACCTTTAAAGGAATCCTTTCGGGGATCTTTCCGCGGATCCGTGTATAGTCCTTTTCCGTGGTGGCCACGAATCCGGCACCGGTACTTTCGGCCCTTTCCCAGATGGCCTCAAGTTCCCGTTGTGTATAGGCGTGGTGATCCGGAAAACCGAAAAGCTCTATTATATCATACCCCAGGGTTTTTAGGGAATGCTGAAAATCCGCGTTTCGGGCGATCCCGGAAAAGGCAACACCCCGCTTTCGATCTCCGCCGGCAACGGCCGTCCCTTCAAGACCGGTGTCCGCTGCTCTGTGCACCACGGGAACATGGGTTGCAAAAAAAACGGGCTTTTTTTGAAACGCCGGACGCTTCAAGAATTCAGGGCGCTTTCTATCCGATGCCGGATCACACCTAGTCAACACAAACGCATGGGCTTCGACCAGTGCCGAAACCGGTTCCCGGAGGAGGCCCCGGGGCAAAAGACGGCCGTTTCCCAAGGGGCGTTGATGATCCAACAGGACCAGGTCGAGTTGCCGTTCAAGTTTCAGATGCTGAAACCCGTCATCCAGAATCAGAACATCGGTCCCATACCGTTGAACAGCCGTAGTTCCGGATAAAAACCGGTTCCCTCCCACGAGTATGGGTATGCCGGAAAGCTGTCGGGCCAGCATGAGGGGTTCGTCTCCGCCTTCCTCGGGCGTCATGAAAAGGGTGTGACCATCGGTCACCACACCGCCCCGCTTTACGGCCTTTCCTTTGTATCCCCGGCTCAGAATCGCGGGCCGGTAGCCCATTTTCTTGAGTCCGGCGGCCACAAAGGCCGCCATGGGGGTCTTCCCGGTACCGCCCGCCGTCAGGTTCCCGATGGAAATCACCGGACAGGGAAGCTTTTGGGGTTTTAAAATGTTTCTTCGATAAAGGAACCGCCGGAACCTTGTCCCACCGCCGTAAATCATGGAAGCCCACAGGAGAATCATTGAAACCCCTCCCTGCGACGGCGAACCCGTATTCTGAAAGGCCGAAAGGAACCGCCTTTTCATCTTTTCCGGTACATCCACCCGGCTTCGCCGGGATTCAAGGTTCAAAGATTCGAGGTTCAAAGATTCGAGGTTTGTTTGCGCTGTTCGCCTTTAACCACGACGAAATTCAATATTCGAATTTTTTCCCCACTCGTCACCTTTGGGCGGCATGTAAAATGCCGCCCAACAACTCGTCACT
The DNA here is from genome assembly GCA_019309485.1 of Deltaproteobacteria bacterium. Taxonomy (GTDB): domain Bacteria; phylum Desulfobacterota; class Desulfobacteria; order Desulfobacterales; family UBA2156. Next base: position 12,094 of record JAFDGC010000062.1, on the reverse strand, counting down.
TGTCACTTGTCACTTTTCACGCGTCAGGCAGTATATTCGCCACCATTTCCGCCACCATTTCCGCCGCGCCCTTACCTTTTCGGGCCGCACGGCGCGCGGCATCCCCCATGGCCCGGGCCATCTCGGGAGCCTTCATCAACCGGAGCATCTCGTCGGCCAGTAAATCCGGATGTTTTACACGAACGGCACCCCCGGCCTCCATCAGGGCCCCTGCGATGGCAGCAAAGTCGCTCATATCCGGTCCGAAAAGGACGGGTTTCCCCCATGCCGACGGTTCCAGGGGATTATGGCCCCCTTCCTTCACCAGACTGCCGCCGATAAAAACCATGTCCGCTACGGCATACATGCGGTTCAAAACGCCCAGGCAGTCCACCACGATGCATACCAGACCTTTCGATGGTTCCTTTGTCGATTCGCTCAGCAAGACGGTCCGCAGACCAAGGGCCACCGCCGCCCGACGAACAGCCTCCGCCCGTCGCGGATCCCGGGGCGCCAGGACGATCCTGAACTTCGGATATGATTCCCGGATTTTAACAAACGCCCGCAACAACAATATCTCCTCTCCCTGATGAGTACTTCCCGCCACCAGAATCTTGGGATCCCCGTCAAACCCAAGCGCAGTTTTCCAGCGGCCGATCTCCGAAGGCGTGGCGGGCACCGGCTGCTCATACTTGAGGTTTCCCGTGACCCGGATCCGACTCTCCGAAACACCCAGATCCATCAAGCGCCGGGCATCCTCCGCCGTGGGCGCGCACACGCCGGACAAGGCGCCGAAGAGCATCCGGGTGGCGAACCGAAAGCGCCGGTACCGGTTATAGGATTTTGGAGAGATTCGGGCGTTGACAAGTATCAGCGGCGTCTTTCTTTGCTTCAGGCAAGAGATAAAATTGGGCCACAGGTCCGTTTCCAGAATCAACACCGCGGCCGGATCGATCCGACGGATAACGCTTTCCACGCTGGGGATAAGATCAAAAGGAAAGAAAAAAACCGGCTCTTGAATCCCTTTGACACGGCGAGTCGCCAGCTGGAATCCGGTGAATGTGCTCACCGATAAGACGACGGGGCGATCCGGAAGCCGGCCTTTGAGGGCCCGGATGAGAGGAACGGCCGCCATCACTTCCCCCACGGACAGCGCATGCACCCAGATGGGCCTGAGCCCGCCGGAAAGAATATGGGGAAGGCCCATGAACCCCAAACGCCTGAAAAATGTTTTTCGGCGTTTTTCAAAGAGCATGATCCCGAAAAGGATCAGGGGCATCCCGAAGGTTCCCCCCAGGATCATCCCCAGATTATATCCCAAGCGCAGCAGTGTCATACGCTTTCGGCCTTCAATCGGCATGAAGCAGATTGATCATGGCAACGCATAAAAACACAAAGTTGGCCACCCACGGCGCGAGAACCGGCGGAAGCATTTCTCCGTACCCCAGGGACAGGCAGAAGCTGTGCAGGATCCAGTAAAGAAATGCCGCGCCGATGCCGAAGGCGATGCCCACAGGCAGGGCCTCTTTCACTGATCGCTTGAGGCCGATCCCCAGGCCGAGAAGACTCATGACCACACACACCAGGGGAAAGGCGATCTTGGCGTTCAAGTCCACCCGATATACCGTCGCATCATAGCCTTCTGCCTCTATCTTCCGGACATAGGCCTGCAATTCAAAAAGATTCATTTCTTCCGAGGCCTTCACCACCCGTTGAAGATCTTCCGGATGCAGATCCAACGCCAGCGCATTTTGTTCAAACGTCTTGGTTTGCGTGTTTCCCCCTTGCGGATCAAAGATCTGTTCCATACCGTTGATGAGAATCCACTTCCCGTTTTGATAGTATCCCCCCTCGGCATCGATCCGGCGGTTCAGCCGGAAATTGGGGCCGAATCCGTGGAGCGTGATCCCGTGCAACCGCTTCTGGGCCGGGTTGTAGTATCGGATATGGGCGATGAACTGATCCGATTTAATCCAGATGTTTTTTTCCCGGGAGGCCACGGCCGATTCATTGCGGACCTGGATGCGCCAGATATGGTTGGCCCGGCTCATGGTCATGGGAATCCCGATTTCGGCAATCAAAAACAAGAGCGCGGAAAAACCGAGACCCACCCCCAACACCGGAAACAAAAAGGCATGGACCCCGATCCCGCCGCCTTTCAGGGCGATCCACTCGTTGTTCTTGTTCATGAGGCCGAAGGTGACCAGCGTGGAAAGCAACACCCCCACGGGCAGGATCTGCCCCAGGATAAACGGGGTTTTCAGCAGAAAATAGGTCCCTGCCAGGGCAACCGGCAGCCCCGCCTCCATGAAATCATCGATCTTTTCAAAAAAATCGACGGCCAGATAGATACCGACCACCATGGCCAGGATCAAGAAAAAATACCGTGCGATTTCCTTTAGAATGTATCGATGTAAAATAGACATACCCGGGAGGCTTATTCCGGCTTGGTCATCCGGTAAGCATTCAGTTTCATAAAAGCGAACCGGACGGTATCGATCCCCAGGGTCCGCTCTCTGGCCGAGCCGATCAACAGAAAAACCCCGAGGCCCCCGAAGACCCAGTTGGGCATCCACATCCCGATGGCCGGCGCATAGGCCCCGGTTTCACCAAAGACCCAGCCCATGGAGAGCATGAGGTAGTAAAGGAGAAAGAAAACCAGCCCCAAAATGATGCCGAAAGAGCGTTTGGCGGATTTGGAGTGAATCCCCAACGGCACGCCCAGGATCCCCAGCGCAAAACAGGCGGCCGGAATGGAGAATTTCTTGTGATATTCCATGAGGACCATGTAATAACGAGAATCTTTGACGGCGGCGGTTTCCAGATACGCCTTCAGTTCCCCGAGGCTCATCTCTTCTTCGTCTTTGGGGGCGTCTGCAACGAACCGCGCGGTCTGCTTCAAGCTGAGGGTAACATCATAGACCTCGAATCGGATGGTGTTGACGGCGCGGGTTTTCAGGTTTACCTGGTTGATGGTCCCGTCGAAGAGGCGCAGATGAACGGCGGATCGGTCGGGATCCCCCAGCAGCTTCCCCTCGGGGGCCACCACGGTGGAGACGATGTCCTTTTTCCTTTGGTCTTCGATGAAGACATCCACCAGCCGCTGCCGTTTCATATCGGTCTTGTTGACGTACAGCATCACACCATCAAAGTTGTCGATAAAGGTTCTTTCCTTAACGGCGATGTCCACGTTGGCGGTGGCCACCTCCATGGCCAGGTTCTTGAAGGAGAGCCGTCCCCAGGGCAGCCCATAGACGGCCATGAACGCGGTCAGGAGGCTTCCCAAAAGACAAAACAGGAACACCGGGGGAAGGAGGCTGTAAATGCTGATGCCGCCGGCCTTTAGGGCCACGATTTCGTTTTCGCTGGAAAGCTTCATGAAAGTCAGGAGTATGGCCATCATGACGGACATGGGAAAGATGAACATCAAGAAAAAGGGGAGGGTATAAACCAGCATGCGAAACACCGTCCCGATGCCCACGCCATGATTCACGATGAAGCTGGTGATCTGGAGAATCTGGGTCATCAAAAAGATAAACGCCAGAAACACAACGTTGATGGAAAAGGGAATCAACATCTGGCTGAAAAGATAGCGGTCGATGATGCGGGGGTATTTCATTGGAGCCCGTCGGATCTGTTTACGCTCTTTAATTGTCGGTCACTCGTCTGTCTGGCCTGTCTGGTTCTTGTTCTCAGTAAATCGGCCATCACGACCCGCATATAATTAAAATCCGTCGCTCTTAAAGGCGAACGCCGCAAATCCGAATATCTAAATCCTAAACAATATGGAATGATCAAAATTCAAATGTCCGAAACAAACCTCTTTTTCACGCAAAACCGGTTTCGGTCATTGGGTCATTTGGATTTTGAATTTGTTTCGAATTTCGTGCTTCGAATTTCGGATTTGTTTCGATATTTCACCCTTCACCCATTCACCGTTCACCGTGCTTACCACTCGTCACTCGTCACTGTTCCTATCACCCTTCACCCTTCACTTATCCCTTGTCCTTGAGGACGCCGAGCCTTTAAAAGATGTCAAACTTTTGCAACACTTGCAACCCAATAAATGGGAAACACCTGGTATCGCCTTGACTTTCCCGTTGTCTCCCGTTAGTGCATCGCCATGAAATTTGATTTAAAGAATCGGGATTTGGTTTGGGCCGGAATTTGGATCGGTCTTTTTTTCATGCTGCGCTTCTGGGTGGCGGGAATGTTTCCCCTGGTTCCGGATGAAACCAACTATTGGCAATGGAGCCGCCATCCCGACTGGGGATACTACGACCAGGCCCCCTTGATCGCCTGGGCGATCCGGATGTGCACCCTGGCCCTTGGGCATACGGAAACCGCGGTTCGTCTTCCTTCCCTCCTGGCCATGGCGCTGGCTTCCGCATACCTGGTCCGACTGGCCCATCGGTGGGCAGGAGCCGCCGCTGCCTGGCACACGGCACTGCTTACCCAGGGGGTCCTTTTATTCAATGTGGGAAGCCTTCTGGCCACCCCCGACGCCCTCCAGGCCGCGGGTTGGGCCGGGGCAAGTTATCACGGCGCAAGAGCCATGGAAACGGATTCAAGGGGTCAGTGGGTCGCCGCCGGCTTCTGGTTCGGGTTCGGACTGCTCAGCAAATATACCATGATCCTTTTTCCGGTTTCGGTATTTCTCTTTATGCTGTTGCATCCGCCGTTCCGAAAAAAGCTGGCCGCCGGGGGCCCTTGGCTCGCCGTGGCCACGGGTATGGTTCTTTTTTCCCCCGTGATCTACTGGAACGCCACCCACGAGTGGGTATCCGTCCGCCATGTGGCCCACATCGGGGGTGCGGATACCCCCTTTGCGCTGCATCCGAAGTTTTTCTTGGAGTTCTTGGGCTCCCAAGCGGGGCTCCTCACCCCCCTCGTTTTTCTTTTGATGTTTTCGGCCTGGATCCTGGCCTGCAAGGAAGAAGGCGGCAAGGCGTGGCTTTCTCGCTATCTTTTTTTTACTTCCGTGATCATTGTGGCGGGATTTACTCTTTTAAGCCTACACACCCGGGTTTACGGAAACTGGCCCGGCGCCGGATATCTCGCGGGTGCCGTGCTTTGCGCCGTGTATTTCGGCGGCAGCACTTCCCGGTTCACCCACTTACCCGGGGTGGCCCTGGGCAGGCGGCTCTGGCCGTATGCCGTGGGCTCGGCCTACCTGATCTCCGGGCTTGTGATCCTGCAGGCCGTGCATCCCGTCCTGCCGGTCCCCCTGAAATGGGACCGGATCCAATCCGAAGTCTGCGGCTGGCCCCGCCTGGGCACCGCGGTCCACGCCCTGAAAGCCCGGATGCCGCACCCTGACGAAACTTTTCTTTTCGGCCTGCACTATCAGATGGCCAGCGAACTTGCCTTTTACACCCCCGGCCGGCCCAAAACCGTCTCCATCAATCGGTGGGGGCGGCCCAATGTCTACGATTTCTGGTGGACGGACACCGACCTGAAAGGCAAAGACGGCATCGGCGTCACCTATGATCCCACGAGCCATACCCGCCGGCTTTCAGCGGTTTTCGAACGGGTGGATCCCCCGGAAAGGCTCGAGATCCCGCCTTGCGGGCGTTCTTTGCAGGGGGCCGACACACCGGTGAAGATCTTTTATCTGTACCGGTGTTATGGGTTCAAAGGGGGGCTCCAATGGGTCCCGCCCGAGGGTTCGGATGTCCGAAAGATTGCCAATACAATAATTCCATCCCTGCCCCGGCGGCCCCCCAATGCGGGATTTCCGCTTTGCGCCAACCCGCGAAGCACTTCCGTCAGGGAGAACCTGCGGGGTTAACGCTCGCTGCTGCGGTTCAATGAACCCGGTGGATGGAGCTGTTTGATCCGGAACAGTTCCTGAAAAACAAAAAGGGATTTTTTCACGCTGTCGTATTGGATCCGGGAGTCGCCTATATGCCGCCAGCAAACCGGAAATTCGACCGTTTGAAACCCCAGCATTTTGGCCAACCATAGGATCTCCGGATCGAATATCACGCTGGAAAGCTTTTGGCGGTCAAAAAGGACTCGGGCGGCCCGGCGGGTGAACAGTTTGAAACCGCATTGGGTATCCCGATAGGGAATCCCCAAATAAAAAGACTGAATCATCGTGTAGATTTTGGCCGAAAGCTCCCGGGCGAAATTTTGATGGGCCACCACCCGGGACCCGGACAACGCACGGGACCCCATGGCGACATCGTATCCGTTTCGAAGACACGCAAGCCCTTTTTCCATTTCTTGGATGGGAACCGAATAATCGGCATCCATGAACATGAGCACGGCGCCTTTTCCCTCCAGCATTCCCGTGCGGACGGCATATCCTTTCCCGCGATTGGGGTGATATTCGATGGCTCGAAGATCGATCCCCCGCCCCCGGCCCAGCGCTTGGACCACCGACACGGTGTCGTCCGTGCTCCCGTCGCTGACCACGATGACTTCCCCTTGAAAGGGTCGGTTTTCCAGGTAGTCAAGGGTCTTTTGGAGGGTCGTCACGATCCGGTCCGCTTCATTGTAAGCCGGGATGACAACGGAAAGTTCAATCTCAGGGGGATGTGTTTCCCCCACGCTTTCCCCCCCCGTCATTTCCCTTCCCCATTCCACTGATGAAATCGTAAGAGGCGATCTTTTCTTTCTTCCATCCTTCCATTATTCCCGTCTTCCATCACCCCTGCGGATGGCGGAGTCTTTCAAGACCCATGACCCGACTCAACAGGTATGCCACCCCATACACCACCAGGCCGGAAAAGATCACGTCCGAGACAAAATGACTTCCCTGGAGGATGCGAACCAGGCCAACGGTGCACCCGGAGGCCAGGGCCAGGGCCGTCCATTTTTTCCGATGCCGGGGCCAAAGGAATGAAAAGGCAAAAAGATAAAACCCCATGGAGGCATGTCCACTCACAAAAGCGCAGTTGTTCTCGCATTGATCCGAGAGGACCCACGCCCGGGTGAACGCCTTTTTCCCCCCGAACGCTTCCACCTGATACGGCCTTGCCCGTCCCCAGTGATCCTTGAGCACCACGTTCACCGACAGACCGGGCCCTGCCGCCAGCACCAGAACAAGATAAAAAACCCTCTTTTGATTCAGCGAGAAAAGCGGTTTCCGCCGGATCCTGACGATGAAAAGAAAAAGGACGAGTGCGATGGTCAAGCCGACGGCGAAAATCTCCACGGCACGATAAATGAATGTGCATACCCAGAGGTCTTTGAGGAAAAATCCTCTCCCGGAATCGTAAAAAAGTCCGCTGACCTTCAAGTCGAGGGACGGAAAGAAAAAAAGGACGCCACCGGCAAGGATGAAAAAGAAAAGGACGCCGGGAAAACCGCCCATGATGGGATTTTTCTCTTTTTGTGGTCCGGACGAAGTCATGGACCTTCCGGCTCGAAAGAAGGGATCGGAGATGCGGGATCCGGGCTGTTTTCGTTTGTTTGGCCGTTGTTGAAAAACTGCATCTGATACAGTTTGAAGTACTCCCCGTTGAGGGCCATGAGGCGTTCATGGGTGCCCTCCTCCACGATCCGGCCCCTGGCCACCACGATGATCCGATTGGCATAACCGATGGTGGAAAGCCGGTGCGCAATGACAAAGGTCGTTCGGCCCTGCATCAAGTTTTCGATAGCCTTTTGGACCAGCATCTCCGATTCCGTATCCAGGGAAGAGGTGGCCTCATCTAAAATCAAAATCGGGGCGTCTTTGAGCAGGGCCCGGGCGATACAGATCCGCTGCTTTTCCCCGCCGCTCAGCCGTCCCCCCAGTTCGCCGATCCGGGTATCGTATCCCTTGGGGAATTGGGAAATGAAGTCGTGGGCATAGGCCGCCTTTGCCGCCTCCCGGATGTCCGCCTCCGAGGCCCCGAAGTTGCCGTAGGCAATGTTGTCGCGCACCGATTCATTGAACAAAATGGACTCCTGGGTGACGATGGCGATCTGTTTCCGTAACGACGCCAATTGCACCTTGCGGATATCCATGCCGTCGATGAGGACCGCCCCCTTGGTGACGTCGAAAAACCGGGGAATCAGATTCACCAGGGTCGTCTTCCCGCCCCCGCTCATCCCAACGATGGCCAGGATTTCCCCGGCTTCCACGTTCAGGTGGATGTCCTTCAACACCCAGTCGCTGTCGTACCGGAAGGACACCCCTTGAAAGGTGACGGAGTGGGGTCTCTTGGGAATTTCCGGCGCCCCCGGGACTTCCACGATATCCGAATCCCGCTCGATGATATCGAAAATGCGGTCGGCGGCCGAAAGGCCTTCCTGGATGGCGTTGTTGAGTCCGGAGAGCTTCTTTACCGGGTCGTAGAGCATCAAGACGGCGGCCATGAAGGAAAAAAATGTCCCCGGCGTGGATGTCCCGGTGATGACCCGATATCCCCCGTACCAGATGATGAACGCAATCCCGAGTCCGCCCAGAAACTCCATGATGGGGGAAGAAAGTGCCCGGGCGATGACCGCTTTCATCTCCAGGCGGAAGAGCCCCTCGGTTTTTTCGAAAAACCGCTTTTTTTCGTAGTCTTCCATCCCGAAGGCCTTGATGATCTTGTTCCCCACGAAGGTTTCGTGCAAAAAGGAAGTCAGATCCGCCATGGCCTCCTGGCATCCGGTGCTCACCCGCCGCACCCGTTTTCCGAATTCCACGATGGGATAAAAGGCCAACGGCAAAATGATCAGGGCATAAAGGGCCAGCTTCCAGTCCCGGTAGAAGATCACCCCGGTCAAGCCGATGATGGTGAAACAGTCCCTGAGGGCGCTGGTAAAGGCCGTGGAGACCATGGATTTGAGGATATTTACATCATTGGTGATCCGGGACATGAGAACACCGGTGCGCTCTTTTTGGAAAAAGGAGATGGGCAGGTCCTGGATGTGGACATACAGGCTGTCCCGCAACCGTTTGATGATGTTTTGCCCCACGTAATTCATCAGGTATTCCTGGCCGTACTGCCCGATTCCCCGAAGAAAGTAGATGATAACGACCACTACGGGGATGATCTTGAGCATCTTCAGATTTTTGCTGAAAAAGATATCATCCAAAACCGGCTTGACGAGATACGCCGACGCGGCGGTGGATCCGGCCACCACCAGCATGCATCCCATGGCCGCCAGCAACCGGAACCAATGCTCCCGGATGAGCAAAAGGATCCGTTTGTGACGCTCCTTAATAATCAGGGTTTTGACTTTTTCCATGATGCATTCATTATCCACATACGGCCCGGTTTTTCCATTTCAGTCGATGCGATGTCCGAAACGCCGATCCGCGTTTGCCGTAATCCGGCCCAGCTCCTTTTCCACCCGGCGGAGGGATTCCCGAAGCAGCGTTTCGTCCGCCTCCGGCGGGACCCGGACCGGCTCCCCGTAAACGATCCGGCAGGTTGTAAACGGCAGCGGAAGGATGAATCGATCCCAGCTCGAAAAGATCTTCATCCGCCGGGCGCTGCAAGTCACCGGGACAACCGGGTACCCGGTTTTTTTGGCCAAAATCACCACGCCGGGCTGGGCTTTGAACCGGGGCCCCTGGGGGCCGTCCGGCACCACCACCCCGGGACGCACGGGAGGCGTTTGAAGGAGGCGAATCTGCGCCGCAAGGGCCCGAAGTCCGCCCTTTGACGTGGATCCTCGCACCGGGCAGTGCCCCTGCCGCTTGAGCACCCGGGCCATGTATTCCCCGTCCTTGGAGGCACTCACCAGGATGACGCCGCCCCAGCCCTGATACAGATAACTGATCAAAAGAATCCGGGAATGCCAGAACGCAAAAATGAACCGCCGGGATTCCATGATGGATCGGACCCGTTCCCACCCCTCGGATTCTACCCTGACGGTGGCAAACCAGGCGTCCACCAGGGCTTTGCCGAGAACGCCGACGAGTTCCCACTTGAACCCTTCCCATTTTCCGGCGTGTCGGGTCATCATGAAGCACGCCCGGACAAGACACTGTTTCGTTTACCGGTCACTGGGTCTTTTCCATCAGCCTTGAGGCGATCTTTGCCGTCTGGTCTGAGGCCCCTTTTCCCCCCAGAAGAGACCGGACCCGATCGTATTCCTTATGCACTTGATCCATTCGGTCTTTATCCGTCAACAGGCGGTGGCATGCGCGCGCAAGGGCCTGGGGCGTGGCTTCATTTTGAATCAACTCGGGTTGGACCTCTTTTTGGGCGATGAGGTTGGCCAGCCCGATGTAAGGCACTTTGATCAGCGTTTTTCCCACCCAGTAACTGACGGGGGAAACGCGGTACAAGATGACGCACGGCACGCCGAAAAGGGCCGCCTCCAGGGTCACCGTCCCGGATTTGGCCATGACGAGGGATACCTGCCGGAACAGGTCCTGTCCCCTGGCACCGGAGATCTCGGCCGGAATATCCGAACCGAACCGCATCAGGATCGCTTCCACCGTGGCGTGTTTCACCGTATTGGCAACGGAAACAACAAATTTCAGATCCGGATGCCCGGCCTTCAGGATGCGGGCCGCTTCCAGCATGAGGGGAAGGTGGCGCTCCACCTCCCGTTCTCTGGATCCGGGAAGGAGCCCCACGACCCCTTCTCGGGCATCCTTGCCCATGCCGGGGCGTTTCATCAGGTCCACCTTTCCATCCAGTAAGGGATGCCCCACAAAGGTCACCGGAATATCATACTCCTTATAAAAGTCGGCTTCAAACGGGAGAATAACGGCCATATGGTCCACCAGGTGCTTGAGCCGGGCCGCCCGCCCCGGCCGCCACGCCCACAACTGGGGACTGATGTAATAAAGGACGGGGATTCCAAGTTTTTTCGCCGTGGGGGCCACCCGGAGATTGAAGTCGGGAAAGTCCACCAGGATGACCAGCTCGGGCTTGAGGGTTTTCAAAAGGCGTTTCACCAGGGCCATGGCCTTGAGGATCACCGGGAGTTTGGCCAGGGATTCCGTGACCCCCACGGCGGTGACGGCTCCGGCATCCATGAGTATTCGAACCCCGGCCTCCTGCATGGCGTGTCCGCCGATCCCGCAAAAAAAAAGGGTGGGATCCTTTTTTTTCATGGAACGCACGAGGTTGGCCGCATGCAGATCGCCGGAGGACTCCCCCACCACGATGACCACGCACCGCCCCTGTCTGGGTCCCGTTTTCACTCGTCACTCGTCACTGTTCACTCGTCACTGTTCACTGTTCCAACAACGGATCGCTGGTGGCATGGATCTGATCCACAACCTGAAGGGCGATCTCCAGGGCCTCACGACCCGTCTCCCCGTTCACCCGGGGCGGCGTCCGTTGCAAAACAGAGGCGATGAAGGCCTTCAACTCCGCTTCCAGGGCGTCCTCCCGGGGAAAATCGAGCTGCTGAACCCGCATCCCCGGAATAAGACCGGCTTTTTCCTCTTCGCTCCTGTCGATAACCGTAATCTCCTGATTGGCAAAATCAATGGAGATATATTTATCCCGTTGAAAAAGCCTGAGCTTCCTCTCATCTTTTAATGAAATGCGGCTGGCGGTGACATTGGCCACGCATCCGTTCTCAAACTCCAACCGGGCGTTGGCGATATCCACATGGGGGGTGACCACGGACATTCCTGCGGCCCGAATCTCCTTTACCTTGTTCTTTACAAAATTTAAAATGATGTCGATATCGTGGATCATGAGATCAAGGACCACGCTCACATCCGTCCCCCGGGGCTTGTACCGGCTTAACCGGTGTGACTCGATGAACAAGGGATTCCGAACCACTCCGTCGAGTGTCCGCACCGCCGGGTTGAACCGCTCCAGATGCCCCACCTGAATGAATCGATCCTGGGCCCGGGCCGCCTCGATGAGGGTATCGGCCTCTTCCAGGGTGGAGGTGATGGGTTTTTCGATGAGCACATCCACCCCTTCCTGTAAAAAATCCATGGCGATGTGAAAATGCTGGGGGGTGGGGACGGCGATGCTCACGGCGTCCACTTGACCGAGGATCTCCCGATGGTTTCCAAAGGGTTGGGTGCCGACCCGGAGGGCGGTCGTCTCGGCCCGATCTCTGTCGATATCCACGACACCCACCAGGTGGGCTTCCGGGATTTTTAGGTATTTTTCGGCGTGATATCGACCCAGGTACCCCACTCCCACCACCGCCACGCGCACTTTATCCATCATTCACCATTCACTCGTCACTCGCTACTGTTTACTCG
>JAFDGC010000061.1 GCA_019309485.1 Deltaproteobacteria bacterium | reverse complement strand
CAAAGCCTCCCGAAACCTCATCGGGGGGCTTCTTCGTGCGCCCGTAGCTCAGCTGGACAGAGCGCCGGACTTCGAATCCGTAGGCCGCAGGTTCGAATCCTGCCGGGCGTACCAGTAAAGTCAATGGGTTATGCCGTTTTTTGAGTAGCCCATTTTTCTTTGATAGGCATTCTTAGTCCCCATTCTATCCCCACTCCGAAAGACATGAAACCCTGAACGTTGGATAATAAACCAAGATTTATTGTATTGATTGACAAATATCTTTAGCCATGTCTATTATGATTTGATCATATATTCTACGGATTTGTCCTTTTGTGAAAAAGGGGGGCATGATGGTGAATCAATTGAGATCAAAAAGAAATGGCAGTAAGAAGACCAAAACTATCAATTTCGAATACAAAATATCACCGAATTTTGCAATTTATTCTATTAGCGGGGCTTATGGTGGTATTAATGCACAAGGTCAGATAAATGCGAACTTTTTTTTCGAAAGGCCCGCAATACCCAAAACGATTACATATTCACTTGAGCCAGACGGTCAGCTAGGGGAAGAGCTTAAAGAGGATAAAAAAGATGCAATTATCAGAGATATTCTGTTTGGTATTTCGATGACACCAAATACCGCAAAATCCCTTGCAGTGTGGCTTCTTGAAAAAGTCGAAAAACATGAAAAAACTTTTCAAGCTCGAAAGAAGGAATAAATGGATTATAATTGTATCAACGCCTCTGACCCAAGAAAACCGGTCTATATCCCCGATATAGAAGATTATTCACTATACGGTGATGATTCACCTGTTACAGCAGAAAAGTTAGATGTCAATATATTCATATTAATTCGATCTTCCTCCTCAAATTTCGAAGCGTATAATAGAGAAAATATTTTAATTGTGGAGTTACCAAGTAAAAAAATGTTATCTCCATTAAGTGTTATGATTGAAAAATATGGAGATGGTTTTCTTGTAAAATCAAGCGATCTTCCATTATATGGGTATGGGGAAAGAAGGCAGGATGCTATAAATATGTTTAAAAGAGAGGTTGAATCTTTATTCGATGATTTGGAAGAAGATGATAATTTTTCTCAGGAGTATTTGAACATTAAAAATTTCTTGCGGAAAATTGTTGCGAGGTAGGAATGAAAAATGCTCAATTTTCTGCTCAAGATATAAAGAAATGCTGTGAAAAACGAGAAAATTGGGTATTCATTTTAAAGGAAAAAAAGAATTAACCGGGTGGTTTAAAGAAAGAGAATTAAAAATTTGCAGGGTTACCATTCCTAAAGGGAGGAAGCCAATTTCCGTAGGAACATATAAAAGCATTGCCAACCAATTAAAGCTTACAATCGATCAGTTTGACGATCTACTTGAATGCCCCCTCGATAGGAATGGATATAAAAAGATCCTTAAGGATAAGGGAATCATTCCAAGGACTTAAAACCATTCATAGTTTTATTATGTACTCCCCTAATTAAGTACCTTTCATACTATCAAGCCAAAAATGATCTCCTCATTCGCCGTATTTCTGGACGATCTCGATCCGGGGAAGGGTAGGAGTAGGGTCCGAGATTGATCGGCGTTTTTTTGCCTTTTCACCGGCCATGACCGCTTCCTTGGTTTCATCATCGGCGTGTTTCTTAATGGTGCGGAATCTCTCAACCTTGGCTTGAAAAGCCGATCAATTCAGCCGTTTCTTTTGCGGATTTGCCAGATTTAGCGTCAGCTGGATGCTGAACCTTTGCAAGAAAGGGGATTTTTCCGTGAAATTAAACCAGCAAGCGGCCGCCGTCCGGCAATCCTGACCTATGGAGAGATTCTCAACACAGCCGAAGCCGTGAGGTATTTTGATGCTCATCCAATTGCAACAAATATTTTTATTGCTATCAAAAGGCGTAATGGATAACAACAAACGGGTCTACTGCTATCCAAATAACATCAAACCATGATTGCCAATGTTTATTCGGAAAAGGGGCGAAGGTAGCTTGCCGGACAGCACAAGGCGTAAGGTCGCAAAATGAACCTCGGCAAGCTTGGTTGCATGTCTTTGTCATCCTTGGAAGGGTATTATGGTGGATTTTTGTTTAACTCTTTTGAATTTCAAGGAACGCGGTGCTTGGGACCAAAAAGAAGTTTAAACATCAGAAGAGAAAATGCCATGATGCGCCATTCGGCAAACGGCACGATGGCTTTTGCCTCATAAACGGATTTTCTGCGTTTTTTTGACAATCGCCCTTTGGGTTTGCTCGGCGATCCCCTGTTTTGCAACCATTTACAAGTACCGGGATGCGCAGGGCAACTGGCACTACTCGGATGTCCCTCCGGAAGATCGCAGGGCGGAAACGATGGAAAGCCAAACAACGGATTTGCGTCCGGAAAGCTGGGACCTGGAAAAGCACCTCCAGGAGAAACTGAAGCCGAGAAACGTTTTCGAAAGGGCCCGGAATTTCACGGTGACCCTCAAGACCCCCATCGGGCTGGGATCCGGATTTTTCCTGGATGACAAGGGGCATATCGTCACCAACCGCCACGTTTTCGAAGGAGATAAGAAGCAAATCGCCGCGGCCGGAAACGTCTTTGATCGGGAAACGGCCCGGCTGAAACAATTTAAGGACAATATTCTTTCCCATGCCGCCGACCTGCTGGCCTTTGAAGGGTTGACCGGAAATACCCGGCTGGTCCAACGGCTGGAGAACCGGGATATGGACGGATTTTTGAACGCCTATAAAGGATTAGACCGGAACGACGCCGCCCACAAGATCCACGCCGACCGCCTGGAGTCGCTGATCAAAGACTACCGTCATCGGCAGGAAAAACTCGATTCGCTGGCCCGATTTCTCAATGATTCCAAGATCCGCGCCGAAAACCCGCCCGCTTACGTGACCATCCTCCTGGCGGACAACACCCCTTTTGAAGCCAAGTTCGTCGCCAAAAGCCCGGATCACGATCTGGCGCTGTTCCGGCTTTCTGGATATAAAACACCCCGGCCGGAATTGGGGGATATCCGACGGATCCCGGCCGGAGCCCCCGTGTATGCCATCGGAAGCCCCCTGGGGTTGACCCAATCGGTCTCCGAAGGGATCTTTTCCGCCCTGAGAACCGATGCAAAGGGTGCGGTGATCATCCAAAACACGGCCAAGGTCAACAAGGGGAACAGCGGGGGGCCGCTTATCGACGCCCAAGGCCGGGTGCTGGGCGTCAACACGGCCAAGTTGATGCGCCCGGGGGTGGAAGGGATCAGCTTTTCCATCGCCATCGATACGGTGATCGACGCCTTCAAAAACGAGTTGAAATGAATCCGGACAAGGGGTGTTATCCAACGGGGAATCGAGAGGAAATGCTTTCGGCACCCTGTGCGGTGTGCGGCAACGACCGGGGTGCGCCCTTGATCCGGCGAAAAGAATGGCGGGTGCTGGCGTGTATCCGTTGCGGCCTCGGTGTTCTCGATCCGCGCCCGTCCGAAGAAGCACTCCAAAAACTCTACGAAGCCGAGTACTTCAAGGATCAATACGACGACGGCCTGGATCCATCTTCGGCGGCGTTTCAGAAACGGATCCGCGGCGAGGATCACCGGGTTCGGTTTGTGCGAAAAGCGACTTCTTCCGGAAAAATTCTGGACATGGGGTGCGGATACGGCTATTTCCCGGCCGCCGCCCGCATGGCCGGCTTTTCCGTCACGGGATATGAAATCTCTGAATGGGCCGCCCGCTATGCCCAAGAACGCCTGAAACTTCCCGTGGTCCAGGCCCCATTGTCACCCCGTTTGTTTGCTCCGGGAAGCTTTGATGTGATTACCATGTGGCATTTCCTCGAACACACCGCCGATGTCAACTTCACCATCGCCACGGCCGCGGGCTGGCTGAAGCAAGAGGGCGCCCTGGTGATCGATGTGCCCAACCACGAAGGCGCGGATGCCCGAAGAAACGGGGCCGACTGGGTGGGATGGCAACTGCCGTACCACTTGTACCATTTTTCTCCGGAAAGCCTGAAGAGGCTTCTCGAAAAACACGGGTTTTCGATTCGTTTTTCCAAAACATACCACTCGGAAACCATTAAAAACCGGCTGCGCCGCCTGCCCGTGATCGGATGGGCGGCACGTCCCATCGCCAAACTCTATTCCGGCACCAGCATCGCCGTCATCGCCCGGCGTGTGTCAGTTCCGGGTTGAAAGGAAAGCACATGATCCTCGATTTTCACACCCATCTGTTCCCCAGGCAGGTCCGGGATCATCGGGAACGCTTTTTCGACAGCGAACCGGCGTTTCAGCTCCTTTATGCCTCCCCCAAATCCCGGCTGGCCGGCGTCGAGGAGCTCCTGCGGACAATGGACGAAGACGGCGTTTCCGTCTCCGTCATCTTCGGCTTTCCATGGAAACGCCTCGACACCGCCAGGCGTCACAACGACTACATCATGGATGCCGTGGCAAGGCATCCGGACCGGTTTGTGGGTTTGTGCTGCCTGGATCCGGTGTCGGATCCGTCGGGTCGGGAAGCGCGGCGATGCCTGGACGGCGGACTTTCCGGGGTCGGGGAACTGGCGTTTTACGACACCGATTTAGACGAAAAATGCCTCGAGAGCCTGGATGCGACCCTGGCGGAGTGCCGGGAAAAAGGCTTGCCGGTGCTGATCCATGCAAATGAACCCGTCGGACACGTTTATGCCGGTAAAACAAAGGCAACCCTGTCCCAAATCGAATCCCTGATAAAACGGTATCCGGAAAACAAGATCGTACTGGCCCACTGGGGCGGTGGGATTTTCTTTTTTTCCCTGATGAAAAAACAGGTCAAAGAGACCTTAAAAAACGTCTGGTTCGACACGGCCGCCTCCCCTTTTCTGTACGAACCCATAATTTACCGGGTGGCCATGGACATCATCGGGCCGGAAAAAATCCTGTTCGGGAGCGATTTTCCCCTCCTCCGGCCCAAAAGGGGATTGCAGGAAATGGAAACGGCGGGGATGCAGCCGAAGGAGATGGCCCTCATCCAGGGGGGGAATGCCGCCGGACTCTTGAAGCTAAACCGATGATTCCGGAACCGGAGAGGCCACCTTTGCGCCCGGAACGGAAAGGGACGCCAGAAGTTCCTGAATCTTTTTCCGGTGCTCCCAGGGGACCATGAGGCGGCGTAAGGGATGATTGAAAAGGATGCCGCGGGGCGGCGCCGAAGCCAACCCCCCGGCCGGGGGGTTCCCGTTTTCAGCCCTCGCCAGTTCCAGTAACACATCCGACAAATTGCCTGAAAACCCTTTGACATCCAGGTGTTCGATCACCTGCATCAGGACATGGGCCGCGGTGAGGACGATGGGTTTCATAGTGGCGTGCCCCAGATCGTCACACGTGACTTCCGAAACCATGGACCGGCACATGAAGGGACGCAGGGCATAGATCGTGCATTCCCCTTTTTCCAGCAAGGGACACACCCCCCAGTCCGGATCGCCGCCTTCGTCCGGGACGTCTTTTCCCGATTCGATGAGGTCGGCCATCCGGTTAAAGGTAAGGGTGGGGTGAAAACGGGGAAGATCCACGGCGGCGGTGATTCGACCCAAAAGGGTCCGCCGGCCCGGCGCATCAAGGCGCTCGAGGATCCACCGGCCTTCCAGGGATGTCATGATCACGTTACGGGTGCAGCACGCCGTACAGCCCTTTTCGCAGGCCAAGGGATAGGGTTCCAAGAACGCATCGAACTGCCGGTAGATCTGCTCCAAGTGTTGAAGTCGCTCGTCCAAGGCGGCTTTTTATCCTCTTGGGGAATGTATCATGTTTGCCGGTGGCCGTTCCGAAAGTTTCCAAATGGAAACCCGCCATTTCCAAACGGAAACGAAACGGCGGATTCCCAGTATGTTAAACGCTTTGTTTCAAGCGTTCCCTTATCGGTTGGAAACAACATAGTAAATTGATATCATTAACAATATTTCTTAAATGAAAAAACTGGGCCGCATACTGAAAAATCCGGCACGGTAATTGCTTGGATAAATAGGCACGTGCATTTCTTCATCTTCATTTTCTCCTTAGCGGCTGGTCGATGTGACCGGCCGTTTTCATTTGTCCCCTCCGAGAGCCTCCCTTGCCAGGATCGCATGGAGGGACTCCGGGAATTCGGAAAGAATTTTCTTTAAATGCACGGCCGCCTCACCCGGATTCCCCGATTTCCCGGACAATTGCGCCAGGATGAAAAGAGCCTCGCTTTTGAGGAGCGGGGCGTCCCCTGCAACAACCCGCTGGAAGTATCGGGCGGCCTCATCGGGCTGTCCTTTTTCCAGATAGGCGTGTCCGAGGCCGCTTAAAATCAGGTTTTGAATCAGGGAATGGTCTTCGTAATCCTCCAGGGCCCGCCGGTACGCCATTATGGCCGTATCCGGATCTCCGGTACGAAAATGCAGGTTGGCCAAAAGGACCCGGGCCATCCTCCCGGAACCCGTGCCGGTGTAATTTTGGACAAATGCGGCCAACATCTCTTTGACCCGGCCCGCTTGCGGATCCGAGGCCGCGTCTTCGCCCATTTGACGATACGCGGTCATGATCTTTCCGAACGCTGCCACGGCCCGGTCTTCCTTTATTTTCCGGTAATACATCCACCCGGAAACCGCCACGGCAATGAACACCACAACGCCCACCCCCCAAAGGATCTGGTTCCTGTTTTGGGCCATCCACTGGAGCATCCGGGCGGAGAAGGTGAGAAATTCGTCGGGTTCTTTTAACAGTTCTTTTCGCTTGATCTTTTTTTTGGCCATATTTCCTCCGGTTTGCGGCCGACTCCGAGGATCGCATCCGGCCCCGGGAGCGCTTTTCCCGGCGCTTCCGTTGTCTTTTGCCGTTTGTGGACCCTTCGCGATCTGAAGGGCGGGCTCCCCGGCAATGAAACAATCTGTTTTTAGGTTTTAGTGCGCTTCCCCCGACTCCGCCTGAAAAGCCGGGCATGCCGAAAGCATTCCGGCAAACGGCTTTACAAATCCTGCGGCATTTTGTATCGTTGAACTGTGCCTCATAAGATATTTCGCATGGTGTCGCAACCCAAAACCGACGGCTGAAGGCTTTTCCGCTTGACCTTCCACCTTACGGTCTTGTCTTTTCGGCGCCACTTGCAAAATTTCAAGAGATGATTATCGTCACGACATGAAGACACAAAACGAAAAAATACCCGATCCAAAAGAACTTGAAAAGGAAATCGGCGATTTTTTAACCAAGAAGTTCGGGGACTCGGTGAAGATCGCCGGACCGGTGGTCTTGCCCCAGGAGCTTCCCTTTGAAAAACCGGGTGCGGCAAAGAAAAAGAAAAAGATCAATTTTGATCTCAAACCCGAAGAACTCATCGCCTATTTGGACCGGTACATCGTCAAGCAGGACACCGCCAAGGCAATCCTGGCCACCAAAATCTGCACCCATTTCAACCGCATCAAGCGGTTTCAAAACGGCGGAAACGATATGGGGGACATGGTGGGGCACATCAAGAACAACGTGCTCATGGTGGGGCCCACCGGGGTGGGAAAGACCTACATGGTCCGGTTGATCGCCAAAAAAATCGGAGTGCCCTTCGTCAAAGGGGACGCCACCAAGTTCAGCGAAACCGGATATGTGGGGGGGGATGTGGAGGACCTGGTACGGGATCTGGTCCGCGAATCGGACGGGGACATGGAACTGGCCCAGTATGGCATCATTTACATCGATGAAATCGACAAGATCGCCTCGAGCCGGAATTTTATCGGCGCCGATGTGTCCCGGACCGGCGTCCAGCGGGCCCTTCTCAAGCCTCTGGAAGAAACCGAGGTGGACCTGAAGGTCCCCCACGATCCCATTTCCATGATCCAGGAAATCGAGCGCTTTCGAAAGACCGGAAAGCGCGACCGTCGCACCGTCAACACGAAGAACATCCTGTTCATCGTCAGCGGCGCCTTTACGGATTTACCGGAGATCATCCGAAAACGGATGCTCGATCAAAAGATGGGCTTCGGCGCCAAGATCCAGAGCGCCAAAGAGCAGGTGGACATCCTGAAACACGTCAAATCGGAAGATATCATTTCCTATGGCTTCGAAACCGAGTTCGTGGGACGGCTTCCGGTGCGGGCGGTCTTCGAACATCTGACCGAGGCGGATTTGCTGGAAATTTTGAAAAACCCCAACAACCCCATCATCCTCGGGAAAAAGTACGATTTTGCCGCCTACGGCATTGATATCCGTTTCGAAGAAGCCCTTTTGGGACGCCTGGCTCAGATGGCTTTCCAGGAAAATACCGGGGCCCGGGGGTTGGTCAGCGCGGTGGAAAAGGCCTTGCTGCCCTTTGAGCGGCGGCTCCCATCCACCCCGTTGCAGCATTTTCCGGCCACCACGGCCATCCTGGAGAATCCGGAAAAGGCCCTTGAGACGCTTCTGAGCCCTCAGCATCGAGAATGGGTGCTTGAAACCCACGAGGCTCTCCTGCAGGCGGAAAAAGAGCGCATCAAGGCCTATTGCCTTGCCAACCGGAAGGAACTTTCCGAAAAGTACAACCTGACCCTTTCCACCACCCGCATCGACAATGTGGCGGCGTGCTATTGCAAGAATATCATGGATGTGGGCAGCGCCGTGGAAAAGATCAAATCCTTTCACGATGAGATCAAAAAGATCGAGCTGTATTTTTACAAAAGCCATGATATCAACATCGTCCTGGAAGAAGACGCCGTCGATTACATCATTGACCAGCTCATCAACACCCCGCTGGAGATCAAGGACTTTTACCGGAAGCTGACGGCGGATTTCGAGCTGGGACTCAAGCTGGTCCGGGAAAAGACCGGGAAGAGCCGGTTTTTCATCACCCGGGAGGCCTTGTTGAATCCGGAAGCCCACATCAGCGCTCTTATCAAGGATGAACTCAATCCGCCCAAGCAACTCGACAAGGACGGGACTTCCTGACGCGGGATTCTTTCCCAAGGGCGCGGATCCTGTCGAAAGGCACCCTCCCAACACGAGCAATGGATTATGATCGGTATCTCCAAGTTATATTGCAATACGGTGGAGCCTTCCGATGCCCTCCGCTACGGCAGGCACTCTTCCCGTCTTCCCTCCCACCTTCTGCAGTTTTCCGCGGACAAGCGCCCCGTGGTGGTGTGGAATGTCACCCGCCAGTGCAATCTGAGCTGCATCCACTGCTATGCCCACGCCAAGCACACCACCACCGGGGACGAACTCTCCCTTGCAGAGGGGAAACAGCTCCTGGACGACCTGTCCGGATTCGGCGTCCCGGTGGTCCTGTTTTCCGGAGGCGAACCCCTGGCCCGAAAGGACCTTCCCGAACTGGCCGCGTATGCCGTAGAAAAAGGGATGCGGGCGGTGATCTCCACCAACGGCACCCTCATCACCCGGGAGTCGGCCCGCACCTTGAAGGATATCGGGCTGTCCTACGTGGGGATCAGCCTCGACGGTATGGAGGCGGTGAACGACCGTTTCCGGGGAATGCCCGGCGCGTTCCAAAAGGCCCTGGAAGGGATCCGCAACTGCCAGGAAGCCGGCATTAAAGTGGGGCTGCGCTTCACCATCAATAAGTACAACGCCCAGGAAATCCCCAAGATATTTACCCTCCTCGAGGAAATGGACATCCCCCGGGTCTGTTTTTACCACCTGGTGTACGCCGGCCGGGGGTCCAGCCTCGTGAAGGAAGACCTTTCCCACGAAGAATCCCGGCAGGTGGTGGACCTGATCATGGATTTGACCCGGGAACTGTACGACCGTGGAAAGCCCAAAGAGGTCCTCACCGTGGACAACCACGCCGACGGTCCCTATCTCTACCTGCGGCTCCTGAAAGAGGACCCAAAACGGGCCGCAGAGGTCCTCGAGCTGTTAAAAATGAACGAGGGAAACAACTCCGGGCGGGGGATCGGGTGCATCAGCTGGAACGGGGAGGTCCACGCCGATCAGTTCTGGCGGCATTACAGTTTCGGAAACATTAAAGAGCGTCCCTTTTCCGAAATCTGGACGGATCTGTCGAACCCGCTGATGCGGCAGTTGAAAGAAAAGAAGCATCACGTCAAGGGAAGGTGCGCCGACTGCCGCTGGCTCGACATCTGCGGCGGGAATTTCCGCGTGCGGGCCGAGGCCGTGACCGGGGACGTGTGGGCCCCGGACCCGGCGTGCTACCTCACGGACCAAGAGATCGCTTGAACCGATAAAAAAAGGAAAAAACCGATGCTGTTTCCCGATTACAGGCCCCGGCGGTTGCGGCAACACCCGGCGTTTCGGCGGATGATGCGCGAAACGCAGCTGGGGGTGGACGACTTCATCCTCCCCCTTTTCGCCGTCCACGGCAAAGGCGTCCAGGAACCCATCTCCTCCATGCCCGGTCAATACCACCTCTCCACGGACCACCTGGTCAAGGCCGCCAAGGAGGCCTTTGACCTGGGGATACCGGCGGTGCTGCTCTTCGGGATTCCGAAAAAAAAGAACGCCCTGGGCACCGAGGCCTATGCCAAGGACGGCATCGTCCAGAAGGCGGTTCAGGCCGTCAAGGGAAAAGTCCCCCAAATGGCGGTGATCACGGATGTCTGCCTTTGCCAGTACACGGATCACGGGCATTGCGGCATCGTCCACGGTCAAACCGTCGAAAACGACGCCACCCTGGAACTTTTGGCCAAGACCGCCTTTTCCCATGCCAAGGCCGGCGCCGACATGGTGGCCCCTTCCGACATGATGGACGGCCGCGTGGCGGAAATCCGGGGAAGCCTCGATGAAAACGGATTCAGCCACGTTCCCATTATGTCCTACGCCGCCAAGTACTGCTCCGCCTACTACGGCCCCTTTCGGCAGGCCGCAGATTCCGCCCCCAGGTTCGGGGACCGGCGGACCTACCAGATGGATCCTGCCAACGCCCTGGAGGCCATCCGGGAAGTCACCATGGATATCGAAGAAGGAGCGGACATCATCATGGTCAAGCCCGCCCTGGCCTACCTGGATGTGATCCATCGGGTCCGGGAGGAGATCGATCTTCCCGTGGCGGCGTATAACGTCAGCGGTGAATACGCCATGATCAAGGCCGCGGATAAAATGGGCGTCCTCGACGGAAAGAAAGTGATGATGGAAACCCTGACCGCCATCAAGCGCGCCGGCGCCGACATCATTCTGACCTACTTCGCCGTGGAAGCGGCCAGGGCGCTCCGGGAATAACGGCGCGTGGAACAGCGGTAAGTCCATGAATCCGAATCCGCCTCACCCCTTTTCCGGTTACGACCCCGGAGACACTCCCGGAAGCCGAAATACGGGACCCCGCCTGGTGGCCTGGGAGATCACCCGGAACTGCAACCTATCCTGCCTCCATTGCCGGGCGTCGGCCACGTGCGGGCCGTATACCGGCGAACTCGACACGGAGGCGGCCCTAGCCCTGGTGGATGCGATCGCTCAAACCGGAAGCCCCATCGTGATTTTAACCGGGGGAGAACCCTTGCTGCGCCAGGACATCTTCGAGGTGGCAGCCTATGGGACGGAAAAAGGCCTGCGCATGGTGATGGCGCCCAACGGCACCCTCATCACCGGGGAAATCGCCCGAAAGCTCGCCGGCGCCGGGATCAAGCGGGTAAGCATCAGCCTGGACGGCGCCGCCGCGGAGATCCATGACCGGTTCCGGGGGGTAAAAGGCGCTTTCGACGGGGCGCTTCGGGGAATCGGGTATCTCAAGGACGCCGGCGTCGAGTTTCAGATCAATTCCACGGTCACCCAGATCAACCTCAACGAGATTCCCAAAATCCAGGACCTGGCCGTGGCGTTGGGGGCCGTGGCGCACCATATCTTCCTTTTGGTCCCCACGGGCCGGGGGAAGTACATCCTCGATTCCGCCATCACCGCGGATCAGTACGAATCCACCCTCAACTGGTTTTACGATCAGCGAAGCAAAACCCCTCTGCAACTCAAAGCCACCTGCGCGCCCCATTACTACAGGATTTTAAGACAACGCGCCAAAACAGACGGCACGAAAGTGACGTTTCAAACCCACGGCCTGGATGCCGTCACCCGGGGGTGTCTCGGCGGCGTGGGCTTCTGTTTCATCTCCCACCGGGGTATCGTCCAGCCCTGCGGATATCTCCATCTGGATTGCGGGGATGTCACGAAAACCCCGTTCCCCGAAATTTGGAATCACTCCGAAATTTTTCTGACCCTTCGGGATTTCAGCAAGCTCAAAGGGAAGTGCGGGGTGTGCGAGTATCGCAAGGTGTGCGGCGGCTGCCGGGCACGGGCCTATGAAGCCACCGGCGACTACCTGGCCGAAGAACCGCTGTGTAACTATATTCCGCGGCCGCTATCCTGAAAATTCCCGGCGGCAACCGTTCTTTCCTGCCGCCGGTATCCAAGAAAAGCTTGCAATCCACGCCCCATTGGTGTTTACTCGAACCGAGTCTATCGCATTGAAACCTGTGCGGCACATCCGGCCGGCGCGGGTGGCATCGGAACAAGGGGAACTTTCATGAAGATCAGTGAATTGATGATACCGGATCCCATCACCATCACCGAGGAGGCCTCCATTCAGGATACCATCCAACTCATGAAAACCAACTCCATCCGGCATCTTCCGGTGGTCACCCGGGGCAAAACGCTTAAGGGCTTCGTGACCCTCGTCGATCTGAAACAGGGGCTCATTCCTTCCATGGTGGGAAACCTTACCCTTTCGGACCTCATGATCCAGGATCCCATCACGGTGGATCCCGACGACGACATCGAAATCGCCGCCCAGCGGATCTACAAATACAAGATCGGGGGGATGCCGGTAGTGAAAAAGGGGAAGGTGGTGGGAATCATCACGGAAAGCGACATCCTGCGGGCCTTCATCCACATGATGGGGCTCCTCACGGCCAGCTCCCGGATCGACGTGGTCATCGACGAAGCCCCGGGCCTCTTCCGAAAGGTCCTCGACACGATCAACGATCAAGGAGGGGAAATTATCAGCGTGGGCATGGGATTGCCCCAGGAAGGAAAGAAAACCTACCATTTCCGGCTTTCCCCCTGCAAGACCCGCCCCATCCGGTCCGCCCTGGAATCCTTAGGGTTTACGGTCCTTTCCGCCGTCGACTAACAAACGCCATCGGTTTCACGACGATTCAACAGGGATCTTCCCGCCGATTCATACGTTGAAGCGGATCTGGATTACATCCCCGTCCTGGACCGCATAGGTCTTTCCCTCCAGGCGGAGGGTTCCCTGTTTTCGGGCTTCCGGAAAGGAACCCGCCGCCGTCAACGCGTCGAAGGGGATGACTTCGGCCCGGATGAAGCCTTTTTTCATGTCCGTATGAATGGTCCCGGCCGCCTCCAGTACGCTTCTTCCTTTTTTCAGCGTCCACGCCTTCACCTCGTCGCTCCCCACGGTGAAAAAGGAGATGAGACCCAACAATGCACAGGAACGCCGGACGACCCGGTGGGCGGCGGGCTCCGAAATCCCGAATTCCGACAAAAACTGCCGGATCTCCTCGGGTTCCATCTGGGCGAGTTCCTGTTCGATCTTTCCCCGGATTGCCATCCCCTCTTGTGAAGAATCCCATCCTGCCGGCAGCGCCGGGGATTTACAATCTTCCTCCCCGTTATTGAAAAGGATCAGCATGGGCTTTGCCGAAAGAAGGGCGAATCCTTTCAACCGGATGTCGGTGCCCAATTCCGGGATTTTTCGCAATGCCGTTCCCGCTTCGAGGTGTTCCCGGCAGGCCGTCAAGAGCGCCCATTCGTCCTCTGGAGGTTTTTTCCCCCGCTTCTGGTCCGCTTCCATTCGATCCAAGCGGTTTTCCACCGCCATAAGGTCGGTGAGCATGAGCTCCTGGTCCAGCCGGGCAAAATCGTCGAAGGGGGAAGGATCCGGAAGGCCGGGGACGGCAAAATTGCGAAGCACGTGAATCAGGGCGTCGCAATCCCGTATCCGGGAGCCGATGCTCTGGTCGTACACGCGTTCGGGTTGATGGAGCCCGAGTTGGGGCAGAAAATACGTGACTTGGGCGTGGATCGCTTTCTTGGGCTTGAAAAGCCCGGCCAGGACATCCAGGCGCGCATCCGGAACGTCGACGGTGCCGATGCGGTCCTGGCCTTTATGCCCCGGATCCTCACCCATGCCGGTCAGGGCTTCGAAAACCGTCGATTTGCCTGCGCCCGGAAGGCCGATGAGTCCGATTTTCATGATGCAGATCTCCTTTTCACACGGCGCTTCGATTCCTTTTGGAATACCTCATCCAGTCATCCGTTGCAAGCCGGGGCGATCCCCTACGACTCCCTATTTGTTCCACCGGAACAAGGAGGCCCCGGCCACAAGACATATGAAAGACCGCTCGTTTTCACGGGCGGCCCCGGCGTTGTTTTTCAGGGATTCATCGTTT
>JAFDGC010000013.1 GCA_019309485.1 Deltaproteobacteria bacterium | reverse complement strand
ACCAGGTCCATGACCTGGTCCCAGGGGACCGGCTTGTCAAAGGAAAGGGTCACCTTTCCGGTGACGTCGTTGTCGATGGCAAAGTTTTTCCCGGAAACCTCTTTTAAAATCCGAAAGACGTTCTTGATGTCGGTTTCATAAAAATCCAGGGCGATCTTTTCCCCGGTGTAGCGCTTGACCTGTCCTTCACCGGCGGCTTCCCGCTCCGCTTGCTTGGCGGCGTCTTCCATGACCTGCTCCCATTCCGGGAGTTCGGCCACGGTGAGGGGTTTGGGGGGCACCGTGGAGGCCTCGAAATGGATCCGGATTTCGTTTTCGGCCTCTTCCACCCGGTAAGGGACGGGTTCCCGCAGTTCAAAGGTGAGGATGGAGCGGTCCTTCATCTTTTTCGTCTGGACCGGGATGATCCGGTTCACGGCGGAATCGAAGCGAGTGGTGACCAAGGGTTGTTTCCGGTAGTCGGGAAGATTGGTATGGTGCAGCGTCAATATTAAGGTGTTGCCGGGCCCTTTTTTCAACGTGTGTTGAACCGGGCGGGTGGTCCCCACGATGACCGCGGATTTTCCGGCATCTTCGCTTAAAAAATCGATTCTATTCACCCATGCCGGGGCTTCGGCGGCGGCGGTTTCCGCTGCGGCCGCCGCTTTCTCGGCGACCAGAACAGCATCTCCCACCCGGATGTGCAACCCGTTTTCGACCGTTTCCGCCGTATAGTCGTTCATGTATTCCTTTTTGACGTCCAGGACCACCCGGACCTTGTCCGGATATCCGTAGTAGCGGACTTGCTCCACCCATTGGATCTGATGGCTGTCCATGGGAACCGGGACCCGGATTTCCCGCTTGAAGGGGCTTTTCACCTGGGGGATGTCAAAGACGATGCGGGCCGGATTGTCCACCGTAAAGGCGTTGTAGTCGGTGATGGGGCCGTCGGACACCACATCCACCCGGACCCCTTTTTCGATGAGTACGGCTTTCACATCTTCCAGGTGGGTCGGTGCCGGCATTTCGGCAAACCGCTCCACCGGGGCGGCCGATTCAGCGGGCGGAACGGCGGCCGTTTCTTTTTTTTGGACCGGCTTGGGGAAGACGACTTTCAGGGCCTGGTCTTCCCGGAGCACATCGTAGGGGACGTCCCGGGTCAAAGCGATTTGAATGCGCAAGGGAAGATCCGGTTCCCCGGGGGTGTCCACGAGGACGTTTTCCACGGGTGCGATGCCCACGGGGTATTGGGTCTCGGCGCCCTTAAAGAGGGTTTTCGGAAAATAAAGGATCACCCCTGGGGGAGATGGTTGTTTTACGGAGGTGAAGGTCAACAGCCGGTCGCCTGTGATCTTCACCGCCACCGTATCCACGTCCTCGGAAACACTGATCCGGTGGATGCCGGCCGGCCTTTCCGGTGCGGCCGGGGAGGATGGCGGGGCTGCCGTCTCGGTCACCGCCGGTTTCTGCGTTTCAGCCGTTTTCACGGTACCGGCGCACCCGGCAACCACGAAAGCCAGGCAGGCACAGGCAATGACCGGAAAAAAAGAGGATGGGCGCTTGGAATCCATTTTTATTCTCCAGGAGGTTTCTGAAGCCGCATTTCCTTTTTTTGCAGGGTGACCCTTCCCATCACGTCTTCGACTTCTTCTTCCACGATGATACGGTCGTTTAAAATTTGTACGATTCTGCCGAAATTCGTCCCGATGGGGGTTCCCACCTTTACAACATACCCTTTTCCGGACGCTTCCTTGACCAGGGCCTTGTTCCCGCTTTTCGCCAGGATGACACCGGTGAGCTGGAGTTGGCTTAAACCCACCTTTTCCAGGGGCGTCAGAGGCCCTTTGCGCACCCGCCGCTTTTTTTGTGCCATGGTTTCAGGTTTCTGCCGGAACAGGGGTTGGAAGGGATCGATTTTCCCCTTGGGGTCATAGGAAGTCCCGCCGGAAACAGCAGCTCCCTTTGGGATCAAACCCAAAAGGGCCAGGATGTTGGTTGGTTTCGGCGCCGGCCCGGCGCCGGGTGCGCGCTGGGGCTCCGGTGCGGTCGCTGTTTTTGGCCCTTGGGGCTCCGGCGCGGTCTTCGATTCTGCAGGGGAGGCGGCGCCGGCCGGCGCTTTTTCGGAAACGATTTTTTTGGTGACCACCTGGGGTTTTGGGGGCGTCTGCTCTTTGGCCTCACACCCCATGAGCGTAAAGGCTGAAAAAAGCGCACTCACAAAAAATACGGCCGAAAAAAAAGAGGTGTGGTGCAGCCGGGGTTTTCCCCTGTTTTTTCGCTTTAGTGTCATTTCTTCTTTTTCTTCCCGCCCTTTTTTTTCGGCGGCGGTGCTTCCACGAACCGGTAGGTCACCGCCGTGCACGCGGTGCGCAACGCACCGGGGTTTTTCTGGGCGGTCATTTTGATGTCATGAATGTTGACGATTCGGGAAAGTCCGGCCACTTTGTCGAAAAACATGGCCACGTTATGGTAGCTGCCGTCCACCTGGATGGAAACGGGGATTTCCGCGTAAAACTCTTTTTGCACCTCGGCCTGGGGTTGAAAGAGTAAAAACTCCAGACCGACATCCTGGCCCGACCGGGAGATATTCGTTAAAAGGGAGGGGATTTCCTTTTTTTCGGGAAGGGCTTGAAGGGCCTGGCGAAAATTTCTTTCGGCCAAGACCATCTTTTTCTTATAGGATTCGTATTCAGCGGCCTTTTTCTTGGAACGGGCCAGGTCCTTGTCCAATTTCATCTGCTCCTGGGCCAGCCGGGTGATCTCCTTGTATTTCGGATAATATGAAAAATAGGCGAACCCGCCCCCGGCAAGGACGAAAATCCCGACCACGATCAAGATCTTTTGAACCTTCGAAAATCCGGAAACCGTGTTGATGATCGGCGTGACGATTTTTTCAGAGATATCGAATTTTCTCATGGCTTCTTTTTTTCCGCTTTCCCGGGGGGAATCAGCGGCACCTTGTTGCAGACAATGGCGAATCGTTTCAAAGCGATGTTTTGTCCCCGGATGGATTCCTGGCGGATGCTTTGCAGGTTCACGGCGGTAAAAAGCCGGGTTTTTTCCAGGTTGGTCATGAAATCGGCCACGGTCTTGTTGTCCAGGGCGATGCCGTCGATGGAAACGGTGTCGTGCCTCGATTCCAGCCGGGTGAACCACATGCGTTTGGCCACGATGGCCCGGGTCATGGTATCCAGGAGTTCCACGGCTTTGTGGCGCTCCAGCTGGAGGTTTCGGATGACGGTGGTCTTTTTTCCCAGAATGTCGAGTTTTTTTACGATTTCATCGATTTCTTTGTTGATCTTCTCGTATTTGGCCAGCTCGCTTTTCGTTGCCGCGATGCCGGCTTTCATACGGGTAATCTTGCCGTTCAAAAAGATTTGGACGTAAAACAAGCCGATGAGAAAAAGAATCAAGCAAAGGAAAAAAATGGAGACCTGCCGACGGATGTTTTCCTTTTTCCGTTTCTCACGATAAGGAAGAAGATTAATCCGAATCATTTGTCATCCATTTTTCTGAGGGCCAGGCCGATGCAAATGGCGGCCTGGGGGGCGATTCGGTTCAGGTTTTCCACGCCGCCGGGAACCGCGCCCACCCTCACTTTGGTGAACGGGTTCAGTCGTTCCACCTGGACCCGGGCGTCTTCGGCGACCAGTTTTTGAAACGCTTTGACATTAGCCCCGCCTCCGGAAAGAAGGATCCGGTCGATGGGATTTTCCGGGAAAGAGGCGTAATAGAAGTCAAAGACGCGCCGCACCTCCCGGCTCCATTCGGTCACCACCGAATGGACGATGTCCGCCACTTCCTCGGCAGAGCGGTTGTCGAGGGCTTTTCCGAATTTCAGCGCTTCGGATTCTTCGAAGGTGCAATTGAAGGCGGACATGATCTGCGTATTGATCTGGTCGCACCCCATGGAGATATCCCGAATAAACTCGGAACTGTTCCCCTTGAGGATATTCAAAGAGGTTTTCCCGGCCCCGATGTCGATCAGGGCGACGTTGGCACCGTCTTCGGAAGTCTGGTTGGCTTCGTAGCAATTCTGAAGCGCAAAGGCGTCTACATCCACGATGCACGGATTTAAACCGGCCAGGTCGATGATGTTGACGTATTCATCGATCATGTCCCTGCGGGCGGCCACCAGGAGGACATTCATCTGGCTGGGGTTGCTTTCGTTTTCCCCCAAAATCTGAAAATCCAGGTTCACGTCGTTGATATCAAAAGGGATATATTGCTCGGCTTCGAAGGCGATGGTTTCCTGGAGCTGCGCTTCCGGCATGTTTTGGACATTGATTTTCTTGACGATGACGGAATATCCGCCGATGGAGGTGGCGACGTTTTTGTTTTTGAAACGGTTGTCCGAAAAAAGCTTCTGAATGGATCCTACCACGGCTTCCGGATCCCGGATCGCCCCTTCTTCGATGGCGCCCGGAGGGACGGCCGTCATGCCGAGCTTCTTCAGGTTGTAGCCGCTTCTGGAACCGATGACTTCGGCGGCTTTTACGGTCCTGGACCCGATGTCCAGGCCGACGAGGTGTGGGTTCTTGCGCAGCCTCATGGTCTCGCCCTATTCCTCGAATATCTTGTTTTTCTCGGAGAGTTCAAGGCCCAAGGCCAGGATGATCTTGCGCTTGGTTTCCATCCGGCAGGGCAATCCGTTTTCGATTCTGGATATGGTGATGGGCGACACATTGGCCATTCGGGCCAACTCGGCCTTGCTGAGCAAAAGGGCTTCCCGGTATTTTTTCAGCGCGTTTTTTTTCAAGGATATCCGAATTGTTTGAAAAATCAATAGGGAAAAGAACGGTTTTAAACGGGATTGAGGATATCCCAATCACTAAAAAAGGTAAAAGTCAAGTAAAATTTTACATAATTACCATTAATTAAACCTAGTTGGCGCATCTTGTAGCGTAATTAGAGCGAATATACCATATATTGAGTAAAAGCCCCTTCTTTAAATTTCTGACAAGATCGTAAAAAGGCTTTTGTGAGCGCCATCCAAGCCTTTTCGGAAAAAGAGAGTCAAAGGGTTGAGCGTTAAAAATCTCAAGCTGTTTGAGGCCCCGCCGAAGGCGGGATGCCGAGTTCTTGAGATTTAGCGAAACCCTTTGGATCTCCCGAAAAGGGTTGCGGCGCGAACAAAACCGGTCTTTTTACGATTCCATCAATTTCTGAAAACGGAAAAATTTGCATCGCGTTCCGATTTGAACCGCATCAGCGAGCGCATTCCCCGCTGCTTGCAGCGGGGAGGCTTCAATCCGATTTTACGGAAAGCGGTGTTTTTCTTCGCCCTCCCGCTCTTTGCTAACGCCGCCTTATCACCTTGACTTTAAAATGGGCATTTCCTATAACCGTGCCGATTCCATTGGCGTGAAAACGGGTTTTTGTGATTGAACCGCGACAGCGAGCGCATACCCCGCAGCTTGCAGCGGGGAGGCTTCAAAACGAAAAAGGTCGACGCATCGCCGTGGTGAAATTCTTAGAATATGCCGGACGGCCGTTTGTCGGAATCCTGGAAGAGTTCGGGCGGGTCATGCTTCTTTTCCTTTCCGCAACGGCGTGGGCCTTCCGGCGGCCTTTCCGCTTCCGGGTGGTTTTCAAACAGATGGAAACCGTGGGGGTGAATTCGCTCACCGTCGTCTTGATCACGGCGGTGTCTTCGGGAATGGTGCTGGCGCTCCAGTCCTACTACGGATTCCGGATGTTCAGGGGGGAGAGCCTGGTGGGCGCCACGGTGGCCCTGTCCTTGACCCGGGAAATCGGGCCGGTCTTCACCGCCCTCATGGTCACCGGGAGAGCCGGTTCCGCCATGGCCGCTGAAATCGGCACCATGCGGGTCAAGGAGCAGATCGACGCGTTATACGCCATGTCCGTCAACCCGGTGCAGTTTTTGGTCATGCCCCGGGTTCTCGCCGGCATCCTCATGCTCCCCTTGCTGACCGTCGTGGCGGATTTTGTGGGCATCGCGGGCGGATATTTCGTCGGCGTGGAACTGCTCAATATCAACTCCGGTATTTTCATGGCCCGGATTTACGAGATGGTGGCCATGGAGGACATCTTCAACGGCCTCATCAAGTCTGCATGTTTCGGTTTGATCCTGTCAGTGGTGAGCTGCTACAAAGGGTTTTACACCACAGGCGGCGCCGAAGGCGTGGGCAGGGCCGCCACCCAGGCCGTGGTCATTTCCACCGTCTCCATCTTCATCAGCGATTTTTTCTTAACCGCGGTGATGTTTTAAATGATTCGACTGTCCCGTGTCACCAAGCGTTTCGGGCGCCAAACGGTTTTGGACGGGCTGGATCTGGAAATCCCGGAAGCCCAAATCACGGTGATCCTGGGCCAAAGCGGCTCGGGGAAAAGCGTGATTCTCAAGCATATCATCGGCCTGATGACACCGGACTCCGGAGAGATTTTCGTCGACGGCACGGACATCACCCGGCTCAACGACCGGGAGCTCAACGAGGTGAGAAAGCAATTCGGGATGCTTTTCCAGGACGCCGCCCTCTTCGATTCCATGACCGTTGGAGAAAACGTCGCCTTTCCCCTGGTGGAGCACACGCGGCTGCCGAAAAAGGAAATCCGCCGCATCGTGGAAGAAAAACTCAAACAGGTGGGCCTGGAAGGGGTGACCCGGAAGATGCCCTCCGAACTCTCCGGCGGCATGCGCAAGCGTGCAGGGCTGGCCCGGGCCATTGCTCTGGATCCCAAAATCATCCTCTTTGACGAACCCATCACCGGACTGGACCCCATCATGAGCGACGCCATCGACGCCCTCATCGTGGACACCCAGCGCGACACCCGGGCCACCTGTGTGGTGATCACTCATAACATCACCTCCACATTTAAGATTGCCCACAACATCGCCATGTTATATGAAGGAAAGATTATCGAATTCGGGAATCCGGACCGGATACGGAATTCCGGACACCCGTTCGTGAAACGCTTCATCAGACAAGAGGCTCCCGGAAAATGTCCAAACTGACAGTGGAGGCGAAAGTCGGTTTTTTCGTGGTCATGGGGATTGTCTTGTTGGGGTACATGGCCATGAAAATGGGGAAACTCAGTTTTACCCGGGAAAAGGGATACGACATTGAGGTCGTCTTTGATTCGGTCTCGGGATTGGCCCCGGACGTTCCCGTGGAAATCGCCGGTGTGGAGGTGGGACGGGTCCGGGACATTTCCCTGAAAGAGGGAAAAGCGCACGTGATCTTGAGGATCCACCCGGACATCCGGATCAAAAAGGACGCCAAGGCGGTGATCAGGACCCGGGGGATATTGGGGGATAAGTTCATCGCCTTGGGGCGGGGATCCGAAGAGGCACCGGAGATCCGTCCCGGTGAGCGGCTGCTGCACACGGAACCGGCCATGGACCTGGATTCCCTCATGGGGACCCTTCAGGATGTGGCCACCGATATTAAGACCCTCTCCGGCTCCCTGGCCACGGTTCTGGGCGGGGCCGAAGGGGAGGCCACCCTCAAGGAGGTTTTCCGGGATTTCCAGGAAATGGTCCGGACCTTAAACCGTACGGTGCAGGAGAACAAAGAAAACATCGATCTGATCATCGCCAATTTATCCGACTTTTCCAAGACCCTGAAGGCCCTCGGAGGCGTGAACACCGACGATGTGCAAAAGATCGTGACCAACATGAGCCAGGCCTCGGATCGGCTCGGTACCCTCATGGAGGGCATGAACCGGATCGTCTCCCGGATCAACGAAGGGAAAGGGAATCTGGGGCGGTTGCTTGCCGAAGAAGAAGCCATGGAGAATCTCAACGGCGCCCTGGCCGCATTGCGGGAAGTCTCAGAGAAAATCAACCAGGGACAGGGCACCCTCGGGAAACTCGTCAACGAAGACGAGACCGTTTCCCGTCTCAATGACACCCTGGCCTCCGTCCAGGCGGTTTCGGAAAAAATCAACCGCGGCGAAGGGTCCATCGGCAAACTCGTCAATGACGAGGAGACCGTCGACAAGATCAACACGGCGCTCACCGGGATCAACGACTACCTCCAAAAACAGGAGACCTTCCGGACCTATCTCGACTACCGGGGCGAGTACCTTTTCGAACAGGAATGGGCGAAATCGTATTTCACCCTGCGCGTCCAGCCCAGGGAAGACAAATACTACCTGTTTCAAGTAGTGGACGATCCGGCGGGCAAGAAGAAAGTGACCCGGGTCATCCGGGAGGCCGACGGACAGACCTACGAGGAGGAGCGGATCGAACTGGAAGACGAGCTGAAGTTCTCCGCCCAGATCGCCAAGCGGTACTATAACCTGGGGCTCCGCGGCGGGTTCTTCGAATCCACGGGAGGCGTGGGCGTCGACTATTACCTGCTGAATGACCGCCTCACCCTCTCCCTGGAGGCCTTCGACTTCGACTGGGAGGACAATCCTCACTTGAAATTCAAGGCCGATTTTTCTCCCCTTCACCATATTTATCTCACGGCGGGGTACGACGATTTCATCAGCGATGATGACGCATCCTTTTTTCTAGGGGCGGGGATCCATTTTGCCGACGAGGATATCAAGACCCTGATCACCCAAATTCCCATCCCCACCGATTGACGCCCTGACCGGAAACGATACTAAAATGACCTTTTTCCTTACCGGGGAGCCCCGCCCTTCAGGGCGGGAGGGCTCCACACGGAAGTCGGTTTTGTCGCTCTCATGCGTGCCGACATCTGTAATCCCTTGAGGCCCGGAGGGCCATTTTACCGCAGATGAAGATGGATCCTGAAAAACAGGAAAAAGTGAAACCGTTCCGGCTGGTGAAGTACTTCACCTTCACCAGTTTGATTTTCATCTTCATCGGTACCGTAGCCCTGGCTTTTGCCAATATTCAGTGGGCCCGTCAGATGCATTTAAAGAAAAGTGAAGCCTACGCGTTATCCATAATCGACAATCTCAACCGGCAGATCTTCACCCAGTTCATCATTCCCGCCGCGTTGAAGTACGGCAAGATCCAGCTCAGGGACAAAGAGCAGTTCGAATGGCTGGATAACGTGGTCCGGAGTACGCTCCACAGCTTCAAGGTGGAAATGATCCATATCTACGATATGAAAAACGTTATTTCCTACAGCTTTGATCCGACGCTGGTGGGGAAAAAAGATATCGGGGGCGCCGCCTACGAGAACGCCCTGGAAGGGAAGGTGACCTCCAAGCTGACCCACCGGGGGAGCTTCATCGAGATTTTTACCGGGTTCCCGCAGGAAAGCCGTCTCACCACCGTATCCCCCTTGCGGGCGCAGATGCCCTTGTCCAAGCTGTCGGGGCCCGTTGGGGGCGTTATCGAAATCGTCCAGGACCTGTCCCAGGACTATCACGCCATTTTCCGGTTTCAAATCCGGGTGATCACCACGTCGGCGCTGGTTATGGGGGCGTTGTTCCTGATTCTCCTTTTCATTGTCAGAAGGGGGGAGAGGATCATCGAAGCGCGGTCCCAGGAGCGGATCCGGCTTAAGGAAGAGCTCAGTCGGGCGGAGCACCTGTCCTCTTTGGGAGAAATGGTAGCCGCGGTCTCCCACGAAATCCGCAATCCTCTCGGAATCATCAAAAGTTCCGCCGAACTGTTGAAAAAGAAACAAACGGTCGCCGGGAACATGAACGCGCTTCCGGATATCATCGTGGAAGAGTCTACCCGGCTCAATGCCATCATCACCGATTTTCTCAACTTCGCCCGGCCCAAAGTCCCTAACCTGTCCCCGTGCCGGGTGGAGGAGGTGATCAAAAAAATCGTTCAGCTCCTGTCGGTACAATTGGAACAGCAGGGGTGCCGCGTGGAATCCCGTTTCCAGGAAGCACTCCCGGAGATCCTGGCGGATGCCGACATGCTCCACCAGATCTTTTTAAACCTTTTGATTAACGCCCTCCAGGCCATGCCGGAAGGCGGGGTCATTCGCGTGACCGTGACCGCCCAGGACAAACGGGTGACCGTCATCATCGAGGATGACGGTCAGGGGATCCCCCCGGAGTTTTTATCCAAGGTGTGGTCCCCCTTTTTCACTACCAAAGAAAAAGGGACCGGCCTGGGACTCGGCATTGTAAAAGCCATGGTGGAATCCCATGAAGGAACGATTCGCATCGAAAACAAGCCCGCCGGCGGCACCGCCGTGACGCTGGTGCTGCCGGTGAGGCCGGAGAACGCCCCATGGAAACCATCCTGATCGTCGACGACGAGAAGAATTATCCCCCCGTTCTGGGGGCCATCCTGGAAGAGGAAGGCTATGAGACGCTGACCGCCAACAGCGGCCCCGAGGCGCTGGAGATTCTGAAAAATGCGGACGTGGACCTGGTGCTCACCGACATGAAGATGCCCGGCATGGACGGCATCGAACTCATGGAACGGGTCAAGCGCCTGGATCCCGATCTGCCCGTCATCATGATGACCGCCTACGGCACCGTGGAAAAGGCGGTGGAGGCCATGGAAAAAGGGGCCTTCAGCTATATTCTGAAACCCTTTGATAACGAACGGATGATCCTTTATGTGAAAAAAGCCTGCAGTCTGTATCGGATCATCAAGGAAAACCGGCGCCTGAAAAGCGACATGGCCCATCGATACGGCTTCGGGAACCTCATCGGGAAGAGCAAGACCATGCGCCGGGTCTTCGAAATGATCGAAAAGGTCTCCCCCACCACCGCCACGATCCTGATCGAGGGCGAAAGCGGGACCGGCAAGGAACTCGTGGCCAGGGCCATCCACTATAACAGCCCGCGACGGGAAGACCCCTTCATCGCCGTCAACTGCAGTGCCCTGGCGGAAAGCCTTCTGGAAAGCGAACTCTTCGGTCACGAGAAAGGGGCCTTCACCGGGGCGGCTTCCATGAAGAAAGGACGCTTTGAACTGGCGGACACCGGGACGCTCTTTTTAGACGAGATCGGAGAGTTGTCCCAAAATCTCCAAGTCAAGCTGCTCCGGGTCCTTCAGGAGAAAACCTTTGAACGGGTGGGAGGGACCCGACCCATCCCCGTGGATATCCGTCTCATCGTAGCCACCAATAAACGCCTGAAAGAAGAAGTGGCCGAAGGGCGGTTCCGGGAGGATCTTTTTTTCCGTCTCAACGTCATTCCCATCGGAATTCCCCCCCTGAGAGAACGCCGGGAGGACATTTCCCTGCTGGTGGATCACTTCATTAAGAAGTATGCCCGGGAGCGCAGGATCGAACCCCCCCTCACCGGTATCGATCCGGAAGTCGGACGGCTTTTTTATGAATACTCCTGGCCGGGGAATGTCCGGGAGCTTGAAAATGTCATCGAGCGCGCCATGATCCTGTGCCCGACGGGGACCATCCGGGTGGCCGATCTGCCAATAGAATTCAGAAGCAGCATGGACCAGATGGATGTGATGGACGCCATTCCGGCGGACGCTCGGCTGGAAGAAACCCTGGATCTGGTGGAACGGAAGATGCTCGAGCGGGCCTTGAAACGATGCGATAACATTCAATCGAGCGCCGCGGACCTTTTGGGGATCGGCAAGAGCGTCATGAGCAAAAAAGTCAAGAAACACGGATTGTAAAGGGACGGATATGGAAAGTGCGGTCTATTTTATCGATCTGAGGGCCACATTCAAAGAAAGCTTTGTTTCGAAACTCGCCCGCCTGGTGGAGACCGCAGGTCTTTCGGAGGTGGTGAAACCCCGGGATCTGGTGGCCGTCAAGGTCCATTTCGGGGAGCGGGGGAACACGGCCTTCATTCGGCCCGTCTTTGTCCGCCCTGTCGTGGATGCGGTGAAACGATTCAAGGGTCGTCCCTTTTTGACTGATGCCAACACCCTGTACGCCGGTGCCCGCAGCGATGCGGCGGGCCACCTGGTCACCGCCATTGAAAACGGCTTTGCCTTTCCCGTGGTGAACGCGCCTTTGGTCATTGCCGACGGTTTGAGAGGAAAAAGCGAAAAAGTGGTGTCGGTCAACCGAAAGCACTTCAGGGAGGTCTACATCGCCGCGGAAATCGATCAGGCCGACGTTTTGATCTCCCTGGCCCATTTCAAAGGGCATGAACTTGCCGGGTTCGGGGGGACCCTCAAAAACGTGGGAATGGGGTGCGCCTCCCGCCGGGGGAAGCTGGCCCAGCACTCCAGTTTGTCCCCCAAAGTAAAGCGGAAAAAATGCACCGGATGCGGGGAATGCGTGGCCCGATGCGTCCAATCGGCCATCTCCCTGGTCAAGGAAAAGGCGGTAATTTCCACCAAGGCCTGCATCGGGTGCGGGGAATGCATCCTGGTGTGCCCCGTGGGCGCCATTCAGATCCAGTGGAACCAGTCGATTCCGGTCTTCCTGGAAAACATGGTGGAATACACCCTGGGCGTGCTGCAGAAAAAAGAAGGCAAGGCCCTTTTTGTCAACTTCATCACCGACGTGTCCCCGGCGTGCGACTGCGTTCCCTTCAATGACGCGCCCATTATCCGGGACATCGGGGTCGTGGCGTCCCGGGATCCCGTGGCCGTGGACCAGGTTTCCGTGGACCTGGTGAACCGGGAGCCGGGCCTTCCGGAATCCTGCCTTTCCACCCACACGGGCCCCGGTGAAGACAAATTCAGGGGGATTTATCCCAAGGTGGACTGGGAGATCCAGCTCGACTATGCCGAAGCCGTGGGTTTGGGAACACGCCGGTATCGTCTGGAGCGGATTTAAAAAAGGATCACGCCAAATCTGGAATTTTCAACGCTTGACGACCAGGACGGGACAAGGGGCGTTGCCCAGGACGCGTTCGGTGACGCTTCCCATCATGAGCCGCTTCAGCCCGCTCCTGCCGTGGGAACCCATGATAATTAACTCCGCCTTGTCTTCTCTGGCGATGCGCAATATGGCTTCGGGCGCGTCCCCTTCCCGCACGGCAACGGCTGCTTCGACGCCTTGTGCAGCGGCCAGTTTCTTTGCTTCCTGCACATACACATCCGCTTGTTTTACCATGGTTTTCATCAGTTCCGGGGCATAGGCATACGATTCGACGGGCATGTTGGTGGCGGAAAGGATTTTGAGGGCGGCCCGGTAAGCAGCGGCAATATGAATGGCCCTTTCCGCCGCATTCTTCGAGGCCGCCGACCCATCCACCGGACATAGGATGTTCTGCCAGCCGATGGCGGCGCCGAACGGGATGACCAGAACATCCACGGCGCTGTATCCGATCACCCGGGCCGTCACGCTCCCCAAAAGGTATTTTTCCAGGGATTCCCCGCGTGTTCCCAACACGATCAAATCGCATTGGTTTTCCAGGGCGCAATTCACCAGTTCCTCATGGGGCTTCCCTTCCATACAAACCGTGTGAACGGATAACCCTTCCCGCTCGGCTTCTTGACTTGTCACAGCAAGCGCTTTTTCGCACGGCTCGCGCAAAAACGCCTTGATATCCTTTTTTACACCGAACAAGCGTAAATCTCCCTCATACAGGGGCACCACGGATGCGGCGATGCACGAGATTTTTTCACCGTGGGAAAACCGGAGGATCTGACGAAAGGCATAAAGGCTCGCTGCAGATCCGTCCACACCCACCAATATTTTTTGAAAAAGCCCCATTTCTTTTTTCCTTTT
The DNA here is from genome assembly GCA_019309485.1 of Deltaproteobacteria bacterium. Taxonomy (GTDB): domain Bacteria; phylum Desulfobacterota; class Desulfobacteria; order Desulfobacterales; family UBA2156. The sequence goes on along the minus strand of JAFDGC010000013.1, from coordinate 29,334 downwards.
CCGATAGTAACCCAAAGGCGTTGCCTCCGCCGCTCTATAGATCCCATTGAAAACGGGCGGCGGAAGACACGCCGATGTATTAAGGCATCAATGGGATGCTGTTTCGGGAATCGGGGGGGCGTGTAACAATCGGTCCTTTTTTTCGGCCTTCCGGCCTTTCCATATGCCGACCAGGATGATGACGGTGCCAACTAAAAGCGCCGTCACCATGATGACGAAGCTGGTTTGGGTCATGAGGGAGATCACCGCCGGATCCATCTGGATGACGTCAAGTTCATTTAAATACTTGGGAATCGCCAAAGCCCGGCTCACAGCCACCATCAGCATGATGGTTCCCATGACGACTTTGATCATATGGTCCTTGACGTAAGTGGTTCCGATGGCCCCCAGCTGAACTCCGAAAAGGGAACCGGCCAGGATGATGAGGGTCAATCGGATGTCGATCAGGCCGTGAAATCCCCAGTTAATGGATCCCCCCAGCCCCATGACAAAGGCAATGACCAATTCGCTGGCCGATGCAATGAGGCTGGACGTGCCGATAACATAGATCATTCCCGGGACTCCGATAAATCCGCCCACGGCAATGGTGGCCGCCAGCATGCCGGTGGCAAGCCCCACGGGGATCGTCAGCCAGAGGGAGATTTTGACATCGGCGGTTTTAAAATAAATCATAGGGGGTAAATGGATCTTCTGGAGTTTTTTCGCCAGGGCGGATACGACTTCCACGCCTCCGGAACGCGCACATTTCCTGGCATCCCTGAAGACATATCCCCCCACCGTAACGAGGATCAGGACGAAAGCCAAACTGACGTAAAGGTTGGATCCGGATTGTCCCCATCGTGCCAAAATGGCGTGTTGAATCTGGATGCCGATTTGAACCCCCACCGTGGCGGAAACCGCCATGATGAGGCCGAGTTTAATATCCACTTGTCCGTATTTATATCTTTTAATGGCGCCCACGAGCGCTTTCGGGAATTTATGGCACATGTTGCTGGCCACAGCCACCGCGCCGGGAACACCCAGACTCATCATTCCGGGTGTCAGCACAAAAGCCCCTCCCGAGCCGATGAAACCGCTGACCAGTCCCCCGACAAAGCCCACCAGAAACAGGTATATGATCATGATCAGGTTCAAATCGATAAAATTCGCGACTTCATGCATGCAAATGCTCCTTTCAGTCTTATTTCTTGAAAAACCTTACTCCACGCGGAATAAACGCTTCGTTGGCTGGCTTTTTCATGTGTGTGCTCGAAGCCGGGGACGAGGCCTTTCGGTACGCCGTGCCCTTGATTTTTGTTGCTCCATTTTTTCCTGAAGCCGGGTTTTTTGGGCCTCAATTCCGACGACCGACCAAAAGTTTCCGGCAAAGGATCCATGAATATAGGAAAACAAAAACACGGTGGCGATGGGCAACGCCGCATATATACCGCCCCGGGTAAAAAACTGCATGACGGTTTCAGATTTCAGAAACAACGTCGTGTAAAGGATCACGCTGAGTCCGCCGAAAAGAAGCATCTTTGCTGTGGGCTTTTTTTTTGGGACCTGGGTCATGTTAAAAATCCTCCTTTATTGAATTGGGTTAATGACCAGATGTTTGAATGAATCCCTTGGATAGTTTGAAGCTGAAAATCGGCACCCCTGTTTTTTGGTCCGATGCACCGAAATCGATTTCGGGTGCCGTTACAATGAACCGGATTCTTTTCATTTCCGACTCCATCGTGCGCATCGCTTTTTTCAACGACCCGTAACGGACCATGTGCTGGAAAGCGACGCCGCATTCCTCGGCTTTGGACCGGAAATGCACCACCGCTTCGGTGGATTGTTGTTCAAAAACCTCCCAGCGCAATTTTTCAAACGCCGTCCGTTTTTCTCCCTGTGACCGTAAATCGGTACAAACGTTCACCGCCACCAATCGACATCTCAGGCTTGACGCTAAGCGGACCGTATATTCGATTACTTCAGGGTTAAACACGACCATGGAACTGATCACCAGGATTTTGGGGGGTTCCCGATCAAAATCAGCGAGCACTTGCCGGGCAAGATCATGGGCCCCCGCTTCTGCAAAGGCAATGGCGTGCAAGTCTTTATCCCAGGCTTGCCGTATTCGAGCCTGCCGCTTAACACCGATCTGAGACGGCGCTTTCTCGCCATATCGACGGAAATATTTATCCCAGAGGTTTTTGAAAAGCATGGCCATTTCGGATTTCAGCATTTACGGCAATGTCCGATGCCAACGGAATCAGGTTTGAACATAGATTCGTTTGGATCGGGTCTTTTCCCTTTCTTTTCGCTTATCCGGCGGTTCAACCAATGCCCTGGCCGTATCCCATTCCCCCGCCTCCGCGAAGGTCACCGCCATCCATATCGTTTCCAATTTTGCCAGAAATGATTTCATCTTGTTCTCCTTGGATGTAAAGTTCATGCTCTGAGTGCTTAGGTATTCAAGGGGCGTGCCATGTTTCCGAAAAGATTTTAACCATTTGTAATTACGATATTTTTTATATTTACCCCAAAAACGGCAACTGATGTAAAATGCAACATGTGGAATCGAAATAAATATAAATATCCAATGATATTAAGTCGTTCATTCTTACCCGGGTCGCGTGCAGCAATTGTTGAAAAATGCAACATTATTATGGAACTCCCCGCTCTTCAGCGCCGGGGGCGCCGCCTATCGTTCCTGTGTCCTGCGTTGAAAAGGAGGACTTGCGGGGAAAGGCTTCGGCCAAATAGCGGGAAAAAACAAAAATGGGGTTTTGGAAAAATCCGGTCGAATTTGATTTGCCACTTGAGCCGAAATCTTTTACAAGAAAAGAAGTTGCATTCGGAAAGGAGAAAAAATGCCATGGGGCTTTTTACAAAAATAGAAAAAAAAGAGATTCAAGCCCCTGATGAACTAAGCGGATTAAAAGATCGATTTGAAAAGGGGCATTTTCCAGAGGAGGTGTCCAGGACGCTATCCAAGGAAATGGAACGTTTGGAGAACACGGATCCGTCCGTGGCTGAATATTCTATCGGCATTCATTACGTCGGATATTTGCTTTCCCTTCCCTGGAACCGATATACCGAAGACAATCTGGATATGGCCCGGGCGGAACGGGTCTTGAACGAAAAATATTATGGACTCAAACATGTCAAGGAAAGGATACTCGATTTTCTGGCGGCGCGGACACTGTGTTCCATTGAAGCCTTTCACGTTCTTGTGGTGGAAGATGAAGAGATCGCAAGAAACAACATGGAGTTTGTTTTAAAAAAGGCCGGCTATGCGGTGGATACGGCCGTTAACGGAATCAAGGCCCTGGAGAAAGCAAAAGAAAAATCCTACGACCTGATTCTCTCGGATCTTAAGATGGAGAAGATGGATGGGATGCAACTCCTGGAGACCGTTAAAAAGAGGTACCCTCAAACGGAGATAGTGCTTATCACCGGCTATGCCACCGTGAGTTCAGCCGTGGACGCAATGAAAAAAGGAGCGGTTCATTATTTGACAAAGCCCATCAATCTGGATGAACTGCGCCGGATTGTCGCTCAGATCCGGGACAAGAAAAAGTATTTTCAAATTGCACGGGGACCGATTCTGTGCTTTGACGGCCCCCCCGGAACCGGTAAGACCTCCATCGGCAAGGCCATTGCAGACACCCTGGATCGAAAATTCATCCGTCTTTCCGTGGCAGGAATGCGCGACGAAGCAGAACTGCGCGGCCACCGCCGCACCTATGTGGGGGCCATGGCCGGCCGGATCATCAATGAAATCCGCCGAGTGGATGTGCGCAATCCGGTTTTCATGTTGGATGAAATCGACAAGATTGGTCAGGATTTTAGAGGAGATCCCGCATCGGTGTTGTTGGAAATACTCGATCCGGAACAAAACGCCCACTTTGTGGACCATTATTTGGATGTCCCTTTCAACCTGTCCGCTGCCATGTTTATCGCCACCGCCAACGCCGTAGAAAACCTGCCGGGCCCCTTGCGGGACCGGATGGAGGTCATTCATTTTCCGGGGTATACGGAAAAAGAGAAGGTGCGTATCGCCATGGATTACCTCATTCCCCGCCAGATCCGCGAACATGGCCTCAGCTGGCATAGCCCCCGGTTCACCGAGGAAGGCATCGTCCGAATCATTCGGGATTATACCCGGGAAGCCGGATTGCGTCAGCTCGAAAGAGGGGTGGCCGGGATCTGCCGGAAGCTGGCCCGGATGATTTTGTCGTCACCAAAGGAGACTTCGCTGCCGCAAATCGATGAAAGGACTGTCGAACGATTCATGGGCCCTCCCGTGTATAAAAGCGAAATTGCCGGTGCCAAAAACCGGATCGGAGTGGTCACGGGGCTGGTGTGGAGTGAGTTCGGGGGAGAGATCGTCTTTGTGGAAGCAACACGAATGAAAGGAACACAACAGCTGATCTTAACCGGCTCTCTGGGAAGCATCTTGAAGGAATCCGCTCAGACCGCATTGAGTTTTGTTCGGAGCCAGGCCCCTTCCTTTGCCATAGATCCGGACTTTTTCAAAGACATGGACATACACATCCATATACCGGCCGGCGCCACCCCCAAGGATGGTGCATCCGCCGGCGTCACCATTGCAACCGCGCTCATTTCCCTGATGACAGGCCGATGTGCCCGACGGGATGTGGCCATGACAGGGGAAATGACCTTGAGTGGACGGGTCCTGCGCGTCGGCGGGATCCGGCAAAAACTGCATGCCGCCCAGCGTGCGGGGGTCCGGCGCGTTCTATTACCCAGGCGGAATGAAAACGATTTAAAAGATCTTGCTTCGGAAGACGTGGAGGGATTGGAGATTCTGTTCATCGAAGAGGCGGGGGAGGCCGCCCAATTCACCTTGGAGTAAACTCCGAAGGGATTTTCGACCCCTTACGATGATTCTGCTTCATATTTTTTCAGTTTTCTCCACAAAGAGGCCCGGTCGATGTTCAGAATTTCCGCGGCACGGGACCGGTTGCCGCCCACTTTGTGAAGCACCCAGAGAATATACTCCTTTTCTTTTTCCTCCAGGGTGACAAACTTCCGATCCATGGGGCGTAGGACTCTCACGATCATTTGCTGGAGGTCGGAAGGCAAGTGCTCTACGCGAATCCGGGGTCCGTTGCTGAGTGTAACCGCTCGCTCGATGATATTTTCCAGTTCACGGATATTTCCGGGATATTCGTAGTTCATGAGAATATCCAGGGCCCTTGTGCTGATTTCTTCCACTTTTTTTCCCTGCGCCATGGAATATTTTTCCAAAAAATGGCGGCAGAGAAGCGGAATGTCGTCTTTTCTTTCGGAAAGGCAGGGAACGCGCAGAGTGATGACGTTCAGGCGATAATACAGATCTTGTCGAAAACGCCCCTGCTGAATGGTTTCTTTGAGATCCTTATTGGTTGCGGCAATCACCCGAATATCGATGGGAATTTCCCGGGTACCGCCGACCCTTATCAGGCGTTTTTCCTGGAGCACCCGCAGGAGTTTGACTTGCATGGAAAGCGGGGTTTCACTGATTTCATCGAGGAAAATCGTTCCTCCGGCGGCGGCTTCCAATAAGCCGGCACGATCTTTTTGCGCACCTGTAAAGGCTTCTTTTTCATGCCCGAAAAGCTCGTTGGACAGAAGGTCTTCGTTGAATGCACCACAATTCACGGCCAAAAAGCGCTCCCTGGCGCGCGGGCTTAACGCATGGATGGTTTTGGCGATCAATTCTTTTCCGGTTCCGGTTTCTCCTTGAATCAAGACGCTGCAGTCGGCGGCAGCCACCTGCTTGACGAGTTCCTGTAACTCCACCATTTTGGGGCTCTTGCCGATGACCAGCGGCAGGGCACGGGTGCCTTCGACACGGTGGCGCAAGTCGATCAGTTCCTTTTTCAGCGCCCTTTTTTCCAAGGCCCTTTTTACCAGGATACGCAGTTCGTTAAAGTTGAAGGGCTTGGCGATGTAATGATAGGCTCCCCGTTGCATGGCGTCCACCGCCGACGAGACAGTGGCGTACCCGGTGATGATGATGACTTCGGTGTCGGGATAATCGGATTTGACCCTTTCCAAGAGCTCCAGGCCATCCATCTGGTCCATTTTCAAATCGGTCAGGACAAGATCAAACTCTTCTTTTTCCAACTTTTTCAAAGCATTGCGTCCGTTTGGAGCATCTGCGGTGATGTATCCTTCCTTTTGTAAAATGTGGGTGAGATTCTCACGGGCGATCGTTTCATCATCCACGATCAGGATACGGGCGAATTTCATGAAATACCCCCTTCTCCATCGGAATCATTGAATAAAGGAAGCCGAATCGTGAATCGAGTACCCTGACCTTCTTTACTTTCCACATGGATGGAACCGCCATGTTTCTGGATGATGCCGTAAACGATGGAAAGTCCCAACCCGGTACCGGTTCCGGCATCCTTGGAAGTGAAAAACGGGTCAAAAATCCGGCCGAGGTTTGTTTCCGGGATCCCCATTCCGTCATCTTGAAATTGGATGATCGCTTCATTCGAATTCAGATCCGGATGGGCGCTGATGCGAATGTGGCCTGGAGGTTCCTGAATCGCATGGAGAGCGTTTTCCAGCAGATTAAGAAATACCTGCTGCATACGTTGGGAATCCAAAAGCAGAACCAAGTCGGAGGGGATATGGATGGAGATTTCTACACCTGTCGGGACCTGGCTGGAAATAAGCCGGACGGCCCGATTCACGACTTCGAAAAGAAGCGAGGGTTTGAGTAAAAATTCCTTTTCACGGGCAAATTCTAAAAGGCCTTTGACGATGTCTTTGGCCCGCAGCACCTCCTGTTCGATATTCGCCAAAAGTTTTCGAGTGAAGGCTTCGTCCGCCTCTCCGATTTCTTCTATCAGGATCATGCAGGAAGAATAAATATTGTTCAGCGGATTGTTCAATTGGTGGGCGACCCCGGAGGTCAAAACGCCCAGGGAAGAAAGCTTTTTCGCCTGCAGAAGCTGTTCCTGGCGTTTTTCCAGTTCGTCCACCATGTGGTTGAATGCCTGGATCACCCGTTCCGTTTCATCTTTTGTTTTGGCCGGCGGGATCCGGGTGAAGTCGCCGACAGCGATGCGCCGTGTGGTTTCTTCGATGCGCCGCAGGGGCTGAATGATGAGATTAAAGACCAGCGGGATGAACAACGCGCAGAAGGTCAACAGGATGATCAGCGAAGTGAAGATCTGGGTCTTTAAAATGCGGGTGATGGAAAGAATGCTATCCTGTTCGAACTTGATCAGCTTTTCCGAAAGCTCCACCAGGATCTTGCCGCTTTCCCGCAGTGGCTCCGCCATGGACTGGATTCGATCCGTCCGGTTTTCGACAAGGTATTCCTGCATCTGCTTTATGATACTCCGGTAGGATCCAAACTCCTTTTGAATTTGTTCTATATAAACATACCCTTTAAACTGTTTGGTTTTCGGCGACCACAGGGAAAGAACATCAAAAACATGCTGGATATAATTTAAATTTTCTTCAAGACTTTGGGGTTGTCCGTAAAGAAGAAAGTTTTTTTCATGACGGCGGATTTCCAGGATGCTGTTGCTCAAATCAATGGCATTTTCCACGAAATTGATCTTTTTTTCGATTTTCGCCAGGTTCATATAGGACAAGATACCGATGGCGACGATGATGGCGATACAAAACGCCACACCGATGGTCACTTTTTGGCGCAGATTCAGGTGGATTATAAATTTTGAGCGCATGATCATTTGAAGCCTCCCCGCTGCAAGCAGCGAGGAATCCCCGCCGTAAGGAATTTTGCCAATAAAAAGATCCGCTCGCCAAACCTGCAGCCCCGCAAGGCGAGATTTCCGCTTCGCTCCAGCCCGCGAAGCACCGCCATCAGGCAGAACCTGCAGGGATTACGCTCGCTGTTGCGGTTCAAGGGGAATCGAAATGTTGAACAATATAACAAAAGTATATCGACTAAAGAAGGAAAAAGAAAGGGAATTTAACGACAACCCCGGGGAGGCTGTCTCATCCTCCGTTCCCCATGGGTGTGGAGGAGACGCGTTTAACCTAAACGTGGGGGAAATAAATACCGGAACGGTTTGGTTAGGGCCCGATCCAGGAGCTCTCCCGCCACGGCGCATTCCAGCCCGAAGGGAAGATATCCCGCGTATCCGAGGATAGGCATTTCAAAAATCTCGAACCGATGGACGAAAGGCACCCGGTAAACCCATTTGGCCAGGCTGTAGAAGTTCCACATTTCCCAGAACACACCGCAGATCAGGGCGGCCAGGGCCGCCGAAACAATCGGTCTGAAATCGCCTTGAAAAAGGAAAGACAGAATGGACTCGTCCCCGGTCAAGACCTGAAGGCTGAGGAAAATCAGCAGGGGAGAAACCCATAACATGGGAAAAAGGAGATTGGGCCATATTCCGATTCCGAAAAGACCGAACGCGGAAAAAAGAAAAAGAACAAACGCTCCTTTTTTCAGGTGCGGCAACGCTACGGATTCAAAGACAAACCCCTCACGGATCCAGCGGGCCCCCAAAAGCCAATCCCGGGTCCCCAAAACCGCGGGAAGGACGGTGGAAAAGGAAAGGGAGGCCAGGCCGACATATTCCGAAGGGCCGTAAGCGTCTCCGAGATAATACCAGTTCTGCACGAAACGGTTCAGGAATTCGAAAAACCACCAGAAGACGGCGCTTGCCGGAAACAACAGGCAAAAATAAAGGGGACGCCGGGTCAGCATGCATGTGCCGTCCCGCCGAAAGCGCAATGCATTGATCACAAGGATGTAGGAAAACCACAATGGGAAAAACGTATGGGGCTGAATGAACGCGAGAAAGTCGAATCGGGTCCAGGCGACAAACCAGGAAACACCGTTGAGCGCAAGTCCTGCCCACCCCCACCATGGAAATCCGTTCCGGAAAACGGCCGGTGTGCGTGAACGAAAAAGGGCGCGCCCGGCGACGACGAGGATGGGCAGCACCATGGCCGAAAAAACAAGGCTGTAAAAGACAAAGAGGGGCCAGGAAAAGCCGGCGGGGTGAATGTAGAGGGTTTTCGGGGGAAACTCCAGGTACCGTTGGACGGGAAACCCGGCGGAAAGGATGCCCAGCAATGGCAGTCCAAGCAGCAGGATCGGTGTGGCGAAAAGGGGGGTCCGGTTCTTTTTCACGGTTCTGCCGTTTACGATCTTGTCACTCTCAAAAGGTGACCGTTTCTTAACCGGGGGAAGCCCCGCATGCATTTCGGATCAGGATTCGGGGGGATGGATCCGTTTCATCCGGATGCGGAAGGTGCTTCCGCCGCCCGTCGTGCTGTCCGTGCGGATCCAGAACCCGTAAGATTCCAGGATTCGATGGACAATGGAAAGCCCGAGACCCGATCCCGTGGGCTTGGTGGTAAAAAAGGGATCGAAGATCTGTTTCATCACCGCATCGTCCATGCCGCACCCGTCGTCCTGGATGGCCACTTCCAAAAACCGTCGTCCCTGGGGCTGCATCTCCACCCGGATGCAGCCTTTCCCGTCAATGGCCTCTGCAGCGTTGAGAAGCAGGTTCCATATCACCTGGCGGAGATGATCCGGATCCATTTCGATCCACATCTCCGGCAAGAGATTTTTTTCAATTCTGATCCGTCCCAGGGCCACCCGGTCTTTTTCGAACAAGTCGATGAGTTCGGACAGGTTTTGGGAGAGTTCCAGGGCCTGGGGCTTCCCCGCAGGCGGTTTGGCGAAGATTAAAAAATGATTCACCAGGGTGCTGAGCCGATCCGCCTCCCGGAGGATGATCCGCATGAGGCGCTCCTGGGTGGCATCCAAATGGTTTTCATCTTTAATCAGCCCGATGGCGCCGATAAGCGCCGCCAGGGGGTTCTTGATCTCATGGGCCAACCCGGCGGCCATCTCCCCCACGAGAGCCATGCGTTCCACCCGCTTGAGGTTGGCCTCCATGGCGGTCAATTCCTGCTTGGTTTGGCGTTCCCGCTCGGAAAGAATGCTCGAGAGAAAGGCCACCGCAAAACAGGCGGCGGATGTCACGAGGATCTTGTAAAGGGCGAAAGGTCCCGAGTAGCCGACGGTCGAAAAGCCCATCTCGATTCCGACGGGTCTTAAAAGGCCGTGATATTCCAGCAGGATCAAAAGGGCGTATTCGACGCTGCAAAGCCCGGCCACCACAAGGCTTCCCCGCCGGTTGAAGAGCATGCTGGCACAAATGATCACCACCAGGTAAAGAAAGGAAAAGATGCTGGAAAATCCGCCGGTCACAAAAATAATGGCGCTGACGATGAAGGTATCCATGACGATTTGGGCATGACCGAGGATCTCTTTGTTGGCCATGCGCTTGAGGGCCAGGGCATAGGTAAAAGAAAGGGAAAAAATCGCCAGAATCAAGGCATAGAGAATCAAAAGCGGCAGGGAGACCAGGGTGTCCACCCGGCGCAGATGAAGAACGACGGTGGACCCCAGCAACAGCACGGCGAAAAGCGCCCTGAAAAGTGTGAGCCACTTCAAGCGCCGAAACAGAGTGTCTTTGAAACGGAATGCGTCGGGTATCATGGAGAAAGCGGTCGTTCCAGCACATCAATACCGGTTGCGGCCCCTTCCAGCGGCACCGGTATAAAAGAGTCTGTCCGGCCGTGCGGCTGTAAAGAGATACCGGAGAACCGGGAATTCTACACGAGGCCGGCCATCTTGAAAATGGGCAGGTACATGGAGATCACCAGGCCGCCGATGGTAATCCCCAAAAAGACCATCATGAACGGTTCGATCATGGCCGTGAGGTTTTCCACGGCCTGGTCCACCTCTTCATCGTAAAAATCGGCGATCTTGTTGAGCATGGCGTCCAGGGCCCCCGTGGATTCCCCCACCGCGATCATCTGGCAGACCATGGACGGAAAGACGTTGGTTTCCATGAGCGGATCGGCCATGGTCCGGCCTTCCGCAATCCCGGTCCGCACCGTATATATGGCATTTTCGATGGTCTTGTTCCCGGCGGTCTTGGCCACGATGTCCAGGGCCTCCAGGATGGCCACCCCCGAGGCGAGCATGGTCCCCATGGTTCTCGAGAACCGGGCCACCGCCACTTTCCGGATCAAGATGCCGATGATCGGGATTTTGAGCACGAATTTATCAATGGCGATGCGCCCTTTTTCGGTCTTATAGAAACGGTGAAAGGCATACGCCAAAAGGGCGATGGCGATGGCGATGTACAAGACGTTGGCTTTGACGAAATTGGACAGATCAATCACCATCTGGGTGGCCAGGGGGAGCTGTCCGCCCAAGTCGGAGAACATTTCCGAAAAGACGGGAATGACGAAAATGAGGATCACCGCCACCACCAGGACTGCGATGATCAAAACGATAATGGGATACGTCATGGCCCCCTTCACCCGGCGTTTGAGCTTGGCCGCTTTTTCCAGGTAGGCGGCCAATCGCCGCAAGATGGTGTCCAGGATCCCGCCGGCTTCTCCCGCCGCGATCATATTGACGAATAAGTCGTCGAAGTGTTTCGGGAATCGCCCCAGGGCTTCGGCAAGGGTGGAGCCGCCTTCCACCATCTCCATGATCTGCCGGAGCATCTTTTTAAAGGTCTTGTTTTCTTGCTGGGTATGAAGAATGTCGAGGCATTGGACGATGGGCAGCCCCGCATCGATCATGGTGGAGAACTGCCGGGCAAAAAGAATGATGTCGGACTCTCTGACCTGGGGCTGGAGAAATGAGACGTTTTCAAAAAGGTCTTTGGGTTTTTTTTTGATTTTGACAGGGGTGATGCGCAACCGGGCCAGGTTGGCCCGGACGACTTCGGCGTTGAGGGCCTCCATTTCACCGCGCTGCAATTCATTGCGCCTGTTTCTTCCCTCCCATTGAAACACCGGCATCATGGACTCCTTCGTCTGGTCGTTCATCCAAATCGATAACGGTCAATCGCCATCCATCCCTGCATTTTCTTGGAGTTATGTCGTTTTTATACTTGTCTCGAGCGCATTCCGTCAACCGGTTTTCCCGGATCCGGCGTTTTTTCGTGCGAAATAGAAAACGCCCCTGGGCATTTGTCTTTTTTCCGCTTGGCCGCTGTTCACGAGCCCATCCATGAGACGCCGGGCCTCGGGCGTTTTTATTCCAAAAACAGCGGCGATGTCTTCGGCCGTGCAGGGTCTGCCAAAAAGGGTCCGCGCCAACTGCTTTTCGTTGATTGTGCGTACTCCTTTTCCGCGCGGCGTCCCGATGGAAAAACGGGGAAGATCGCCGCCCAGGATGCCGGAAATCCGTTCCAGTGCCGCCTCGCAGGCAGGCACGACCCAGGATTCGGTCCCCGGACGGTCCAGCGTGTTCAGGTGTACGCCGTCGGGACGGATCCGCGCCAACACGTTTTTGAGGGCGGTGATTTCGGCGTCCGTGTCGTTGAGTTCGGGCACAATGAAAATTTCGATCAGGAGCCGATGAACGAATGTGTGCCGAAAAGCGGTAAGCCCCTCGATGATTTCCGCCAGATGCAAATCCGGATGGGGCCGGTTCACGGCGTGAAAGCCATCGGGGGTGGCCGCATCCAGGGAAGCGATGACCTGATCCGCATCGGCGATGTCCTTCCGGACCGCGGGATCGAAAAGGAGGGTGCCGTTGGTCAACAGCGCCACCGGGTACCGGGGATGATGTTTTTTTAAAAAACGGATCAACTCGCCGATACCGCTGTGCAGCGTGGGTTCCCCGGCTCCTGAAAAGGTCACGTGATCCAGTTCCGGATCCCCGGATAAAAAATCATTGAGTTCATCCACAATCTCCCGGGTGGGGATATGGGCTTTCCGAAGGAGCGTCTTGCGGGTGGTTTTTCCGCATTCGCAATAGATACAGTCCAAAGTGCAGGTCTTGGAGGGCACCAGGTCCACTCCTAAAGACACCCCCAACCGCCGGGAACGGACCGGACCGAAAAGGCATCGATATGGGCGGTTCGAAGATTGCTTCATAAAGACTCTCTGCGGAATCGGTGATACGTACCACAACCGTACCAAAAGCTCAAGAGTCCCGGCGGGTGGACCCGGTGACAGTTGATTTCGCGTCTGGCATCTGTCATAGAAGATAAACACGCAAAACATGTCTCTTTAGGATTTCATTAAAAAACCTTAAAATGCGGGGTACAAGTCAAGGGGAGTTTTGTTTTCGGATGCCTCCAGCGAAACAAACCGAAACGGGGTCGATGGTGACCGGAAAATCGATGAAAAAGAAAAAAGACGGGCTGACCGTGATTACCACCCACATCAACGCCGACTTCGACGCCATGGCCTCCATGCTGGCGGCCCAAAAACTGTATCCCGGATCGGTGGTGGTCTTCCCCCGTTCCCAGGAAAAAAACCTGAAAAATTTCTTCATCGACTCCATGGTGTATTTGTTCAACATGGCGGACATCAAGGAAATCGACTTGGATGCCGTCAAAAGGCTTGTCCTGGTGGACACCAAACAGGCGTCCAGAATCGGGGGCCTGGCGGACCTTGCGGAAAAGGCGTCCGTGGAAGTCCATATCTATGATCATCATCCTGCTTCCGAAGGGGACGTGGGAGGCGACAAGGAAATTTTTGAGCCCACGGGAGCCAACGTCACCATCCTCACACGCATCCTTCGCCGCCGGCGGATTCCCATCACGGCCGATGAGGCCACGATCCTGTGTTTGGGAATCTATGAAGACACGGGTTCGTTCACATTTCCGTCCACGACGGAAAAGGATCTACAGGAAGCGGCGTTTCTCGTTTCCAAAGGGGCCAATGTGGACACCATAGCTTCTCTCATCAGCCGGGAACTCAGCCCGGAACAGGTGGGGATTCTCAATGAAATGATCCAGAATATCGTGCGGCATCCCATTGGCGGCATCGAAGTGGCGGTGACGTCCATTTCCGCCGAGAATTATATTCCAGACTTTGCCTTCCTGGTGCAGAAGCTGATGCGCATGGAGGATCTCAACGCGCTTTTCGCGGTCGCCCTCATGGGGAATAAAATTTACGTGGTCGCCCGGAGCAAAGTCCCCGAAGTGGACGTGGGGGCCGTCCTCGGCCGCCTGGGGGGCGGGGGGCATCCGTATGCGGCCTCCGCCGCCATCAAGGGCGAGACCCGGGTCCAGGTGGAACAGGAGCTCACGGCGGTGTTGTACGAACAGGTAAAATCCCGTCGTCGTGCCGCCGACCTGATGTCTTCCCCGGCCATCACCGTGGATGCGGCGGTCACCTGCAAAGACGCCGGAGAACTCTTGAATCGATATAACATCAATGCATTGCTGGTTACCCACCCCGGGTCGGCAACGGACAAGACCGGCGAAAAACCGGTCCTTGTCGGCTATATTTCGCGCCAGATCATCGAAAAAACCCTCTATCACCGGTTGGGACACATCCCGGTGCAAGAATATATGAATACGGAACTGGCTGTCGTTGGCCCCGATGCACACCTGGCCGAGATTCAGGAAAAGATTATCGAGAATAAACAGCGGATACTGCCTATCGTGGAACAGGACCGCATCCTGGGCGTGATCACCCGGACCGATCTGCTCAATACCCTGGTTCAACAGTCCAAACGGCGGGACCGGTTTTTTCCGGATCCATACAGCGCCCATGTTTCTGCCCGAACCCGTAATATTCAGAAATTCATGAAGGAACGCCTTCCCAAGCGGGTTTTCGCCATGTTGAAGGGCATCGGTGCCACCGCCGAGGCGCTCGGATACGGGGCATACGTGGCCGGCGGGTTTGTCCGGGACTTGTTTCTTTATCGATCCAACGAAGACGTCGACGTCGTTATTGAGGGGGACGGTATTGCTTTTGCCCGCAACTATGCGTGGCAGGCAGGGGCCCGCATCCACGCCCACGAGAAGTTCGGTACGGCGGTGATTATTTTCCCGGACGGGTTCAAGATCGATGTGGCCTCCGCACGGCTGGAATACTACCAGTTTCCCGCCGCCTTGCCGGTGGTGGAGATGAGTTCCATCAAGCTCGATCTGTTCCGCCGGGATTTCACCGTGAACACTCTGGCCATCCAGCTCAATCCCAAGCGGTTCGGGGTGCTCATCGATTTTTTCTCGGGTCAAAAAGATATCAAGGAAAGGGTGATCCGCGTACTGCATAACTTGAGCTTCGTGGAAGACCCCACCCGGGTGTTTCGTGCCATCCGGTTCGAGCAGCGGTTCGGATTTTCCATCGGAAAGGTCACCGCCGGACTCATCGAAAACGCCGTCAGGATGCGCTTTTTCGAACGTCTCAGCGGCAGGCGCGTTTTTTCGGAGCTGCGGCAGATCCTGGAGGAGGAAAACCCGGTTCCGGCCCTGGTGCGTTTGCAGGAATACAACCTGCTGGTTGTGATTCATCCGGTCCTGGCGCTGGACAAGGAAAAGACGGTCTTGTTGAATGCGGTGAAAAAGGTATTGTCGTGGCATGACCTTCTGTTTTTGGAAGAACCCTATCTCCGGTGGGCGGTTTACCTGCTGGCGCTGATCCGGGGCAGCGATAAGAAGACCGGAGAAGAAATCTGCGAACGGCTTGAGATGCCCCCCCGCTACCAGAGCCTGTTGGTCCAGGAGCGCCTGGCCGCAGACCGTTCTTTGCAGCGCCTGGAGCGCAGGCCGGAGATCGCGGGGAGTGCGTTGTACCGGCAATTGAACCCCTTTCGAATCGAACTGATTCTTTACATGATGGCCGCCACGTCCCAGGAGGGGGTCAAACGCCTCATTTCCAATTATTTTACCCAGCTCCGGTACATCAGGCCCTCGATCCGGGGAAAAGATCTCATGGACATGGGGCTTTCTCCCGGCCCCCTGTTTAAAGAAGTGCTGCAGGGCGTCCTGGAGGCCAAGCTCAACGGCAGGCTCAAAACCAGGGCCGAGGAGCTTGAATTCGCCCGATCCTATTCCCGGCGATCCCTGAAAGATTAAAAAATTCTTGCCAACAGCCGAGCGGCCGCATTATTGAACCGGGATGTTGGCGTAACGGCGTGTTGATGCTGTTTATTTTGAACCGCAACAGCGCGTGCCAACCCCGCAGCGTGTCGGCGCGAAGGGGAAATCGCGCCTTGCTGGGCATTGGGGCGCATTAAACGGCCGCCGTGCGGCTGTCCATATTTTTTCCGGGAGCGACAAGATGACGCAAAAAAAAAGGATCGTCAGTGGGATGCGTCCCACCGGACCGCTGCACCTGGGGAATTACCACGGTGCCTTGGCCAACTGGATTCAGATGCAGGATGCCTACGATTGTTTTTACTTCATCGCCGATTGGCACGCCTTGACCAGCGACTATGAGAACCCCCGCATGCTCGAAACCCATGTCCGGGGCATGATCCTGGACTGGCTTTCCGTGGGGCTTTCCCCGGAAAAGAGCACCCTGTTCATCCAGTCCCGCATCCGGGAACACGCGGAGTTGTTCCTGGTATTATCCATGATCACCCCGGTTCCATGGCTGGAGCGGAACCCCACCTACAAGGACCAGATCGTTCAGATCCAAAACAGGGATCTTTCCACCTTCGGGTTTTTGGGATATCCGGTTCTCCAGGCCGCGGATATCATCATGTACAAGGCCTACGGGGTCCCTGTGGGAATAGACCAGGTGCCCCATGTGGAGATCACCCGGGAAATCGCCCGGCGATTTAATTTTCTCTACGGGGACTTTTTTCCGGAACCGCAAGTCCTCCTCACGGAAACCCCCAAGATCCTCGGGATCGACCGCCGGAAAATGAGTAAAAGTTACGACAATGCCATTTTTCTGTCGGATCCTCCGGAGACCATCGCCGCCAAGGTGGCCCAGATGATCACGGATCCCCAGCGCGCCCGGCGGTCGGACCCCGGTAATCCGGAAGAATGCAACGTCTTTTCTTTTCACCGGATCTACACGGACCCGAACACGGTTTTCCAGATCGACGCCGAGTGTCGCACGGCAAAAATCGGCTGTGTGGAATGCAAAAAGATCATGGCAAAGCATCTGTCAGAGGCCCTGGCGCCGATACGTGAAAAGCGGGCATATTACGAAAAACAGCCCGGGGAAGTGAATGAAATCATCGAAAACGGATGCGCCCGGGCCCGGAAAGAAGCCGAAAAGACCATGGAAGCGGTCCGTGAAAGGGTTTGTATCGAAACGAAGCGCCCGTAACCTTTCTTTCCTTTTGGACAGAAACCCTTTATTGATGAAACCGTAAAAAGTCCAATTCGGGATGGCAAAGTAAAAAGCGCCAGATGCAAGGCGCGCAAATCCTTCAGGATGAGGCGTACTTATCGATACGCCGCAATGACGGAGGATGCCGCGCAACGCCGCAGATGGCCTTTTTACGAAGGCATCTTTATTGAACCGCATATGCCGGCCAAGGAACCGGGAATCATTCGGATGAGCGAAGACGTTTACCGGATCAAGCTTACCGATGTCTTTGAGGGTCCCATGGACCTGTTGTTGTTTTTGATCAAGAAAAACGAGGTCAATATTTACGACATCCCCATCGCCGTCATCACCGACCAGTATCTGGAATACCTGAACATGATGCGGGAGATGAACATCGACATCGCCGGGGACTTTCTCGTGATGGCGGCCACATTGACCCATATCAAATCCCGGATGCTCCTTCCCGTTCACGAGGAGATGGAAGACGGCGAGGAAGATCCCCGTCTGGAAATCGCCCGGCCGCTGGCGGAATATATCCGGCTCAAAGAGGCGGCGGAAAAACTGGGATCCAGAAGCATCCTGGGGGAAGACACGTTTGTGCGCCGGCCGGAAAGGGCTCAAGTGCTTTCCAGTGATCCGGAAGGGTGGGTTCAGGTGGATCTTTTTGAACTGATCGACGCGTTCCAGCGGATTTTAAAGAATATCGCGCCGGAACAACGGGTGGACCTGACCGCGGACCGGATATCGGTGAAAGACCGGATTTCTGAAATTGTGAACATCCTGGAAGAACGGGAATCCGTTACCTTTGACACCCTGTTCCAGGGAGACGCGGACCGGGGGATGATCGTGGTGACGTTTTTGGCCGTCCTGGAAATGGTGCGGCTGGCCCTCATACGGATCTATCAACAGCAGGAAACCGGAATCATACGGATTTTTTATCAATGACGCAGGAACTGAAATACATCCTCGAAAGTCTCCTTTTCGTCGCCTCCGACCCGTTGTCCGTGGAGCGGATGAAAAAAGTGGTCGAGATTACGGAAACACGGGTCGTTCGGGAGGCGCTGCAAGACCTTGCCGCGGAATACGATGCCCGGGGCGGCGCGTTTTTTTTAAAAGAAGTGGCGGGGGGGTTCCAGATCCGGACTCGGCCGGAATACGGGGCATGGATTAAGCGCCTCATCCAGCCGGCGCCGGCCCGGCTCAGCAGGGCCGCCATGGAAACGTTGGCCATCATCGCCTACAAGCAGCCGGTGATCCGGAGCGATGTGGAACATATCCGCGGGGTGGACTGCGGCGGGATCCTCCGGATGCTCATGGAAAAAAAGCTCATCCGGGTCCTTGGGCGGAAAGCCATCCCGGGAAGGCCCCTGATCTATGGGACGACCCGCCAGTTTTTGGAAGTTTTCGAACTCAAGGATTTAACGGAACTCCCCACACCCGAGGAGGTGGAAGCCCTCGAAAAACCCAGGGAGGTCCCCGAGCAAATGACCTTCCCGGGCCCTGAATCGTCGGCGCCCGAACCGCCGGATGCGGATCCGATAAAAAATGCTTGACTTGGAAAAGATACCCTTAGTATATAACAGCTTCGTTTTAACTTGGAAAATCTTTATATTCGGGCTGTTTGAGGAGTATCAATGAATCGTTCGGATCTGATCAATCGACTGAAAGAAGACGCCGATTTAGGTAAAAGAGACGCCGAAGTCATCATCAACACCTTTTTCAACACCATATCCGATATCCTTGCCGAAGGGGATCGCGTGGAAATCCGGGGATTCGGCAGCTTTACCGTGAAAGACTACAAGCCCTACGTGGGGCGCAACCCCAAGTCCGGAGAAAAGATCCGCGTTTCATCCAAGCGACTTCCGTTTTTCAAGGTGGGCAAAGAACTCAAGGAGATGGTGGATTACAAAGATTAATGAACTCGTAAAAAGTCGAATTTGGGATGGCAAAGTAAAAAGTTCCAGATGCAAGGCGCGCAAATTCTGAGGAATGAGGCGTACTTATAGGTACGCCGCAATGACCTGTCTGCGTGCAACGCACAGGCAGGCGAAGAATGCCGCGCAACGCCGCAGGTGGGCTTTTTACGAAGCCATCAAGATTGACGGGCGGTTAACTCAGCGGGAGAGTGCTACCCTCACACGGTAGAAGTCACTGGTTCAAATCCAGTACCGCCTACCATAACACATAAGGGTTTGCGGAGAGCCAGGGCCGCAGGCCCTTTTTTTATGGGCATTTTCCGGGAAATCGTTAGCAGAATCCAATAAGGGCGGGCATTAGACAGGATTGATTTGGTGACGATTTTAAAATCTGCTACCATTTTGCAACCATCCCCCTAAAAAATGGCCTTTTCGAGCCTCAGGGCGGCTTCCTGATTGGTGGCCTTCATCAGATGGGTATAGACGTTCAGCGTCACCATCGGGGATGAGTGCCCGAGTTGGGTTTGAATGTATTTGACGTTTTCCCCCTGCTCGATCATCAAACTTGCATAGGTGTGCCGAAGGTCATGAAAGCGGACCTTCCCGATGCCTGCAGCCTTCAACGCCGGTTCAAAATAGCGGGACCGCATGTTGCTTTGATTGATCGGCCCACCGGCTTCATTGGGAAACATCAGGCCCATGGGATTTGATGGACACGCCAGCTTCCATTTCTTTAATTCGGTCATCATGGCCGGCCCCAAATCGATGCGCCGGTTCGAAGTCGCCGTTTTGGTGGCGTACCATTTCTGGTTGTTGAACGTCCGTTGAATGTGGATCTGGTTGTTTTCCCAGTCCACATCCGACCATTTCAGGCCCAAAAGCTCCCCCTGCCGCGCCCCGCTCATGATGGCCAGCTTGAAAAGGATCTTGTATTTCCGGTCTTCCACGGCATCCAGGAAGGCTTTAATCTCATCCGGTGTCAAAATGCGGATTTTTTTCTTTTGCACCTTGCCCTGATCCCTTGGCCGTTCGGCATCCCGGACAGGATTATACACCGTGTAGCCGTGACGCACCGCATAGGCCATAATCTGATTGAATATTACAATGGATTTCCGAAGGGTAAGAAGGTGCATCCCATCCTCTTGTTTACCTCGAATCCATTTTTCCACCATGGCCGTGGTGATCCGGTTGACCTTCAGATGTTCAAGGTCTTTAAAATGATTGCGGGTGATCCCCTCACAGGTGGACAGGTACGAGGCCCGGACATTGGGCTTTTTAAACTCAAGCCATTCCTTGCAGACCTCGGAAAGCCGGGGGATCTTTTTTTCCGGGACATAGGTTCCCCTGGAAAGCTGATCCTCAATTTCCCGGAGTCTATCTAGCGCCTTTTTCTTGGTGGTTCCCTTTTTCAGGGTTTCCCACCGGCGCTTTCCCTGGTTGTCATAATAATCGATGACATACCGCCCCCTCCGTTTCGTAACGCAGGCCATAGCCTAACCTCCTTTCTCTTTCTTGTTTAAAAATTCCTTGATGGCCCGGATGATGAGTTCCTTCATGGAAATCCCCATCATGGCCGCCTCTGCCTTGGCCTTCCGGTGAAGGTCCTCTGGGAATCCTTTCAATAGAATCGTGGACAAATCCGTCACCTCCAAATATAAGTTTTATTAGCTTTATAATCTCATGGAAAATCGAATGTCAAGAAATTTCTTTAAACAGCAATCAATGCTTGACTTTTGGGTATATGGTTGTTTACCGTAACGTTGAATCCGAATGGTAAGCTGATTTCATACCGTAAACGCCCATAAATATGAGAAACAGGGTATGGCAAATCGAAACGGATTCCTCACATTATTTTGTGTACTTTTTACCCTCCTTTTTGTTGCCTCATCTGCCATCGCAGGTGATGATTGCGTTCGATGTCCCAATACGAGCAAGATCATTTGCGTTAATGACTCTGAATTTACACTCATCGAAAAGTGTGGTTCTCCGTATTACGTTTCGGAAGAAACAAAAACGTTCTCCTCGGCAACCGTTAATTATTGGGGGGAAGGATCTGCCCGAGCCGTTACCAAAGTCTATAAGTACTTTCATTATAATTTCGGCCCCAATCGCTTCATGCTCATTTTCACCGTCGTTGATTACAAAGTAATATCCATCAAAACCGCCGGATATGGGTTTAACCCATAACCTTCAGGAAAAACTTTAATATGCCGAAGCAATTTTACGATGTCATCAATTGCACAAATTGCGGCGAACCCAATGTGGAGACCCAAACGATATGCCCTAAGTGCGGTTTTGATTTTTATAAAAAAGAATTAACAAAGAAATGTGATTCTTGCGGTGAAAATATCCCCGAGATTAGCCAAATATGCCCAGAATGTGGATTCAATTTCCCACTCAAACAAAAAATTGAGGAGGTTCTAAAAGAAATAGCCAAGTTCAATGAGTTCTTTCGTTTAAAACTTATTAACAGGGGGCAATATCAAGATGAGGTCATGAAAATAATTCATG
This sequence comes from Deltaproteobacteria bacterium, assembly GCA_019309485.1. Classification (GTDB taxonomy): domain Bacteria; phylum Desulfobacterota; class Desulfobacteria; order Desulfobacterales; family UBA2156. Next base: position 7,861 of record JAFDGC010000013.1, on the reverse strand, counting down.
GCAAACTTGAGGCCTTTCAATCGTTTTCTTTTATTGAATCGAAAGAGATCCTCACTGCCTTTAAGCGGTTGTCAAATCGAGGCATTATTAATGTAGAGACTTATAACATAATTTCTGATTCTGTTTTAAAAAAAATAGATAGAAATATTCCAGATCAAAACCCAACAAACAAAACTCCTTTAGTAAAAAATGTCTTTTCTAGTGAATCTTCCTGGGATGATCGAACGCTATGCATTGATGAAAGTTGCATTGGTGTAATAGGCCCCGATGGAAAATGCAAAGAATGCGGGAAAGCCTTTGATTTAAAACCAGAAAATCAAAGTTGGTATCAAATAAAAGATCTTGATAAATTTTCTAAAGAAAGAACGAATGTGTCACATCAAACTGAAAATACAGTTCTTCATTTTATATCAACCGACAATCCAAACCTTGTTGGAGTCGGCGGGTGGTTGCTGCTTCTGTGTATACAACTAACAATCCTTACCCCCCTGTATACTTTCTTTTATATAATAAATTCCTATGATGTTGCAAAACCATACCTTGTTTCTATTCCAGAATTCAAAAGTTTTGTTGATTTCTATAATTTCATTGATGTCGGCTTTGTGATATTTTCGATTTACGCTGGATATTCATTGTGGAAAAGACGTTATAATGCCGTTAAAATTGCAAAAATTTTTTTAATAGCTCAACTTGTTTATTTGGTTGTAATTTGGATAGACTTTTATAACTCAGAGTTTCCAAACGTAATTAAAATCAGAATTTATGAAGAACTAGGCTCTCAAACATTCAGGAGTGTAATCGTTTTTATTGTTTGGTTTTCCTACCTTACACTTTCCAAAAGAGTAAAAGCGACGTACTTATAATTATTCAAAACTTATTTTTGCAGATCGGTTCACGGGAAGAATAAGATGGCCCATAAAAAGTAATAGAAACATCATTATTTAAGCCAACCATGAATATGGCTGTGTGTCTTTATTTATTGTTTGGAAAATAACTAGTATAAATATATTTGGTATGAAAAACATAATAAATATATTGACTACAATATGTTTAATTTTATTTAGCCTATCTGGAAATGGATCTATAGCTCTCTCAAATGAGACACTAAAGCAGTTTTCAATTAGCAAAAGAAAAACTTTTAGCACCAAGAGATTTCCAAAGGCCAAAGGCCTCCACATGACAATTGATTATCCATACACTTGGACTACAAAATTAGGGCGACGACCCAATGTGGTTCAGGTATTACAGGGAAAATCGAATAAAGGAAATCTTTCACAATGCATTATTATTGTGAAGAGATTTCAGAGACAAGGCGGCGAGAAAATAGAATTTACCCCAGAAGTGTTGCAATCAATATCAGGAGGGATGGGAGCAAAATATTTGAATGGCGGAAAAACCATAATAGATAATGAACCTGCGGGATGGTTACTAACCAAACAAGATGTAAACCAGGCGGGTATTAATATCACCATGTATGCTTTGCATTATATGATTCTATACAATAAATATTTTATTTCAATTCAACTTTCCGTTGGAGATTTGTCGGAAAATGAAAAGCTAAAAGAAGATTTTTTTTCCATGGTTCCACTATTCATCCAAATGGGGAATTCAATAATTTTTCCGGAAAAATATAAACAATAAATCAAAACCCAAGTGAATCTGAATATGATTATGCTGCTGTTCCGGGCTTCGTGAATTAAAACATAAATATTGATTTGTCATTTTTCCGGAATGGCCAAACCTACGTGACGGCCCCTGCCTGACTCACGGCACGGTGTTGCATTCTCCGGTTTTCCGGCCCTTAGGTCTTCCGTGAATTACAACCGTCTTTGGGCGGGTTGTTATCCACCGCCGATTGAAATGCCAAAGAGCTTGAAATTTATGCGTTTTGTGGTGAATTAGTTGATGCTTGATAGTAAGGTAATAAAGCTAATATTAGATATAAAATAAACATTTTTATGATAGCATCCAATCGCGCAATAAATTAGTATAACCAATTGTTATTATTAATAATATATCCATATACCCGATACCCCTGGTTTTTCCAGAATAAACGCAAAGCGATACTCCTTCAGAAAATTCCTCCAAGATGGTGATGGTGTTGACTCGCAGACAGGCAAATCTAGTGGCCTTCATGTCGGTGAACCCTGCAATCGAAGTGCATGCCTTTCAAATGGTAATCATGTATACGCGTTCGTTTTCGGTCCCATAAACCGGTTTTTCGCTGAATCGCGTTCATCAGCTTCAACAGCCCGATATTCAGACAAGAATCAGTTCAATCCATATAAATTTTGGGGTCCGTATTCGGAATCTAAAGCTGCCGGTATGAGTTCGCTTTCGTGCGTGTGTATGGGTTCGCTTTCGTGCGCTAGTTTTGTTTTTGTCCGTCTTTTGGGATTGCAATAACCCCGCTGAACCGATTCTTTCGGACGCTTTTCAAAAACCTTCCCTGGAGTCCAAAGACGCCATCGATCGACAAGTCCATAGACGGTCTTGTCATGTCGATATGTCCCCCCATGGTGATTGATGGTAACAAAACCTTTGGCAAGCAGTTCATCTATGGCTCGTGTAAATCTTGCCTTTGTGATCCCGAAGTTCTTTTGGGCCTCGATATACGTGAAGGTCAGTTCATCGCAGTTAGTACAAACCTTTTCGTTTTGTTTTTTCTTGCCGGAGATGTTTTTGATGATACGTTTTCCCAGAAAATTTATGAGTATCTGGGCAGCAGCGCCGCTAAGCGCAAAAAAGGCTTTTGACCTGAATAAATCCCGCTCGACCCATGTTCCGGATGATGTTTTTCCCATATATCCCCCTGGTGGTGTTTTTGACCGGTGATCCCCCAGGGGGAAGGGACCATTTTTTCACCGGACCCCAGTCCGGCGCCGGTCAATGATAAGGCTAAAAACTGGGTGAAAACCATCAAACCCATAGTTAGGTATACCCCTTCAAAAAAAGTACCCCTGAAACACCCCTGAAAAGGGTCGGAAAGGGTCGGAAACCCCCGTGAGGCAGCGGGTCAGTGACCCCATTTTTCCTGATAACGGCTCCACAGGTAATCGATCACGTCGGATTCGAGGAAAAATCGGCGCCCGCTTTTTTCAACATACCGCAGGCCGCCCCGGATCCATGCGCCCAGTGTCCGGCTTTTTCCACTGTCTGAAATTGGGAGATCTAACCATTCGCAAATCCGGCTTTCGGAGAGGATGCCGCTTAAAGTTCTTGGTTTCGTCACGTTTATCTTCCTTTCCAAATCGGTCTAAGGCTCGTTGTAGGCGCTGGTACCTTTCCAAGTAGTCCCGTGCTGCCGGAGCCGCCTTAACGGTTTCTTTAAAAAATTGAATTTTTTCCTGGATCATCTGCTTGGCACTTTTAAATTCATCCGAACTGGCATTTTGAATTATTTGCAGGCAGACCAAACAAAGGGTATCTTTGTCAGCCCTGCCGTCATTTTTCTCCGGCCACTTGCATAAAAGACAGGGAGCGCCCATCAGTTCCGGTCCCTGTTTTGCCGTTCGAGCCAGTCCATAACATCAGCGGGCCTGAACCGGACGTATTTTCCCAATTTTAATCTTGGGATGGCATTGGGCCCGGTTTCCATGGTACGGGCATAGACCCAGGATTTTGGAACATTTAGAGTTTCAGCGAGTTGTTCGACCGTCAAAAACACCTCATCCATACCAAAATCTCCTTTATCCTTTTGATATTATTGATTTAAGTGGCTTTTTGCGGCGGACAACAAAAAACCCCTATGCCAAGCCGAAAAAATCTTTCGATTTTTGCTTGACACGGAGGCTCAGGTTTGGATAGAGTGGCAGGCGTAGTGTGCAGCTACAGTTTCCCGCCGTGTGAGGCCTCCGTGCCAAGCACGGCTTTTTTTTTGACACAACAAAAAATTTGAACGCTACAATATGTTGTATATTGTCTCTTGTTACACCAACATAAGGGGCTTTTCAAGGAGAAATGTCCTTTTCTGCGTCAATATACGCAATTTGTCGTGACCCATAATTTTATTGTTCGTTCTGGGGTGGTTTCTTCTGGATAATCCGGAAACACAATTCCGTGCCACCGGTGAAAACCGGAAATACGGTTTGTAATTCCAACTTGCATTCAAATTGATTTTAATATATAATGCTTGTACCTTATCTTTTCACATCCAAGGAAAGGAGGTACAAGGAAATGGCTCGACCAGCAAAACGCAGTGAAGACATGGTGAACCAGGCTCAGCAAATGGTAAAGCGCGCCAAAACGCCGCAGGAACTTCGCACGGGGCTCAGTGTGCTGATTCCCGAATATTGTGGAGCCTCCAATGCTAAGACAGCCGAAGCTCTTTGTGTTGGCGTCGCAACGGTTGTTCGTATGCAAAAACAAATTCGCAATCAAGTGGTGGGGTTGTCTGCCAAAAAGGGGAACTGGGGCGGCCGCCGGCGACAACTTCTCAGCCTTGAAGAGGAAAAATCGTTTCTTGAGCCATGGGTCCAAAAAGCGGAAAAAGGTGGCGTACTTGTCGTGCCGCCCATCCATGAAGCCCTGGAAAAAAGACTGGGGCACAAGGTTGCCGAATCTACCGTTTACCGAATGCTGGCAAGGCATGGCTGGCGTAAAGTTGCGCCGGATACGTGTCATCCCAAACGAGACCCTGAGGCACAGGAAGACTTTAAAAAAAATTCTCAACGACGGTGGATGAAGCTGCCAGGCAAAACACTTTGAATCTGCCTTTACGGGTAATGTTTCAAGATGAAGCCCGGTTTGGGAGACTGAGTGATCCGCGACGCTGCTGGGCGCCAGCTCCTTTTCGGCCGGTGGTATCGGTGGCGCTTGTGAGGGAGTATACTTATGCCTACGCAGCTGTAACACCGAAGGATGGGGCACTTGATTGGATGTTGACGGCGAAAATGGATACATTGGGAATGAATGCATTTTTGAAGCATGTCGCCAACCAGCATCCGCAAGATTACATTGTGATGGTTGTTGATGGGGCGCCCTCCCATCGCTCAAAGGATTTGCGGATTCCCGAAAATATGACTCTTGTGAGTCTGCCAGCATATTCTCCGGAATTGAATCCAGTAGAACGACTGTGGGATGAGATCCGTGAGAAAGAGTTTGCAAATCGCGTATTTGACTCGCTCGGCGCCGCGATGGCTCAAGCCGCAAGGGGTCTAAAGCGGTTAGAAAATTCTCCCCCATCGCTTCGCTCTTTAACTGGTTGGGAATGGATATTAAAATCATCATGAATGCAAAATGGAATAAGAAGGTGGGTTTTTAAAGAGAAAGGGAGTTAATCGACCGTTTGTTCTGGATATTGCAGTCGGGCCATCCCCGGAAAGGGACGGCCCAACGATATTCTACGGGTCATGCCTGCCGCTCAGGGCGTTGCTTCCCGCCTTGTCAATAAAATTAAGGAATTAGAATATCATTATTTTAAATACATTTTTCCAAATAGGGTTCCCGAGTCCGGATCAACGACGTGATATTCTTTTTCATTCACCTTGTACCATCTTCCGCAGCGCTCTACATTGTTACGAAAATCCCACCTGACACAATGCAAACCATTTTTAATTTCATAGGTGCCGCTCCCGGATCCCCCGCTCCAAGTCGAAGAGGCGGTTTTGTCAGGGTTGTACTGAATGGTACCGGAACTTTTCGAGGTTTCAAAGGTGCCCTCAAATCCATTCGACAACAGGGATTCGAGCTCTGCTTGGGTCATTGGCTTGAGCCCATTTTCCTGAAGGCCTGCCTCATGAGAGGCGCAACCAAATAAGAACACAACCAAACAAACTGCTATCACAACAAACCCATTTTTCATCTTTTCCTCCTCTTAAAGGTTGGGGTTATTGAATCCTAACGTTGTTACTTAGTGTCTGACCGATAATCATAAAAGGTTGTATTTGCGGTGGGTTGCAGCGTTTTGTGTGAGAGAAGATTTTCCGGGTTTGGGCAAGAAATGACTTACACAATTATTCATCATGTCATGCGCTCGAATAAAAAAAAACACCATAATTCGCTAAATTGTATTTTGATTTCTATTTAAATAATACTCACACTGCTCTTTTTTGGTTACGATCTTTTTTGATCGGGCGATATTCAATGCTGCGTTATAGTCCGCGTGGAGTTTTTCCCCGCAATTTTTGCATTCGAAGGTTGATTGATCCTTTCGCTGGCCTTCTTCGAAATGGCCGCAAGAGGAACACGTCTGGCTTGTTCGGTAAGGATCGATTTTGAGAATCTTTATTCCAACCTTTTTGGCCTTGTACTCAATGAACGTCTGCAGTTCAAAATATGACCAATTACGCAGAACAAATGCCTGCTGTTCCTCCTGACCGAACCCTTCAAGCATTTCCAGCTTTATCGTTCCGGCGTTGTGCCTAATTGCAAAATTAACAATTTCTCTGCTGATATAATGGTTATAAGTTCTTGCAAATTGCCGTTCCTTTTCGCCGATTTGGTTCAGAGCCTTTAATTTTTTCTGTCTGCCTTTCCCTCCATGGGCTGATTTAATTGAACGCTGGAGGCGCCTTTTGCGAGATTGCATTTGAAGCCGAACCTTCAGGAAGTCCTCTTTGTCACCCACAGCCCTTCTCGCCGGTCCTTTTGACAAAGCCATATAGGCAGGCGTTGCCACACCCAGATCAACTCCCAATGCAATATCCGGATCAAGGTCAGCAGCAATTTCCGGTTCTTTAACGGGCAATAACAGGAAAAGGTTTTTATCTTTGAGTTGAATCATGGGGGCGGAATAATCAATTTGCCCGTTTATGATTCGATCTATGGTCAATCGATTGTTTGCCCGATCTTGACCGTAATAGATTTCAAAGTCGATAAATTCCTTTCTGCCGAGTGTCCATTTTACAAAATGCTGGCCTGTTTCATTTTTTGAGAAATTAATAGCAGCCTTGGCGGTTTGTATCGGCATTCCTCTTTTATAGGTTCTCAAGGAACGATTTCCGGAAAGCATATCCGGTTTTTCTTTTTTATAGCTTGCGACAACGACATGATTTAAAGGATTGGTAACGTAGGGGGGAAGATCCGGGAAGGCTTCTTTGATGTCCCATTCTGTAGTGGCTTGCCTTTTGGTGCCAAAAAAGGCCTCGAACTCTTTTTCTATTTGTTCGACGGCTTCTGAGTCTTCTCTGGGATTGATTTTCCGCCTGGCATAAATCCGGCGGACAAGTTGATCATTGAACAGCTGACCTGAGGCGATCCAGTTTGCAGCCCGCCATGCGTCATTTGATATTTGCCGGATACGTTTCCATGCAACGTTTTTATCCTCGGTTGATACTATCAGCTTCAATTTGATGGTTCGGGTGTGAACTTTTCCCATGATTCATCAAACATCGCCCATTTCAACTTCACCACGAAAGGAACTGAAACGCGTGTTTTGGAAATCTGAACCTATTCCCACACGCACGGAAGAGACGGCAACATTTGCGGTGGGCCACTTATCCCACCAGACCCATCCCCGCACGCACGGAAGAGACGGCAACATTTGCGGTGGGCCACTTATCCCACCAGCCACCAGACCCATCCCCGCACGCACGGAAGAGACGGTGAGGTTTTCATAGGGTTTTCCCATATAGACGACCCATCCCCGCACGCACGGAAGAGACCAAAGTACGGCTAACGTTAGTATAATCGAAGACGACCCATCCCCGCACGCACGGAAGAGACGAAATGTCGCAATTATGACACTCGATGTTGATCGACCCATCCCCGCACGCACGGAAGAGACTATATATCGTGTCAGGGATCAGAGTTATGATCAAAAGTTGTGTTTAGGGGATTAGGTGGTGTATCCTCCGGGCATTTGTTTAGCGGCAAGTGCTCGGCATTTTAAACCACAAAATGAAAGGATACACACACCATG
>JAFDGC010000060.1 GCA_019309485.1 Deltaproteobacteria bacterium | reverse complement strand
CCTACGACTCCCTATTTGTTCCACCGGAACAAGGAGGCCCCGGCCACAAGACATATGAAAGACCGCTCGTTTTCACGGGCGGCCCCGGCGTTGTTTTTCAGGGATTCATCGTTTGACAAGATCGCAAAAAGTGAACCCTTTTTCCGCCGTCCTGTCGGACGCCTGCGATAGCGTTTGTGCTGCGATCAGGCGAGATCGAAGCGGTCAAGGTTCATGACCTTGTTCCACGCCGCAACAAAGTCCTTAACAAACTTCTCCTGGGAGTCGTCACATCCATAGACTTCCGCCAGGGCCCGGAGCTGGGAGTTCGCGCCGAAGATGAGGTCGACCCGGATGCAGGCCGCATGGGGATGCGGATAGGGACGGTTTCCGTCATAACGATTCCTGCCGTCGGGGAAACCCAGCTCCAGCGCTTCTCCAAGGGACTTGAGAACAAGTACCTTCCGGTACACCGTGGCCAGGCTCATAATGGGAAATGCTTCTTTCAGTCGAGTGGAGCCCCCCGCCCCGAAGGGCGGGGCTCCCCGGTAAGGTAAGTACCTATTTTGAGATCGCTTCCCTTGACCCCGCCTTTTAATTTTGGACAGAGCCCTCAGGGGGCGGGGTGGGATTTTGGATCCAAAGACGGCGGTGGAACAGCGGGGGCGGGCATTTCCAAACCGTTTGCCTCTGCCTGTCGCGCATAGACAATGCGGGAGACCGGAACCAGGACCGCTTGCTCGGCAAGACCGGGAAGTCTGTCCCGAAGCACCCTGTAGGTCACCCGGTTGGGATGGGCAATGCCCACGGCCGTTCCGTGTCTCCGGGCATACGCCAAGAGCCGGTCGAGCTGTTTTTCAATGGATTTCGCCTGGGGGACATGATCCAAGAACACATCTCGACGGGTAAAATCGAGGCCGATGGCCCGGGCCGCCTGACCGGCAGCGCTTTTGGAGGTGGTGCGGCTGTCCACGAAAAAAAGCCCCCGTTCCTTGAGCACCGTAAAAAGCATGATCATTTTGTCGTAATCGGATGTGAGTGCCGAGCCCATATGATTGTTCACCCCCTTGACATTGGGGAGGGTCTCCAGGTCTTCGACGAGTTGGCGCACAAAGTTTTCCGGTGTCATGTCGACGAGAAGCGCCCCGGGGCCCGGGTCCATCCGGGGGTATTCCACCGGCTCCATGGGTATGTGGAGCATGACTTCGTTATGGGTGGCCGCCGCCGTCTCAGCGATGGTTCTTTCAAAAGGACTGTGGGGCAAAAGGGAAAACGTCAGCGGAAATCCCAGGTCGATAAACGCCTGGGCGCGCTGCCGGTCATACCCCAGATCATCGATGATGATGGCGATGTGAGGCGGTCGCTTGCGGGGAGGGACTTTCGGAAGGGATTCCCATTCCGGCTCCAGGGCTTCTTCTTCCGGAAAGATCTCAAAGGGAGGAACCGCGTCCGACGGCAACCGGATCTCGGACCCGGCCGGTTCTCCGGCGGATATGTGAAGGGCCGAATTTGCCCGCCCCAGGCGGATCACCCTGATCCCGGCCAGGCCCGCCAGCACCATAATCCCGGCCACTGTCCCCATAAACAGGACCAGGAGCGATTGCTTGGTATTGAACCGCTTCAAATCCTTCGGAAGTCTTTTGCCTTTTTCGGAAGCGGCGTGCTTTTGACCGGGACCGACTGAATTATCCCCGGATATTTTTGAAGATCTCAAAGCTGATGAGCGTTTCAAGGGCGCGCCGCACCTGATAGTCCTTTTTTAACATCTCGACATCGATGGGGCCGAAACGGGATCGGCTGTCCGGCCTTTTCGATTCCGGTCCGGTATCCTCCGGAGAATGCAACTCGTCTTCTTCCTTTCCGGGTACGGCCTCGAGGTGATTCTTCAAATCCTTTTCCCTGAAAAGACCGGATGCCGTCTTGCTCTTTTCTTTTTCCGCAAGGATCATGGGCTTGACTTCGATGTCCGGAACAATACCCTGGGCCTGAATGGACTTTCCGCTGGGCGTGTAATACCGGGCGATGGTGTACTTGAGGCCGTACCCGCCCCGGAGGGCCTCCACCGTCTGGACAGACCCCTTCCCGAAAGAGGTCGTGCCCATGATCACCGCTTTCTTATGATCCTGCAGCGCCCCGGCCACGATTTCGGATGCACTGGCGGAACCTTCGTTGATCAACACCACGATGGGATACTCTCTTTTCACCTTGTCGGGATTGGCATTGTATGTCCGGTTGTGTTTCTTGTCCCTTCCCTTGATGGAGACCACCACCCCTTCTTCCAGAAACACATCCGCCACTTCGACGGCCTGATTCAAAAGCCCGCCGGGGTTGTCCCGAAGGTCGACCACAAGGCCTTTAAACCCGTCGGTGCCGGACTCGAGTTCTTGAAGGGCGGCGGTGAGATCCCGGGTCGTATTTTCGTTGAAATTGGTGATCCGGACATACCCGTATCCCGGTGTGAGCACCTTGTGCTTGACGCTTTCAATGGGAATGATGTCCCGGATCAAGGTGTATTCCTTGGGTTCTCCCGTCCCTTCCCTGAGGATGGTGATGCGGACCGTTGTCTTTTTGGGACCCCGCATCCTTTTGACCGCCTCCCACAGGGCCATGCCCTTGGTGGATTCATCGTTGATCTTGATGATCTGATCTCCGGCTTTGATGCCGGCCTTGTGGGCAGGCGTCCCCTCAATGGGGGAAATGACGGTAAGCATCCCTTTTTCAAGGGAGATCACAATGCCGATCCCTCCGAATTCCCCCCGGGTATCCACCTGAAGTTCTTTGAAGGCTTCCGGGGGAAGGAAGGAGGAGTGGGGGTCCAGACTGTTCACCATCCCATGGATGGCCTTTTCGATCAAATCCTTGGAATCGACGGGATCCACGTAATTCTTTTCGATCAGTTCGATGACATCGGAAAAAAGCTTAAGCCCCTGGTACGTTTCCTCGCTTTCCGCCCACGGTGTCGGCCCCATGTACGAGACGACGGCCCAGCATGCGGCGATGACCCCGACAATCAGGACCCATTTCCATCTCAGCGGATTTATCTTCTTTAGGCGCATCGCATTCTCCTTTAATTCACTTTGAGCCAACTTGCAGGATCGATGGGCTTTTCATGGTGGCGGACTTCAAAATACAGGGCCGGCCCGCCGTCCGGTTCCGCATCTCCCGCCGTGGCGATGACCTCCCCGGATTCCACCTTTTCATCACTTTTCTTGAACAACTCGAGTGCATGGGCGTAAACGGTAAAAAACCCTTCTCCATGGTCGATGATCACCAGGTTTCCATAACCCCTGAACCAGTCCGAGAAGACCACCTTTCCGTCAAAAACCGCTTTGACGGGAGATCCCGGCGTGGTTTTGATTTCAATCCCGTTGCGCCGGGCTTTCATGCGGAGCCGGGGAATTTCATACGTCCCGAATTTTGCGATGATCTTACCTTCAACAGGCATGGGAAGCAACCCCTTCATGGCGGAAAAGGAACCGCCTTTCGGTTGAATGGATGGGTCCTTTTTCGCCCGTTGCCGGAGATCCTCCAGGATGCGCTCCAGCCGGAGAGCGGATCGCTTAAGGTCCTCGATGGAGGCCAGTTGGAGCGCCTTTTGGCTCCGGATGGCTTCCAGCAGATCGGCCTGTTTCTTCTTTTCCGCGGCCATCTTCTGCATTTGCTGTCCATAGGCATCTTCCAGGGCCAGTTTTTCCTGCTTTTTTTCTTTTAATTCGTTCAACGTGCGGTTCAACGTACGTTTTTTTTCAGAAAGGGCGGAAAGCACGGCCTCGTCCTGGGCCAGGATCCGTTGAAAACCCTTTTCCATGTAAAGGTATTCATGAACAGACCGGGCGGAAACCAGGAAATGAAAGGTTCCCATCTGGCGGAGCTTGTATAAAACCGCCAGCCGTTTCAACGCATGGTTCTTCAGGCGTGCTACCTGGCGGTTGAGGGCTTCCGAACGGTTTTCAAGGAAATCGATCTTTTTTTCAAGTAGTTCCAGTTGAGACATCATGCGGATCCGCCGTCGGTTCAGGCGGTTCAGGGCAAGCCGGGACTCATCCAGTGCGGAAAGGACGGCGGATTCCTTTCCGGAAAGCCGCTGTACCCGGCCCTTGCGTTTTTGAATGTCTTCTTCAAGGGCCGATGACGTTTCCTCCAGGAGTCGGATTCGACGCTTCTTCGGATCGCCCTTGAAGTCGGGGGAAAGGATGCGAATGTATTCCGGGAGATGGCGGACATACCCGCGGGTTAGGCCGCGGCGCACCTCGAGCCAGCCCTTTTTTTCGCTTACCACTGCCACCTGGGTGCCGGATTCCAATACGGCGATGACGGAATGCCGGGTGCCGGGACCGCTCCTGACATTCAGCCGGCTCGCCAATACGACACCCACCGGTGTCGTTTCCCCGGCCTGGGAAAAGGACGGGCTCAGGGCGCCGATGGCCGCCGCCAGGCTGAGGATCAGCGCTTTAAAAATCCCTTGAGAGAAAGATAACATCCGATCCAACCAACCAGCATGGCACATCCGAGGATTGAAAACACCGTCGGCAAAGAAAAATAGCGGATGTCGCCGAATCCCACGGGAAGATACCCCCCGATGCGCCGGGATGCGATTTCAAACAAACCGTAAAGGGCGGCCAGGCCCACCACGCCCCCCAAAAAGCCCTGAAACAACCCCTGGATATAAAAGGGGGCCGTGATGAAACGGTCCGATGCCCCGATGAGCCGCATGATTTCGATTTCCTGCTGCCGGGAATACAACACCAGCCGAATGGTATTGGCCACGATGAACATGGCGGCCACCGTAAACAGGCCTCCCATGGCGGCGCCTCCGAAACGAAACAAATGGACCAATCCCGTGAAGCGATCCAACCAGACCTTTCCGTAGGTCACCTCCTCCACGGATGCCATCCCCTGGATCGTCGACACGATGCCTTCGACCCGGTTCGTTTCCAGGGCAGCAGCATCCAGGCTCACCTCGAAGGTATCGGGAAGCGGATTCTGGTCCAGGTCCGCCAGGAGGGTATCCAAAATCCGCATTCGCTCTTTCATTCCGGCCAGCCCGGCTTCTTTGGAAATGAAGATGACTCCGGAAACCCCTTCGATCCGGCGAATCCGGTCTTCCAGGGTCTTTCGCTCTTTGCTGGAGACATCCGGCTCCAGATATACGAGTACCCGAATTCCGTGCCGCCATTTTTCCATGAGGGAGTGCAAGTTGAGCGCCATGAGGCCAAATGCGGAAACGATCAGCACGGACAAGGCGATGGTGACGGCAGTGATGCCGTTGAGAAATTTATTGGCCGAAATATCCCGCAGGGCCCTTTGCCAAAAACGATACATTCACTTGTCCGTCCGCACGAAGGCCGCACCCGCTATCGGCCGGTGATCAGTCTTCCCTGTTCCAGGTGAATCACCCGGCCGCCGGCGTTTCGGATCAGGTCCCGATCGTGGGTGGCCACCAACAGGGTCGCCCCTTTTCGGTGGTATTGTTCCAAAAGAGAAAAGATGACCCCCGCCGAATCGGGGTCCAGGCTGCCGGTGGGCTCATCAGCCAGGATGACCTTGGGATCTCCCACCATGGCCCGGGCCACGGCCACGCGCTGCTGCTCCCCCCCCGACAGGCTCGGCGGAAACGCATCCGCCTTTTCTTCCATCCCCACGCCCCTCAGGACGCTTTTGACCTTTTTCCCGATGAACCGGCGGGGATGGCCCGCCGCCTCCAGGACCAGGGCCACGTTTTCAAACGCCGTCTTATCCGGAATCAGCTTGTAATCCTGGAAGATGATTCCGAGCTTGCGCCGAAGCTCCGGAATTCGATTCCGGGGAATCCGCAACAGATTCATGCCGTCAACTAGTACCTGGCCTTCACTGGCCGATTCGCCCCGGTAGATCAGCTTCAAAAGGGTGGTCTTTCCGGCACCGCTGGCGCCGCTGATCAGGACGAATTCATTCTCGTTAATTTCAAGGGAGATGTCGGTTAAGGCCGCCTTGGAACCGAAACGCTTGTGGACGCGATACATGCGGATGATGGGGCGTTCTTTTTCCCCGGGAATCATTCCTGGCTTTCCCGGCCCATGGCCCGGTCCAGGGAGGCCTTGGCGATCTTGAACGCATACAGGGCATTGTAATAGTTGGTCATGGCCCGGGAAAGGAGTGTCCGGGCATCAAAGACTTCCAAAGAGATGGCCATCTGGGCCTTGTAGCGTTCCTGGGTGATCCGGAAGTTTTCCTTGGCCTGCTCAATGGCTTTTTCGGCCGTGACGATGGCCTTTTCGGACTCCACGGTCTTCAGATAGGCCTCCGTCACTTCCAGGCGGATCCGGTCCAACAGCGCCGCCTTCCGGTGCCGGGCCTGTCTCAGGCGGCTCAGGCGCTCCTGGATGCCGTAATGGGTCCGGCCCCACTGCCACAGATCCCAGGAGGCCACCGCCTTCACATTCCAGCCGCTGGCATCGCTGTAAAGACCCGCACCCCCCGCGGCATCCCAATCGGTTCCTTCCTGGTAATAACTCCAGGAAAGATTCACGGATGGATAAAGATCTTTCTTCGCGAGCACCACGTCCTTTTCCGCCAACGCCACCTCCACCTCGGCCTGCTGGAGTTCGAGCCGCTTTTCTTCTGCTGTTTCGAGGCATTCGTTCAAACCGGAGGTCAACGGCGCGTAGTCACGGATATCCGTGACGGCCACCGGCTCGGTAACGGGTCGGCGCAGTAAGGTGTTCAGGTTGGCTTTGGCCACATCCACACCGTTTCTGGCCCCCAAAAGTTCCTGGCGGGCGTTGGCCAGTTCCACCTGGGCCTTCAAAAGATCATTTAAGGGAGTCATTCCCACCTTGTAAAACTGTTGGGCCACCGCTTCCTGGTTTTCGCTCAAAGCCACCGCCTCTTGGGCCACTTCCAGCAGTTTCTGGGCCCGGAGCAGCGTAAAATAGACTTTCTTGGCTGCCAGGACGACGTCCTGGCGTGTGAGGCCTTCTCCCACCTGGGCCGCTTCCAGCCGCATTTTTGAAGCCTCGTAGCGATTCTGTATGGAAAATCCGGTGAACAGGGGCTGGGTCACGGAAGCGGCAAAGGTGTATCTGTCCTGGGGCGTGATGACCCCGAGTCCCGGAATGGCAAATTCATCGTCATTTCGCTGATACTGATACGAAAGATTCGCCGTGGGGAAAAAAAAGGAGCGGGCCACCCGCCGGGAAGACTCCGCTGCTTCGATCTCATCTTTTGCGGCTTTGAGGTTTAAATTGGCTTCCATCGCCAGTTGGATGGTCTGTTCGAGGGTCAGGGGGGAAGTATTCGTCTCGGAAGCGCTCCCCGGTCCCGGAAGCATCCAAAAACCGGAAAGGACGCACCCCGATAATACCAAAACCGTTTTCCAGCGCCGCTGACCGGAAACCAGAAACCGGTTCGTCCTTTTTTCACACCGTTGTTTTTTCATTTGACCCCCGAATCCATTGTTGTTATGGGAAGCTGACGAACAGGGAGTGCCGTCACCGGTTTTCCCTGTTTCACGCCTCCACTGAAACCCAATCCATCGGCTTCTTCCATTTCGGTGGAGGCGTTACCCCGATGTTGCAGCATTGGGGTTTCTTATCGGATCGGCCCCTTTTAATCAACCCCCATCAAGGTCTAGGACCGGGCGGACGGTAAAAATGGACACACCCCGAGCCATGAAGCAGGAATTGATCCGCCTGCTGTGCGAAAAATCCTTCCGGTTCAGCCGGGAACCCAAATTCAAGCTGGTTTCGGGAAAGATGAGCCGCTTCTACGTAAACTGCAAGCCCGTTACTTTGAGTCCACGGGGGATGCTTCTCGTCGGAAACCTGATCTATCGGGAAATCGAAGGAGTTGCCGCGGATGCCGTGGGCGGAATGACCTTCGGGGCGGATCCCATGGCCTGCGCCATTGCCTTTGTCTCGGGACTGAAAGGCAGCCCCATCAAGGCCTTTTCCATCCGAAAAACCCGAAAGGACCACGGCATCATCCGCTGGATCGAGGGAGATGTGGCCCCGGGCGAGCGAGTCGTGATCATCGACGATGTGGCCACCACCGGGGGCTCCACCCTTCAGGCCGTCGAACGGGCCCGGGAGGAAGGGTTGACGGTGGTGCGGGCGGTGATCCTGGTGGATCGCCAGGAAGGCGGCCTGGAAAACATTCGGAAATCCGTACCCGAGGCCTCGGCCATTGTCACCCGGGAAGAACTGATGGCATGCTGGACGGCGTTAAAGCAATCCGGGTGATCCCGCCATCACTCCGCCGGCACGACATAGGTGGCGCAGGCGTCGTCCGATTCCCACGCCGTGACGCGGGTCACCCGAATCCCGGGCTCTTTGAGGGCGGCCTGGAGCCGTTTTGCAATGAGGGCGGCCACGTTTTCCGAAGAGGGGGAAAACCCGTCTTTTTTAAACGGGTCCAGATCGTTTAAAAACCGATGATCCAGTGCGCCGACGATGTCGTTCAGGCGCCTCTTCATCTCCCCGAAATCCATCAGCACACCGGCGTTGTTCAAGGACTCCCCTGCCACGCAGGCCTCGATCTTCCAGTTGTGGCCATGGAGGTTTTCACATTTCTCCGCCACCATCTTCAGTTGATGGGCGGCGGCAAAACGGGTGATCACTTTCAATTCATACACGGCGGCATTCCTTATCCTGGATGGGATGTCCCTGGATGGGATGGATGCCTGGGCGGTACTCTCACCGACGCTCAGGTCCGGGAGTCCAGGGACTCCCCTTTCAGGATGTTTTTCAGTTTGTTGGAAAACTTGTTGGATTCCAGCTTGGCGAATTCCCTTAAAAGGGATTCCTGTTTCTTGCTCAAGTGGGTGGGCGTCTTCACCAGGACCTGTACGATCTGGTCCCCCGGCTTTCCGTTTCGCAAGGACGGAATGCCTTCCCCGTGGAGCCGGAAGATATCCCCCGGCTGTGTTCCTTTCGGAATTTCAAGGGATTTTTTCCCGTTCAGCGTGGGGACGCTCACGGTGTCGCCCAGGGCGGCCTGTACAAAGGAGATGGGAATCTGGCAGATGATATTCGTGTCTTCCCGGTGGAAAAAATCATGGGGCCGGACATGGATGAATACGTAAAGATCCCCCGGCGGCGCGCCGTATGCACCGGCTTCTCCTTCCCCGTTCAGCCGTAATCGGGAACCGTTGTCCACGCCTGCAGGAATTTTCACCGCCACTTTTTTCCGGACCCGTTCCTTCCCCGACCCCCGGCATACGGCGCAAGGATCCGGAATCGTCTGCCCGGCGCCCTGGCATCCGGGGCATGGAGTCCGGACCGTGAAAAATCCCTGGCTCCGGGAAACCTGGCCGGATCCGCCACAGTAACGACAGGTTTCCGGAGAGGTGCCGGGAGCGCACCCGGTCCCGGAGCACGCGGTGCAAATTTGATATTTATCCACCTCGATTTGGGTTTCCACGCCCCGGGCGGCTTCCATGAAATCAAGCTCCAAATCGAACCGCAGGTCCGCGCCCCGGCCGGAGCGGGTTCGTCCGCTGCGATGCCCGGCGAAACCGAAAAATTCCTCGAAGATGTCCCCGAAGCTCGAGAAAATGTCTTCGAACCCGCGAAAGCCGGAAAATCCGGCTCCTTCCAGACCCCGGTGACCGAACTGATCGTAGAGGTCCCGTTTTTGAGGATCCCGGAGCACTTCGTACGCTTCGGCGGCTTCTCTGAATTTTTCTTCGGCGGTTTTGTCCCCTGGATTGCGATCCGGATGATATTGCAAGGCCAATTTTCGGTAGGCTGCCTTGATCTCATCTTCCCCGGCGCTGCGCCGGACACCCAACACTTCGTAATAATCCCTTTTTGTGGTCATTGCTTCCGCGCTTTATCCAATCGAATCTTCAGGCATGATCCATGAAGCCTAAGTTGAGCGATTTTCGAGTTTGCCGCAGATACAAGGAAAATGTCGTTGCGCTATAGTGCACTATGCGCAACGGCATTTGACGCCGTAGATGCGGTAAAATCCTAAAATCCCGAAGGGTTTCAAATTTTTAAAGACAAAATCGGCAGAATTCCTTAAAAGTATTAGCAATTTAACTGTTTCAAAAATTTGAAACGCTCAGCTTAGGTGAAACTAATGCACAAATATGAATTGTCAATTGAACCAAAGGGTTCCGTAAGTCTTCCGCGTCCTTTTCCGTCTTCACCCCAGAAAGGGGCGTCTCAACAGCGTATCTTTTTTCCATCGCTGGTCGTCTTGAAACGGATAGGCGATATTATAATGGAGTCCGCGGCTTTCCTTTCGATGCATGGCGCTGCGGATGATGAGTTCGGCCACCGTGGCGATGTTGCGCAGTTCGATGAGATCGGCGTCCACCTTGAAATCCCAGTAGTATTCCTGAATTTCATTGGCGATGAGTTCGATGCGCCGCCTCGCCCGGGCCAGACGCTTATCGCTCCGGACAATGCCCACATAGTTCCACATGAGTCTTCGAATCTCGTCCCAGTTTTGGGAAACCACGATGCGCTCGTCGCTGTCGGTGGTTCCCACGGGATCCCACGGGGGGAGCTCCGGGAAGGGCTGATCCGGTTCCTTCAGATCTTGAACCGCCCGGCAGGAGGCGTTATGGGCATAGACCAGGGCTTCCAAGAGGGAATTGCTGGCCAACCGATTGGCACCATGCAATCCCGTACATGCGGTCTCCCCGACGGCATACAACCGCTGAATATCGGTCCGGCCCTCCATGTCGGTGACGATGCCCCCGCATATGTAATGGGCGGCGGGCACCACGGGGATGGGCTGGCGGGTCATGTCGATTCCGAACTCGAGACACTTTTCATATAGGTTGGGGAATCGCTCCCGGATAAAATCGGCGCTCCGGTGGGAGATATCCAGAAAAACGCAGTCCTGTCCGGTTTTTTTGAGTTCCGTGTCGATGGCCCGGGCCACCACGTCCCGGCAGGCCAGATCCTTTTGGGGGTCGTAGTCCCTCATGAACGCCCGCCCCGTTGCATCGACGATCACGCCGCCCTCTCCCCGCACCGCTTCGGAGATGAGGAAATTTTTGGCCTCCGGGTGGAACAGGCAGGTGGGATGAAACTGTACGAACTCCAGGTTGGCCACGGTGGCACCGGCCCGATACCCCATGGCGATCCCGTCTCCGGTGGCGATATCCGGGTTGCTGGTGTACAGGTACACCTTTCCCGCGCCTCCGGTGGCAAGAATGGTGACTTTGGCGGAAAAGGTCTTGACCCGTGTGCTCTCCCGGTCCAGGACATAGGCACCGCAGCAAAAGTCTTCATGGGTGGTGGTGATGATTCCCCGCTTCATCCGCGTGGAAACGGTGATGAGATCGACGGCGATGTGGTTTTCGTACAAACGGATGCGGGGATGGTTTTTCACGCGGCGGACCAGCGTCTGTTCCACCTCCTGTCCTGTCATGTCGTGGGCGTGGACGATGCGTTTACGGCTATGTCCGCCCTCCTGGCCCAAATGAAAGGAAACCGGAACACCGGCGGATCCATCGGTTTTTTCGCCCTTCAGGAGACTGAAGGAAACACCCAGTTCAATCAACTCCCGGATCCGTTTAGGGCCTTCTTTCACCACCATCGCCACCACGTCCGGGTGACACAGCCCCGCACCCGCCGTCAGCGTATCTTGAATGTGAAGGTCAAAGGAATCCGTATCTCCGAAAACAGAGGCGATCCCTCCCTGGGCGAGATTGGTGTTGCTTTCCACCACTTCTTTTTTGGTCACCAGGACCACTTCCCCGAAATCCGCCACTTTCAGGGCAAAGGAAAGTCCGGCGATGCCGCTGCCGATAATCAAAAAATCCGATCGGATCTCTTCTTCCATCGTCTCTTGCCGGTTTAATTATAAAAGGGAGGATCGTTTCCGCTGGCGTTTCGAGCTGAATCCGATGATGAATCCCAATACCAGAACACCGGCGCCGCTTAAAAACCATCGGATATTCTGGTGGAGCTGGAGTTGGGTCAGGTCTTTTTCGTATCTTTCCGCCCGCCGGGTCGCCTCTTCGAGGGCGGCGGAGACCTTTTCATATTTGGATTTCAATTCCAGATAATCCGAAGCCCCCGTTTTTAAGGCTTCATGTGTTTCTTTGAGGGCGGCCAGTTCCCGCCGGTGGGCGTCGAGCTCTTTTTCGAGCCGTTTCACTTCCTCTTCCAGCCGGACGTTTGTGGCGGAAAACTGGGTCAGTTTTGTCTTTTGACGCTGGTTTTCTTCTTTGAGCCGCTCCACCAATAATATGCTGGGCGGGTCCGGGGTGAGGTGCCGGCTCAAGATCCACCCTTTTTTCCCGTCCAAAACCTCGACACGGGTCCAATCGTCGCGCTGTTCCAGCGGCTTGACCTTCGTACCCGTGCCCACCATATCGATGACCCGGTAATCCAGCCCCGGACCCGTCCTCAGGGTCACCCGGACGAAATCGTTCACGTACAAGGTTTCCGCGGATGCGCCGGGCACCATGAAAAATAAAATTCCCCACAATATCCACAGCCGTTTCATTCCCCGTATGCTCCTTTCAGACCCGCCGATTCTCTATGGGTTTGAATGCAATACCTTTTTTCATTGACGAACTCTCCGTTTAGCATTATCGTAAGGATATGGTCAACTCCGGTTTTAGGCAGAGACCGGGTTCGTAAAAGAGGGTAAAAGCCTGTTGGACTCCGGTCTTTGGACCTAAAGCCCTTTTCATCAATCCATCGAATAACGGGAAACACCAAAAGACCATGATTATCTTTGATTTAAAGTGCGCCAACGGGCATACCTTCGAGGGATGGTTCGAAGACGCGGACGCCTTTGAAACCCAGTCCCGGAACAAGCTCGTCACCTGCCCGGTGTGCGAAGACACGCAAATCTCCAAAATATTTTCCTCCATTGCCATTAAATCTTCTCCCGGGGTTCAGGATGCCCCTGTCGAGCCGGCGGAGATGCGCCAGATGGTCAAAAAAATCTCGGAGTTCGTTGAAAAGCATTTCGATAACGTGGGTTGCCAATTCGCCACGGAAGCCTTGAAAATGCACTACGGCGTAAGTGAACCGAGAAATATCCGCGGTGTATCCACCGAGCAGGAAGAAAAGATGCTCAAGGACGAAGGCGTCGAGTTTTTCAAGGTCCCTTCCCTCACGCCTGAAAACGCGCGGCACTGAAAAGATCCGGTGCGATGTGGTCCGGGGGTTGCCCCTTTTCTTTGAGCCGCTTTTCGGCTTGGCGTCCGTTTCCCGTTCGAACCAGGACCGCATACCGGCATCCCGCCGCCCGGCCGCAGACCATATCCTTTTCACTGTCCCCCACCATGAACGCCGTGGACAAGTCGATCCCATACCGTCTTTGGGCTTCAAGGAGGAGACCGGGTTTGGGTTTCCGGCAGAGGCATCCCTCCTCCGGAAGATGAGGGCAGTAAAATACATCCTGGATTTTCCCCCCCCGATCTTCAATGGCGGCGATCATCTTCCGGTGTAGCCTCTCCAATTCCGACACCGTGATCATTTTCCGGTGGACCGCCGATTGGTTGGTGACAACGAAAAGGGTACACCCGGCCGCGCAAAGGTCGGCAATGGCCTGACGGCTTTTCGGAATGAAGAAAAATTCCTCCCAGCTGATCACGTAGTCCGGGGAATCCGCATTGATTACACCGTCACGATCCAGGAAAACGACATGTTTCAACATGGGGCGTTTTGCCGCTATTCCGCCACAACGAAAGATTCGGGGAATCCGTTCTGGATGAGATGGGCTTCATACCGGACGGCTTCATTCAAGTCGTGGGTGCGCCCCACCCGGAGCCGGTAAAACCGGGTGCGACCGTCGAAATATTCCGAAATGTGAACATTTTTATAGGTCCGGGACAGGGACTGCACCAGGCGTTCGGCATTGGCCCGATCGGAAAAAGCGCCCACCTGGATGGTAAAATTCCCGGAAAAATAATCGGAAGGCACGTACGCCGTGGCAGCTGGAGATCCGTTTTTTCCGGGTTCCGGCCTTCCGAGGGCTACCACCTCCACGGGTCCGGTTCCTGTTTGCAGGATGCCGATTTCTTTTGCCGCCTTCGCGGAAAGATCGATGATCCTTTCCCGGACGAAAGGACCCCGGTCATTGATCCGCACCCGGATTTCCCGTCCGTTTCCCAGGTGTTTCACCCGCACCACCGTACCCAGGGGGAGGGTCTTGTGGGCGGCCGTCATGGCGTGCATGTCATAGATTTCCCCGCTGGAGGTGCGCTTTCCGTGAAAGTCGTCGCCGTACCAGGATGCGATTCCGCGCTGCCGGAATCCTTGGGAGTGGGGAAGGGGCTGGTACCACTTTCCCATGACGCGGTAGGGCTTGGGGTATCCCGGGGGGGCCTGGGGCGTCGGGGTCGTCCCGCAGGCATGTAGGAGGACCAGAAAAAAACCGACCGCTCCCAGAGAAAAAAGCCCGGCGGTAAATCGATGTCTTTTGCGCATGTTTTTATTCCAGAGGGTAGCGTTACTTTTCCAGAGCCAGCTTCAGGACATCCATCATCTTATCCACGAACTGGAATTGAATCTGCCGATGGATTTTTTTCGGAATGTCTTCCAGGTCTTTTTTATTTTGCCGGGGCAGGATCACCGTATGGATTCTCGAACGGTGCGCGGCCAGGACTTTTTCCTTGATGCCGCCCACCGGCAAAACCTGCCCCCTGAGGGTGATCTCTCCGGTCATGGCCAGGCCCTTTTTGACTTTTCTTCCCGTCAAAAGGGATGCCAGCGCGGCGAGGAGGGTCACACCAGCGGAAGGACCGTCCTTAGGGATGGCGCCGGCCGGCAAATGGATGTGCACATCCATCTTGGCGTAAAAATCTTCATCGATCCCGAGTTCGGCGGCATGGGTGCGGATGAAACTCAGGGCCGCGGCGGCCGACTCTTTCATGACATCCCCCAGCTGCCCGGTAAGCGTGAGGTTCCCTTTGCCTTTCATGGCAGTGGCCTCCACGTAAAGGATCTCTCCCCCTGCCTGGGTCCAGGCAAGTCCCGTGGCGACCCCCGGCGCCTGGATGCGGGCGGCCTCCTCCGGGGTGAATCGCTGGGGCCCCAGGTACCGGGCCACATCCTTGACCCGGACACGGATGGCCACCGATTCCCCTTCGGCGATCCGGGTGGCCACGCCCCTGCAGATGTTGGCAATTTCACGCTCCAGATTTCGCAGGCCCGCTTCCCGGGTATAATCGGCGATGATGTGCCGGATGGCGCCCCGGGTGAAAGCGATCTGCTTTTCCGACAACCCATGGGCCTCCCGTTGCCTGGGAATCAGAAACTTCTGGGCGATTTGGATCTTTTCATCCTCCGTGTAGCCGAGGAGTCGGATCACTTCCATCCGGTCAAGGAGCGGGGGCGGTATGGTATCGAGGATGTTGGCCGTGGTAATGAACATCACCCTGGAAAGATCGAAGGGGACATCGAGGTAGTGATCCGAAAAAGTAAAGTTCTGTTCCGGATCCAGCACTTCCAAAAGCGCCGAAGACGGATCCCCCCGGAAGTCCATACCCAGCTTGTCGATCTCATCCAGCATGAAGACCGGGTTGTTGGATTCACACCGGCGCAACCCCTGGATGATCCGGCCGGGCAGGGCCCCCACATAGGTCCGGCGATGTCCCCGGATCTCGGCTTCGTCCCGGACCCCCCCTAAGGAAATTCGGTGGAATTTACGCCCCATGGCCCTGGCGATGGAGCGTCCCAGGGAAGTCTTCCCGGTTCCGGGCGGTCCCACAAAACAGAGAATCGGTCCCTTGGAGTCCGGCTTGAGCTTGCGCACGGCCAGATACTCGATGATGCGCTTTTTGGGCTTTTCCAGACCGAAGTGGTCTTCATCCAGGACCTTTTTCGCCTTTTTGATATCCAGGACGTCCTTGGTGCTTTCGTGCCAGGGAAGGGCAATCAACCAGTCGAGATACGTGGTAGCCACCGTGTATTCCGAGGAGGAAGGATGCATGCGGGCCAGGCGGTTCAATTCCCGTTCGGCTTCTTTCCGCACGTCTTCCGGAAGATCCTTTTCTTCGATCTTTGTGCGATATTCATCCACCTCGAATTGGGACTGGTCCTTTTCTCCCAGTTCCTCCTGGATCGCTTTCAGCTGCTGGCGCAGGTAGTAATCCCGTTGCTGCTTGTCCATCCCTTCCTTGACCTGGTTTTGGATCTTGTTCCCGAGCTCCAGGATCTCCTTTTGCCGATTGGCCTGGCGCAAGACCTCTTTGAGCCGCTTTTTTAACTCAAGGATCTCCAGGACCCGCTGCTTTTCGTCGATGGTGGAGTTGAGGGTGGACGCCACCATGTCCGCCAGGGTCCCGGGGTCCTGGATCGATTTGGCCATTTGTCCCATTTCAGAGGGTAATCCCGGGGAAAGCTCAACGATGCGACCGAATAATCCCGCGAGATTGACCATCAGGGCTTCAATTTCCGTATCCTTTTTGTCGGCCTCCTGAATGTGTTCCACCCGGGCCTGGAGATAAGGCTTTCCCTCGATGAACTCCTGTACCCGAAACCGTCGCATTCCCTGAACCAGGAGCTGGGCCCGGTTCTCGCCTGGCTTGGCCATCTTGAGGATCAGGGCGCTGGTCCCCATTGCATACAAATCTTCAGGTCCGTACTTCTCCTTGGAACCCTGTTTGGACACCACGAGGCCGAAAACCCGGTCGCCGGACATGGCCTCGTCCACCAGCTGGATGGAATCGTCCTGCATGACCATCAGGGGCAGCACCATCTTCGGAAACAATACGGCGTCGAAAAGGGGGAGAATGGAAAGTACTTCCGGCAGCTTGTCAACGTTCACATTTATGGGCGACGGCTGGTCCGCCATGATTCCCTCCGCTTCATGGATTTCCACGGGCTTTGATCACCCTTCCGAAACCGGAACGGCGTGAACGACATCCCCGGGAATTTTGGCCAGGTGGATCCGCAGCAGTCCATTGGAAAAAGAGGCGCTCACCGTTTCGGTATCGATGGGACTGGGAAGGAAGAGGATCCGTTCGAACCGCCCGTACTGGATTTCTGCCAGGCGGTAGGTGCTTTTTTCGATCCGGGTCAGACACGGGCGGTCTCCGTGTATCCGGACGGCCTTTCGGTTGATCTCCACTTCCAATTGGTCCTTTTCCACCCCCGCCAGTTCCGCCAGGATGATGATTTCCTCAGGCGTTTCGTAAATGTCCATCTGGGGGACCCAACTCCTTTCCGAAGTGGTGAACATGGGGCTCACCGGCCGGGTTCGGAAGATATCCTGGAATGCCTTTTCAAAACTGGCGCTCAACCGCTCAAGGTCATCTCCAAAGCGGATTTTGATGTAGTCCATGTCGCTCTCCTTATCACCTTCGGATCCTGGCGACCGCCATGTCCCGCCCCGGTGGAACACGGAATGCTCCCGCCAATGGGATCCCGTCAACGGGCGTTGCTCGGTTTTTTATCTTAGCATACGTTTCGAGGAAAAATGAAAATACCGTCCCGCCCTTTTCCAAGGAGCATTTTCTGTTCGTGAAGATTAATTTAATAAGGTAGCATCTCCTGCAGGATTTGTAAAGGACGGGCCGGCCGCCATTCTTCCTTGATTTTGAAGGTCGAATACCGTATTTCCCGACCATGATCCTTTCCGGTACCCGGCGCATCGCGCTCGCTTCCCAGTATTTTCTGCATTTCGGTGTCATGGGGATCGTCCTTCCCTATTTCAACCTCTATTGCTTTCACATCGGTCTGACCGGATTCCAAATCGGCGTCGTCTCGGCCATGCGTTCCGCGGCCCTGGTCCTTTTTTCCATTTTTTGGAGCATGCTGGCCGACCGATACGAAGCGCGAAAACCCATCTACATCCTCTGCCTTTTTTTCAGTACCGGGATTTGGTCCCTTTACCTTTTCTTCGCGAATTTCTGGATGATCCTGGCCATTACCCTGATTTACGGCATTTTCTATTCCCCCGTCATTTCCTTCCTGGAAGCCTTCACCATGGATGCCCTGGATGTGGAAAAAACCCGTTACGGTTCCATCCGCGTCTGGGGTTCCATCTCCTTCATCGCGATGGTGATTTTCATCGGGAAGCTCATCGACCTTTACCACATCGACATCATCCTGGTGCTGGTGCTTTTGGCCGCCGGTTTCCAGAGCCTGGCCTCTTTTCATGTACCGACGGTGAAACGCTCCACCAAACAAGAATCCTTCTTTTTTTCCAAAGCCCTTTTACAAAAAAAAGTACTCGTGTTTTTGGGATGCGCTTTCTTGATGCTGGTCAGCCACGGCGCCTATTACGGCTTTTTTTCCATTCACCTGGAACGCCTGGGCTTTTCCAAGACCTTTATCGGGGTTGCCTGGGCCATGGCGTCTTTGAGCGAGATCGGGGTCATGATCCGTTCCAGGGCGCTGTTTGAAAAATACACCCCTTTCCGCACTTTGGTTTTTTCCTTCTTGGTGGCGGCCCTGCGGTGGGGGTGCCTGATCTTCGTGCAATCGCCGTTCACGATTCTGATTACCCAGTGTCTTCACGGCGTCACCTACGGTGCCTTTCATATGGCCAGCATTCTTTATATGGATGCCCTGGCTCCCGAAACGGCAAAGACCGTGGGCCAGGCCGCCAACAACGCCGTCACCTACGGGCTCGGCCTGATGGCCGGCTTTTTCATCGCCGGCATCCTTTACGAACCCCTCGGTGCCGCCGGGCTCTTTGCCGTCAGCGGGATCATCGCCTTGGCAGGAGGTGTTCTTTTTCGCATTTTTGGATCTTGACTTGAAGCCCCTTTATCCACTATAAGTTACCGAAGCAGCGTCACTCTCAACACCAACCAAAAGGAGGACAAGATGAGCGACAGCGTGTACAAGATTATAGAATTGGTGGGAACCAGCACGGTCTCCTGGGAAGATGCGGCGAAAAACGCCATTGAGCGGGCCTCCAAGAGTCTCAGGGATCTGCGGATCGCCGAAATTTCCAAGCTGGACATGAAGGTGGAAAACGGAAAGGTGGTTGCCTATCGGACCCGGGTGTTGCTCTCTTTTAAATACGAAGGCGGCGAGTAAATCGTACAGTCGAACCACGGGCTGCCGGCTCCCGGACAAGTGAGAATCCCGTGGAACTATGCAACAAAAGCATTTCATCTGTTTTATTTAAAAAGGCCCTCCGGTCTTTGCACCCGGGGGGCCTTTTTATTCGGCAGCCAACCCTTTTTCTTTTTACTTTGACAACACCGGTGACATTCCATATCCATTGATGGTGCGTGTGCCGTTTCGGTTTTGCAGACTGAATTGAGCGCCCTTCGAGTTCGCGGCATTGGATACGCTCAACTTCATTGGAACCCTATTATGAGGAAATGACCATGAAAGTAAAAACCGTTCAGATCCTCCGCGTTTCCGCCATGGTTTTTCTCGCCTGCCTTGCCTTTCTGGCCTTTGCCTTTCCGCTGCGGGCCGCCGGCACCTTGGATAAAGCGCCTGACGTGACGGTCAAAATCGGGCGGCTGGAGAAAAGCCTGGAGGTGATCGATGCCCTCGCCGCCGCTGCGGGCACGGAATCCGGGATGCCTCCCAGTGCCATACTCAAGGGGATGATCCAGGGAACCGACTGGATCGATGCCAGCCGATCGATTGTGATCGGTATCGAAATCAAGGACCCCAAGCCGGACATGGCCCTTTTGATCCCCTTTAAAAGGCCCAATCCGAATTTTGAAGCCGGTTTTCAAGCCCTTTTGCGATCCGACTACTATTATCTCGCCTTCCCCCCGGGTGCGGGAATTCCTTCAAAAACTCTGGAACCGGCGCTCGCCTCGGCTGCCCGATCCCGGCCCGACGCCTCGGTAAGCGCCGTCATCCGCATCGATACCCTTTTGAAAAAGGCCGACCCCAAAATTCAACAGGCCCTTTCGGCCCTGAAAAATCTCCCGCCGGACCAGAGCTCGAAAGAGATGCCCTTTTCGCCGGACCAGCTCAAAACAATGGCGGAAAACTTCCTCCATACGGCCAACCAACTTAAAACTCTCGAGATCCGGGTCGATTTCTCCCTTGATGCCATCACTTCCGAGATGGCCCTGGCAGCCCACGAAGGGACCGAGATGGCCGATTTGTTCACCAAAAAGGCGAAAACAAGCCGGGTGGAAGGGTATCGTCCCCAGCTTCAGATGACCTTTTCGTCTCGCGCGTTCAACGCCGAAAAGGCGCTTTCCGTTATCGGGGATACCTTTGGGGCGGTTTACCAAAAGATGGGGATCGATTTTTCCAAACTCATCGAAATCAGTTCTTTTTTCACTGGGGAAATGACGGGCGGAATGTCCGTGACCCAAGAAGGCGTCATCCTTGAAATGATCCATGTCCTGGAAAAAGAAAACGGGACCGAAAACTTCATCGAAACGATTTATCTGCCGTGGCTGACCGATTTCGGTCGGAACATGCAACAGGCCATGGAGAAACAACTCCATACATCCATGGAACCGGTTTTTGTCCGCACCCCGGACTCCACCGTTGCGGGTCGCCGGGTTTACGGGGTCCAGTTTCGAATGCCGATGCCCCCCGTAGGGCAGCCGGCGCCGGATCCATTGCTCTTCAAGGTCTTGGGCAACTATACATTCAGGATGACCGTCATGGATGACCTCCTTCTTTCGGCATCCACCGACCAACGGCTGGCGCGCCTCATTGAAAACGCAAAGCGATTAAAACCCGCCCCGGCCACCGGTCCGTTGATGGCCATGGAATACGACCTGACCGCCTATATGGAGTCCTTGAAAATGATGCTCCCCGGCATTTCGGCCGCCGGGGCGCCGCTGCCCCCCCTCGGAAAAGTCACCATGATGCTCGACGCCGAAAAGGGGCGCGTTTTTTTAAAATCCCGGATGAAGACCCGAGACCTTCAAAACCTCATCGCCTATGTCAGGGGAAGGGCGCCCGACGAACTTTCCGCCGCCGATATTCCAGAGCCGGAAGCAACCCCGAAAAAAGCAACAGAACCGGTCCCTGTCGAGGCGCCCGCCGACGCCCAAAAACCCCATGTCGTCCCCTGGCTGAAAAAAGGGGCGCTTGCGATGTTGAACGGCGACAATGCGTCTGCCGTCACCTATTTCACCAAGGCCGTGAATATGGACCCGGAAAACGCCGAAGCCCATTTCCATTTGGGCGTGGCCCTCGGGGAAATGGGGGACTATCCCAAGGCCGTCGATGCGTTGAACCGCGCCGTTTCCTTGAACCCGGAAAAGGGGCGCTACCGTTACGCCCGGGGCCGGGTGCATCTGTTATCCGGAAAAAAAGAAAGGGCCATGATCGACTTCAAGGCCGCCGCCGAACTGGGAGACAGGGATGCACGGGCGTACCTGGACAGGACCACGGCGACTCTTCAAGATTGATAGCTTCGTAAAAAGGTTTTTGTGAGCGCCGTTTAGGCCTTTTCGGAAAAAGAGAGACCAAGGGTTGAGCGTTAAAAATCTCAAGCTGTTTGAGGCACTTGTGCCGAGTTCTTGAGATTTAGCGAAACCCTTTGAACCTCCCGAAAAGGGTTGCAGCGCGAACAAAATCAGCCTTTTCGCGAAGCCATTAAAAATAAAAATCCATAAGAGTATAAAAAGGGGGTTTTGGATCAGGGCAGGATGCCGTTTGAGCGCAAGAATGCCCTCACATCCTTGAAAAAAACACCCCAATCCGGCGGGCAGTCGTTGTGGCCGGCGGAATACGTGATCATTTTTCCCTTCTTTGCGTTTTCAAAAAGGGTGACGCCGTGCCGGTAGCCGATGGTCTCGTCGTGATCCCCGTGGATAACGAGCACCGGTCCGTCGAACTTTCGGACAACGGAAAGGTTGTCGAAGGGGTCCCGAACCAGGACCGGGGGCAACAGGTAGCGGGGGGCGAATGAACGGATGCTGGTGAAGGTGGACATCAAGATGAGCGCGGTTGGCGGCCGCTGCTCGGCCAGGGCACAAACTGCGCCCCCGCCCAGGGAGCGCCCGACAAAAACGATGCGATCCGAATCCACGTCTTCCCGCCGCGCCAGCACGTCGTAGGCATTGACAAAGGTTTCGGTCACCGTTTCCTGGGAAGGGACCCCTGCACTCCGCCCGTATCCGGGATACTCCACCAGGAACACCCCCATTCCCAAGTCCAGAAACGGGGAAAACGCCTCGGGCCAGAAATCGATCCGTTCTCCGTTTCCGTGGGCAAAAAGAATGATCGGCACCGGCGCCGTTGCAGAGGCTTTTTCCGGAATCATCAGGTAGGCTTCCACGGGACCGAAGGCGGTTTGGATCCACATCTGCTCGACGCCTGGAGGAAAGGTCAGGTTCTCGGGCGGGGATCCCACCAAAAAGCGGGGGAAAAGCAACTGCCGCTGGAGGAAAAAGAACACCCCCCCGTAGGCGACGTAAAGCCCCCCGATGCCCAGAAGGATTTTTCCCGCGGTCGACAGTTTCATGGCAGCGGCGCCTGTATCAGTCCTTCAGCAAAGACCGGAGCCGGTCCAGGTTGATGCGGTCGTAATCCGTGTCCCCTTCATTTTTTGGCGTTTCGATGATCTTGGGAATCCCTTCGAACCGGGGGTCCTGCATGATGAATCGAAAGGCATCCAGGCCGATCTGACCCCGGCCGATGTGTTCATGCCGGTCCACCCCGGAGCCGAGTCCCCGTTTGGCGTCATTGAGGTGAATCACCGCCAGTCGATCGAGACCGATGATTTCATCGAAGGCATCTAGTGTTTTTTCATAGGTCTCCCGGGTGCGGATGTCGTATCCCGCCGCAAAGATGTGGCTCGTGTCCAAACAGGCCCCCACCCCTTTTGAATCCGTTATCCCTTCCATAATGGATCGAATGTGTTCAAACCGCCCCCCCACGCTGGAGCCCTGGCCCGCCGTGGTTTCCAGCAGCAACTGCGTTCGGGGCGCTTTGACTTCGTCAAAAACGGTGTTGATCCCCGAGGCGATTCTTTTGATCCCCTCTGCCTCTCCGGCGCCCATGTGATTCCCGGGGTGTAAAATCAAAAACGGAAGGTCCAGCGCCGCGCACCGTTCCAGTTCCCGGGTGAGGGCGGCCACGGACATCCGGTATTTTTTCGGTTCCGGGGAGGCCAGGTTGAGCAGATACGCGGCATGGGAGGCAATCCGGGTGATTCCGGTTTGGGTTTTGGCCTTTTCAAAGGCAAGGATCTCTTCTCGGGAAACCGTGCGTTCCTTCCAGGTGCTGGCATTTTTCGTAAAGATCTGCAAGGCGGTGCACCCATATCCGGCGGCGTCATAGACGGCCCGGTCCAGCCCCTTGGCGATGGAAAAATGGGCGCCCAGCAGGATCCGTTCGGTTTTATGAATATTTGTTTTCATTTTTACAATTTTGTATTAACTTTTACGAAGCCATCAAATTTAACCGGAACGCTTCCCGCACGCCCCGCCTTTTAAGGCAAGGGAAGCTATCTTAAAATAGACATTTTCCCTACCGGGGAGCCCCGCTCTTCAGAGCAGGGGGCTCCACAAGATCGTAAAAAGGCTTTTGTGAGCGCCATTCAAGCCTTTTCGGAAAAAGAGAGACAAAGGGTTGAGCGTTAAAAATCTCAAGCTGTTTGAGGCACTTGTGCCGAGTTCTTGAGATTTAGCGAAACCCTTTGGATCTCCCGAAAA
>JAFDGC010000059.1 GCA_019309485.1 Deltaproteobacteria bacterium | reverse complement strand
CTCGAAATCTGTTGACATGGGACCCCTGAACCAGTAGAAGAAACGTTTCTTTGAAAAAATCGCCCGGGGGGGTGACGCCGGGCAAAGGATTTGCCCCGAAAAAAGGGGGGGTTACCCCTGGTTTTGGAACCATGAGGAGGTTCTTGTCGATGGTCTTTACCGTGTCCTTATATCTGGCCCTGGCTGTTTTTGCCGCCGGCACCTTCTATAAGGTGGCCGCCTGGTTTACCCGAAAAGTCGGCGTCTTCGGTCAGGGGTTTACCCCGGCCCGGCGCGTCGGGGCCGCCGTGCGGGGGATCCTCGGCGTCCTCTTCAGCGTAAAGGTCTTTTTCCTCATCCGGACGTTTATCCTGGATGTGCTGCTGCAGGTGCGGATCGTAAAAGAAGACCCCTTGCGATGGATCATGCACCTGTTGATCTACGGCGGATTCATCCTGCTCCTTCTCATGCACGCCCTGGAAGATCACATCACGGTGGCCCTGTTTCCCGATTATTATTCCACCTTGAGCCCCTTTTTCGTTTTGAGGGACATCTTTGGCCTTATGGTGATCGTGGGGGTGGGCATCGCGGTTTATCGCCGCTTTATTTTGAAAGTCCCCCGGATGCGCACCAACGCCATGGACCGCTACGCCATTATCATCCTGGCGGTGATCATGCTTTCCGGCTTCCTCCTGGAAGGGGCCAAAATGACCTCCCACACGGAATTCATGCGCATGGTCTACGATTATGCCGGGATGGACGACGAAGAAGAGATCAAAGCCCTGGAAAGCTTTTGGGTGGCCGAATACGGAACCGTCTCACCCAACGTGCAGGGCCCCTTCGAAGAAGAGGTCCTGGAAGAAGGATCCGAGATCAATTTCGTGAACTGCGCCGGGTGCCACGCCCCCAACAAATCGGCCTTTGTGGGATACGCCACGGCCAAGGCGCTTTCCCCCGTGGCCCTGGTCCTGGATCGGGCGGACGGAACTACCGTTTTATGGTACATTCATATTTTTGCTTGCTTTTTCGGGCTGGCCTATCTGCCCTTTTCCAAAATGTTTCATATCTTTTCCAGTTCCGTCAGCCTGATGGCCAACGCGGTGATGGACCCGAAAAAATCTTTGCCCGAAAACATCGCCACGCGGCAGGCCATGGAGCTGGACGCCTGCATGCACTGCGCCACCTGCAGCCTCCGGTGTTCCGTGTCCGTGGCTTATGAAGCCAAGGGGAACCCGATGATCCTTCCGGGCGAAAAAATGCAGTTTCTCAAGGCCTATGCCGCGGGAAAGCCCCTTTCCAAGGAAGCCATGGCCGCCATCGGCGAAGGGATTTATCTGTGCACCAACTGCGACCGCTGCACCGTGGTTTGCCCGGCGGGGATCAACTTGCGGGACCTGTGGCTTTCCGTCCGGGACCAGATTCTGGCCCAAGACGCCCCGGTCTTTTTGACCCTTTCTCCTTTTTCCCTTTTCCGGGGCTTAAACCGCCACCGGCTGCCCGCCGAAGGGTATGACCGGCCCCTGCAGGCCGCCAGGGACGCCATGGAAGAGGCCTTCCCCATGGTTCAGGACACCGAGGCGGTGATCCCTGTGACGCCGGTTAACGCGGACTTCAAGGCCAATGCGGTGAGCACACCCCCGGGTGCCACCTTTGCCTATTGTTTTTCCTGTGAAAACTGCACCACGGTGTGCCCCGTGGTGGAAGCCTACGAAAATCCCCAGACGGCCGTGGGGCTTTTGCCCCACCAGATCATGCGGTCCTTGGGTCTCGGCCTCAGGGACCTGGCCCTGGGCGCCCCCATGCTCTGGAACTGCCTGACCTGTTACCAGTGCCAGGAGCATTGCCCCCAGGGGGTCAAGGTGACGGATATTTTGTACGAACTGAAAAACGCGGCGGTGAAAGAAGCCGCCGTCGGCGCATAACACGCGACGGAATTTGGGTGCCTGATGATGAAATTTGCACTTTTTCTCGGATGCAACATCCCGGCGCGGGTCCAGCAGTACGACACGGCAGCCCGGGCCGTTTTGGCCAAACTCCAGGTGGATGTGACAGACATCCGGGAATTTACCTGTTGTGGTTATCCCCTGAAAAACACGGACTCGATGACCGCCCTGCGCTTTTCCGCGCGCAACCTGGCCCTGGCGGAAAAACAGAACCTGGATGTCTTGACCCTGTGCCAGTGCTGCTTCGGCACCCTGAAAAAGGCCGCCCACCTCCTGGGGGAAAACAGGCGCCTCAAGGAAGAAGTCAACGCCTTCCTGGCCAAGGAAAGGCTGGTCTATGAAGGCAAGGCCCAGGTGAAACACTTCCTCTCCCTGCTGCACAAGGACATCGGGGAGGCCGCCATCAGGGAAAAGATCACCGGCGGGTTCAAGGACGTAAAAATCGCCGCCCATTACGGGTGTCACGCCCTGCGGCCCAGCGACGTCATGCAGTTCGACGATCCGGTTTCCCCGCGCCTGGTGGATGATCTGGTGAAACTCACCGGGGCCAAAAGCATCGACTGGTCCAAGAAACTGGAATGCTGCGGCGCCCCCCTCCTGGGGGTCAACGACGATCTTTCCATGACGCTGACGGCGGCCAAGCTGGCCGATGCCAAGGCCTCCGGCGCGCAGTTTTTGTCCGTGGCCTGCCCCTGGTGCCATCTCCAGTTCGACACCGTGCAGGAGCGGATGGAGACCGAAGGGAAATCCGATGCGAATCTTCCCTCCATCTTGTATCCCCAGTTGTTGGGCCTGGCCATGGGGATTTTGCCCGAAACCCTCGGGCTTTCCAAAAATGTTAAGGATATCAGCGGCGTAACCGCGTTTATCGTTCAAGAGTAGGTGATCAAATGGCAAACGCAACAACCGGTTCCATCATGGTGGTCGGCGGCGGGATCGCCGGGATGCAGGCGGCCCTGGATGCCGCCGATTCCGGGTACTACGTCTACCTGGTCGAGCGGAGCACCTCCATCGGGGGGATCATGTCCCAGCTCGACAAGACGTTCCCTACCAACGACTGCGCAATGTGAATCATCTCTCCCAAACTGGTCGAGGTCGGCCGGCACATCAACATCGAGTTGCTGACCCTGTCGGAAGTGACGGGGATTTCGGGAGAAGAGGGAAATTTCCAGGTCCAGGTGACCCAGCACCCCCGGTACGTGGACATGGAAAAATGCATCGCCTGCGGCCTTTGTGCGGAAAAATGCCCCAAGAAGGTGACGGATGAATACGATGCGGGGTTGAAAAAGCGGAAAGCCGCCTACGTCAAGTACGCCCAGGCGGTGCCGTTGAAGTACGCCCTGGACCCGGAAAACTGCATTTACCTGAAAAAAGGCAAATGCAAGGCATGTGAAAAGTATTGCCCCACGGGCGCCATCTGGTTCGACGAACCGGAGAAGAAGCTCACCCTCAACGTGGGGTCCGTGATCATCGCCAGCGGATGCCAGGTCTACGATCCGTCCACCCATGACGTCTACGGATACGGGCGGTCTCCCAACGTGGTGACGAGCCTGGAGTTCGAGCGGATGCTTTCCTCCTCCGGGCCCTTCGGGGGGCATCTGGTGCGGCCGTCGGACCATCAGGAACCCAAAAAGATCGCCTGGCTCCAGTGCATCGGCTCCCGTGACGTGCATATCGGGGCCCGGGGGTACTGCTCCTCCGTGTGCTGCACGTACGCCATCAAGGAGGCCATGCTGGCCAAGGATCACAGCAAAACGCCCCTGGATACCGCCATTTTCTACATGGACATCCGGACCCACGGGAAGGACTTCGAGCGGTTCTACAACCGGGGCCGGGACCAGTCCGGCATCCGATTCGTCAAGTCGCGGATCACCCACGTGGTCCCAAAGGACGGCAACGGAAACCTCTTGATCCGGTACGTGGACCCGGCCGGGAAGCGGGTAGAAGAGGAATTCGACATCGTGGTGCTCTCCGTGGGGCTCGGGGTGAGCCCCGAGGCCGCCCAACTGGCCCGGCGCCTGGGCATCGAAACGGACCATTACGGGTTTGCCAAGACCCCGGGGTTCGAACCCGTGAAGGCCTCGGTCCCAGGCATCTATGTCTGCGGCGGGTTCGAAGCGCCCATGGACATCCCGTCCTCGGTGGTGGAATCCTCGGCCGCCGCCGGGGCCGCAGGAAGCCGCCTGGCCGCGGCCCGGTGGTCGCTCACCAAGACCAAAAAGATCCCGGAAGAAATCGACATCCGGGGGGAACCGCCCCGGATCGGGGTCTTCGTCTGCCGGTGCGGGACCAACATCGCCTCGGTGGTGGATGTCCCCCAGGTGGTGGAATACGCCAAGACGCTTCCCTACGTGGCCCATGCCGAGGAGAACATGTTCTCCTGCAGCCAGGACACCCAGGAGATGATGGCCAAAATCATCAAGGAAAAGCGTCTCAACCGGGTGGTGGTCTCGGCGTGCACCCCCAAGACCCATGAGCCCCTGTTTCAGGAGACCTTGATCAACGCCGGGATCAACAAATACCTGTTCGATATGGCCAATATCCGGAACCAGTGCTCCTGGGTACACGGCCAGACCCCGGAGGAGGCCACCGAGAAGGCCAAAGACTTGACCCGCATGGCCGTGGCCAAGGTGGCCCTGCACCAGCCGTTGGCCGAACCCGAGCTGTCCATTGACCAACGGGCGCTGGTGATCGGCGGCGGGATGGCCGGAATATCGGCGGCACGGGCCCTTTCGGCCCAAGGGTATGAAAGCTATATCATCGAAGAATCGGACCGCCTGGGGGGCCGGGCCGTCATGCTCCACGAAACCTGGGACGGCGGGGATGTCCAGGGGTTTTTAAAGCAGATCATCCGGGAAGTGGAAGCCGACGAAAAGATCCATGTGCGTTTGAACGCCAGAATCAAGAAAGTAGACGGATTCGTCGGCAACTTCAAGACCACCATCGAACAGGAAGGCATGGAAGAAACCCTGGAGCACGGGGTGACGCTGATCGCCTCCGGAGCCGCCGAGTACAAGCCGGATTTTTATTTTTATGGCAAAGACCCCCGGGTCGTGACCGGGCTGGAGCTGGACGAAAAGCTCATTCAAAAGGATGCGTCTTTAAAGGATGTCCGGACCGCCCTTTTCATCCAGTGCGTGGGATCCCGCATCCCGGAACGGCCCTACTGCTCCAAGGTCTGCTGCACCCATTCCATAAAAAACGCCCTGACGCTTAAAGCGCTGCACCCGGAGATGGACGTCATCGTCCTGTACCGGGACATGCGGAGCTACGGGCTGCGGGAGGATCTCTACCGGGAGGCCAGGGAGAAGGGGATTCTTTTCATCAAGTACGACGAGGAGACGGGACTTGACATTGACCGGAAGGGGGAAGCCCTTGAAGTCCTCTTCACGGACACGTCCTTGCGCCGGAAAATGTCTGTTCGGCCCGACCTGATGGTTCTTGCCACGGCCATGGTGCCGCCCAAAGACAATCCGCTGGCCCAGATGTTCAAGGTCACCCTCAACGACGACGGCTTCTTCATGGAAGCCCACGTGAAGCTTCGCCCCGTGGATTGTTCCACCGACGGGGTCTTCATCTGCGGGCTGGCCCATGCCCCCAAACCCCTGGACGAATCCATCACCCAGGCCCAGGCCGCGGCAACCCGGGCGGTGACGCTTTTGGCCAAAAAGAATATCCGGATGGCCGGAAGCATCGCCGAAGTTCACCCCATGGACTGCAGCGCCTGCGGGGTGTGTGTTTCCATCTGCCCCTATTCGGCCCCGGCCTTCGCGCTGGAAGGGCCCCATGCCGGGAAGGCCACCATCAATCCGGTCCTGTGCAAGGGGTGCGGGCTGTGCGTGGCGTCCTGTCGCAGCGGCGCCATCCACCTGAAAGGGTTTGATAATGATCAGATATTCGCCCAGATCTTTGCCCTCAGGGAAGCGGTTTGATGCCTGGACAAAAGGGCGCGACGAAGGCGATAGGAGAGGAATCAATGAGTGAATGGGAACCGAAAATCGTTGCCTTTTTGTGCAACTGGTGCAGTTACGGGGCCGCGGATCTCGCCGGAGTGGGAAGGATGCTGTATCCCTCCAACATTCGGGTCATCCGGATTCCCTGCACCGGCCGGATGAGCCCCAAGTTCTTCCTGGCGGCGCTGCGGCAGGGCGCCGACGGCGTCTGGGTCTCTGGGTGACACCCCGGGGAATGTCATTACCTGGATGGTAATTATTACGCCCGGCGCAAATTCGCCCTGTTTCAAGGACTGATGACGCATATCGGCATCGAACCCGGACGGCTCCAGTTTTCCTGGATCTCTTCGGCCGAGGCCACCAAGTTCGTGGACGTGGTCAAGGACGTCACCGATGCGATCCGGGCCCTGGGCCCCAACACGCATTTCGTTAAAACACTGCCGAAGGTGGCATAAATGATCGATTACACCCAAAAGATCCGGGAAATCGCCGCCCGGCTCCTCAAGGAGGGGACGGTTGACATGGTCATCGGCTTCCGGAAAGGGACGGTGCCCATGATGAACGAACCCTGCTTCATCCGGAAACCGGAAGAGGCCGACCGCCTGGTCTGGGACAGCCACTGCGGGATCAACTTGGCCAATTACCTTTACGACCGCAAGGAAAAGATCGGCGTGGTGGCCAAGGGATGCGACTCCCGGAACATCGTCACCCACATCGTGGAAAACAAGATCAAGCGGGAACAGGTCCATGTTATCGGAGTTCCCTGCACTGGGATGGCGGATAAAAGGCGGATCGGGGCCTTGAGCGAAAAGGACGGGGAGATCCGGGAGGTTTCCGAGAAAGAGGGCCGGATTACGGTGAAAGGGGATTCTTTCACAAAGACCTTTGAAAAAAAGGAGGTGCTTCAGGACAACTGCACCACGTGCCTGCACCGGAACCCGGTGATCCACGACGAGATGATCGCCGAGCCCGTGGAAGAGCAGACCGGCATCGACCCCTTCGAAGACGTGAAAAGGATCGAAGCGTTGTCCCCCGAAGAAAAGCGGGCCTATTTTCAGGGCCTTGTGGCCGACTGCATCCGGTGTTATGCCTGCCGAAACGCCTGTCCCCTGTGTTATTGTCCCACATGTTTCGTGGACGAATCGAGACCCCAGTGGGTGGGAAAAAGCATCGACCCCACCGACACGATGACGTTTCATTTTTTACGGGCCTATCACTGCGCGGGCCGGTGTACGGACTGCGGCGCCTGCGAGCGGGCCTGCCCTGTGGGGATCCGGGTGCGGCAGTTCACCAAGAAACTGAACAAGGACTGCGTGGAACTCTTTGACTGGGAAGCCGGCCTCACCCTGGACGAACGGCCGCCGTTGGATACGTACCGCCCCCAGGATCCCAATGATTTCATCAAGTAAGTTTTGAGTTTATGGGTGCGGAAACAAAAACGGAAAAGGCGTCAACGGTTCACAGGATAATCCGTGCGTCGAGGAGTATACCCTTGAACCCTCGGCCCCTTGAATCCTTTGAATTTGAAAATCGAAGACGAGGATTTTTTTACCGATTCCGACACGGGACAGACAAAACTGGATCATGGTCATGAAATGGATCAAGATTGAAAAAGAAGACTTCCCCCGGGGATTAAAAGCGCTGGCCGAGACCTATCAATGCCTCGGCCCGGTGAAGGGGGAAAAATACCACGACTTCAAGGTCTTGGATGAAAATAGGCCGCCGGATTTCGATTTTTTGAACACCCCCCTTTCCCCCAAATTTCTGGTGGAGCCCCAGTCCGAAATTCTTTTCGAATACACCCTGGACGAAAAGAAGGAAGACGCCCACATCCTCAAGGAAGCCCAAAAGGATCTACCGCCGCGGCTGGTGGTGGGAATCCGGCCCTGCGATGCAGCGGCCTTTCTTCTGGTGAAGCGGAACTTCGACACCGAAAAATACAAGGACCCTTACTGGGTCCGGGCCTATGAAGCACTGACGCTTTTCGGGCTGGCATGCCAAACGCCGTGTGCGGCCTGCTTTTGCACAACGGCGGGGGGCGGCCCCTTTGACGAGGCCGGCCTGGACGCCCTCATGGTGGACGCCGGGGATCATTTTCTGGTCAAGATCCTCACGGAAAAAGGGGAGGCGGCCTGCAACACCGCCGGGTGGGAGAACGTCGTGGAGGAGAAGGCGGCCCTTGATGCGGCGGCGCTCTTGAAAGAAACCGCCGAATCCAAGATCGCATCCACGGTGGAAACCGACAACCTGAAACAGCAGTCCACCACGGCCCTGTACGACGCGCCCTTCTGGGAGGAGGTCTCCTTTTCCTGCATCAATTGCGGGACCTGCACCTATGTGTGCCCCACCTGCTGGTGTTTCGATATTCAGGATGAATGCTACGGGTGTTCGGGGGTCCGCATGCGCAACTGGGACAGCTGCATGTATCCTTTGTTCACCCTTCACGGATCCGGGCACAACCCGAGGGGAACCAAGCTCCACCGGGTCCGGCAGCGGTTCATGCACAAGCTCAAGTACTACGTGGACAAGTACGACGACGGCATCCAGTGCGTGGGGTGCGGGCGGTGCGTCGTCTCCTGTCCGGTGAATATCGATATCCGGCGGGTCTGCAATCTCATGAACGCCCTCCCGGATCCATCGACCGTTTGTCCGGTTTAGGAGGGTAGGAGGAAACCGTGTTCAATCCGTATTTACCGTATCCGGTTCGCATCGAAGAGATCGTCACCGAAACCGAAGACAAGAATTTAAAGACCTTCAAGTTCGCCTTTCTCAAGGAAGAAGACGAAGACAAGTTCGCCTACACCCCGGGCCAGTTTGCCGAGCTTTCGGTGGCCGGAAAAGGGGAGATCCCCATCGGCATTGCTTCTTCGCCCACGGAAAAAGGATTCGTCCTGTTCACCGTGAATAAGGTGGGTGTGGTGACCACCCATTTGCACGCCATGCAGCCCGGGGACATCATGGGGATCCGGGGGCCCCTGGGGAACTGGTACCCCTGGGAAGAGATGGAAGGGAAAAACGTGGTGATCATCGGCGGCGGGTTCGCCTTTACGACCCTTCGCTCTTCCATCGTCTACATGCTGCACCCCGACAACCGGCCCAAATTCAAGGACATCCACGTCATTTACGGGGCCCGAACCCCGGGGATGCTGTTGTACCGTGAGGAGCTGGCGTCCTGGGAGCAGCGGGACGACATCCATATGCATATCACGGTGGACGCCACCACGGATCCCGGCTGGAAATACAATGTGGGGTTTGTTCCCGCCATCACCGAGAAAAAGGCGCCCCCGGGGGACGAGGAGACGTACGCCATCGTCTGCGGGCCGCCCATCATGATCAAATTCACCCAGCCGGTGCTGGACAACCTGGGATATGCCCACGACCACATCATCATGTCCCTTGAAAACCGGATGAAATGCGGCATTGGCATGTGCGGCCGGTGCAACGTGGGAAAGGAATTCGTCTGCAAGGACGGGCCGGTCTTTACGCTGGCGCAGCTCAACACCATGCCCAAGGAGTATTGATGGCTTCGTAAAAAGTCCACCTGCGGCGTTGCGCGGCATTCTTCGCCTGCCTGTGCGTTGCACGCAGACAGGTCATTGCGGCGTACCTGTAAGTACGCCTCATTCCTCAGAATTTGCCCGCCTTGCATCTGGAACTTTTTACTTTGCCATCCCAATTGCGGCTTTTACGAGTTTGTCCATATTGAGCGGGGTGTAAATTCCACGGTAATGGGGGTGTTTTCCGCATCGACACGATGTTTGGGGTTCAACAGGAGGATTTTTTTAAACTTGACATGAGTGAATCGATCGGATAAAGGTTCCCGATACTTCAATAACGAGAAACAGGCGGCAAGCCAGTCAAATAAAAAAACAAAAAGGAGGATTTTTTCAATGCCAACAGCGGAATTCGGAGGAAAAACCTTTACGGTGGACGAAGACGGGTTTATCGATTCTTTTGACAATTGGTGTGAAGAATGGGTGCAGCACGTAAAGAAGGAAGAAGGTATCGATGAATTGACCGAGGAGCACAGGAAGGTCATCGAAGTGCTTCAGGACTACTATCGGAAAAACGGAATCGCGCCCATGGTCCGGGTGCTGTCCAAAGTGACCGGGTTCAAACTGAAACACATTTATGAGCTGTTTCCGTCCGGACCCGGGAAAGGCGCCTGTAAGATGGCGGGTCTGCCGAAACCGACGGGATGCGTGTAGCCCCGTTCATACCCGTCGATAACGCGTTTATGTAAAAAGGCCCTGCGTGATGCCAGGGCCTTTTTCTTTTCTCATGAGAAAAAGGTCCCTCCGGCCGGCGGAAACCCCGGTCTTGCATGGGGCCGTTGCCATTCAAGCATTCGAGGTGGGATATGGTTTTCACGGTCAAGACAACCCAAAAAACCGAAATGATCGACATCACGGGTCAGGTCCGGGCGCACATTGAAAAGGCGGCCAATGCCGCAGGGATTCAAAACGGTTATTGTTTGATTTTTATCCCCCATACCACGGCGGCTGTCACCATCAATGAAAGCGCGGATCCCAGCGTCCGAACCGACATTCAGGCGGCCCTTGAACGGCTTGTGCCGGAAGATATGCCTTATCGGCACCTGGAGGGGAATTCCCCGGCGCATATCCGGTCCACCCTGGTGGGCGCCTCCGAGTGGCTCATGGTGGAAAACGCCCGCCCGGTGTTGGGAACATGGCAGGGTGTTTTTTTCTGCGAGTTCGACGGTCCACGGACCCGGAAAGTGCACCTTTCCCTCATGGGTGGCCCTTCGTGAAAAAATCCAGGGCCCGGATGGATGCCGCCGACAAGGCGATTTTAAACCGGATTCAATCCGATTTTCCCATCACGAAGCGCCCCTTTCGAACCATCGGAGAGTCGGTGGGGCTAAAAGAAGAAGAAGTCCTCCGGCGGATCATCCGCCTCAAGGAGACGGGGATCATCCGGAGAATCGGGGGAAATTTTGTTCCGGAAAAGCTGGGGTTCGTGAGCACCCTGTGCGCCGCCCGGGTCCCCGAAGACAAAATCGACGCCTTTGCCGAGGTGGTGAACCGCTATCCCGGGGTTACCCACAACTACCTTCGGGACAATGTGTACAACGTGTGGTTCACCTTCATCGCCCCTTCCATGGAGATGATCCGCGAACGCCTCGAAGAGATCTCCCAAGCGACGGGGATCACACGGATTCTCAATCTCCCGGCCACCCGGGTCTTTAAGATCCGGGCCCAGTTCGACGTGTAGGATGCACGATATCCGCGTGGGCGCCGCTGTTTGCCGTGCTCCGGTGAGGTCCGTCCAAGAGACGCTGCGCCGGATGCGGCGGTGGGTGAGAAAAGCCCGGGATCAGGGAGCGGACATCCTTTGCTTCCCTGAAATGAATGTGACC
Organism: Deltaproteobacteria bacterium; assembly: GCA_019309485.1. Taxonomy (GTDB): domain Bacteria; phylum Desulfobacterota; class Desulfobacteria; order Desulfobacterales; family UBA2156. Next base: position 1,410 of record JAFDGC010000059.1, on the reverse strand, counting down.
GGGTACAGCATCCGACATCAAATCCGGGAGGCGGCGGAACCCATCCCCGGACCCGTCACCGCGGCCCTTTCGGAACTGGCCGCCGCCGGAAACATGGTGCTGCTGGCGGGAATGGCGGAAAAAGGGAAAAGGGGCGGTATTTACGCCAGCCACCTGGCGGTTTTCCCCGACAAAAGGATCGATGTGTACCGGAAACTCCACATCGCCCCCCCGGAAGAAGGCCTTTTTACCCCGGGAAACCGGCTGCCCCTCTTTGAATTCAAGGGCGTGACCTTCGGCATTCAACTTTGTTACGATGCCCATTTTCCCGAACTTTCCACCGCCATGGCCCTGAAGGGCGCCGAGGTGCTTTTTTTCCCCCATGCCTCGCCAAGGGGATCGAGTAAAGAAAAATATTTTTCATGGATGCGGCACCTTCCGGCCCGGGCCTTTGACAACAGCCTCTTTGCGGTGGCCTGTAATCCAGTGGGGGAAAACGGGGAAGGCCTTTCATTTCCAGGCGTGGCCCTGGTCCTCGGACCCGACGGGAGAGTTTTGGCCAAGTGCCTGGGAAAAAAGGAAGGTTTGCTGGTGGTGGACTTGAAGAAAAGGGATCTTACGCGGGTGCGGGCCCACCGCATGCAGCATTTTCTCCCCCGCCGCCGCCCGGAGATTTATCGGCTCCAGAGGGCGGACGACAACCGGAAAACCTGACCCTTCATCGATGCTTCCCCATTTTGAAATACTGGCCCCGATTTATGACTGCGTCATTCCCACCGTGGACCCGGAAATCTATCGCCGCCTCCTGGAGCTTCCGGTGGACGGGACACTGCTGGATGCCGGTGGCGGGACAGGGCGCGTATCGGCACCGCTTCGACCCTGGGTGACGCACCTGGTGGTGGCCGATCCTGCGAAGGCCATGCTCCGGCGGGCCGGCAAAAAAGGACAGATCTGGCGGGTGCGGTCCTTTGCCGAGTCCCTCCCGTTTCCCGATGGCGTTTTTGATCGGATCCTAGTGGCCGATGCCCTCCATCATTTTCAGGTGCAATCCAGAGCCCTTGCCGAGCTGATCCGGGTCCTTTCCCCGGGGGGGCGAATGCTCATTGAGGAGCCGGATATCACCCGCCCCATCATCCGGGTCGTGGCCCTTTTGGAGAAGCTGGCCCTCATGAAGAGCCGGTTTTTTACGGCGGAAGCCCTGGGGGAAATGGTAAAAGCCCCCGGTATTACAACTAAAATCCATCGGGACGGCCGGTTCCTGGCATGGGTGGTCATCCGGAAAAGAATCCCCCGGGGATCCCACTTGGCCTCATAAAGATTTCCGGAAAATTACGTTTCCACCGGGCTTGCGGCAGTTCAAGGCAGCACCGATTTCCCGAAATGCGGGTAAAGCGCACTCAGGGGCCTGCCGAAGAGAAAGTCCAGGATCTC
>JAFDGC010000012.1 GCA_019309485.1 Deltaproteobacteria bacterium | reverse complement strand
TGGTCACTGCGTCGGAGACCTGGTAATCGGCATTGGGTGCGCGCTGGACTGTGAGTATACGGTCGAGCATTTTCTGGATGCCGAGTTTTTCGGCAAACCGGCCCAAGTGAACCAGGCCTGCATTGCCGGTGAGGTTTTTTTCGGAAAAAGTGGCGTAGTATTTACGCATCATAAGGGTGTCTCCAGTCCAAGTTATTCATGACGCGTATGTACTATAATTCTAATAAGATGTCAATAAATTATGTATTATCAATTGCAGCTTTTAGGTGTTAAACATTCCGGATCCGTTTGTGCGCCTCCTGGCACCGGCGAGGTCGTCGACGACGGAGAGGGTCTGGTCCAGGTTCTTGAGGGTGACCGCTACGTCGAGCAGTGATCCGGCAGGTAAGCGGAAAGGCCGGGGTCGGGGTTGCAGAAAAAGATTGTTACAGCCAACAGGACCACGGACAGGGCGCAGCGGGCGGGGGCTTTCCTCACAACCACTCCCTTCTGGCGGCTTCTGAAAACGTTTCAAACCGGAAATGGATCGTCAGCTTATGACCGGAAATTATTCTCGGTTTGTCAAAAAAAAACTTGCTGGAGGCGCTACGTCAGCTGCGCCGGCAGCGCTGCTTTGGTGGCCAAAAGGTTTACGTGGGAGGAATGCGGCGTGGAGGCAGCAAAGGATGACACATCCTCGATTGTCGTCAATCGTTTCCGGTCTTCATCAATCAACGCGAGATGAAACCCCACGTCCTTGAGGCCAGCCAACACCGCCGCGGGAGCAAAGCCAGTTCTCGAGAGGTTGGAGGGGGAAAACTCAAAAAATACAGTCAACTCCGGGTTCTCGGCAAGGCACCTTTGCATCCCGGCCAGGGCAAGCCCTTCAGCCCCCTCGATGTCCATTTTGATCAAATCGATCCGCTGAGACGGCGGGAAGAAGTCATCCAGTGTCGCCATATCGATCGGTATCAGGTGCCGGTTGTTGAACAGTGGTTGGCAAATGGAATGATTCCCGTTGTGGGATTTGGATACGTACAGCCAATTGCTGCCGGATTTTGCTCCGATCGCTTTTTGAACCGGGAAGATATTTGAGAGATGGTTCAGCCGAATGTTTCGCATAAGGGCCTTATAATTGCCGGGTTCGGGTTCGAAGGCCCAAACCGCGCCGTCGATTCCGACATGCTGTGCGATCCACAAGGCATGATACCCGACATTCGCTCCGATATCCACAGCCACCATTCCCGGTTTGCAGATTTCGGCAAGCAGTTGTAATTCGAGAGATTCCAAAAGCCCCAATTTCCACAACCACAATGCGATATACCGGTCGAATGTATGGGCTGCCAGGCGCTGGTTTCCGCGACTGACCGGACGCTGGAGAAATGGAAACGGAATCCGGTTGACCGCGGCAACGCCGTTGTGAACCCATGCGTTTCCCGCGAGTCTGCGCGTGAGATGCTCAAAAACAGCCGGCAAGCTTTTATTCTGCATGAAACCATCCATCGCCTGGGATTTTGCCGCGACTAGGTGCTGGCCGAACTGCGCCGGCGGCGTTTCATGCATCATAACCGATCAAGCTTACAAAGGGATTACGGGAATATTACAATTTTGTAATCGATGCGGGGGGAGTATCGGATGGAGATGTCTGGGGGAGTGTGATCGTAAAGGTGCTTCCTTTGCCCGGGCGGCTCTTGACTTCGATTTTCCCGCCATGGGCGCGTACGATGGCAAGGGAGAGGCTCAGGCCCAGGCCGCTTCCGGAGGTTGAGCGGCTCGGGTCCTTCCGAAAGAACCGGTCGAATATGCGGGAAAAATCTTTTTCTTCGATTCCGATTCCGGAATCCACCACCGCGATGACGATATCTCCATATCGGCTGTCGATGGACAGGATCACTTCGCCGCCCGGAGGTGTGTATTTCATCGCATTGTCGAGGATGTTCGCGATCGCTCGCTGGAGTTTGCCCCGGTCGCCCATCGTTCGGAGCGGTTGCGCGCGCGTCTTGAGATGAAACGCAATCTTTTTGTCTTCGGCAATCGGCAGAAATAGTTCATGGGCAGTTGCGACCATGTCGGTCATATCCACTTTCTGCATGGACAGTTCCGCATTCCCGGACTCGGCGATCGTGATCTCCAGCATCGTGTTGATCATGTCTACCAGGTTGTCGCATTCTTCGATGACGATCCCGGCCGCCTCCTGATACTCTTCCAGGCCCTGTCTTCCGAGCAAGGTCGTTTCGACGGTCCCCCGGATCCGGGTGATGGGGCTTTTCAGCTCATGAGCGACATCGTCCGTCGCTTCCTTTAGCTTGGTCACCAGGGTTTGAATCCGATCTGACATCTCGTTGAAAGCTTGAGCCAGGTTGTCGATCTCTTCCCCCTCCGCTTTGAGGGCCACCCGGTGATCCAGTTCCCCCTTCCCGATACGGATCGCGGAGCCAGCGACGCGTTTTACACCCGACATCGCTTGATTCGCCACGAACCAACCGAGCAGGCTGCCGCCGACGATCATCAGCAAAAAACAGATGCTGGCAATTTTTTTGTATTTTTGAATGAGGTTCGCGTCATCCTCCAGCGAAAAGCCGAGATAGAGCGTCCTCCCATCCGGGATCTTCCTTGAAATGGTTCTAATTTTGTACCGGTGACCCGGGAAGTCGATCGTCTCGAACATCGGCTCGGACATAGAGACCTGGTCGATCGGAATCCTGTTCACGTCGATCTCTTCCCAGGTCGAAAGATCCGAGGCGGCCACCAGTTCGTGACGAGGGGAGAAGACGAGAATAAAGAGCGTCTCGCTTCCATGCGAGCCGGTTTCCCGCCGCACCTCCCGTTTCATGACCTCGCCATCATATTTCAAACAGATCCCTTCGATCTCCAGCGACTTCTGCAGAAGATCCCGATCCACCCGTTGCCTGAGCTCCAGGGCCAGTGAGTGGTAAAGGAGAAGAAATACGACCAGCGATACGACTGTTATCAGGAAGACATACCGGATCGTGAGGCGAAAGGTAACGGTTTTAAACGGGCTGGTGCTTTTCTTCGAGAACATATCCGACCCTGCGGATGGTATGAATCAGGCTCTGATCGAATGCCCGGTCGATTTTCTCCCGGAGGCGGCAGATACTGACCTCCACGATGTTCGTATTCGGATCAAAATTGTAATCCCAAACATGTTCCATGATCATTGTTTTGGAAACGACTCTTCCGGCGTTTCGAAGCAAATATTCCAGCAGCGCGAATTCCTTGGGCTGGAGGTCTATTTCCCTTCCGGCCCGAAACACCTTTCGCGTCAAAATGTTCATCGACAAATCGGCATGTTTCAAGATGCTCGGCTCGGGTGTTGCGTTTGCCCTCCGGATCAGCGCGTGAATCCTCGCCAGCAGTTCGGAAAACGCGAAGGGCTTGGTCAGATAATCGTCTCCGCCTGCCTGTAGCCCTCGGATACGGTCATCCACCGAGCTCTTGGCGCTCAAAACGATAACCGGGAGCATCACCGCCTCTGCGCGAAGCCGGTCGATGATGGACAGGCCGTCGAGTTTGGGCAGCATGATATCGATCACCGCGGCGTCGTAGGATTCGATCAGCGCCATTTGGAGCGCTGTTTCTCCATCGCTCGCGTGTTCCACCAGAAATCCGGCCTGCCATAACCCCTTTTTGATGAACGAAGCGGTTCTGGCATCATCTTCAACGAGCAATATCTTCATAGGTTTTTTTCTCTGGTTTCAAGGGATTTTTCGAATTCCAGAAGAGACATTGTTCCGTACCGGGTATCCTGAGACACTTTTCCGCGAAACACATTGTCCGCGCCTCCGGTGATGGTCGGGACCACCGGAAAAAGGCAGGGTTCCGAAAAGGCCGACCATTTCGTGCCGAACTGAATTGATTTTCTGCAGAGGATAGGAAAATATTCTCGGCTTGTCAAAATTTTCTTTAACAGTTGAGCATTGATTTTGGCCGATTTCTTCTTCTAAGGGCCTGTTTTCATTGAAACCGAGATTTTCTGAACGCCAAACAGTAGTGCCACGGAAGAGGCACAAAAGCATCGACATATAATATTCTGAGATGTAGATATGGGAGTGTCCAGAAAGGAGACTCCCATGTTCGCAAGAATCAAAAAAACCGGCAAGTATCAATATCTTCAGATCGTCGAAAACAACAAAGTCAAAGGCAGGGTCAAACAAAGGGTCATTGCCACGGTGGGGCGATTGGACCATCTATGGAATACCCATCTGCTGTGAGATGTGGCACGGCAACACCACCGGTGTCAAAACCCTCATCACGATTACCGAACAGATGCGGCAACGGTTTCATATCCAACGATTTTGCATCGTGGCGGATCGGGGCATGATCAGTGTCGGGAACCTTCAGTATCTGGAAAAAAACGATATCCCTTATATCCTGGGGACCCGGATGCGAAAAGACAAGGAAGTGAAAGACTTCGTGCTTACCTACTGCGGCCGGTACCGGGAAGTGCGTCCCGTCGGATCCAAAGTCAAGGATTCCTCCCCGCTCAAGGTCAAGGAGCTCCGCCACATGGATCGGCGGTATATCGTGTGCGTCAATGACCGCCAGGCCGAAAAAGACCGGAAGACCCGGGAAGCCATCATCCAGGCGTTGGAAGAAAAAATCCCCAAAGGGCCCAAGGCCCTGGTGGGAAACAAGGGATACCGCAAGTATGTCAGGATCGAAAAGGATAGCGCCTCCATCGATTTTGAACCGCAACAGCGAGCGCATTTCCCGCTGCTTACGGCGGGGATCTTCAAAAAGTCAAAGCGGAAGCCCAATTTGACGGTAAGTGGATCCTTCGTACCCCGACGGACCTTCCCACCGACCAGATAGCCCTGAAATACAAGGAGCTGTGGCAGGTGGAACGCGTGTTCCGGGATTTGAAATCCGTCCTTGAAACCGGTCCATCTTCCATCAGCGTGACGATACCATCCGCGGACATGTCTTCTGCAGCTTTCTTGCTCTGGTCCTTCGCAAGGAACTCGAGCGTCACCTGGAAAAAGCAGGGCATGTGTTCAAGTGGTCGCATATCAAAAAGGATTTGCAGGCGCTGCAGGAGACCCACATCGAAGAAAACGGTACGAAACTGGCCATCCGCAGCAAGACAGAGGGCGCATGCGGCAAAGTGTTCCAGGCGGTCGGCATGGCCATGCCGCCGGCCATCTGCGAAATCTAATTGCCGATTTTTGCAAAGTTGGCATGGGGGTAGTGCCAAGAACGTTTTTGCGCTTTGTAGCTGCCTGCTTTTATTGAGAAAGAAAAAGTCAACTGTCAAAGATCAGTCAAAATGAAAAAGCCACAACTTATTGATATTGCGGCTAATCTTCATTAGTGGTGCCGAAGGCCGGACTTGAACCGGCACGGGTCTCCCCACTACCCCCTCAAGATAGCGTGTCTACCAGGTTCCACCACTTCGGCACGAAAGATTTCATTCCTGCGGTGCTTCCGCAGGTGCGGCGGATTGCGGTGCTTCCGCCGGGGTGGTGCCACTGGCTTCCGGTGCAGCCGGTGTTGCCGGTACACTCTGTTCCACGGGCGCCTTTTCCCGGGTCATGATGGATCCGTCGGTTTTTGGCGCGGAGGTGATATAGGCCAGCACCAGGGATGTCAGCATGAAAATAACGGCGGCAATGGTGGTGGCCTTGCTTAAAAACGTGGAGGCCCCGGTGCTCCCGAACAGGGTCTGGCTGCTTCCGCCGCCGAAAACAGCGCCCATGTCCGCACCTTTTCCCGTTTGCAGCAGGACGATCAGAATCAGTGCCACGCACACGAAGACATGCAAAATGATAATCAGTGTCGTCATTGAATCAACTTTTTTGGTATCGAATGATTTTTTCAAATGTTTCCGGATCCAGGCTCGCGCCGCCCACAAGGGCGCCGTCCACGTCGGGCATGGCCATGAGCTCGGCGATGTTGCCGGGTTTCACGCTTCCGCCGTAAAGGATGCGGAGTCCGTCCGCCGTAGTTTGACCCACGGCCTTCGCCACCCACTCCCGAACAAAGGAATGTACTTCTTGAGCCTGGGCACTGGTAGCGGTTTTCCCGGTTCCAATGGCCCAGACAGGCTCGTAGGCCACGGCCCATTTTGCCGGATCATTTAAAACTAAAACTATATCTTTTAAACCATTGGAAAGCTGTTTGTCAAGTATGGAAAATGTTTCCCCGGCATCCCGCTGGGATTCGGTTTCGCCGATGCATACCACCGGGATCAGGCCCGCATCCAGGGCTGCCCGGACGCGTTTGCAGACCGTTTCATCGATCTCTCCGAAATATTGACGCCTCTCGGAATGCCCGATGAGCACAAACCGACACCCGGCCGAGACCAGCATGGGCCCGGATATTTCTCCGGTGAACGCCCCTTCCTTTTCCCAGAACAGGTTCTGGGCACCCAGCGCCACGGGGCTTCCTTCCAGAACGCGGGATAGGGCGGCCAGGGCGGTGAAAGGAGGCGCGATCATCACCTGGGCGCTTTCGTCATAATCGGCGAGTCGCTGGACCAGGGCCCCGGCGGTTTCCACGGCCTCGGGGACCGTTTTATACATTTTCCAGTTTCCGGCGATAAGCGGCATTCGTGCCATCATGATTTCTCCGTTTCTGGGGTTAGAAAGCGGAGTCAGCGGTTAAAACTGTTCGCCGACTAGGGCGGCCACGTCCACCATTCGGGTCGCATATCCGTTTTCATTGTCGTACCAGGACAACACCTTGACCATGTTTTGGACCACGTAGGTGTTTTGTGCATCCACGATGGAGGACAGGGTGGACCCGTTGAAATCGGAAGAGACCAGCGGGAGATCGCAATAACCCAAGATGCCGGAAAGTTCGCCTTCCGAGGCGGTCTTCAGGGCATCGTTGATCTCCGACGCCGTGACCCCCGGTTTTTCGAGGACCGACACCAGGTCCACGATGGAGACATTGGGCGTGGGTACCCTAATGGCCAGACCATTGAGTTTACCGTTGAGTTCCGGAAGGACCAATGCCACGGCCCGCGCCGCGCCGGTGGTGGTGGGTACCATGGACAGGGCCGCGGCCCTTGCCCGCCTAAGGTCCTTGTGAGGGAAATCAAGGAGGCGTTGGTCTCCGGTATACGCGTGCACGGTGGTCATGAGGCCGCACTTGATCCCGAAGTTTTCCAGAAGGACTTTGGCCACAGGCGCCAGGCAGTTTGTGGTGCACGAGGCGTTGGAAATGATATGATGTTCCTTTGGGTCATACCGGTTGGAATTGACCCCCATGACGATGGTGATGTCCGGATCCTTGGCCGGGGCCGAGATGACCACCTTTCGGGCGCCGGCCGCCAGATGTTTTTCGGCGTTTTCACGGTCCCTGAAGATTCCGGTGCACTCGGCGACGATATCCACGCCGAATTCCTTCCATTTCAGTTGTGCCGGGTCTTTGATGGAGGTGACGGGGATGGAGATGTCGTCCACGGTGATGGCGTTATCCTGGGCCGCAACGGCCTGCTCCATGGTGCCGTGAACCGAATCGTATTTGAGCAGATGCGCCATCGTCGCCGCATCGCTTAAATCATTGATTGCCGCCACTTCCACACCGGGGTGCTTCAATGCCGCCCGGAGAACCAATCGCCCGATTCTTCCAAATCCGTTGATACCCAGCCGAATTCCCATAGTTCCTCCTTATCCGTGTATTTTGTGGGGTACCGTGTTTGATTGAGCCACTGATGCTATGCAGGGGGTCTTGCGGATCAGCCGCGCTTGTTTCCTTTCAAGATGCCGCTGGCTAGAGAAATGCTCTTTTTCCCGAACTCTTCGAGGTATTCTCCCAATTTGCCCAGGGGCATCTGCAGGCGGGCGTCCGCCGCTTTGATTACCAGGGGTAGGTTAACCCCCGATAATACCTCCACGTGGTCTTCTTCCAAAAACGAATAACTCAGATTGGACGGTGAACCGCCGAACATATCCGTCAGGATAAGAATGCCTTTCTTGTTGTCGACTTTTTTGATGCCGGCGGCGATTTTCGCTCTCAATGTATCCGCAGGTTCATTGATATTGATGGAGACCGCAATCATGGACTCCGGTCGGCCTCCAAGGATGAAGGCGGCCGCTTCGATCAATGCTTCGCCCAATTGGCCGTGCGTGACAATGGCAATTCCGATCATGGTTTTGTGCCTCAAGATGCGTTACGTTATTTTAAAAAACGATTTTGCGTCCTTTTCCCGAATCATCGATCGATGTCTCGGTGCGCAACCTTTGCCGTTCGTTTCGTTTTGGTAATGTGCTCGCCGATGGCTTCGGCCAATGTCACCGAGCGGTGGCGGCCGCCGGTACAACCCACGGCGATGGTTAAATTGGACCGTCCGTCTTTTTCATACAACGGGATTAAATAGTCAAGCAAATCAAAGAATTTTTTTAAAAAGTCCCGGGTGACGGTAGAATCCAGGACGTATCGCTTTACCGGTTCGGATTCGCCGGAAAGGGGTTTGAGTTCCGGTATAAAAAAAGGGTTCGGAATGAACCGCACGTCAATGACTAGATCCGCCTGGGGCGGAAGACCGTATTTATAGCCGAATGATTCCACGTGAATCCGCACCGGCCGCAGGCTGTCCGCCTCTTCCAGAAGGGAAAACAAAACGGATTTGAGCTGATGCAAATTCAGATTGGACGTGTCGATAATCTGATCGGCTTCTTCCTTGAGCGGTTCCAGTTGGGCTTTTTCCAGCCGGATGCTTTCCAACAGGTTCTTGTCCCGGGCAAGGGGGTGTTGCCGCCGGGTCAGACTGTAGCGCTGCAGTAGCACATTTTCATCGGCTTCCAGAAACAGGATGTTGAATTTATACCCCTTGGACTTCAACGAGCCGAGGGTGGCGGCGTAGTTGGGCAGAAAACGCCGTTCCCGGATATCCATCCCGAATGCCAGCCCGGCGATATCCGTTTCGCTTTCAATGGGCAGTTCCAGGATTTTGGGCAGGAGCACCACGGGAAGATTATCCACGCAGAAAAAGCCCGCGTCCTCAAAGGCGTTCAAGGCGGTGCTTTTTCCGGAACCGGACAGACCGGTGATGATGAAAATTTTTAATCGATTCATGCGGCACTCGTCGATGGGTTGCCGAGGGAGCGTTCAGGAAGGGCGCCGCCTGCGGCCGCTAGAATTCCTCATCGTGGTCCTGGATGATGTCCAGCACTTCCTCCGGAGTGGAAGCGTGGAAAAGGCGTTCCTTGACGGTTTCGTCTTTGAGAAGCTTGGAAATCCGAGCGAGGAGTTTCAGGTGAACACCCGTGGAATTTTCCGGGGTCAGCAATAAGAAAAAGATGTGGGAGGGGCGGTTGTCCATGGACTCGAAATTCACCCCTTTTCGGCTCAATCCAAAACCCAAAATGAGTGTTTTCAGCCCCCTCATCTTTCCGTGGGGAATGGCGATGCCGCCGCCGATGCCGGTGCTCCCCAGCCGCTCCCGGTCCATCAGAATCTTTACAAGATCGTTGCGGTTCGTTTGGGTAATGCCGGTAAGGGGAGCCGTCAGTTCTTCCAGAACCCCTTTTTTGTCCACGGACTTCAAGTCCACGAGAACCGCCTCTTTGATCAATACATCCAGAATTTTCATGTCGGGAAAACCCCAATTCTTCTTTTTAATGGCAAAGATCAGGCACTGGGCTGGATCAGCCCGAGGTGTCCGTCGTTTCGTCGATAAAGGACGTTGATTTGTTCGGTCCGGGCGTTGGTGAACACGAAAAAGTTGTTGTGGGTCAGCTCCATTTGCATGACCGCTTCTTCCACATCCATGGGCTTGTAATCGACGTACCGGACCTTGATCAGCCGCTCTCCTCCTTCGGCTTCCGTTGGGGATTGGCGCCCGAACGCCTTCGGCTTGGATTTTAACTTCCCTTTTCTTTCACGGATTTTTTCTTTGCTTTTTTTGATTTGTTTTTCCAGCTTGTCCAACGTCAGGTCGATGGCGGCGTACATGTCGATAGCTTCTTCCTTGCCGTTGATGTTGAGGCGGTCTCCGAATATGCTAATCTCGGCGATGTGCCGGTGCTTTTCCACGGAAAGGACCACGGCGGCTTCAGCCGGATTGTCCAGGTATTTATCGAGCCGTTCCAGTTTTTCCCCGGCATAACGTTTTAAATTTTCGGAAGGATCGATGTTTTTAAATGTGACGGCGATTTGCATGAGTTGTCCTCCTAGAGCTGCTTTCGCATGTTCGAAGGCAGTATTTTCATCATTTCGCGATATTTTGCAACGGTTCTCCGGGCGATATTGATGTTGTTGTCCTTGAGGATCTCGACGATCTTGCTGTCGGAAAGCGGCTTTTTCGGGCTTTCCTTTTCGATGATCCGCCGGATTTTTTCCTGAACGCTGGCGGACGCCATAGCTTCCCCGGTGAAGCGGTTGATGGGGCTGTTAAAGAAAAATTTCAGTTCAAAGATGCCCTGGGGGGTATAGGCGTATTTATTCGTGGTCACCCGGCTGATGGTGGATTCGTGCATATTGATGTCCTGGGCCACGTCCCGGAGTACCATGGGTCTCAGGTGCGCGATCCCTTTTTCGAAAAACTCCCACTGGAAGTTCAAGATGCTCTTCATGACCCGATAAATGGTTTTCTGACGCTGGTGGATGCTTCGAATCAGCCAGGTGGCGGAACGGATTTTTTCCTGGATGTACTCCCGTTCGGCCTCTCCGATAGGTTCTCCCCGGGCGATGGCGTTGCGGTAATAAGAGTTGATTTTCAAGCGCGGCATCCCGTCGTCGTTGAGCAGAATCACGAATTCATCATCCATCTTATGGACATAAATGTCGGGAATGATGAATCGGGGCTCCTCTTCGCTGAACTGGCGTCCGGGCTTGGGTTCCATGCCCTGGATGACTTTCACGGCGGAAAGGACCTCTTCCAGGTCCATCTTCAAGGCCTTCATGATGGCCTTGAAGTTTTTGTTTTCCAGGTGATGCAGGTGATCCCGGATGAGGACGGGAACCATGGTTTCATCAAGACCCAGTTGGGACGCCTGGATGAGAAGACATTCTTTGAGATCCCGGGCGCAGATCCCGACGGGATCGAAGGCCTGCATGCGGGAAAGGACCCGGGAAACCGTTTCTGCCGAAGCCCCGCTCATCTGTGCCAGGTCCTCCACCGTGGCTTCCAGGTATCCGTCCCGGTTGAGGTTGCCGATGATGAGGCTGCCTATCTTTTCCTCTTCGGTGGAAGGGGAGGTCATCAGGAGTTGCCACAGGAGGTGGTCTTTCAGGGTGGTTTTTTGGGCGGTAAACGATTCGAAGTTGATCTCTTCTTTTTTTTCCGATTCGAAAAAAGTCTGGCCGGGGGCGTTGTACTCCCCGATATAATTGCTCCAGTCGATGTCTTCCCGGATCCGTTCTTCAATGGTGATCTCTTTGTCGAGAAGGGCTTCGTCGGGTTCGAAGCCCTCCGGTTCCAAGGCGTTTTCCGGTTCCGCACTTTCAGGGGATTCTTCCAGAGCCGGGTTTTCCAGCATTTCCTGGTGAATGACGTCCATGAGTTCGAGACGGGACAGCTGGAGCAGCCGGATGGCCATCTGGAGCTGGGGGGTCATCACCAGTTGCTGGGTCAATTTCAGTTGTTGGCTGAGCTTGAGTGCCATTTCAAAGCCTGAATTCGTCTCCCAGGTACAGTCTCCGGGCGATCTCGCTGCAGGCTATTTTTTCCGGAGGCCCGGATTCGATCACCTGACCGTCGTTGAGGATGAATGCCCGGTCGCAGATACAAAGGGTTTCCCGGACGTTATGGTCCGTAATCAGAATACCGATCTCCCTCGATTTCAGGTGCGAGATGATGTTCTTGATGTCGATGACCGCCAGCGGATCGATTCCTGAAAAGGGTTCATCCAGAAGAATGAAGACCGGATTGGAGGCCAGGGATCGGGTGATCTCCAGCCGCCGGCGTTCTCCCCCGGAAAGGGAGCCTGCTTTTTGCCGTGAAAGGTGCCGGATTCCCAACTCCTCCAGGAGCCGTTCCGCCCGCTCCTCCTGCTGCGCCCGGGTCAGGGGCTGTGCCTCCAGGACCACCAGAACGTTTTCCTTGACGGTGAGCTTCCGGAAGGTGGACGCTTCTTGGGGAAGATAACCGACCCCTTTTCGGGCGCGGATGTACATGGGATCATGGGTGATCTCCTCGTCGTTTAAAAACACGCGGCCCTGATCCGGCTTGATCATCCCCACAGTCATGTAAAAGGTGGTGGTTTTTCCGGCGCCGTTGGGACCCAACAGCCCCACCACGCTGCCGCTTTCCACTGTGAGGTCGACATCCTTGACCACTTGGCGGCCGAAGTAGGATTTTCCTAAACCCATTAACCCCAGGACAGACACAACCCCGCTCCATTCATCGTAAATCACGTCGAAAGACTGGACTTTTTTCCAAACCGATCCTCTCGGGACGCTTTAATTCAGCCCTTTTCCTTTTTGATAAAAAACCGCCTCCACCCGGCCCGTTTCACCGCTTTCCACTTCGATCCGGCCGTCTTCCCGGTAAAGGGTGATCTTCTCCCCGGTCACCACGTTTTTCCCGCTGGTGAGGCTCGAATCGGGGCCCGTCAGGATCAAGATCCGGGAATCAGTAATGTATATGGCCTTTTGTGCCTTTGCAACCCTGTTGTCGAACTCAATGACCACGTTCCCCGTGGATTCCAGCTTCTGAATCGATTCCTCCCCGGGACCTTGGGATTCCACGCTTTGAAGGTCGCTTTTGTAGTACACCTTCAGCCGATCTCCCGTAATGACGGTGGTTCCTTGGACGGCCCGGACGTTTCCGATGAATTCGGCGTACCGGGCGTTGTTGTCCGAAAAGAGCCGGTCCGAAGTAATATAGATCACGTCATCGGGATTTTTTGCATCCGCGGCAGGCGGGTCTTCCGCGGTTGCCGGGGCGATCAAGAGAAGAAGCATTCCCAAAAAAAGCGCCCCCTGAAAGGCGCATTTCGGACCTTTTCGATTACAAGACGAATCGTTCATGAATCCTGCTTTCAATGTTTCCCTTGAAGGTGGAGGTTTGGGTGTCCAGATCATATACCATCCGGTCGGCCGCCAGGAAAATCCGGTCTCCTTCGATGGTCACGGGGACTTTGGAATAGATGCGGCGTTTTTGGTGATCGTAATGCAGGCGTTGGGTTTTCAGGACATAAATCTCGTAATTGACCGTGACATCGCCGATGGCTTCCAGGTCGTTGGTCTTGGGTTCCAGGATTCCCTGTTTTGCGGTGAGGTAGACCTTTTTTCCGTCTTTCATGTAAAAGACCACGGAAGGGCTGTCGATGACTGTCCGGTTATGGTCCTCCATGACCCGGGCGGATTTTGCGGTGAGGGTCCACTCATCCCGGCCGTTGCGGGTGGCGGTATGGCGGATTTTTTTGAGGGCGATCTCGGCGCCGGTGCGCTTCAGCATTTCAGCGGCATCTTTCGGATCCACCACCATGCGCCGGTATCCCACAAAAACGGCGATTACCGCCACGAGGGTGGCGAGGATCACGCCGGCCAAAAGCCAACCCAGAGCTTTCGGCTTTCTCGAACCGCTTTTTTTAACGGGGGTGTTCATCGGCTATCCAGGGATGCTTTTCCCATAGTCCTTTGGCCTTTAAAATGGCATCGCAAACCTCGCGGATCGCCCCTTTTCCACCCGGTGCGCGGGTCACCCAGTCCGCCCTTTCCCGGAGGACTTCGTGGGCGTCGGCCACCGCGATAAAAAACCCCACCGATCCTTTCAGTGCCAAATCCGGAAGGTCATCTCCCACAAAGGCGATGGCCTCCGGCGGAAAACCGGTGTCGCTGCACACCTTGCTCAAAATGCTTTTTTTGTTCGATATTCCGTCATAAACCATTGATATACCAAGATTCTTGCATCGATGGTGCAGCGCCCTGGAGCTTCTTCCGGTGATCAGGCAGACCGGAATATGCGATTCCAGGAGGAGGCGTATTCCCAGGCCGTCCTTGACGCTGAAGGCCTTGATCTCTTCTCCGGCGTCCGAATAGATGATGGCGCCGTCCGTGAGGACGCCGTCCACGTCCATGGCCAACACCTGTATCGCGGCGAGGCGGTCCGCCAGGTCTGTTTCCAGGGCCGGCGGAGAAACGGATTTATCGACAGGAGAGGATGCGGTCATGTTGCTGAAGCACTGAGAGCGGTCCGGATTCCCACGAGCGTGGCGAGAAGCGCTTCCAAATCGTCCAGGGGCAGGGAGTTGGGTCCGTCGCACAGGGCCTGCTCGGGTGTGGGATGGACTTCCATAAAGATGCCGTCGGCGCCGGCGGCCACCGCCGCTTTGGCCAACACGGGTGCGAACTGCCGCTCTCCCCCGGAACGATTGGTTTCTCCGCCGGGGAGTTGTACGCTGTGCGTGGCGTCGAAGATCACGGGACATCCGGTTTTCTGCATAATGGGGATTCCCCTGAAATCGACCACAAGGTTGTTGTAACCGAAACAGCTTCCCCGTTCGGTAATTAAAATCCGCTTATTTCCGGTGGATGCCGCCTTATGGACCACGTTGGCCATGTCTTTGGGTGCAAGGAACTGTCCCTTTTTAATGTTGACGGGTTTCCCGGCGGCCGCCGCTGCGGTTACCAGGTCCGTTTGCCGGCATAAAAACGCGGGAATCTGGATGACGTCCAAGACCTCGGTGCAGGCATCGATTTGGGAGATGCGATGGACATCGGAAAGGATACAAACGCCAAGCTCCATCTTGATCCGCTTGAGGATCTGAAGGCCTTCCGTCACCCCCGGGCCCCGGAAAGAATCGATGGCGCTTCGGTTCGCCTTGTCGAAGGAGGCCTTGAAAATAAACGGAATTTCCAGACGCCGGGTCAGGCTTTTAAGAGTGGAGGCGATCCGGTAAGGGGTTTCCGCATCTTCAATTACGCACGGTCCGGCGATGAGGGCCAAAGGGGCGCTGCCGCCCACCATCATCCCTTCATGAATCTCAACACCTCGGGAATCCATTGAATAAACGCGTCCTTTCCGTTTTTTTGACTGCCGTAAATACGTCCATGTTTTATCGCTGGTGCCGATAAAAGTCAACAAGTGAAAAGAAGCCTTGATCGGCGTGCATTTAACTGGTATGGTTTCTGTTCATTTCCCCGAAGAGGTATCAACTAATTGAAATCAAAAGAAAAAAAGATAAAATGGCGATGGCTGACGCCCTTTTTGGCCCTACTGATGATCGTCGTGGGGGCGTTGCTGTGGGTGAAAATGGAAGGGACGCCCCCCCGCATCGAGGTGGCGCCCGAAGCCCTTTCCCTGGGAATACACGCGGAGGTCATGATTACCGTTTCGGACGCCAAGAGCGGTCTATCGCGGGTGAAGGTTGAAATTTTAAAGGAAAATAAGGCGATCCCTCTCCTGGAGGAAGATTTTAAGTCCCCTGGTATTTTTTCAAAATCCGGGATCCGGGAAAAGACCTATACCGTCACCGTGGAACCGAAGAAACTGGGCCTTGCCGACGGGGAAGCAACGCTTCGGGTCATGGCCCGGGACCATTCCTGGCGGCACTGGTTTCACGGAAACCCGGGGTATCTGGAAAAAGAAACGGTGATCGACACGCAGCCGCCCCAGATTGTGGTGTTGAGCAAATTCCATTACCTGAACCAGGGGGGAACGGGTCTCGTCGTATACCGGCTCACCGAGTCATGCACCAAAACCGGAGTCCGGGTTGGAGAGCATTTTTTTCCGGGGTACGGCGGACAACCGGATGACCCGCAACGATACGTCGCGTTTTTCGCCCTGAAACATACCCAGGGACCGGGAACCCCCATTGCCGTCGAAGCCGTGGATGGGGCCGGAAACACCGCACGCACCGGATTTTCTTATCATATCAAGGCCCGGCGGTTCAAAAAAGACGTCATCGGTCTTTCCGACGGTTTTTTGGAACGGATATTACCGCGGTTCCAATCCCAAATCGGCGGTGCCGATACCGGACCCCTCATCGACCGATTCCTGCTCGTCAACCGCGAGCTTAGGGAAAAAAATTATCAGCAGATGGTTCAACTGACGGCCGAATCCGAAAAGACCCAATTATGGGACGGCCCTTTTCTCAGGCTCCCCAACTCGGAACGGCGGGCGGGATTCGCCGATCACCGGGATTATGTGTATCAGGGGAAAAAAGTGGATGAGCAGGTGCACCTGGGCATCGATCTGGCCGCCACGGCCCATGCCCCGGTTCCTGCGGCCAATGGCGGAAAAGTGGCCTTTGCCGGAGAATTGGGGATTTACGGCCAGACGATCCTTATCGATCACGGGCTCGGCATTTTCAGCATGTATTCCCATTTGAGTGATTACGCGGTCCAGACAGGACAGGAGGTGGAGAAGGGGGATATCATCGGCCATACCGGGGATACCGGCCTGGCCGGGGGGGATCACCTTCACTTCAGCATGGTGATCCACGATACCTTCGTGCATCCGTTGGAATGGTGGGATCCATTATGGATTGAAAAGCGCATCACGGCCAAGCTTATGGGAACAGAGAACGGGTAGAGAAAAGGCGGTGGAGGCCGAATCGTGAAAAAATACCGGGTTCAAAAGACCATCGAAGAGATCAACGTCAGGATCCGCTCCGGCGAGGCCGTGGTGGTCACGGCCGAGGAAATCATTCCCATCGTCAAGTCGGAAGGGCCCGTGGAGGCTGCGCGGCGCGTGGACGTGGTGACCACCGGAACATTTGCCCCCATGTGCTCTTCGGGCGCCTTCATCAACTTCGGCCAGTCACAACCCACGATCAAAGCGAGCCGGGTGTGGTTGAATAAAGTGCCGGCCTATGCCGGGCTGGCGGCCGTGGATTGTTACATCGGCGCCACCGAGCCCTGCGAGGACGATCCCTTGAACAAGGTGTATCCCGGGGAGTTCCGCTACGGGGGCGGGCATGTCATCGAGGACCTGGTCGCAAAAAAGAAGGTGTACCTCAAGGCCGAGGCTTACGGCACGGATTGTTACCCGAACCGGGGCATCGAAAAGGAGGTGACCCTGGCCGGGCTTCCCCAGGCCACCCTGTGCAATCCCAGAAACGGATATCAAAACTACAATTGCGCGGTCAACGGGACCAACAAGACCATCTACACCTACATGGGAACCCTTAAACCGCGTATGGGCAATGCCAATTACTGCTCCGCCGGACAGCTCAGCCCGTTGCTGAACGATCCCTACTATATGACCATCGGGTTGGGAACCCGCATTTTTCTCGGGGGCGGCGTGGGGTACGTCACCTGGCACGGCACCCAGCACAAACCCTCTGTGAAACGCTCCCGGAAAGGGGCGCCTCTGGCGCCGGCCGGGACGCTGTGGGTCATGGGAGACCTGAAACAGATGAGCCCCCGATGGCTCATGGGGGCCAGCATTCAAGGCTACGGGACATCCCTTTCCGTGGGACTGGGGGTGCCGATTCCGTTATTGAACGAAAAGATCGCCCAGTATACGGGACTGTCCGATGAAGACCTGTTTACCCAGGTGGTGGACTATGGCCACGATTATCCCAACGGCATTTCCAAAAGTTTAGCCCAGGTCAGTTACGCGGAATTGAAAAGCGGTGCCGTCAATGTCAACGGAAAGACCATTCCAACGGTTCCGCTCTCGAGTGTGTCCCGGGCACGGGAGATCGCCGATATTTTGAAAAAATGGATTCAAGAAAGAAAGTTTCTTCTCGGGACGCCCCAGTTCACGCTTCCGCCCAAATGAGAAGAAACGCCCGATTCCGGGCATCAGCGTGCAGCGTTCCCAAGACAAACAACCATGACCCGGCCGGAAGAAACCCTTCGCGCCTTTGTCGCTTTTGAATTGCCCGATCCCGTCTTGAAGGCCGTACGCGATGTTCAGGAACAGATGCGGCGCCGGGGTTTGAGTGCAAGATGGGTCTCACCGGAAAATATACACTTGACCCTCAAATTTTTGGGCGACATACCGGTTCGGGATGTCGAAAGGATTTCAAGCTGCCTGCGTACGGCGGCCTTGAGCAGGGATCCCATCTGTCTTGCGGCAAAGGGAGTGGGGGTTTTTCCGGGTGTCCGCAAACCCCGAATCATCTGGGTGGGGTTGAAGGATACGGAAAACAGGCTTATTGAATTTCATAAGACCCTGGAGGCGTGCCTGGAAGGCCTGGGTTTCCCCTCCGAGGGACGCCCCTTCAAGGGGCATCTGACGGTGGGCCGGTTCAAGAAAAACCCGTCGCTTCCTGCCCTCATGGATGTACTGGAGATGGGCCGGGGGTTTGAAACCGGGCAATTCATTCTTGATGCGCTGATTCTTTTTCGCAGCGACCTGAAGCCCTCGGGTCCCGTCTATTCGAAATTGGCCGTTGCCGCATTGGGAAAGAATGAATAGGATCATAACAGGATCAGAGAAAAAGGAGGGGGTCATGGCGGCATCATCGGAGAGAGTCAAGGCGGTGGAAAGCGCCATCAGTCAAATCGAACGCCAGTTCGGCAAAGGCGCTATCATGAAACTGGGGGGGGATACCATCATCGATGTCCCGGTCATTCCCAGCGGTTCCCTGGCGCTGGATCATGCGCTGGGCATCGGCGGTTTGCCCCGGGGGCGCGTCGTCGAAATTTTCGGCCCCGAATCTTCCGGAAAGACGACCCTTGCCCTCCACGCGGTGGCCGAAGCCCAGAGAAAGGAAGGAATTGCCGCGTTCATCGACGCGGAGCACGCACTGGACATCCATTATGCCAAAAGGCTGGGGGTCAACAGCGACGAGCTTCTGGTTTCCCAGCCCGACACGGGAGAGCAGGCCCTTGAGATCGCCGAAATGCTGGTGAGAAGCGGCGCCATCGATATCGTCGTTGTCGATTCCGTGGCGGCCCTGGTTCCCCGGGCCGAGATCGAGGGTGAAATGGGGGATTCCCACATGGGGCTCCAGGCCCGTCTCATGTCCCAGGCGTTGCGCAAACTCACTGGAACCATCGGGAAAACCATGACCTCGGTGATTTTTATCAACCAGATCCGCATGAAAATCGGGGTCTTTTTCGGAAACCCGGAGACCACCACGGGCGGAAACGCCCTTAAATTTTATTCTTCCCTGCGCCTGGATATCCGGCGGATCAATGCCATCAAGGACGGGCAGAACATCATCGGAAACCGGACCAAGGTCCGGGTGGTGAAAAACAAGATGGCGCCCCCGTTCAAGGAAGCGGAATTCGATATTCTTTACGGGGAAGGCATCTCCAGGGCCGGAGACCTTCTCGACACGGCCGTGTCCTGCAACGTGATCGAAAAAAGCGGGACCTGGTACGCCTACAGCGGGGAACGGATCGGCCAGGGCCGGGACAATGCCAAGCGCTTTTTGATGGAAAACAAAGATATTTTCGAAAACGTCCTTGCAAAAACCCAGGAATCCCTGGGCATTTCAAAGAAAAAAGACGATCAAAAGCTGACGGAGTAATCCATGACAGGAGAAGCGGTCCGCAGGCAATTCCTCGAATACTTCAAGAAACACGGACATCGCATCGTGCGGAGTTCATCCCTGGTCCCTTCGGATGATCCCACCCTCTTGTTCACCAATGCCGGGATGGTCCAGTTCAAACGCGTCTTTTTGGGAGAGGAAAAGCGAGAGTATCTAAGGGCCGCCACTTCCCAGAAATGCGTCCGGGCCGGAGGAAAGCACAACGACCTGGAAAACGTGGGATACACGGCCCGGCACCACACCTTTTTCGAGATGCTGGGCAACTTTTCCTTCGGAGACTACTTCAAGGAAGGAGCCATCGAGTACGGGTGGGACCTGCTCACCAACGGCTATGGATTCGACCCGGACCGGCTGTGGGCCACCATCTATCTCGACGACGATGAGGCGGCGGTATTGTGGCGGAAGGTGACCGGAATCCCCGAGGATCGGATCGTCCGATTCGGAGAGGCGGACAATTTCTGGGCCATGGGCGATACCGGACCGTGCGGCCCCTGCAGTGAGGTCATATACGACCGGGGTGAATCTTACGGGTGTGGAACGCCTGATTGCAAAGTCGGATGCGAGTGCGACCGGTACCTTGAAATATGGAACCTGGTCTTCATGCAATTCAACCGGGACGCCTCCGGGCAGATGACCCCACTGCCCAAACCCAGCATCGACACCGGCATGGGGCTCGAACGCCTGGTGTCCCTGATTCAGGACGTTCCCACCAACTTCGATACGGACCTCATCCGCCCCATCATCGGGCGGGTGGAAGAACTCTCCAATAAGCCCTTCGGTGCTTCCCGGGCCGACGACGTTGCCATGAAAGTCATCGCGGACCATTCCCGGGCGGCGGCCTTTCTCATCGGCGACGGCGTCCTCCCCTCCAACGAAGGACGCGGATATGTCCTGCGGCGGATCATGCGGCGGGCGGTTCGATACGGCAGGAACATCGGATTGAAGCGGCCGTTTCTGCATCGTACCGCGGAAGTTGTTTATGATATCATGAAGGACGCCTACCCCGAACTGGCCCAGGCATCCGCCTTCATCGGAAACGTCATCCAAAACGAAGAACTCAGGTTCATGGAGACCCTGGACCACGGCTTGAAGCTTTTGAACGACACCCTGGAAGAGATGAAGGCGAAAGGGATGACCACGGTTCCCGGGGACGTAGTCTTCAAGCTTTATGATACCTACGGATTCCCGGTGGACATTGTCCGGGACGTGGTCCGGGACGAGAACCTGACGCTGGATCTTGACGGATTCGACCGGGCCATGAAAATCCAGCGGGAAAAGTCCCGATCCACCGTGGTTTTTACGGGGATCGCCGAGGCTTACAAATCTCTTTCGGCCACCGGGTTTCAGCCCGAGTTCGTGGGATATGACCGGCTGACGGCCGAGGCAACGGTGGTGCTTCTGGTGCAAGACGGCCGGGAAGAGGAAACAGCCGGTGCCGGGGAAACGGTGGAAATCGTCACGGACGTCACCCCCTTTTATGCGGAAGCCGGCGGACAGGTGGGGGATGTGGGAACATTCTCCGGGCCGGATGGCACCGGGGAGATCTACAACACCGTCAAGGATCCCACCGGTATCATCATCCACAAGGGCAAAATCCGCGAGGGACGCCTGGCCAAGGGACATAGGCTGACCTTGAACGTGGACCCGGAAAAAAGACAGGCCACGGCCTTGAACCATACGGCCACCCATATCCTCCACGCGGTGCTCCGTCAGGTTCTGGGGGAGCATGTCAAGCAGGCGGGTTCCCTGGTGGCGCCGGATCGGCTGCGCTTCGATTTTACCCATTTTTCCCCCATTCCCCCGGAGGAACTGGATCGTATCGAAGCCGGAGTCAACGAAAAAATCCGGGAAGCCGTCCCTGTGGAAGGCCGGGAGATGGAGGCCGAGGAGGCGTTCAAATCCGGTGCCACGGCCCTTTTCGAAGAAAAATACGGGGACCGCGTCCGGGTGATTTCCCTTTCCGCCTTCAGCAAAGAGTTGTGCGGCGGCACCCACACCGACAACACGGGGCGGATCGGCCTTTTCAAGATCATCGCCGAGTCCTCGGTCGCTTCCGGGATTCGGCGCATCGAAGCCCTTACCGGCCAAAAGGCCGTGGCTTGTGTTCAGCACGCCTTTGCCATCCTGAGGGAAACCGCGGAGAAACTCCGGGAAAAACCCGACACCGTTCCTTTGCGGGTGGAGGCTCTCCTGGCACGGCTGAAAACCGTGGAAAAAGAAGTGGAACGCCTTAAGATCGGCCTTGCCTCCCGGTCCGCGGAAAATATTGAAGCCGAAATCCGCACGGTCAACGGCGTGCGGGTGCTGGCCAAAAAAGTGGAGGCGGAAACCCCTGCAGTCCTCAGGGACCTGGCCGACCGGTTCAAAGACCGCATCGGCTCCGGCATCGTCGTTCTGGGCGCAGTTGCCGATCAGCGGGTGTTACTCGTCGCGATGGTAACAAAGGATCTGGCGGATTGTTTTCATGCCGGAAACATCATCAGGGAAATTTCCGGTCTCGTGGGTGGCAGCGGCGGGGGGCGCCCCGATATGGCCCAGGCCGGCGGAAACCGCATCGACAAACTGGATGACGCTCTGGCGCATGCCTACAAGATCCCAGCATAGCCTGCGGCCTTTTGGCTTGATCCGGAGCGCGCTTCAGGGTATTATAATTTGAACCGCCGATGACGGCGCAGCCCCTGTTGGACAACGGCAACCCTTAAAAAAAGGAGGGATCCTCCATGCCGGTGAAATTCAACCAATACTGGACCGTTGATCATGAAAAGCTCAAAGACTACGAGAAATTCATTACCCATCAATTCATTCCCGAGATCAATCGACTGGGCATTCACACCGTAGCCGGGTGGACCGTCCTCGTGGGGGCATATGCCGAAATCATTTTCGAAGGCATTACCAACGATTTGGACCTTCTGGAAAGGGCGCTCACGGACAAACGCTACCGGATCCTCATCGACGAACTCCATAACTACATCCGGAAATACAAGACCAAGGTCCTGGTATCTACGGGGAAGAAGGAAGCCTATTCCACGGACATCAAGGAAAACACGGTCAAGTTCAATCAGATGTGGGACGTGGTGAGCCGGAAAAAGGACGCGTGCGAAAAGTACGTCCTGGGATCCTTTTACCCTTGTCTTGAAAAGCTGGGAATCACCGTCGCCGGGGAATGGGAGGTCCTCATCGGGGACGGCCCGCATATCATCTGCGAGGGCCGGGCCCAGGAGATCGACAAGCTTGTGGCCCATCTCCAGAGCCGGACGTTCCGGGAGGCCCGCCGGGAATTAAAGCAGTACGTGGAAAACTACGAAAGTCGTATCCTGGTGTTTCACATCCAGAAGGTCCTGGGGTACAAATCCTTCACCTACCACATCGTCCGGGGAAGCAAATAGGCCGGGGCGCGGCCTAAGGCCTAAATCTCTTTGAGCTTCCGGTTTTGGGGGGAGTTGCGGACCGCTTCTGAAAATCCGGCCAACGCTTCCCGAAAACGCCGGACTTCCGGCGTTTCGAAAAGGGGCATCCGCCCGGATCCCTGCCGTTCCATGGCCTCCAGAACGAATCCGATGGTCAAAAGATCCGTGTCGCACCCGGGCTGATAGCCGGGCTCTTGCATGTCTTCGTCGGATCGGACTTCGGACAGGATACCGGTGGAAACCAGGGTCTTGATGACCGGCTTTAAGACCACCTGTGGACATCCGAGACGCTCCGAAAGCCGGGGGGCCGAAAGGGGCGCTTCCCTGTCTTGAAACGCCCGGATCACGGTGTGCACCACCTGGAGGGCCGTCAGCTTGAGGCTGAACGGACTCAAACCCTTTTCTCCCGCCAGCTCCGCCGGATACCCCGGATACTGATGAATACTGAAAGACAACTCCGCCCCGAACAAGACAATGATCCAGCTGAGCTGGAGCCACACCAAAAACAAGGGGAGGGCGGCGAAACTCCCGTAAATGGCATGATACTTGGCCACGCCCACCTGCAGCGCGATGTATCCCCACTGCACCACCTGGTACAGGGTCCCCGCCAAGATGCCGGCCAGAACACCCGATCGAAAGGGAACCTTCCGGTTGGGCATAAAGATATAGATGAAGGCGAAAAAAGACCAGAGGATGACGTAAGGCAACAGCCGCAGAAAAAAGAGAAGCAAGGACCCCACCATATCCAGGATAGCCGTTTTTTCGGAAAGGACGGCGGCCTGGGACGCAAGATACACCGTGATGCTGGAGGAAAGGAACATGGCGATGGGGTAGACGAGCATCAAAGAAAGATAATCGCTGAATTTACGGCCGATGCTTCGGGCCTTTTTGACGTTCCAGATCCGATTCAGGGCATCTTCAATCTGTCCGAAAATATTGATCGCCGACCAGAGAAGGACCACAACGCCCACACCGGCCACCACACCGCCTCGAGCCGTTTCCAAGAGGTTTTGGGCAAAGACGATGATCTGTTTGAGAACGGCTTCCTGCTCGGGAATCTGTTGGAGGATCTGGGCCTGGAAGTGTTTTTCGAAACCGAAGCCTTTGGCGATCCCGAATGCCAGGGCCAGGACCGGCACCACCGAAAGAAGAGTATACAGGGTCAGGGCCGTGGCCCTCAAGGCGCATTGATCCCGGTAAAAATTGTTCAGGGCCAGCAAAAAGACCCTTAAAACGGAAACCAAGACCCGCCGGGTCCGGGGAAGCTCCGCCAGGGAAAAATCCCATACATCCGTTTTGAAAAACCGAAAAAGCCTCGAAATCACCCCATTCCCTTTCGACGCGTGGTCAGCGCGGCGTCTTTGAAAAAGCGTCTTCAAAGCGGATCACCGGTTCCCGGTGGGGAAGCGGTAAGCCCAGTTCCATGGCGTCTTTCAGAGCCGCCGCCGAATCCGGGTCCAGCCACCAATACCAGTACGCGCTGCTTTCGTCGCCATATTTTGTCAGCACGGTGGGGGGTGTGCCGAACGTGTTCCAGTACAGCAAACGCGTGTAATTGATGTTCCACAGCAGGACATAGGGGAAGGCCTTGTAAAGGATCTCATCAATTTCACGACAAATCGCGTTTCGTTTTTGGATGTCGAAGATGGCTTTTTGGGCGTCAATGAGGGCGTCCACCCGGGGATCCTGAAACCCCGTGATGTTGCTGCTCCCTTGCCGGTGGGCTTCTTTCGAGGACCACATCCCTTCCGGGTCTTTGAAGACGCCGGAACCCCAGGCGGCCCAGGTCATTTGGAAGTTGAATTCATCCATGTCTTTGGCCCAGGCCGCCCAGTCCTTTTTATCGATGATCAGTTCGATGCCCACGTCCTTGAGGTCTTCGGCGTAGATGGATAAAAACTTTTCCGAAGAGGCGGCCCGGGTCAGGAATTTAAAGGAAAACCGTTTTTTATCTTTGACCAGAAACCCCGTTTCCGGGTCCGGTTTCCAACCCGCCTCGTTTAACAACTTCCGGGCTTCGTTTTTATCGAAGCGGATCAGGGGGTTGGGGCAGGGATGGGTGGCATCATAGAGGTCCTCGAAATAGGAGCGGTGCAGGAAGTACTGGTTGTACATAAGGGTGGCGTTCATTTTTTCCCGGTCAAGAAGGTGTGCCATGGCTTTTCGCACCTTAAGATCATCAAAGGGAGGTTTGCGCATGTTCATGGCAAACCCCTGAAAACCGATGGGGTTCGAATTGTACACTTTTTGCTTGACGATCCAGTTGTTGATGAATTTTTCTCCCGTGGTTTCATTGACCCACAACCTGGACGTGTAGACCGGGAAGAGATCGATCTGTCCCTTTTTAAAGGCTTCGAAGGCGTTTTCCCGTTCCGCGAAGAATTTGAACCGGATGCGGTCGAAGTTCCCGACCCCTTTAAAACGGACATCCGGGCGGTTCCACCAATCCGTCCGGCGATTGAGTGTCACCGAAAGGCCTTCCCGGATGTCTCCAAGGGTGTAGGGACCGGAAACCACCGGGAACTCGAAATTGATCTTGTTGAAGTCCTTTTCCGAATAGGCGTCCCGGCTGAGGATGAAGAATCCGCCGGCGGCTCCCAGGTTTTTCCAATGAACATCTTTTGCCGTAAAGACGATGGTGTGGTCATCGACGACTTGGGGCGGGAAGAAGCGTTCCATGTCGATTTTATGCGGCCCGGTAAGGTTTTTGGGATCCATGATCGCGTCATAGGTCCACCGGACGTCGCGGGCCGTCACCGGGCGGCCGTCGCTCCATTTGGCATCCGGATCCAGGAAAAAGGTAAATTTCTTCTTATCCGCGGAAAGGACCCAGCGCTTTGCCAGTGCGGGTTCATATTCCAGGGTGACCGGATTCATGGACAGGAGGGTTTCGAACATGGCCCCGAAGACCTGCGCACTTTGGGTGCTGGCATCCAGGTAGTAATTGAGGCTTTTGGGGTATTGGCCCAGAAAGACCGATATTTCCCCTCCGGGAAGGGCGTAGGGACTTGCGATGGGATTCGGTTCCGGACGCCATCCGGGTTTCGGGTACGTCTCCTGGCCGAAGGCGAACCCGGAAAAGAAAAAAAGGACGATGGCCAACGGGATTGCCTTTTTCATCAACGTCGGTCAGGCCCCCTTCAATACGTCGATCATGGAATAGACCTTTCCTTTTTCGCCGGATTGGATTTTCCGGAAAAGGAAGGCGACGGCGTCCAAAGTGCCCCGGGCATAGATCTTCCTGCCGTTGACATTATGGGTGAACTGGAAATGCACCGTCTCGTCGGCGGAAGTAAGGGAATAGGTGTGCCATCCGTGTCCCACAAGGTGAGCCTCGGGGATCTTCCATTCTTCACGCTGCACCACCGGATCCCGCTCTTTTTGAATCTGTTCTTCTGAAAAAGGGATTCCCAATCGATTGAAATAACTCACCATGGCCTTGGCGGTGCCGGAAGTGTCCGCTTTTCCCTTCTGGTGGCTTTCCCGGATCGTGAGGGTATACCCTTTGAAAAGACCGGGGAAGTGGTCTGCGGCGTACGCCATCATGGCCTGGAAAGCGACGATCTGCTTAGCCATGTTGGGGGCGATCACCGCACAGACATCCGAATTCGAAACGCTTTCTGCAAGCGCTTTCCGGTCTCCGCCGGTAGTCCCCATGACAAAGGAAAGCCCCTTTCGACAGTACCAATCGGCATTGGCGTTCACCGCCGTGGGATGGGTGTAGTCAACGGTGACGTCGGGGCGTTCCGCCTCTTCCAGGATCGCATCCCGGTTTTCCGGGCAAAACAGCGCGATGCGGTGTCCTTTAACCGTGCAGGTTTTTTCCGTTATTTCCGGTCCCGTGAGGGCGTACGGCACCAGGGTGAATCGATTCTCCTTGAGGATCTGCGCCGCCACTTCGGCGGCCATATTGCCCGGCAGCCCGTTGATCATGACGCGGATCTTTTCCATTGCCTGTCTCCTGTTTTACATCTTTTTTCCGAAAAGGCGCCAACGCTCACAAAATTTTTTAGGCGTTCAATTTTTTTGACCGGAACGCTTTCACCAGGCCCCGCCTTTGAAGGCGGGATCAATGGAAGCTCTCCAAGGACAGATATTTTCACTACCAGGGGACACCGCGCTTGAAAGCTAGAATTCATCTTATCAAAAACCGACGGCGGCCGCAATCTTTGACTTCAGTTCATGCAACCCGGGAAATTCGTTCCGGGGCAGGGCGTCGACAAGACGGGACAGGCTTTTGACGGCGGATGGGATGTACGTTTCGAAAACGGTTTTTCCCTTCACCCGACACAGGTGGGCAAAGGCGCCCAGGGCCTGGAGATTCCGGCAGAGGGCGCAACACCCGTATCCGTCCAGGAATCGGCGGGGGGTGAACGATCGCTCTCCGGCCAGTCGTTTCATCGCGAACGTCAAAAGCCGTTCCTGCATGGGAACCGGCAGATCCACGTAAGGATCGATGAGCAAAGACGCCAGGTCATACTGGACGGGACCCACCCGGGCGCCCTGGAAATCGATGAAAAAGATCCCTTGGCCCGCCACCATGATGTTCCGGGACTGAAAGTCGCGATGCATGAGGCCGAATTCCGCATTTTCCAGGGCACGGCGGGCAAGGTGCTTCCATTCGTTTTCAAGACGTTCACCGGGGAAGGCGAGCCCCAAATATCGATGGACAAACGCCTCCAGAAAGTAACCGCATTCGCCCTTGAGGATGAGCGCCTCGTTATAAATGGGGCCCTGATAGGCCCAGGTCAGGTCGAATCCCCGGATGCCCCGGGTCGAAAAACGGACCAGTTGGTCGATGACCCGCTGATAGATTTCCACGCGGTCTTCCGGGGACGGTGTGTTGCGGATATGTTCCTGGAGGGAGAGATCCCCTAAATCTTCCATGACCGCCCATCCGGAAAAACGGTCAACGGCATGAATTTCAGGGACCGGAATCCCTTTTGACTTTAAAAAACGGCCGATTCGTATCCAGGAATCCATTTCCCCGGGCCCCGGATCGGTCCGGATTCCGTGATGGACGGCCACCAGGGTATTTTTCTTTCGGAAAAGGCGGAACCACGTCCGATCCGATCCGTCTCCCGCCAGGGCTGATATCCGTGTTGGTTCCAGGGTCGGCGACAGGGCGGACCATGCCTTGAAAAACGCCTCGGCCGCCAGGGCGTCGAGGGCGGCGTCCCGGTATCGTTCGGGGGTGCCGATATCCTTCCAGTAGGCCTTTTGCGGCATCCATGCCCAAAGGGGTTTGCCGTCGGCGAGCATCCGGCGGTAAGCGTCAATACTGCTTGAAAACCCGGTATTCGGGATATAATCCAAAATTGTGTCATCCAGCACCTGGATCCCGGTGAAGGTCAGTTTCACGGCATCCTTTGGAATCGATAGGGCATCTGTTTCATCAAAGGCGCAAACGGTCCCCTTCGGGTCCACCAAGACCGTGTTGAATGCCGGATCATTGACGAATACCAGCGTCGCGGGGCCGCCGCGTGCAAGATGGTGGGTGTAAACGGTCCGGAAATCGATGTCGGTCAGAATATCGCCGTTGATGACGAAAAAGGGCGCGTGTCCCAGTGTATGGGCGTTATTTGCAATGGCGCCTCCGGTACCCAGGATTGCGGGTTCGTGGGAAAGATGCACCGGGATGGGATACCGCGATTTTCGGACATGGGCTTCAATCTGATCTGCCAGGTGGTGGGTATTGAGGACGATGGCTTCGACCCCGGCGGCGTACAGATGACGGATGAGACGATCCAGGATTGGCGCGCCGGAAATGGAGAACAGGGGTTTCGGACGGGTTTTTGAGTAGGGAAGAAGTCGCTCGCCGATGCCGGCGCAAAGTATCAAGGCCTTCATGATCGGCGTTTACATATACGCCCGGAAGCGTCTGATCATGTCCGCAAAGAAAACGATTTTTTCTTCGTCCTCCCTGCTCTTGATCCCCTGGGAGAGGAAAAAATCCACGGCGTTTTGGTAGTAAATCTTGGAAAGGGATTCCTTGCGTTCGATCTGCTTGAGTTTGTACATGCGGTTTCCCCGGGCCTGGATTTTCCGCAGACGATCCTTGGGGCTGAAACCATTCTTGGGTGCCTTTTCAAAAAAGCCCAGGACCACCTCGTAGGCTTCGAAAAATGTTTTCAAAAAAGCCGCAAAGGACTTGAGTTTTCTAAACCCCGAAGAGGTGAGGTTGTAGGTGTCCGGAAGCGTGGGGTGCGGCATGAGAATGGCGTCGTCGATGAATGCTTTGAGGGTTTTCCTGATCAGGTATTCGGGTGTGCGGTCCACGCTGAAGGCGAACTCTAATCTGAAGAACTCCTGTAAGGCGGAGTAACTCGCGTGGAGATTGGATGCGCTGAACTGGAAGGCGTCCGTTTCCAAAATCGCCAGGGCGGTAAAGGCCGCCGGGATGAAGAATGCGATGGTGTTGTTCTTGTAATATTCCAGGTTGGGGCGCTGATTTTCCTTGATCTGATAAAGCGTCTCCGCATCCGCTGCCCCTTTTTTGGGGGACACCGTTTCAATGAATTTCCGCTGGAGATAATCTCCCAGGGCATTATCGATGGCCGTCTGGGTATCAAGGACAAGGGAATCGGCTAGGGTGGCATTCTGGAAGTTGAGGTGGATCAGGTAGGTTTCGATATCTTTCCAGAGGTGCCGCCGGGTGAAGACGGGTTTTTGGGTATTGAGTATGGCGCTGGCCGCCAGGGCATGGGGCGTAACGACAGCCACGCTGTCGATGGCATGTGCCAGGCGATACCCCAGGGTGCGGACCATTCTGTTGAAGACTTTTTGAGGAATGTCATCACCGATATTCGCCACCTCGCTGAAAAGGGACCGCGCCGAGGTCGCCTCCCCCATCTTAATATAGATTCTTCCGTAGCGCCGTCTTAAGAATTTCCGGGCTTTGATGACCTGGAGCAGGCTTTCCGACTCCTTTTGCCCCCCTTCCACCTCATTCAGATAGGCGCTTTCCTCCAGGACACGGTCGTAGCCGATAAAGATGGGAATGAAGGTGAGTTCTTCGCATGCCCCGTTTTTGAAGGCACTGAGGAGTATGGACAAAAATCCGAGTTTCGGCACAAGGAGTTTTCCGGTACGGCTCCTTCCCCCTTCCATGAAGACTTTGATGTTAAACCCTTCTTCCAGGAGTTTGTGCACGTATTCGGAAAAGACCCTTGCGTACAACACCGCTCCCCGGAAGGACCGCCGGATGAAAAACGCCCCCCCCATCCGGAAGAGGGGCCCAAGGGGCCAAAAGGAAAGATTGTTTCCGGCCACGATATGCGGCGCCGGCATGTTGTGCGTATACAGCACACAGGGGAGAACTAGGTAGTCCACGTGGCTCTTGTGACAGGGGACGAAGATGACAGGCCCTTTCTTGGAGAATTGTCGGATCCGGTTCACGGCGTTGGATTCAATGGAAACGCCTTCGAACATGGATTCGAGGATCCATTTGACGATGACCGATGCGAACCGCACGAAAGAAGGGTTGTAGTTGGCGGCGATTTCATCGAGATAGTCGTCGGCTTCCTTCCGCACCTTGGGAAGCGGGATTTCACGGCTTCCGGCGTGATGGACCAGAAATTCATTGAGCCGCTCACCAGTTAGAATGTCCTGTTTGATTTCTTCCCGGGTTTTGATGGTGGGCCCCGTGATGGTTTGGCGATGCCGGTTGATTTGTTCGATGAGGTGACGACGCAGGAGAACGGCCTGTTGCACCAGGTTTTCCGAGGCCACCTCGGGTTGAGAAAGGAATGTGTTCAGATCGAGGGGGTCCGACGTCTCCACGAACACTTTCCCGGGATTCTTGAAAAGGGTGACCACGCGGCGCAGTCGTCCCGGCCTTTCTTCGGTCCCGAAAAGGATGTCCACCAGGGTCCGAATGTTTCGATGGGGGGTCCGGCTGAAAAACATGAGTTGGGGGACGATATAGACGGGTTTGTCGATCCTTTTCTGGATTTCGATGAGCTGCCGGAGGGGGTCTTTTTTGGTTTTTAAAAGCCGGCGGTGGATCCCCTTTCTCTCAAGCAGGGTGACATATCCGGCATGTCCATCGGTCAGGGAACGTTTTATGTAACCGCTCTTGTACGGATCCAGGCGGGATCGATTTCGAAAGAAATGGTCCAGATGGGCCAGCAGAACTTGAAAAATCCGGCGGACCGGTTGCAAGGCGACGGTCCGAAAGCCGAAAGCGATCTCAGGGCAGGGCAGCCCCATGTCGCCCATGCGATTGTGATAAAACAAGTACTCGAAACGACTGCTGTACTTGACGGCATAAACGATGACGGCGTTTCGGGGAAGCGCCGAGATGACGGCCGTCTGTTCGGGATCCATCCGGACGCCGGTGTAAAACAGGCGAAGCCCCATCCGGACGAGGCGGCCCGGATCTTTGGGAAAAAACAGAAAATAATGATCGTGGGTTCCATCCAGCGCTTTCTCGAGCCGTCGCCGGATCCGATTGATCATGTTTTCTATGGTTCGATTTTGAGTCATTGGCCGATGGCAAAAATCGTTAATGAAAAGCAACGCCCCGAAATCACAGGGCGATATCAAGGGTTGATGCTTCCTTTCTTGGCGCACCCACCCGCCGTCGGGTGCATTGAACAGCAGCAGCGAGTGCATTTTAGAGTATCAGATCGCTCAATTTAGTTCAATAAGGAAAAGGGGGATCAATAGGGACATGGTCTGATGATCGCCGGGTTCCCGACGCCAAGAGGATTCCATTTTTCAAAAAATATGCTTGCCTTGGCGTTCAGGTTGTGTTATCGGCTTCATGTGAAAAATTCGGCGAGAAAGATGTATCCGAAAAACGATTAGAGGATATGGTGTGCCAACATTTTGTTTAATCATTACTTTTAAAGGAGGACCGTATTAAATGAAAACGTTAATTGGCGGGGCGATTGGAGCGGTACTGGGCATCATCGGACTGTCGGTCTGGTGGAAACCTTTCCTGCAATTGTTGGCCGGGGCCATTCCAGTCATGTTGCTTCTGGGCGGCGGTCTGGCGCTTTATCTGGGATTCGATGAGTTGAAGGATACCTGGAAAAAGGATGAACCGATATCCGAACCCACATTTAAAAATGATGAAACGGAAAAATACAAACAGGAAATCGATGAACTGAAAAAAGAGATCGAGAACCTGAAATCCGAAAAGACTGAAAAAGCCGAATAGACCCCATTTCAATGCAGCACCCGGTCCGGCATCCTCCGGGATGCCGGACTGAAGGCGCTTTTCCCCTTTATTCCCCCATAGTTACCCCACACGGCAACTTCTGTTCGCATACCGGGCAGCCTCCCTTAGGCGGCCAGGCGCTCTTTCGGCTTTTGTGCATCCGGCATTATGTTGAAAATTCCCCGGGACCGTGATACCGAGGACAAAATGACCCAAGCCCGCCCTTCAGGGCGAGCTTTCAGGAAGCGTTTCGGTCACCGGGGAAGCGAGGTCTTCCATACGCTCATGGGGGAGATCCATAATATCATCCCTTTTCACTTTTCGGCCGTGTTGACCCGAAACCTGTCCAAGCCTTTGTTTGCCTTGTCTGAGCTTTTCCCCCACCATCCTCTGAAGATCGGAAAAAGGGCTTAAACCGACGGACTTCCCCCGCCCCTTGCGGCGGATACGGCCAGATCATTGGCCCTTTCGTTTTCTTCATCCCCCGTGTGCCCCCTAACGTGGATGATTTTCAAGTCTTTGAACTTGGCCATCAGGGTTTTGGTGGCACGGATCAACGCTTCGTTTTTACGCGGTTTCCATCCCAACGTCAAAACCCCTTGGGCATAGGTGCTGTCGGTGAAGAGGCGTACCGGAAGATTCACGGTTTTCAATTGGGCCAGCGCCGTCCGGATGGCTTCGAGTTCGGCGATATTATTCGTGGCGACCCCGATATACCGGGAGATTTCCCTGCGGCGTCCTTTGTGCCGCAGCACGATCCCGATCCCCGAAGGGCCGGGGTTTCCCGAGGAGGCTCCGTCCGTGAAGATCACAACGGCGTTGGGATCAATCGTTTCGGACAGGACATCGGGATCGTTTTTTTCCGGTTTTTTTCCCCGGGTCCTTTTTCTTGCGCCGGATTTTTCCGGGGCCGGTTTCGAGTCCGGCGCGTCGAGGGGCTCGACGTTTTCTTGGCGGACCCAATATTCGTAGTCCTGCTCCGGTTGATATTTGATGAGGACCTTTCCCTCCCGGACCAAGGGGCGGCCCTGGTCATCCAACGCCATCCATACTTTGTTTCCTTTAAAGCGCATCCGCTTGAAGTTTTCGCAGGATCGTTTCATGTCATTCGGGGTCAACGGGGTTGCTCCGGGTACAAGAGAAACCGGGAGCGCATCGCCCGGAAGGCTTCCAGATCGTCATTCCAGGAAGCCGAAAGGCCGTCCACGTCACGGGTTTGTTCCAGTTCCCGGCGGATCCGTTGATCCCCCAGGATGAGATCGATGGGCATCCGTTCGAATTCGTATTCATAGGGCGGCGGTTTCCATTCAAACCGATCCGGATAAAGATCCATTACCACGCGCATCAGTTTCAAGGAAGCGGTATAGGGCCGAAACCGGGATCGATTCATCACGTGGATCTGGAATCCCTTGCACAGGCTCCCCTGCCATTTGTTCCATGTGGGCTCGAAGGCAAGGGGCCTTAAGGTCACGCCCGGGATGCCGCTTTCCTTCAAGCGGTCAAGGATGGCGTACGGGTCCAGGAAGGGGGCCCCGAAGATTTCGAAGGGACGGGTGGTCCCCCTTCCTTCGGAGATATTGGTCCCTTCCCACAGCACCTGGCCCGGATAAACGAGGGCGGCCTCCGGGGTGGGCAGATTCGGGGAAGGGAGTACCCAGGGAAGACCGGTGTCCGAGAAATACATGTCCCGGTGCCAGCCCTTCATGGGGATCACCGTCAAGTCGCATCCGATGCCGAACCGGGTATTGAACAGGAGGGCGGCTTCGGCGATGGTCAGGCCGTGGCGCATTGGGATCGGGTACCGGCCCACGAAGGAGGCGCAGTGCGGGGAGAGGCGGTTGCCCTCGATCACCCGGCCGCCGATGGGGTTGGGACGATCCAGGACCACCACCTTTTTCCCTAAGGCCGCGGCGGTTTCCATGCAGTAGGACAAAGTATAGATGAAGGTGTAGACACGGCATCCCACATCCTGGAGATCCACCAGAAGGACGTCGATGTTTTCCATTGAGGATTTTTCCGGCATCCGCCGCCGGCCGTAGAGACTGTGGACCGGGACGTGGAACAGGGGGTCCCGGGTGTCGCCGGATTCGATCATGTTGTCTTGTTTTTCGGCATGAAAGCCGTGCTGGGGGGAATAGATCAGCACCGGGTTCGGGGGAAACACCTTCCGGATCATCTCAACGGCATGGTTCAGGCGACGATCCACCGACGCGGGATTGCAAAGCAGGCCGATCCGGCTGCGGCACAGCCAGTCGGGAGGGGACAGCAGCAGATTTTCGAGTCCTGTCAGAACCGGTTGCATATCTTCTCCGGACGGAATTGGCGCAGGATTACCACAGACTCCCGTCCGCAGGAAAGAAAAATATGGTTTCCCGGGAACCCGGCATAAAAAGGCATCGGCGAAACCCTTCAGCGTCATAAGGATCAGGGGAAAATCCTTGACAAAAATCGCCTCGATTTATAAAAGTAAAAGCTTTAAATAATGAAAGGCCAAAAGATAGGATACCCAACCGGAAATGACGGCCATGGAGGCGGTGCGACTGGAAAGGGCGGTTCCCCGGTACGAGGGGGTCGTGGTGATCGTGGGAGCATTCGGAAGCGGCAAGACCGAAGTGGCCCTCAACCTGGCGGCGGTGTCCCGAAACGCCGGTTCCCGGGTATGGATCGCGGATTTGGATCTGGTGAATCCGTACTTCCGGACCCGGGAAGCGAAAGCCGCCTTGACCCGCATCGGCGTCGAAGCGGTCCTCCCCCCGGACGCCTATCTGTACGCGGACCTGCCCATCCTGACGCCCCTGGTGGCCGGGGTCATTCAACGTACAGAGGGGCTCGTTATCCTGGATGTGGGCGGAAACGATGCAGGGGCCACGGTCCTGGCATCGCTGGCCGATGCCTTCGCGGCAGCCGCGGGTCACGGGCGGGCGCTGCACATGCTGATGGTGATCAATCCGTTTCGTCCGTTCACCGACACCGTTGCCGGATGCCGGCAAATGCGTGCTTCCATTGAACAGGCATCCAGGCTGGCCGTCACCGGAATCATCGGGAACGCCAATCTCATGGAGGAAACCCGGCTTGAAGACATCGAAAACGGATACCGTTTTGTTCGGGCTTTTTCGAAAGAAAGCGGGCTTTCCCTGGAAATGATTACGGTCCCGGAGTCCTTGTGGATGCAAATGGCGCCGGTTCGGTTTTTTTGCCCGGTGCTTCCCATCCACCGGCAACTCGTCCCGCCCTGGAAGCGTCCGGCAGAATTCAATGGGGGATCGAATCCCCGTTCTTTTTTAAACAAAACCGTGGTGAACGGCGAATAGGCAGCGCTGCTTTTTATTTTAAAAGACAAGGACGTCGGAAAACTTTTGAATCGGGATGGCACTATAAAAACCTCCTGTACGAAGCGCGCACGCCCTGAAAAACACAGCGCCGCGGAGCAGAGGGATTTCTTGTGAAGCCATCAAAGACCAAAGGAGTATTTATTAATGACCCATAAACATCGAATCGAAACCAACCGGTGCAAGGGGTGCGGGCTGTGTGTCACGGTTTGTCCCAAAAACGTATTGGAACTCTCCGACCAGGTCAACGTCAAGGGGTATTTCCCCGCGTATCAAGCCCGCCCCGAAGACTGCATTTACTGCACCATGTGCTGCATCATGTGCCCGGATGTGGCCATCACCATCACCAAGGAAAGCAAAAAAGCGGCCCAGCCGCAGGACGCATAGGAAGGGTAAGCCATGAGCAAAGTATTGATGAAAGGGAATGAAGCCATCGGCGAAGCCGCCATCCGGGCGGGATGCCTGAATTATTTCGCGTATCCCATCACTCCCCAGTCCGAGGTGGCGGAGTATCTGTCCCGGCGCATGACGGAAGTGGGGGGTGTTTTTCTCCAGGGGGAAAGCGAAGTGGCGGTCTCTTACATGATTTTCGGCGCCGCTGCCTGCGGGGAACGGGTCTTCACCACTTC
Source organism: Deltaproteobacteria bacterium (assembly GCA_019309485.1). Lineage (GTDB taxonomy): Bacteria > Desulfobacterota > Desulfobacteria > Desulfobacterales > UBA2156. The sequence goes on along the minus strand of JAFDGC010000012.1, from coordinate 7,246 downwards.
CTCCAGCCCCGGCATCAGCCTCATGAGTGAGGGGATCAGCTACATTTGCGGGGCCGAGTGTCCCGCCGTTTTCGTGAACATCATGCGGGGAGGCCCCGGGCTCGGCGGGATCCTCCCGTCCCAGGCCGACTACCTCCAGGCCACAAAAGGGATCGGGCACGGGGACTGCCGCATGCTGGTCATGGCACCGGCTTCCGTCCAGGAAGCGGTGGAGATGGTGATGCAGGCCTTTCCCCTGGCTGAAAAGTACCGAAATCCGGTGATGATCCTGGGGGACGGGCTCATCGGACAGATGATGGAACCGGTTTCCTTCCGGGATGATCTCAAAGTACCGCCCACCAACAAAGACGATTGGGCCACCAGCGGAATGGACACCCGCAAGAGCACGAAACGAAATCTGGTGAAATCCCTTTACCTGGACCCCGAGGTGCTGAACGCCCACAACCTGAAGTTGAAAGCCAAGTACGACCGCATGCGACAAGAAGAAGTCCGCTACGAAACCTATAACACCGGGGGGGATTACCGGGTATTGATCGTCAGCTACGGAACCATGAGCCGGGTGTGCCGCAGCGCCGTGGACGCCCTCAAGGCCCGGAATGTGGAGACGGCAATGGTGCGGCCCCAGGTCCTGTTTCCGTTCCCCGAACAGGCGGTCTTCGATGCGGCGGCCAAGTCGAGCTGCACCCACGTCCTGAGCGTGGAGATGAGCATGGGACAGATGGTGGAGGATATTCAAAGAAGCGTGCAGGGGAGGCGACCGGTGCATTGGTATGGTAAATGCGGGGGGGAGGTGCCGACTCCGGAGGAAGTCATGGAAGCGGTGGAGGCATTGCTTCAATCCTGATGCGGGAAAGTATCCGGTCTTTGCCCGTCAATTCATGAAGGAGAACGAATCGTGGCCAAAGCATTTGCAAAACCCATATGCCTTTCGGATCAAGAGACCCATTACTGCCCCGGATGCACCCACGGCGTGATTCACCGGCTGGTGGCGGAAGCCATCGACGACCTTGAAATCGCCGGAAGAACGGTGGGGATCGCCCCGGTGGGGTGCGCGGTCATCTGTTACAATTACTTCACCTTTGATTTCCAGGAGGCGGCCCACGGCCGCGCCCCGGCTATGGCCACGGGGATCAAGCGGGTCCGTCCGGATCTGATCGTCTTCACCTACCAGGGCGACGGGGACCTGGCCAGCATCGGCATGGGAGAGATTGTCCATGCCGCCAACCGGGGAGAGAAGTTCACAACCGTTTTCGTGAACAACGCGGTGTACGGCATGACCGGCGGGCAGATGGCGCCCACCACCATGCCGAACCAAAAAACCACCACCAGCCCTTTCGGCAGGAACGTCGAAGAGGTGGGGATGCCCATCCGGGTGGCGGAACTGCTGGCGTCCCTTGCCACACCAGCCTATATCACGCGGCAGACCGTGTTGAGCCCCAAACACATTCTCAAGGCGAAAAAGGCCATCCGCCAGGCCTTTCAATACCAGGTGGACAACCGGTGCTTCAGCTTCGTGGAGGTGGTCTCCACGTGTCCCACCAACTGGGGGATGACGCCCGCGGATGCCATCCAATGGGCCGAAAAGACCATGCTGCCGTACTACCCCCTGGGGGATCTGAAAACACCTGAATCGGTGGAGGAGGCGTAATGCAATCGGAAGTGATGTTCGCCGGCTTCGGGGGACAGGGAATCCTGCTTTCCGGGAAAATCCTTGCCGAGGCGGCCATGGAAAAAGAACTGGAGGTGGCCTGGGTTCCCTCTTATGGTCCCGAGATGCGGGGCGGTACCGCCTATTGCACGGTGGTCATCAGTGACAACCCCATTGCTTCCCCCATCATCCGGAATCCCATGCACCTGGTGGCCATGAACCGCCCGTCCCTGGAGAAGTTCGCCGGTACCGTGAAACCCGGCGGCGTCATCCTCGTCAACAGTTCCCTGATTCCAATCGCTTCAGGCCGGGAGGATGTGGATGAACTTAGTGTGCCGGTGACGGATATCGCCGCCGGTTTAGGGAATGTCCGCACCGCCAATATCGTGGCCTTGGGTGCTTTTGTGGCCCGAAGCGGCATCATCGATTTCGAAACCCTCAAGGAGACGGTGAGAAACGAGTTCAAACAAAAAAAGAAGTTCATCGAGATGAATATGGCCGCCCTGGAAGAAGGGCGAAAGGCGGCGGCGTGAAAGAGATTCCGGCCGACCGGTTCGACGAAAAAAAAGGCGCCCAAAAGACGCCGTCAACACCGGGATGGAAAGCACGCATTCCGGCCCATATCGCTTCCCTACCGCCTTATGTTCCCGGAAAACCCATCGAGACGGTCGAAAAGGAATACGGCCTTCTCCGGGCGGTGAAGCTCGCTTCCAATGAAAATCCCCTGGGCCCTTCGCCGTTTGCCGTGAACGCGGTTCAACAGGCCCTTTCCTCTGTCCACCGGTACCCCGACGGCAGCGGCAAAGCCCTCATCGACGCCCTTTCCAGTGCACTGCATCTGCCTGCCGACCGGTTCATTTTAGGCAACGGTTCGGACGAGATCATCGCCTTGTTGACCCGGGCCTTTCTCGGCCCCAACGACAGGGCCGTCATGCCCAAGCCCGCCTTTCTCATGTACGAAATCACGGTCAGAAGCGTGAACGCCGTCCCCGTGGATGTTCCCCTGAAGGATCTGAACGTGGACTTGGAGGCCATGAGGGATCGCATCGATGCCGATACGCGGATGGTTTTTCTCAACAACCCCCATAACCCCACAGGAAGTTTTATCCCGAAAAGGGAATTCGAACGATTCCTGGCCCGGATCCCTTCCGGTGTGATCGTGGTGGTGGATGAAGCGTATATCGAGTACGTGCGGGATCCGGATTGCCTCGACAGCCTGAACTGCGCGGGGGAGGAATCTCCCGTGGTGACGCTGAGGACCTTTTCCAAGGCATACGGTCTTGCCGGGCTGCGGATCGGCTACGGCGTCATGCCTTCGGAAATGGCGGCGATCCTCAACCGGATCCGGGCGCCTTTCAATACCAATTCCCTGGCGCAGGTGGCGGCGATCGCGGCCTTGAAAGATCCCGGGTTCGTCGAAAAAACCGTTACGCTCGTCCACCGGGAGCTCGATTTTCTGTTTCGGGCGATCGGGGATCTCGGGTTGACGGTCTTTCCGACACAGGCGAATTATTTTCTGATCGATGTCAGGCAAAGCGCCGACGCCCTTTTTCAGCGCCTTCTTGCCGAAGGGGTCATCGTACGTTCCATGACCGCCTATGGATACCCCGAATACATCCGGGTGAGTGTCGGGCTGCACGAAGAAAACGTCCGATTGGTGGAAGCTCTCAAGAGGTGCGTGTGAACCCCGGGAAAGGGGCGTTTCCTGATCACTGGCCGGATTCGGATCTTTCCGGAACGCGGTGGCGGCCTTCAACGCCTCTGCTGATCACCATCGACGGCCCGGCCGGGGCCGGGAAGACCACCGTCAGCAGGAGGCTGGCGCATATTTTAGGGTATCGATACGTGGACACGGGGGCCCTCTATCGGGGGGTCGCCTTTGCGGCCCTGGAGGCCGGTATCCCGCCGGATGACGATGCCAAGCTGGCGGCGCTTTGCGCCAATCTGGAATTGAAGTTCGAAAAAAACCTTGACGGTACACGCCTTTTGATCAATGGCCGCGACATCACGGAGGCCCTTCGCACCCCTGAGATCGCCATGGCCGCTTCCACGGCATCGGCACGGCCGTCGGTACGAACGTATTTATTGGCCCTGCAGCGGCATATGGGAAAAGACCGCTGCGCCGTATTCGAAGGACGGGACATGGGTACCGTCGTCTTTCCGGATGCGGACGTCAAATTCTTTCTCGATGCCGACCCGCACACGCGGGCCGTGAGGCGGTTCAAAGAGATGAGACACCCGGAGGGAATGACGCTGGAGGAAATGGAAGCCGAGATCCGGAAAAGGGACGAGGCCGACACCCGGCGGGCATTGGCGCCCCTGAAGCCCGCATCGGAGGCGGTGCGCATCGATTCCAGCGGTTTGACAGAAGACCAGGTGGTCCAACGTATGCTGGAATACATCCGTACCAAAACAGGCGCATAACAATGCCCGTGCGTCAAAAGGAAAGGATTTGAGAAAAGACGGGGGGTCACGGCCTGCATGGCAACGGCGTTCAAGGAATTCAGAGACGTTGAGGTGAACCGCAACAGCGAGCGCATTTCCCGCAGGTTCTGCCTGACGGCAGTGCTTTGCAGGTTGGAGCGAAGCGGAAATTCCGCCTTGCGGGGCTGCGGGGGAGCTTAAAAATATCTGTTGTTTTTTAAAATCAAAGCTGTTAGTAAAAAAAGTTTATAAAGGGACGGGCTTCATGTACCGTCCGAATACAACAGGCAAGGGAGAATCGCGTTTCATGGAAAACTTGGAAAAAAACCTGACGAACCCATCCACCGATCCGAACACCAACCCCGACACCGATCCAAAACAAGATCCCGATCCCACTACCGAGGCTGCATCAGCGGAAACAGATGAATCCACACCGGCGCCGGAAGGCGGTCCCGTTTCCGGGGAAGATGCACCTGCCGAAAAGGGTGCTGCTTCCGGTGAACCCGCACCTTCGGCCGAAACCAGGAAAGCGGAACTGGAGGAATTGTACGAAGAAAGCTTCAAGCGCTTCGAGGAAGGAGAAATCGTCACCGGCAAGATCATCTCCGTGGATAAAGATCACGTGCTGGTGGATATCGGATACAAATCCGAAGGCCAGATCCCCATCAGCGAATTTGCCGATGAAGAAGGAAAGATCAATGTCAACATCGACGATTCCGTGGAAGTCATGGTCGAGTGGTGGGACGACGAAGAGGAGATGGTCGTCCTTTCCAAAGAAAAGGCCGAGAAAGTAAAAGTCTGGGAAGAGATCAAACAGGCATACGATAATGACGGGACCGTAAAAGGAATCATCGTGGGCCGCGTAAAGGGCGGGTTCACCGTAGATATCGGCGTGCAGGCCTTTCTTCCCGGATCCCAGGCGGATCTCAGGCCCGTCCACAATCTAGACGATCTGGTGGGGAGGACTTTTTCCTTCAAGGTCCTGAAGTACAACCGCAAGCGGAGTAATGTGGTGCTGTCGCGGCGGGTCATCCTGGAACAGGAAGCGCTGGCCAAGAGGGCCGCCACCCTGGCGTCCATCCACGAAGGAAAGGTGATGGAAGGAACCGTCAAGAACATCACAGAGTACGGGGTTTTCGTGGATCTAGGGGGCGTGGACGGCCTGCTGCATATCACGGATATCTCCTGGGGCCGGGTCAAGCATCCTTCGGAGCTTTTCTCCATCGGGAATCAAATCACGGTCAAGGTATTGAACCTCGATCTGGAACGGGAACGGGTTTCCCTGGGTATGAAGCAGCTTACTCCGGATCCCTGGCTCAACGCGGCGGAAAAATTTCCCGTTGGATCGCGAATCAGCGGCAAGGTGGTGAGCCTGACGGACTACGGCGCCTTCGTGGAACTCGAAGAAGGGGTGGAGGGCCTCATCCATGTTTCGGAGATGTCCTGGACCCGTAAAATCCGGCACCCGTCCAAGGTATTGTCCGTGGGGGAGATGGTGGAAGCGGTGGTCCTGGACCTGAAACCGGAAAGCCGGAGAATTTCTTTGGGGATGAAACAGGTGGTCCCCAATCCATGGGACGTGATCAGCGAAAAATACCCCGTGGGCACCGTCATCGAAGGCAAGATTAAAAACATCACCGATTTCGGCATTTTCATCGGCATCGACGAAGGCATCGACGGCCTCATCCATATCTCGGACCTCTCCTGGACCAAGCGGATCAAGCACCCCTCGGAATTGTACAAGAAAGGGGATACGGTCCAGGCGAAAGTGCTGGAGATCGAAAAGGAAAACGAACGCTTCTCTCTGGGCGTGAAACAGCTTCAGCCGGATCCATGGACCACCGTGGAAGAACGATACCAGGTGGGCAAGGAGATCACGGGAACCATCACCAACCTCACCGATTTCGGGATTTTCGTGGAACTCGAAGAAGGGGTGGAAGGGCTGGTCCATGTTTCTGAAATCAGCAAAGAAAAGATCAAAACCCCGGTGGGAAAGTTCAATATCGGAGATGGCATCACCGCCAAGGTCATGAACATCAACAGCGATGAACGCAGAATCGGTCTTTCCATCAAGCGCCTGGAAATGGACATGGACCAAAACTTACTTCAGGATTACGTCAACCAGATGTCAACCCCAACTTCCACTTTCGGGGAACTCCTTCGGAACAACCTGAAGGACAAATTGAAGGAAGAGTAACTAACTATTTAATATTTATTAATTTATGAAATATTCAATTAGGATGGCAAAGTAAAAAGCGCCAGGTGAAAGGCGCACAAATCCTTCAGTAATGAGGCGTATTTATAGATACGCCGCAATGACGAAGGATGCAGCGCAACGCCGCAGGCGGACTTTTTACGAAGCCATCAAAACAAAAAATGTTTTCACGAAGACATCCCTACCTCTTTTTCTTCCTGGTATTCAGCGGGATTGTCGGGGTCGTGATTCTCGGCACGTCAATCCTCGTTGCCTTTTCCCGGCGGGGGCCGGATTTCGATTTTCGGGAAAAAGTGGGGGTCATTGAAATCTCCGGGGTAATTTCGGATTCCCGGGAAACCATCGACGCCTTGAAGCGATTCCGGGAAGACGATGCCGTCAAGGCCATCGTGGTACGCATCGATTCCCCCGGCGGCGGGGTCGGGCCCTCCCAGGAGATTTTCCGGGAAATCCAAAAGACCGTTTCCGATAAAAAGGTCGTGGCCTCCATGGGAGGGATCGCCACGTCGGGCGGCTATTACGTCGCTGCCGCTACGGACGCCATTTTCGCCAACCCGGGGACCATCACCGGGAGCATCGGCGTGATCATGGGGTTTACGAACTTCCGGAGCCTTTTGGAAAAGATCGGGTTGGTTCCCGTGGTGATCAAGAGCGGAGAGTTCAAGGACACCGGTTCCCCGGTTCGGCAAATGACGGACCGCGAAAAAGAGATGCTGCAGGATCTGGTGAAACGGATCCACCAGCAGTTCGTCCGGGACGTGGCCCAAGGGAGAAAACAGGACGTCTCAACCATTCAGCCCATCGCCGACGGAAGGATCTTCACCGGGGAAGAGGCCCTGGCCTTAAACCTGGTGGATCAGCTCGGAAACCTGGAGGATGCCGTGGAATGGGTCGCCCGCCGGGCAGGCATCCGGGGGAAGGTCAGCACCGTTTACGCCGAAAAGAAGCGTTTTTCCCTT
>JAFDGC010000058.1 GCA_019309485.1 Deltaproteobacteria bacterium | reverse complement strand
AACCTGGTGGATCAGCTCGGAAACCTGGAGGATGCCGTGGAATGGGTCGCCCGCCGGGCAGGCATCCGGGGGAAGGTCAGCACCGTTTACGCCGAAAAGAAGCGTTTTTCCCTTTGGGAATATCTGCTCGAATCCGCCTTCAATACCGTGATGGAGCGGTCACTGGCCACCCGCCCCTACGCCGGTTATCTGTATCAACCTTGACGGCTTCGTAAAAAGCCCGCTGCGGCGTTGCGCGGCGTCCCTTCCCTATTCGAAAAGACTCGTATCTCCCAGCCCTTTTCGCAGGATTTCCGGGGCATCGCCGATCAGGGAAATGACGCTGGAGGGCTCTCCCGATACCGCTCCCCCGTCCACCACCACGTCGATCCGTGATCCCAGGGCATCATGAATTAAAAAGGGGTCATCCAATATCGTGTCGTCGGGTCGCTTGGCGCTGGTGGAGATGATGGGGTTCCCCAGCTCCCGGACCAGGGCGAGGCAGATGACGTGGTCCGGCACCCGAATGCCCGCGGTCTTCCTGCGCGTCAGCATGATCTCCGGGACGAGCCGGGATCCCTCCAGAATGAAGGTATACGGACCGGGCAAAAGCCGCCGCATGGTTTTATACGCGTAATTGGACACCTTGGCGTACCGGCTGATGTCTTTCAAGTCGCTGCAGATGAAGCTGAAGGGCTGGCTCTTGGACGCCTGCTTGATCTGGTAGATGCGCTGGATTGCTTTTTTGTTAAAGAGGTCGCACCCGATGCCGTAAACGGTATCCGTGGGATAGGCGATGATCCCGCCGTTTTTCAGGATATCGACCACCTTTCGGATGTGCCGCATCTGGGGATTCTTGGGATTGATTTCGATCAGCATGGCGTGCCGTTTTGTCCTGTATCGCTCCGGTGGCGGTGATTCCGGGTTCATTACGACGACTCTCCGGGCTTGTCAAGGCCGGATGCGTGATGCACCGATGCCCCTGCATCACGATCTTTCCGCGTAACTTCACCGTGTCGCTTTCCGATAAATCACCGCCAAACCGGGGGGCAACGCAAATTCTCAGGGGAGAGGGGGCTTGGACTTTTTCGAAGCCATCAAAGTTATGCGTTGATAAGTCCCGGTGGTTTTGTTATGCAGGTTCCACATCGACAACCATGGAACCCGAAGTCCAAAAGACCGGTCTCTTCCGGGTTCAAAATTTCTAAAATACCACTCTTTCATGGAGCATTCCAATGGCGAAACTGACCCTTGAGGAAGGAATTTCCTTCGACGATGTTCTACTGGTTCCCAACTATTCCGATGTCCTGCCCAAAGAGGTGAACGTCTCCACCCAATTGACCCGGAACATCGCCTTGAGTATTCCCATCGTCAGTGCGGCCATGGATACGGTGACGGAACACGCCGCCGCCATCACCATGGCACGGGAAGGGGGAATCGGCTTCATCCACCGGAACATGAGCATCGCCACCCAGGTGAAAGAGGTGGACAAGGTGAAGAAATCCGAAAGCGGGATGATCATCGATCCGGTCACCGTCCACCCGGAGCAGCCGGTCCATGAAGTGCTCCAATTGATGGAGCATTACCGGATTTCCGGGCTTCCGGTGATCAAGGGCGACAAGCTGGTGGGCATCGTCACCAACCGGGACTTGCGTTTCGAAACCGACCTTGAAAAATCCGTCTCGGAAGTGATGACCAAGGAGAACCTGATTACGGTTCCGGAAGGGATTACGCTGGAAGATTCCAAAAAGCTTTTGCACCAGCACCGGATCGAGAAACTCCTGGTGGTGGACGCCAAAGGGCGCCTCAAGGGCATGATCACCATCAAGGACATTGAAAAGATCAAAAAATATCCCGATGCCTGCAAGGACCGAATGGGACGCCTCCGCGTGGGGGCGGCCGTTGGGGTGGGGGGGGACATGGAAGCCCGGACCGAAGGGCTGTTGGGTGCCGGCGCAGACGTGATTCTCATCGACACGTCCCACGGCCACACCAAGAATGTCCTGGACGCCGTGAAGTGCCTGAAAAGCACCTTCAGCAACATCGAGCTGATCGCCGGAAATGTGGCAACGGCCAAGGGAGCAGAAGACCTTATCGATGCAGGGGTGGACGGCGTCAAGATCGGGATCGGCCCGGGATCCATCTGTACAACCCGGATCGTGGCCGGCGCCGGGGTGCCCCAAATCACGGCGATTTTAAACTGCCGGTCCATTTCCGCCAGGACCGGTGTTCCCCTCATCGCCGACGGCGGAATCAAGTTTTCCGGTGACATCACCAAGGCCGTGGCGGCCGGTGCACACACCGTGATGCTGGGAGGCCTCTTTGCCGGGACCGAAGAAAGCCCCGGGGAATTGTTTCTTTACCAGGGACGGAGCTACAAGGTCTATCGGGGCATGGGATCCCTGGAGGCCATGAAGCAAGGGAGTCTCGACCGCTATTTCCAGGGAGAGCTGGAGGCTGCGGACAAGCTTGTTCCGGAAGGGATCGTGGGGAAGGTGCCGTACCGGGGGCCATTATCCGCCAACATCCTTCAGCTCATCGGCGGGCTCAAAGCCGGCATGGGGTATTTGGGGTGCCGGACCCTGGATGAATTGCGGGAAAAGGCCCGGTTTGTCCGAATCACGGCGGCGGGCCTCAAGGAAAGCCATGTCCATGACGTGATCATCACCAAGGAAGCCCCCAACTACCGGTTCGAGTGATGAGGATTTCCCGGACATGAATGCGCCTCCCCCCGCTTTTGTCCATCTTCATGTGCATACCCAGTACAGCCTGCTCGACGGCGCTATCCGTATCGACCGGCTGCTGCGGCGGTGCCAGGAACTGGGCATGCCCGCCGTGGCCGTCACCGATCACGGCACCATGTTCGGGGTCGTTGAATTTTATGAAAAGGCCCATGCCGCCGGAATCAAACCCATCATCGGGTGCGAGTGCTACGTGGCTCCCCGAACCATCGCCGACAAAACCCCCTCGGACAACAAGGGCCTGTCCCATCTGGTGCTCTTGGCCCAAAACGAAACCGGGTACCGGAACTTGTGCCGCCTTTGCACCCTTTCCCATTTGGAAGGGTTTTACTACAAGCCCCGCATCGACAAGACCCTCTTAAAGGCCCATTACGAGGGGCTCATCGCCATGTCCTCCTGCCTGCACGGCGAGATTGCCCGGCATTTGAACAATGGAAGATACGAAAAAGCGGTTCAAACGGCCCGGGAATATCACCGGATCATGGGAGAGGAAAATTTTTTCCTGGAGATCCAGGACAATGGTCTTGAGGAACAAATCAAGGTGAACCAGGGCCTGGTGCAAATCAGCCGGGAACTCTCCATTCCCCTGGTGGCCACCAATGACTGCCATTATCTTCATAAAGAAGACGCGCCGGCCCACGACGTCCTCCTGTGTATCCAGACGGGCAAGACCGTCCACGAATCCGAGCGGCTCAAATTTCGCACCGACGGTCTTTATTTCAAATCCCCTGCCGAAATGACCCGGGCGTTCGCGGATCATCCCGACGCCCTGGCCAACACCACGGCCATTGCCGAGCGGTGCAACGTGACGCTGGATTTGAAAACGTATCATTTTCCCAAGTATCCTCTGGGAGAGGCGGTCTCCGAAGAGGATCTGTTCCGGGATCGGACGGCCAAAGGCTACGACCGCCTCATGACCCGCCTCAAGAAAACCAATCCGGATCTCGACGAAACTCCGTACCGGGAACGCCTGGCAAAGGAGATCGAGATCATCGTCCAGATGGGGTTTTCCGGATATTTTCTCATCGTTTCGGATATCATCCAATACGCCAAGGCCAACCATATCCCGGTGGGCCCCGGCCGGGGAAGCGCCGCCGGGAGCCTGGTGGCCTACGCCCTCGGGATCACCGACCTGGATCCGCTCTCCCACGGGCTCATCTTCGAGCGGTTCCTCAACCCGGCCCGGAAGAGCATGCCGGATATCGACGTGGATTTTTGCATCAACGGCCGGGAAGAAGTCTTCAGGTACGTGGTGGACCGTTACGGCGGGAGCGAATACGTGGCCCAGATCATCACCTTCGGAAAGCTCAAGACCCGGGCCGTGATCCGGGATGTGGGACGGGCCCTGGCCATCCCGCTGAACGAGGTGGATACCATTGCCAAGCTGGTCCCGGATGTCTTGAACATCAGCCTCGATGATGCGCTGCTCATGGAGCCCCGGTTGTCGGAGCTGGCGGAAAAGAAAACGGAATACGCCGAACTCCTGAAGATCTGCCGGGTCCTGGAAGGCCTTCCCAGGCATGCCTCCACCCATGCCGCGGGAGTGGTGATCGCCGACAGGCCTCTGGTGGACTACATGCCCCTGTACCGGGGAAAACGGGGGGAAGTCGTCACCCAGTTCGATATGAAATCCGTGGAAAAGATCGGGCTGGTGAAATTCGACCTCCTGGGCCTGAAAAACCTGACCATCATCGCCAGCACCCTTTCTTTGATCCAGCGCCAGGGAAAGATCCCGCCGAACCTGGACGAACTGCAGCTGGACGATCCCGACACCTACCGGCTCCTGTCCGCCGGAAACACCACCGGTGTGTTTCAGCTGGAAAGCGCCGGAATGCGGGATCTCCTCATGCGCTTGAAACCCGGCTGTTTCGAGGATATCGTGGCCCTGGTGGCCCTGTACCGCCCCGGCCCGTTGGGGGGGATGTCCGAAGATTTCGTGCAGCGGAAAACCGGGAAAAAGGACGTCGAGTACCTCCTCCCCGAACTGGCGCCCATCCTGAAGGAGACTTACGGCGTCATCATCTACCAGGAACAGGTCATGAAGATCGCCGCAGTTTTGGCGGACTATTCCATGTCCGAAGCCGATGATCTGCGCAAGGCCATGGGGAAAAAGATTCCCGAAATCATGGAAAAACACCGGCTCCGTTTCCTGGAAGGGGCCCGGAAAAAGGGGGTCCCCGTACCCCAGGCGGAAAAGATCTTCAATCTCATGGAAAAGTTCGGGGGATACGGGTTCAACAAATCCCACAGCGCGGCCTATTCCCTCATCGCCTATCAGACCGCCTATCTGAAAGCCCATTTTCCCGTGGAGTTCATGGCTTCTCTTCTCTCCAACGAGGCCGCTTCCTCCGATGAAGTGGAAAAGTATATAAGCGAATGCCGGGCCCAGAAGATCCAGGTCCTTCCGCCCGATATCAATGAAAGTGAAAAAGCCTTTTCGGTTTCCGGGGAACGGATCCGTTTCGGGCTGATGGCCGTTAAAAATGTCGGAGAAGGCGCGATCGATTCCATTTTGGAGACCCGGAAAGAAGGGCCGTTTACTTCAATTTTCGATTTTTGTGATCGCGTGGATTTACGAAAGATCAATAAGCGGGTCATCGAAAGCCTCATCAAATGCGGCGCCTTTGACTGTACCGGAGAGTTTCGGTCACGGCTGGCTGCGGTCCTGGAAGACGCCATGGAGTACGGGCATCAGGCCCAGCGCCGGAAGGCGGACCCCCAGATGGGACTCTTCGATTTGGATGCGGGCGGGGAGCCTCCCGATTATCCGGCCTATCCCCAGATTGACGAATGGGAGGAAAAGGAACGCCTGTCTTACGAAAAAGAATCCTTGGGCTTTTACATCAGCGGGCATCCCCTGGCGGCCCATGTGCCGATGCTGGATCGATTCGTCAATGCGGGGACCATCGATCTGAAAGACAAATCAGACGGAGAAGCGATCCGGATCGGCGGCCTGGTGCCCAATGTCAAAATCATCACCACCAAGAAGAACGGTCCCATGGCGTTTGTCATCCTGGAAGACCTCCACGGCACCGTTGAGACCGTACTCTTCCCCAGCGTCTACGCCGAGGCGGCCCGGTTTCTAAGCGCCGAAACGCCGATCCTGGTGGAAGGCCGCCTCCAGAAGGATGAGAGCAGCGTCAAGGTCATCGCCGACACGGTGATTCCCCTGGAACGCGCCGAAGAGGTCCTGGCCGACAGCATCCACCTCCATCTGGACATCCCCAAGACCGACCCGTCCGTCCTTGAAAACGTAAAGGAGATCATGAATCGGCATCCGGGATCCTGTGCGGCGTTTCTTCATCTCGTGGACCCGGACCGGACCGAGACGGTGATCGCTTTTCCGGAGACCCGGCGGTATGCCGCCTCGAAGGAACTCATCCGGGAAGTCAATGCCTGCATCGGCTACGAGGGCGTCCGGACCACGTATCGTCCGGTGGCGGCGGCTTCCGTAACCGCTCCGAAAAGCCGGGAACGGCGGAGGAATTTCCAGAATGCCTGAGCCCGGATCGACAATCCACGCCGTTTTGTTGGCCGGCGGCATGGGCGCCCGGTTATGGCCCATCTCCCGGGAATTGTTTCCCAAACAACTGGTCCGTTTTTTCGGGAACCGGTCTTTGATTCAGCACACCATCGAGCGGCTGCACCCCGTGATTCCGCCGGGCCGTTTGACCGTGGTGTGCGGCGACGCCCATCGTCACGAGATTTCCCGGCAGATCAGCGATCTCGGGCTGAACCCGAAAGGGAAAATCCTGTGTGAGCCCTGCGCTAGAAACACGGCCCCGGCGATTCTTCTGGCCCTGCTCAAAGTGACAAAGGCCGGAAAGGATCCGGTGGTGTGCGTTTTTCCGTCGGACCACGTCATCGGAGACGTCAAACGCTTTCATGAACATATGGCGTCGGCGATCCGGCTGGCAAAACAAGGCGCCGTCGTGACTTTCGGCATCACGCCTCATTACCCTGAGACCGGGTACGGATACATCGAGGGCGGGAAGAAAGCCCCCGAAGGCGCCCGGCGTATCCGCCGGTTCGTGGAAAAGCCGGACGAAAAGACCGCCCTGCGGTATTTCAAGACGAAACGCTTCTTCTGGAACTCGGGCATGTTCGCCTTCAAGGCATCGGTGATGCTGGAGGAGTTCAATACACTCCAGCCCGAAATGGTCCGCCGGATGGCGCGCTACATCCAAAGCCCCGCCCGCCTGCGCCCCGCCTTGTATGAACGCCTGGAAAACATCTCCATCGATTATGCCGTCATGGAGCATACCCAAAAAGGGGTGGTGCTCCCTTCGGATTTCGGGTGGAGCGACGTGGGATCCTGGAAGTCGCTCTTCGATTTTTTGCAGAAAGACGAAAACGGCAACCTCCTCAATGGCGATATCCTGGCCAGGGAAACACGGCGGTGCCTTATCATGGGCGGCACGCGCCTGGTGGTGACCAATCATCTCCGGGATACGGTGGTGGTGGAAACGCCGGACTCCATCTTCGTTTCCAACATGGAAAACAGCCGGGAGGTCAAATCCATCGTCAAGCAGCTCAAGGACGAAGGACGCAAAGAATCGATGCACCACCAGACCCAGACTCTTCCCTGGGGAAGCCGAACGGTCCTGGAGGCGTCTTTGGACCTTCATATCCGCCGCATCGACGTTCTCCCCCGAAAAGCGTATGCCGTCACCCATAAGAAAGGATGGACCAAACGCCTTTTCTTGATTTCCGGAAACGCCCGGATCCGGCAAAAACCCAAAGCCGACGTTTCATCGTGGGACCCCGGCCACGGCGCCCTCCTGATTTCGGGACCGACCCGCGTGGAAAATGTCTCTGATAAGAACTTACGTATCATTGAACTCGCAATGGTGGATACCCCGTAAGAGAAAGCCGTATTCATGAAAGTCCCCCTCCTCGATTTGACTGCACAATATGAAGCGATCAAAGACGATGTCCTCCAGGTTCTCCATGAGGTCTGTCAGGAACAGCGGTTCATTTTGGGCCCCCGGGTATCGGCCCTGGAGGCGGAACTGGCCCGATACTGCAATACGGCGGACGCCGTCGGTGTGTCCTCCGGCACCGACGCCCTCCTGATTTCGCTCATGGCGGCTGAAATCGGCCCAGGAGACCTCGTGGCGACCACCCCATACACCTTTTTCGCCACGGCCGGGGTCATTCACCGCACAGGCGCCAAGCCGGTTTTTGCGGACATCGATCCGGACACCTACAACCTTTCTCCGGCCCGGCTGGCCCGGGCCGTGGACCGCATTCCAAAGGCGGATCAGCGCCGACTCAAGGCCGTCCTTCCCGTGCACTTATACGGCCAGTGCGCGGAGATGGATCCCATCCTGGATATCGCGCGGGGGGAAAACCTCACGGTCATCGAAGATGCGGCCCAGGCCATCGGCGCGGAATACAAAGGGAGGCGGGCCGGTTCCATGGGGGATTTCGGATGCTTTTCCTTTTTCCCTTCCAAGAACCTGGGCGCCTTCGGAGACGGCGGATGCGTAACCGTCCCGTCCGCAGCCGAGGCCCATCGACTGCGGGTCCTCCGGGTTCACGGATCCGAACCCAAATACCATCATCTGTTGATAGGCGGGAATTTTCGGCTTGACGCCCTCCAGGCCGCCGTCGTTTCCATCAAACTCAAGCACCTGGACCGATGGACCGAAAAGCGCCGTGAAAACGCCGACCGGTACCGCCGGTATTTTGCATCCGCGAAGCTGGACGATCGCATCGGCCTGCCGGCGGAAAAACAAGACCGGCACATTTACAACCAGTTCGTGATCCGGGTGAAAGAAAAACGGGACGGCCTCAAGGCGTTTCTGGCCGAATCGGGTATCGGCACCGAAATTTACTACCCCGTCCCCTTGCACCTGCAGCCCTGTTTTTCCCATCTCGATTATCGAAAAGGGGATTTCCCGGAATCCGAGGCCGCCGCCCAAGAGACCCTGGCCCTTCCGATCTTTCCGGAACTCACCGATGCCCAGGCGGCCTATGTGGTGGAAAAAATCGAGGCGTTTTTTCAAAATAAATTGTAGAGCAGGACCAAAAAAGGAAGAACCCATGAATGAGAGCACCGTTTACATTCGGCTTATGAAAGAAGACGATTTTGACGCCGTGGTCGCCATCGACGAAAAAGTTATCAAGACCCGCCGGACGGAGTACTATGAACTCAAATTTGAAAGGCTTTTCAGCTCCAGGGATTTTGTCCCCGTATCCCTGGTGGCGGAAAAAGAAGACAAAACCGTGGCGGGGTTTGTCATGGGGGAGCTCTATATGGGGCAATACGGCATTTTCCAGGAAGAGGCCACCCTGGATACCATCGGTGTGGATCCCTTATACCGGCATCAAGGAATCGGCAGGCAGTTGATCAATGAATTCGTGGAGCACCTGAAGACACTGGGCGTGCAAAAAATAAACACCCTGGTGGACTGGAACAATTCCGACCTGATCCATTTTTTCAGTTCGAATCAGTTCGTGCCGTCCAAAACCATCAACCTGGAGCGGACCCTGTGATTTAAGGTTCCATCACTGCGAAAAAAGCCTCCCGGCCCTGGCCGAATTCGACCATTGTATCCGAAGCGATCCGAAGCCCTTCTTCTAAAAAACGACCCTCGACCCCTGGAACGGCATAGGCATAAAAGAGGACGTTTCGGGTTTCTTCCGACACCCGGGTTTTTTCGTCCGCCCCCTGGCAAAGCACGCACACGATCTCTTTTTCGTCCCTCAACACGATCTCTCCGGATTTGGTCTTCATGATCTGGCCCCCCATCCCCTTGCAAATCTCTCCTTCTTCGGCCACATCCAGGGACAAGGCGCCGTCGAACCGGTCGAAGTCGGTGACGGCCACCAGGATGCCGGCGCACATCTCGGCCATGAAATGGGCGTCCACCATCAGGTTGTACCGGGGGAATCCGCTTTGCACGGTTCTTTTCAGGTGCTTGGGAAGGGGGCATTCAAAACCGAAATCTTTGAAAAACCGGTCATAGGCGTCGATCCGCCGGGTGATCGCCTCCAGGGTTTCCCGTTTTCTCATCTTCCGGAGAAGCTTTCTCTTGTATGGGTCAAAGCCGTCGGGATTGACGGGGTTCCGGCAATCCGTGATGAGGGTGAGACCGAAGGCGACCCCGGGATATTGTTTTTTATACGCCGGTGTTATGGAAAAGGGGACCATCTTTGCATCCTTTCCGATCGGGTTGCCCGATAAAACCCTATAACGGTTTTTCCCATGATCCGCAAATTCAATTGCAGGTCTTTTTCATTCTTGACCTTCACGCTTAGAATCGGTATTTCGCTTTTAATAAGACGCCGGGCAGCATTTTACCCTCGTCGCCCAACAATCTGTAGGGCGGCATTTTACATGCCGCCGAAAAATGACGGTCGGTTGCGCCGGGCCTGTCCGCGCCTTGGCAGGAGTGTAAAACCTCGCCCTTAAAGTGTGGCAACCCGGCAACGTCGCTTGAACGTATTAAAATAGAGAGGAAACGGCAGTGAACGTCTATCGAAACTGGTTTCTGGCCAGCCGTCCCTGGTCCTTTTCCATGACGGCCATTTCGGTGAGCGTCGGAAGCGCCCTGGCCGCCATCGACGGCGCCTTTTCCTGGGGGCTTTACACCCTCGCACTGGCCAGCGCCGTATTGCTCCATGCCGCCACCAACCTCATCAACGATTATTACGATGTCAAAAACGGCGTGGATACCGTGGAGGCCGCCACGGCCCAGTATCGGCCCCATCCCATCGTGGAAAAGCGGATCCCCGCCGGCCAGGTGCTGTGGGTGGCCTATGGGCTTTTCGCCCTGGCCGCTCTCATCGGCATCTACCTGGCAGTGGCCTGCGGATGGCCGGTCTTCTGGATCGGTATTGTGGGTCTGTTGGCCGGTCTCATGTACACGGCGCCGCCTTTGAAATATAAATACGTCGCCCTGGGCGAGCTCTCGGTCTTTTTGATGTGGGGTCCGCTCATGGTGGAAGGGGCCTACTATGTGCAGCGCCGGGTCTTCGACCCCGAAGCCTTCTGGATTTCACTCCCCTTCGGAATCCTGGTGGCCCTGGTGCTTTTGGCCAACAACATCCGCGACATCGAACATGACCGGAGCAAAGAGATCCGGACCCTGGCCATTTTGCTGGGACGGCGTTTCGGGTTGGCTGCTTATCTTTCCCTCATGGTTCTGGCCTATGTCGGGGTCGTATTTCTTGCACTTTCGGGTATTTTAACCCTTTGGGTTTTTTTGATTTTGATCACCATGCCGCTGGCGGTGAAGCTCTTACGCCAAATGATACAGGATGTACCCGCCGACGCCGACGCCCAGACCGCCAAGCTGGACACGGCCTTCGGAATCCTTCTCGTGGCCTCCCTCGTCCTCGAAAGCCTCATCGGATGACCTATCGCGGGGTCCGCCCCACCTGGGTTTGGATCACGGTGGCCCTGGCCGCGGGCTTATGGGGGTTCGCCTTTTATCTGACCTGGCTCAATTTCTGGATCAAGATCCCCATCGCCGCCGCCACGCTGGCCGTGTTCTCCCTTACCCTCCAGCGGCTCCCGGAAAAAGACCTGGCCTTCGATCGATCCGCCGTCATTCGGGGGATCGCCTCCGCTGTGGCCCTGTATTTCATTTTCTGGCTCGGCAAGACGATATCGTTATGGCTTTTTCCTTTCGCCCCGCAACAGATCGGCGCCATCTACGGCAAAGGGCAGGGGTTTCCCATGCCGGTGGTCTTTTTCCTGTTGCTGTTTGTAACAGGCCCGTGCGAAGAAATTTACTGGCGGGGGTTTTTGCAGCGCCACCTGGTGAACCGCTACGGTAAATGGCCGGGGTGGGGGATGGCCACCGGCATCTACGCCGGCGTTCACATCTGGTCGTTTAATTTCATGCTCATCGGCGCGGCCGCAGTGGCCGGGGCCTTCTGGGGATACCTGTACCTGAGGTGGGGCCGCTTGTCCCCTGTAATCGTCTCCCACGCCCTCTGGAGCGCCTTTGTCTTCGCCGTCGTGCCGATCCCCTGAATGATACACCAGGGTCTCCAGATATTTTCCGATGGATGCCTTTTGCCGAATCTTTCCTTGTATCGGACTGCCGGAAAGTCCGTGGGTTATTGGGATCCTTGCCGCAGGAGCTTCCAGCGGTAGAATTTGGAAAAATTACGGTACAGCCAAATTTTGGCGTTGAAATAGCGACCCTCCATTTCAGCGGACACCGCTTTTAAATTGTCTCGGATCGGCAGCTTCTGCGGGCATTTTTCTTCACACTCCCCGCATTCTTCGCACTGGGAGGCCCGCCCCGGATCTCCGGCAAAGCCGGCGACGCGGGCGATGTAAAACAATTTGGCCCATTTCGTGTCTCCATACATGTGCGCGTAATTCCAGGCTTCAAAGCAGGTGGGGATATCCACGCCGGAAGGGCAGGGCATGCAGTAGCGGCACCCCGTGCATCCTGCCTTCATTAACAACCGGTATTGCCGTTCCACCCGTTTAAACAGATCCAGCTCCTCCTTCGTAAGGCTGTTGAACGCCCCTTCATCGGCGATGCGAAGGTTTTCCAGGATATGGGCTTCATCGTTCATCCCGGAAAGGACCACCGTAACTTCGGGATGATTCCAGACCCACCTCAAGGCCCATTCGGCGGGAGTGCGTTCGGTTTCGGCTTCACCCCAGATCTTTGCCACCTCCGGCGGCGGTGTTCTACCCAGCATTCCTCCCCGCAGGGGTTCCATCACGATTACGCCCAGGCCCTTGGACGCGGCATACTTCAATCCCTTGGTGCCCGCCTGGTTCTGTTGATCCAAAAAGCTATACTGGATCTGACAAAAATCCCAATCATAGGCGTCGATGATCTTTACAAACGCCTCCCGGCTTCCGTGGAAAGAAAACCCCGCATTCCCGATCCGGCCGTCCGCCTTGGCTTGCGTTAAAAATCCCCCGGCGCCCAAAATCTCCAATCTTTCCCAGCTCGGGCCGTCCAATGTATGGACAAGGTAGTATTCGATCTGTTCGCTCTTGAGCCGGTCGCGTTGGGCATTCAGAATGCGGTCCATATCCCGGGGTTCCTTGACGGACCAGTGGGGCATCTTGGTGGCCAGTTTCACCTTTTCCCGATATCCGTTTTCCAGGGCCCGGCCGAGAAAGGGTTCACTGGTTCCCTGTATCAAGGTAGTTCACCCCTGCATCGATCGCCATACGGATCTGATCGGCAGCACGTTCTTCATCGATCTTTCCGTCTCCCGGGATCCCTTTTTTCTGGGGAAGCCGCATGCACCCAAAACCCAGTATGGAAAGCGCATCGCCGTTTTTCTTGATTTTCCTGTAAAGCATTTGGACCCCCTTTCAGAAAAGGCCGCCGATCATCGTTTTGACCGAAAGTGCATTAAAGCCCACTTAACATCGCGTCGACGTTTTCAACAAAATAATGGGCTTTTCCTTTTTGAAAAATTGCCGATTCCAGGTGCCGGCGCGCAGCCTTTCCATTCCCCTTGGCTTTCTTAAGCAGCGCCATGTCCACATGCACATGGCCCAGGAGGCCCCTTGCATCCATCTTTTCGAACAAGGCGATGGCCCTTGAAAAATGAGATTCCGCCTTTTTGGCTGCGCCGGGAACGGTTTTGACGATAAACCCGATATTCTTCAAAATCGTTCCAAGGGACAAGGGTTTTCG
Organism: Deltaproteobacteria bacterium; assembly: GCA_019309485.1. Classification (GTDB taxonomy): domain Bacteria; phylum Desulfobacterota; class Desulfobacteria; order Desulfobacterales; family UBA2156. The sequence goes on along the minus strand of JAFDGC010000058.1, from coordinate 4,829 downwards.
CTTTTCGACGATTTGCAGGTACACCTTGCCGGTCAGGTAGTGGGCAAAGGCGTTCACCCAGGTGCGGTTGTTTTTCTCGGAGGTCTTCAACGCCTCCGAGAGCATTTCCATCCCCTTGCCCATCTCTCCCTTGTCGATGACAACCACCCCCAGGGCCGCTTGGGCCATGGTCCCCAGGATGCCGCAGCCGTATTTATCGCTGAAGGAAACGACTTCCGAAAATGCGGCTTCGGCCTCCGGGAAGCGGTTGTCCGACAAATAGGCCATCCCTAAAAAACACCGGGCCCAGTTGGCATAAATGGGATCCCTGGATGTCTCGATGGCGTCCCGGTAACAATTCACGGCTTCTGCAAAACGGCCGGTGTGCGCATGCGCATATCCCAGGCAGAGGTGTCCCACCGTCAAACATCGGACGTTGGCGTTCGCCCGCCCGTAGGTGAGGAGCCTCTGCCCGATTTCATAGGACTTGTAACCCTCGCCCTTCATGAAATGGAGATGACCCAGGCCGCAAAGGGATTTGAAATACAGGTACGGATCGGGTTCATGTTCATGGGCGATCTGGTGCGCGCGGGTGCCGTACGTCAATCCCTCGTTCAGAAGTTCTTCGAAACAGCTGAAGACCAGCCAGGTGCAGGCATACCCGATGATCAACTGATCCCCGGTCTGTTCGCCGATGGCCAGCGCCTTGTAAAGGTAGCGGAAGGAATCCTGTACGTGTTCCTGCATGCCCAAAGCCCATCCGTACCACGCATAGAACATCCCCTGAACGGCGGCGTTGGTCAGTCGATCCGCGTCAACCTCGTGTGTTTTCAGCAGCGCCATCAGCCCGTTCACGTCGCCGGTAAAGTAAAAGACCGACGCCCATTTGTTCAGGGTGTGGATGAGCGTTTCCCGCTCCGCCTCGCCCCGGGGCGCCACACTGCAAATAAGCGCATAGGCCTGGGAGAAAAATGCATGGGACTCCTTCAGGGCATAGAATTTGAGGCTTTTTTCTCCTGATTTGACAAGGTATTCCACGGCCTTTTGGACGGACTCCCCCCGGGAATAATGAAACGCCAGGGCTTCGTAAAATTCCCCCAAGCGCTCCGCAAAGAGGGCCTCCATGGCCGCGGCCACCTTCTCGTGGATTTCCCGGCGCAGTTTCTTTAACAAACCGTTATAGGCCACCTCCTGGGTCAGCGCGTGCTTGAAGATATATGTCAGGTCCGGTTCAGAGGCGTGGTAACGGATCAGGTCAAGCCCTTCCAGCCGATCGATGCCCGTATCGAGGTGCTCCTTGAGCCGGGTGATCCGGTGCAACAGCGTCATCCAGAAGGACTTCCCGATCACCGAAGCCTCCTGGAGGATCTGCTTGGTCTCCGCCTCCAGACGGTCCAGGCGGGCACTGATCACTTCCTGGATCGTGGCCGGCACGGTTACCCGGGAAAGGGACCGGGACACCCGGAGGCCGGTTTTATCCCGGGTCAAAACCCCGGAATCCATCAATTCATTGATGACTTCCTCCAGGTAAAACGGGTTGCCCTCGGCCTTGCCCCGGACAAAATCCAACAGGTCGGGGGGAATTTCCGCCCCCCCGAGCATGGAGCAAAGCATGTCTTCAGCCTCTGCCGGAGAAAGATCCCTGATATGGATGCGTTGATGCTCCGGAATCGAGCCAGCAAGATCCCCGGGGGAGAACAAAGCAATGACCGGCCGGTAAATGCACAGAAACAAAGACGGGGATTCCACTCTGGCCGCCGCGGTTTTCAGCATGTCAATGCTGGACGCATCCGCCCAATGCAAATCTTCGAAGCAGAAGATGGCCGGTTTTTCAAAAGACAGGGCCCGTAATACCTGGATCACCGAATCCTGGAGCCTTTCCTTGAAGAACTCGGGGCTCATCTCGTCGATGATCGGATACGGGATCGACAGCAGGGCGCCGATATACGGGGCCACGGCACTTGGGTCCAATTGCAGCCGTGTGATGCCGGCTTCCAGTTTTTCCCGGGCCGCATCCGGCGCGCTTGCGTCTTCAACGGTAAACGCCCGGCGGAAAAGATTTGCCCATGGAGCATAAGAAACGTTCTGGCTGAAGGAAAAGGAATGGGCTTCCAGCCACTGCACCCGGGAAGGATCCGTCTTTTTCTTCAACTCCTCCACCAGACGGCTCTTTCCCGTACCCGCCTCACCGAGTATTTCCGCCACCGATCCTTTTCCGAGACTCAGGGCTTGAACCGCGGAAAGCAGCGATTCCATCTCCGCTGTGCGACCGATGAAATCGGCGCGCCATCCCTGGGATCGATGAACCTTTTGCGCCTGGGGTTTTAAAGAAAGGACCAGATAGGTCCGGACTTTTTCTTTCTTTCCCTTCAAGGCCGCCGGGGGCTGCTCTTGGAAGTTGAAAAATTCCCGTGCCATGGAAAAGGTTTTCTGATCCACTACAATCTGGTCCGGTCCGGCGATGGAGGAAAGCCGGGCCGCCACATTGACCGTATCGCCGAAAACGCCGTGGGTTCCCTTTTCGAGATCGATGTTTCCGGTCACCACCAGGCCCGTATTGATTCCCGTGTGCATGGAAAGGGAATGCCCGGTTTTTTGCATCAAGGCCGGTCGCTTATGTTCCATTATCCGGAGGATCTCCAGGGCCGTGTGAACGGCCCGGATCGGATCATCCTCATGGGTGTGCGGCACCCCGAAAACGGCCATCACCGCATCGCCTATGTATTTTTCGATAAAACCGCCGTAACGATCCACCGCCGCGGCGATTTCACCGAAGATGTCCCCCATGATTTCCTTGACTTCCTCGGGATCCAGTCGTTCGGAAAGGGCCGTGTAACCGGAAAGATCGGAAAACAAAACGGTGGCGTGTTTCCGTTCCCCTTCCTGATCGGAGGATTTGGACATATCTTTTTTCCGAAGGATCTCCCGGCCGCATCCACTGCAAAAACGTGCATCCTCCGGGATTTCCAGGTGGCAGGCAGAACATTGCATGGAGGGTTCCTTTCTGTTGCTTCCGGAAAAAGCGAATGGAGTTGCAGCCAGAAGCGACCGGTGGAAAGGGGAAGGCGAGACAACAGACGGAATCCGTACGAATTCGAGCCCAGTTAAAAACTCGTGTAGTACAAGGAGGATGCCCCTGTCAACCTTCCTTTCCGGTGGTGAATCCCTTTTCCTCTTTCTCCCCCAGGACGTTGGAGAAGGGTCGGGGCGAGGGGCATAGGAGACGGCGCGTTTCATCCCCGGGGATGGTACTTTTCATGGAGCTTTTTGAGCCGGTCCCGGGTGACGTGGGTATAAATCTGGGTGGTGGAGATATCCGCATGCCCCAGCATGGTTTGCACAGCGCGCAGGTCGGCCCCGCCTTCCAATAAATGGCTGGCAAAGGAATGCCGGAAGGTATGGGGCTTGATGGGTCTTTGAATCCCGGCCTTCAGGGCGTAGCGCTTGAGACACTTCCAGAACCCCTGCCGGGTGAGGGGTTTTCCGCCGGGCCCCAAAAATAAAAAGGCACTCATCCGGCCCTTGGCCAAAAGCGGCCGGGCCGTCTTGAGGTACAGATCCACCTTTTCCCGGGCATACCGGCCGATGGGCACCAAGCGTTCCCGGGAGCCTTTTCCCAAAACCCGGACCAATCCCACCTCGGTATTGACGTCGGCCAGTCCTAAGCCCACCAGTTCCGACACCCGCAGCCCGGCGGCATAGAGCATCTCCAGCATGGCCGCGTCCCGGCATCCCCGGGGCGTTTTGGGATCCGGGGCATCCAGGATCCGGCTGACGTCCTCCACGGAGAGCACGTCCGGCAGCTTCATGGTACTCTTGGGCAGATCCACCATTTGCGACGGATCATGGGGAATCCGGCCTTCCTGGAAGGCAAACCGGAAAAACCCCCGCAGGGCCACCAGGCTCCGGGCCCGGGAGCGGGCCGACAACCCCTGGTTCCGCAGGGAGATAAGGTGTTTGAGAATAAGCGGCGTGTCGATATCCGAAAACCCGGACGCACCGTTTTTCATGACAAAGGCCAGAAACCGTCCCACGTCCCGGCTGTAGGCCTCCACGGTCTGTTTCGCCAGCCCTTTTTCTACGATCAGGTAATTCAAATACCGATCGAGTTCGTCATCCAGATCTGCCATCAAAAGCATTTCCCGTTTTATTCAGGTCCTACAGCAAGGCGCATCCGGTGTTTTGATCTACGGTGGATACGCGTCAGTGGATCTTAAGATCGTCCAGGGGACTTGTCACGCCTTGTCCGCCCTGTTGCAGGACGTGGGTGTAAATCATGGTGGTGGAAACGTCGGTGTGGCCTAAAAGGGCCTGGATCGTCCGGATGTCATGCCCTTTTTCCAGAAGATGGGTGGCGAAACTGTGCCGGAAGGTGTGGGCGCTGATTTTTTTGGCAAGTCCGATTTTTCGTACCGCCGTCTTGATGGCCTTGTTGACCAGGCTTGGGTCGATGTGATGCCGCCGGATCTTTCCGCTTCTTGGGTCCTTCGACAAGGTGTTTGCCGGAAAAACGTATTGCCAACCCCATTCTTTCGCCGCCCCCGGGTATTTGTGCGCCAGGGCATGGGGCAGGTAGACTTCTCCATAACCCTGGGAGAGATCCTGTTGATGAATCCTTTTCACCCGGGCCAGATGTTCCAGAAGAAAGGGGGCCACCGATGCAGGGAACGGTGTTAACCGGTCCTTGTCACCCTTTCCGGAGCGCACCGTGACGGTTTTATATTTCAGATCGATATCCTGGACGCGAAGACGAATCGCCTCGGATATCCGCAATCCGCTCCCGTACAACAGCTTTACGACCAGTTGCGCGGTGTTGTTCATGGCGGCGATGACTTGGGCCGTTTCCTCCC
>JAFDGC010000057.1 GCA_019309485.1 Deltaproteobacteria bacterium | reverse complement strand
CCGGTGGACGGGGTCGATTTCCTGTAATGCATTGAGAATCGTACGGGCCTGGATTTTCACGAGGGGCGGCGACAGCCAGATGTGCGGATCGCGCCCGTCATGGTCGTGGAGATCTTCCCCCCCTTCCCCTCCTGGTGGTGTTTCCCTTCACCGTGGGGATCATCCGCTTTGTGTGTATGGGCACTCGTGACGGTCACGGGCTTTTTTGCAATCCCCCGGTCCGTATGAATCCGTCTCAGGTTCGGATGGGCGGAAAGAATCTTTTCCAGTTTCGCCTCTTCGAATTCGACGCCGACGGTAAAGTAAAGTTTCGCCTTGGACAAGGCCATCATCTGGCGGGGCTTTGGCTCATAGGTATGGGGATCCGCACCCGGGGGCACCATCACATAAACCTCCACCCGGTTTTTACCGATTTGTTCCACGAAATATTTTTAGGGGGCAAGGGTGACGAACACGGTGAATTTGTCGGCGGCCATACACGGTCCCGGATAAAGGAGCATCCCGCATACATCCCAGGTGAGCCTTATCAGGAAACGATTCATTTGCTTATCCTTTTTCAGGTCGTTTTGATCCGGGGTCCTTCGGATCGGATTATCAGGAAAAGAGCCGGAGCGGTTGAACGAAATCCTATTTTACGGGATCGGAAAAAGCAACCTCGTTCGCGGGGCCGGATTCTGTTTTACGATGACCGGCAAAGATGGTATTTTTGGGTGTACCCTCTCGGGGTCGCCATGATCCCGTCCATGGCAACGGTGTTGGAATTCCCCACGAATACGATGGTCTGCATATCCACGGACTCCGCGGAAAGCCCCTGGAGCGTGGTGATCCGAACCGACTGATCTTTTCGCATGGCCCGGGTGACGACCCCCACGGGGGTTTCCGGGCGCCGGTGGCGCAATATGATTTCCCGGGCTTTTTCCATCTGCCACGTCCTTTTTTTGCTTTTGGGATTGTAGAGGACCAGGACGAAGTCGGCGACGGCGGCGGCATCCAGGCGCCGTTCGATCACCTCCCACGGGGTGAGCAGATCGCTGAGGCTGACGACCGCGAAATCATGGGTCAAGGGTGCTCCCAAAAGGGCGGCCCCTGCGCAAAGGGCGGGGATGCCTGGAATCACTTCGATACGGATACCTCCCGAAGGCCTCGCGGCCTCACGGGAAAGACCCAGAAACACCCCTTTATCCCGGCACTTTTCAAAGACCAGCCCGGCCATGGCGTAAATACCGGGGTCCCCGCTGGAAACAAGTGCCACGGACATCCCGTCCATGGCCATGTCCACGGCGGTCTCCACACGCCGGATTTCCTGCATCATGGGAGTGGCGAAATATTTTTTCCCTTCCACCAGCGGCCGGATCAAGTCGATGTACAGCGTGTACCCCACCACCGCATCCACTTGTTCCAACACCTCTTTGGCGCGAAGGCTTAAATGGTCGACGGCTCCCGGACCGATTCCCACGATAAAAAGGGAACCCGGGCCACCGCCACCGTGACGTTTTGTGTCTTTTGTTTCGGTACGATCAGGTTCCCCTGATTCGACCCGAGAATCGCTGCCGCTTCGCATACGCTTTTCGCTCCAATGTGCCGTTCCACCCGAACGGAAGGGCTTTTTATGGCTTTCACTGCGTTCAGCTCGGACGCAGAGAAAAAAGAAATGGGTAAGAACAGCTTCCGGGCAAGTTCCGAAAGCCCCTTTTCGCCGACCTTCACATCCACCGTGGCGATTTCCTTGAGGCTTCTTTCCGAAAGCCCGAATCGCTGGAAGACCGCCGACAAGACCTGTTGAATTTCCGCCATGGAGGTGTTCCGATTGCAGCCGATGCCGGCAACCAGGGTCGGCGGGCGCAATATGAGTACGTTTTTCGACAACGCCAAAAGGACATCGTCGATAAAAATCCCCGCATCCGCCTTCAACGGCATCTCGGCCCGGGAGAACTCGAACACCGTCACCGCCGCCTTTTTCAGATCCTCCCGGAAAACTCCCCATGGATCGCGAAGCGCAATGGGCGCTTTTGCCAAAAGCGCTCCATGAACGACTTTGACCGCTTCAATGTTTTCGATGACGAGGCCTTTCTCCCTGGACCATACGTCGATGGCGGGGAGGCCGTGAATATCCGTTGCGGTGGTGATGACCGGCGCCGCCCCAATCATGCCCGCCACCCTTTCGGCCAGGGCGTTGGCGCCGCCCAAATGGCCCGACAAAAGACTGATCACGTGGATTCCTTTTTCATCGGCTACAATAACGGCGGGGTCACGGGTCTTGTCTCGGATCAGAGGTGCGACGGTACGCACCGCGATCCCTGCGGCCATGATGAAAATGTGTGCGGCATGGTTGTGAAAATGCTTATTCACGGCCTCCTGGAGCCTGGAAAAAGAGCGGCCTGGAAGGTCTTTGGCCGACAAGCGCGAAGAAAAGAAAATACGGCATTCCGGCATATATCGGGCGATCCGCCGGGCCAGTTCCAAGCCGGGGGGAGTAAGAGCCCAGACCGCCACCGCTCTTTTTTCCGTTTGTTTCGGCGAAACGGTCATTTCCGGAATCCGTGGGAAAAATCCTTATCATACAATCGAGAACGGAACGGAAAGGTTTCCGGGGAAAAACGAAGGACCTCCCCCACGAGGATGACGGTTTGCCGCTCGATGTTCTCTTTTTCCACCGTCTCGGCAAGTTTTTCCACGGTGGTCCGGATGAGTCTTTCCCCTTCCTGGCCCACGCGGTAGGCAACGACACAGGGGGCCTTCCTTCCATAGCCTTTTTCCAGGGCCTTTGCCACCCGGTCCGCCATAGCCACGCTCAGGTAGACGGCCATGGAGGCCTGGTGCCGAGCCAGGGATTCCAGGTCCTCGGTATTCGGCACCGGTGTGCGCCCGGCCATCCGGGTAATGATCAGTGTCTGGGAAATCTCGGGGAGCGTATACTCGATACCCAAGGCCGCCGCCGCCGCAAATGCCGCGGTGACTCCCGGAACGACTTGATAGGGAATTTTTTCCCGTTTCAGGGCGGCCATCTGTTCGAAAACCGCACCGTAAAGACTCGGATCCCCCGTGTGCAGCCTGACGATCCGCTTTCCCGCCCGCCAGCCCTTCACCATCTCGTCCACGACAGCCTCCAGCGTCATGGAGGCGCTGTTGATTGTTTCCGCCTGCGGCGTCGACCATTTCAAAAGGGTTTCCGGCACCAGGGATCCCGTGTAAATGATCAGATCCGCTTGTGCAAGAGCCCGTTGGCCCCTCACCGTGATCAGCTCCGGATCCCCGGGGCCGGCCCCCACGAAAAAAACGGGGAATTGCGCGGTCATGATGCTTCCCCCCCTTTCACCCCGGACGTGATCCAGACGGGGTTGCCCCCCTCGAAACGCGCGCTCCAGGGCATCGTTTTCGTCTTGTTGATCTGGATCTGAACCGTCTCCGTGGAAAACCCCAGCCTCACCAGGGTGTCGTGCGTCCGGGTCACATTGTGGAACAACACGGTATTGACAACGATAATCCCACCCGGCCCCAACCTTTTCCCGGCGGCCTCTAGAATCCGCCCCAGATCTTTTCCGCCGCCCCCCACGAATACCCGGTCCGGCGTGGGCAGGTTGTCCATCCCCTTCGGGAGAGCGGCTTTGATCACCTGGACATGGAACACGCCGAAGCGTTCCCGGTTTTTTCGGATACGGGCGGCGCGGCCGTCGTGCCGCTCCACGGCAATGACCTTTCCTTCGGGGACCAGATGGGCCGCTTCCACTGCCACGGCGCCGGAGCCCGAGCCCAGGTCCCAAAGGGTGTGGTGGGGCAGAAGCTTCAACTTGGATAAAACCACCGCACGCACTTCGGACTTGGTGATCAGCGCCTTTTCACGATAAAAGGCCCCGTCTTCCAGTCCCAGGTGGAGCGGCCGGGAGCGCGTGCGCTTTTGGGTGTTACGCCTCAAGACCACAAGGTTGGGATCGGCAAACGCGGCACCGGCGGCGCTTTTGAGGCTGTACCATCGACACCGTTCCTCCGGTGTCCCCATGCTCTCGAAAACCCCCATTGTGACGGACGCAACGCCCTTTGTTAAAAGAAACGCCGCCAGCCATGCGGGATTTTTTTTCGGATCGGTGAAAACGACCACTTCCTCATAACGAAAAAGTGTGTTCAGCAGGTCGGATTCACGGTCCCTGCCGTGGAGGCTGACCACCGGCACGCGGTTCCACGGTGCTTTGATTTTCGAAAAAGCCGCCGCCACCGAAGTGATGTTGGGAAAGACCGTCACGTCGGTCTTTCCCAAGGCCTGGAGAATCCGGGGGGCGATCCCGAAAAAGAGGGGGTCCCCCGAGGCCAGGATCACGATGGGACCCTGGGCCCTTTCCTTCTGGATAAACCGCACCGTTTCCATGATATCGGCACCGATCACCTGCTTCCGGGCGGGCAGATCCTGAAAATACGACAAATGACGCCGCCCGCCCAGAAGGATCTTTGCCTTTCGGATGACATCAAGATGTTTTTCCGTGAGATCCGCCGGTGTCATCCCCATCCCGACGATAAACACTTGCTTTCGGGATACGGGAACATCCTGATTTCTTGTTTTCTTTTGGGTCGCCTGGTCCATTGAAGATGTCCTTACTCTTTAAACTGAAATGCTTCTTCCAGATTCCGGCTTTCAAGTCGGAGACGCCGGCCGATTTTCTTTACTTTGAAAAAGAACTTTGCCGTCAAAATCGAATATGACGCCGTGTACCGAAAGCCGGTTTTCGGAAAATCCCCTGGCGGCTCGCACCATGTTTTCCCCCACCAGGGCCACCACCTCGGGATACGTGGGAAGAATCCGTCCAAGAGCATGTCGCGCCGTGTTGGCGGAGGCCACCGCTTCGGCCAGCGCCGCATCCCGGGTGATCTCGAACGTCCACGCCGCCAGGTGTCGAAGCGACATGGCGGCATCGCCGGCGTGGGTCCGGCCGATCCCCTGGGCCATCTTCACCGCCTTTCCGAAAAATGCGGCGACGAGGATCCGGGAAATCTTCAGGCGGGCGGCGTTTTCCACAGCGCTTTGAAAATAATCCCCCATTTGAACGAAGGCTTCCTCCGGCAGACCGGGGCGGAGAGATTGTGAAAACCGTTCGCTGCGGCGGCCGGTGGTGAGCACCACCTCCGTCACGCGGGCGGCCGTCGCCACGGAAAGGGCCGCCTTGATGGCGGCGGCATAGGCTTCGTGGGACAGGGGATGGACAATGCCCGTCGTCCCGAGTATGGAAAGGCCGCCCACGATCCCCAAACGCCGGTTCAAGGTCTTTTCAGCCAGGACCTTTCCCGAAACCACCGACACTTCCACCGTCGCCGATCCCGGGGCGTTGTGCAAAAAAAGGACTTCTTCCGCCGCCCGGGCGATCATCCACCGGGGGCCGGGGGTGATGGCCGGTTCTCCCACGGGAACTTCGAGTCCCGGCTTGGTGACTCGGCCCACACCTCTTCCTCCCATGATCCGGATCGGGCGTCCCGGATGCCTTTCATCGTAACGGACCGTCGCACCGATCCGGGCTCCATGGGTCACGTCCGGATCATCTCCGGCGTCCTTGACCACGAAACATTCGGCGCACTTTGCGTCGATACGGGTACACTCGTGTACCGGAATCGGCAGAATCCGGCCGTCGGGCAGAGTCACCAGAACACTTTCAGGGGCGCGGTCCTGGAACAGGCGCATCAGGGCCCCCTTGGCCGCCGCCGCGGCGGCGGCGCCCGTGGTAAAACCGGTGCGAAGGCGCTTTTTGTGTTTCACGACGCTCATCCGATGCTCCAGTATACGACAGCCACCAGGATGAGGGAAAGAATCCTGAACCCTTGCCCTGTAAGGAGCAGCTGCAACCCCATCTTGGGGGAAAAGATCCCCATGTACCGGGGGAGCTGGTGCCGCAATGCCCGGACGGGAAACGCCAGGATGTTCCCGGCCAGAAGCGCCAGCACCGTCTCCTTCACGGTCAAGGCACCGGCATCCAGGAGGGCGCCGGCGGCCGCAAACCCGGAGGTGAACTCCGCGATGAAACCGACGATCACCAGGGAAACGGATTCCATGGGAACGGCCCGGTGGGTAACGGTTTCGGAAAGAAACATCCTGGCCGCCTCGAAGAACCCCAAACCATTCAATACGTACACTCCGGTATAAATCGGCAAAACATACACGGCGATCCTGACGAAACGCCCCGGGAGCTTTTTTTTGACCGCCGTCCACGCCTTCCCCGCCGGTCGCCCCCCCCGGGTGCCGGGCTCCGGGTCCATCCCGGACGGATCCGTCAGGTTCCTTTCGGTTTGCAGGTGACCGTAAATCAAAAACAGGGTGGTTCTCAACATCAAGGCGATAAACGTCAGGAGGAAATAGAGGCCTCCCGCCCATCGGGTCAGGGGGATGACGATGAAAAACGTGGTGGGCAGATGAAGAAAGTATGCTGGTACCTGGTTGATCCAGTTGGATAAAAAGAGTTGTTTTTTGGAAATTTTGTCTTCCTTGTAGAAATCGAAAAGCATGGCATTGGCGGCCTCCCCGGAAAAAAAGGCCATGGTGAAAGCCGCGCTGCAACGGGGACCCAAACGACTGAAACGAAACAAGGGCGCCGCCAGGACCGCCAGCTTTTTCGTCCAACCGGCGGCTTCGATCATTTGCCCCGCCGCCAATCCCACGGCGATCATCAGCATCAGGCGGACCAGGGGCCACAGAAGCTCCTTTGGCATCTGCTGCAAACTCAACGCCTCTTTGGAGCCGATGCCCACGGCCAGAATCGCCAGGGAAACGGCGAAGGAGACCGCAAGCCGCCGGTTTTTCGATCCGTCAGGGCGTGGCGTCATTTTTTTTCGCCAGGATCAACGTCCAATAGTCGGGACGGCGATCACACAGTGCTTGAATGTCCCGATAAATTTTTTCACCCGCCTGACCGCAGTTGGAAATGCCGGCGGCGAACCGATAGACACCGGCTTCCCTGACGGCCGCGGCGATATCACCGATGTTGCGATACGCCTTCAAGAAGACGACGGATTCGGGTTTTTCATCCAGGCCTCGCAGCCGGTCCCCGCCCTTGGCCCCGGAAGTAACAAGTAGCGAATCCTCGCCTTCCACCAGGGGGGTGTTCAGACAAGCGGCGGCGGCCTGATAGGACGTGATCCCCGGAACGCTGAGCACGGGGAACCGGGGCGCCAATTCCCGCACGTACTTCAGGACGTATCCGTACGTGGAATACGTCATGGAATCCCCGAGGGTGATGAAAGCGATCTTTTTCCCCTTTTCCAGCTCCCGGATAATGGTTTTTGCATGGGCGGCCCAGGCTTTTTCCTTCTCGCTCTGATTCCGCGTCATGGGAAAGTACAGCATTTTTACCGGGGTCAAATCCGGAATGTGCGGTTTTGCGATGCTCAGCGCCAGGCTGTAGCTGTTTTTCGTGGAGGCCGCGGCATAGACCAATTCCACACGGTTCAACACCCGGGCCGCCTTGAGGGTGATCAGTTCCGGGTCCCCGGGTCCCACACCGATGCCATATAATATTCCGACTTTTTTCTCCATGATTTCCTCACACGCTCATGCCATGATCAACAACGCATTGATGACCGCGGCCGCCACATTGGATCCACCCTTTCTCCCCGTATTGGTGATGTACGGGATGCCTGTTTGCAACAGGGCGGCCTTGGATTCCGCCGCGTTTACAAACCCCACGGGGAATCCCACCACCAGGGCAGGGCGAGCCTTTTTTTCCCGAAACCGCTCCACAAGGCGCAACAACGCCGTGGGCGCGTTCCCCACCACGTAAATGCCCCCTTCCATCAATTCCAAGGCCGCGTCCACCGCTGCGGCGGCCCGGGTGATACCCTCTTCCGCCGCCGCTTGCCCGACACGTGGATCCTCGATGAAGCACTCCACCGGAACCCCGAAACGGGAAAGGTCCTTTTTTTTCATCCCGGCCTGGGACATCCGGGTGTCGCAAACGATGGATCTTCCCCCCCGGATGGCCCGGATCCCGGCGGCGATCGCATCCGGATGAAACCGGACGGTGGAAAGGTATTCGAAATCCGCCGTGGTATGGATGATCCGGCGCACCACCGCCCACTGGGGGTCGGAAAAGGCATGGGGACCGGCTTCCTTTTCGATGATTTGAAAGCTCAAGGCTTCAATCTGTTCGGGTTTCATCATCGCTTCTCCCTTTCCTTTTGATAGGCATCACAGCTTTCCACGAAGTGCCGTGCCGCCTCGGGGCGGCTTCCGAAATGCAGGTGGATATAACTCCCCAAGGTCCGGTTTACCTGAAAACCGGAACGGCTTTCCGTAGCCCCTGCCCTTGAAAAAACACGAAACGCTTTCCGACCTTCGGGAAAAGGCGCCGCCTTGCTGATGTCGCTGTAGTGGAACTCGTGACCTTTCGCGCAAAGGCCCGCAGGACCGATCACCGTGTCATGGATAAGCTCGATTTTCCGGTAACCCAAAGATCGTAACCGGCCATGCATGCGCGCGCGAAACGGAAAGCACCCGACCATGGCGTGGGAGGTGCCGTCGAAATCGACGATTTCCCGGCAAAGATACATGAAACCGCCGCATTCGCCGTATATGGGCATGCCGTCCAGGCTCATTCGGCGGAGCTGATCCTTCAGGGTTTGATTACGGGAGAGCGCATCCGCGGCGAGTTCGGGATACCCCCCGCCAAGATAAACCCCGGCGATGTCTTCAGGCAAAACCGAATCGCGGATCGGGGAAAACGTCACAAGCTCGGCACCGAACCCTTCCAAAAGCTTCAGGTTGTCCGGATAATAAAAACAAAAGGCCCGATCCCGGGCGACGCCGATGCGCACCCGCTTTTTTTCGACCACAGCGGGGAAAAAAGATGTTTCTCCCTTCTGAATATCCGGCAACCGCCGCAAGAGCCCGTCCAGATCGAGGGATCCCTCCACCGTGTCGGCCATCCGCCGGATCCCTTCCTCGGTCAGGGCGGCGTCTTCAAGTGTCACGAGACCCAAGTGACGCGCATTGAGACGGATTCCCTCCTCCCGCATCAAGCCGCCGATACACGGCATTGCGACCTTGTCTTTGACGGCCTCCAAAAGATACTCAAGGTGCTTTCTGCTTCCCAGGTTGTTGAATACGACTCCGGCAAAAGAAAGGTCCGGATCAAAACGCTCAAATCCCTGGACCAGGGCGGCGGCGCTGCGGGCCATGCTGCGGGCGTCCACGCACAGCAGTACGGGGAGGCCCAACCATTTGGCCATCTGCGCCGTGGATCCCGCCTCACTTCTTCCGTCATATCCGTCGAAAAGCCCCATGACGCCTTCCACCACGGCTACATCCGCAGTGCGGTTGCAGTGGGCGAAGAGACTTTTGTTATAGGACTCGGAAAGCATCCATCCGTCCAGGTTGCGGCTTTGACTTCCCGCGGCAAAGGCATGGAACCCCGGATCAATAAAATCCGGACCCACCTTGAACGGGGCCACCCGTAATTGCCGGCGTCTCAAAGCCGACATGATCCCCAGGGCAATCGTCGTTTTTCCGCACCCGCTATGGGTCCCTGCAATGACGAGGCCTTTAATGAGTCCCTCCTTTTTCCATGTCCAGGGCATTGAAAACCTCCGGATACAAAAACCGTCCGATGACTTTGATCCCTTCCAGCAGCCGGGGTGTCGGCCGGGACACGATTTCTTCCTGAACGATCAGGATGCGCCCCTCGCGGATCGCCTTGACGGCGGAAAATCCCGGTTCGTTTAGGATCATTTCCCGCGACGGCTGGTTCATGGCGCCGCGCTGGGTGATGAACGCATCGATTTCGTCCCCATTGCTGAGGATTCGTTCCTTGCCGTAAAAAGCGATATTGGTATTCCTCACCGGCACCGCGTCCGCGGCCACGTTGACCCCTCCTGCGGTTTCCAGCGCGAAGACAGCCATGGCGTCCGGCGCAAATGTTTTCATCTGCCGGTGGATGGCTTCGAAATAGACTCTTTGCTTGGACGGAAGCGGGACGGTGACGGCCCGTATCCGATTGATTTCAGCTTTAAAGCCCTGGATCATTTTCCGCGCGGCCTCCCTTCGGCCTGTCAATACACCCAGGATTTCCCAGTAGGTGTACATCCGGCGGACGTTTTCCGGCTGAAGGGAGACCACCGTGATGCCGCATTGTTCAAGCCGTTGAATGAGCCGGGGATACGCCCGGTCGATCATGGGCCGGATGAGCACCAGGTCCGGGCGGGCGGCGAGGAATTTTTCGGGATCCTCGCGATAGGAAAATGCCGGTTTTTTGGCTGCTTCCGGCGGATACACCTCGTTTTTGGAAACACCGATGATCTCTTCGGAAAGGTTTAAGGCAAACAGGTTTTCCGTGTGCGCCCCATACAAAGAGATGATCCTTGAAAAGGGCCGGGAAACACAGATCGTTCTGCCGGCCTGATCGATGATGGTATCGTCGTTAACGATGGAAAATGCTTCCGCGGAAAAGCCTTTGGATGAAAAGAAGAAGCATCCGGCAATCATTAAGCCGGTAAGAATCAATACCCCAAAAAACCCGCGGACCCGGTGGGCCGCGCCCGTTTTTTCGCCGTCGATTTCAACCCAAAGGGAAGCGAATCTCATTGTCTGAAGGCCACCTTCATGGATTGTGTGAAGGATTCGTAGTAAACGTGGCTGTCCACTTCGAAGACGGCTTTGAGGATCTTTGAATCCAGTGTTTCCCGGATAGGTCCGTGGGCCACCAGGGAACCGTTCTTCATGAATACGAGAACGTTGCAAAAAGCGGCGGCAAGATTGATGTCCTGCATAACGGCGATGATGGTTTTCTTTTCTTTGCTGACGCGTTGTGCGGCCGATTTCATGAGGCGCAAGGTATGATAGATATCCATGTTGGAGGTGGCCTCGTCCAGCAAGAGGACGTCCGGATCCTGCGCCAACGCCCGGGCGAAAACAACACGCTGCCTTTCCCCGCCGCTGAGTTCGGTTACCAGGCGATTTGAGAAACGCCGCGTGTGGGTCGACGCCATCACGTCCCGGACCCGGTCTTCATCCGCTTCCGACGGCGTGTCGAATCGGCCCATGAAAGGATACCGCCCCATCATCACCACCTCTTTTACGGTAAACGGGAAATCGATGTAAAAATGCTGCGGCACCAGGGCCACCTCCCGCGCCAGGGCCCTGCGTGGCATCTCCTCCAAAGCCTTTCCCCGGAAACGAATCGTCCCGCCATCCGGTTTTCGGTGACGAATCAAAAGATCCAGGAGCGTGGTCTTCCCGCATCCGTTGGGACCGATAATTCCGACAAAGGTCCCGGATTCCAGAATCAAGGAGATTCCATGGAGGATTCGCCTTTCCTTGTAGCCGAAACTCACGTCGTTGAGTTCGAAAAGCACGCTCACGATGCCGCCCCTGTTTTCCGGCGTCTTCGAAACACGTAGCAGAAAAAGGGGCCGCCGATGAGGGCCGTCAGAATCCCGATGGGAATTTCCCTGGGCAAAACGGCCCGTGTCACCGTATCGGCGCCCAAGAGGAGAACGGCGCCGGCAAGCCCGCACACCGGGATCAACTTCCGGTTGTCCGGCCCGGTGAACGCCCGCATCATATGGGGGACCAAGAGCCCCACGAAACCGATGATCCCGGATACAGAGACGGCGACCGCCGATACCAAGGAAGCGGACAGCAAAAGAATCAACCGGACCCGTTGCGTGTCGACCCCCAGGGACACAGCGGTCCGGTCCCCCATGGCCACCACGTTGAGATCCCGGGAATAAAAAAGAAAAATCAAAAATCCAATCATAAGGCTTCCGGCCGCCATCCATACATCGTTCCAGGTTTTTGCCGCAAAGCTGCCCATAAGCCAGAAAATGATGACCGCCACCTGTTCGTCGGCGATATATTTCAAGAAACTGATCCCCGCCGACAAAATGGCCGCCACGATAATCCCGGACAGGATCAGGTTGTTCGACGAAAGACCGCCGCTTCCCTCGGAAAGGAATACGACCGCTGCCAGCGTCGCCATCGCTCCCAAAAACGCGCAAAGGGGGATGGACCAGGTGCCCATCACCGTGATGTTGACGAGTATGGCCAGGGAGGCGCCGAAGGCCGCCCCCGCGGAAACGCCGAGGGTGTAAGGGTCCGCCAGTGGATTCAACAAAATCCCCTGGAAAACAGCCCCCGCCATGGAAAGCCCTCCTCCCACGAAGGCGGCGGTGAGGATCCGGGGGAGGCGCACATCCATGATCACCACCGGGAAGAGCCGGTCCAACTCCGAAAACCACGCGTCGTTCCCGGTGACGCTTCCCAGCAGGATGCGGAGGATCTCGAAAAAGCCGATGCGGATAAACCCCATCCCGGCGGATGTGACCACCCCGGCAGCCAGCGCGCCCGCGAGCAGGAGCATTTGTATTCCTGTTGACAGTTTACGTATTTTCATCGGGAAAACGTTTCGGCTTTGTCCCCCGTTAAAATTGTTAAACTCGAATTTGGGATTGCAATGTAAAAAGCGCCAGATGCAAGGTGCGCAAATCCTGAGGAATGATGCGTACTTATAGGTACGCCGTAATGACCTGTCTGCGTGCAACGCACAGGCAGGCGAAGGATGCAGCGCAACTCCGCAGGTGGCCTTTTTACGAAGCCATCAGAATTGTTTCAGGCACGCATCCAAGTGACTCATCCAAATATCCACGATTTTGTCATACGCGGCGGTCCCCTTGAGCACCGGGACGCATCGGATCCCGGCCCCGGTCAAAACGGACTTCCACGAGTCCTTCCCGTCACCGGCCATGTCGTTTACGGCATGATCCCCGGCCACCGACATCAAGGGCATCAGATAGGCCGTTTTCACGTTCTTTTTCAAAAGCATGGATCTGATATCCCCGATGGTCGGGGTCCCTTCAGGAACCCCGTTTTGAAAAAACCGCGTCCCATTGGATCCTCCTTTTTCAGATCGAGTAGGGGGAGGACTCACGTCCTCCCTCTCTCACACCACCGGGCATACGGTTCACGTACCACGGCGGTTCTTCATGTTAATACCGTACCAAGCCTGTGCAGTGTCTTCAA